>NZ_AZEF01000021.1 GCF_001434915.1 Liquorilactobacillus capillatus DSM 19910
AATTAGAACTTTTATAAGTGGATTCACCAACAACAGTTGACGAAGAGCCAAATAAAGAAGATCATGTTTAAGCAAACTACACTTAAATGTGATCTTCTTCTATCTGAAAAATTTATGCTAAAAGGTATTTGAAAAGTAGATCTCTTAACGACACAAAACAATTTTCCCAATTGAACTATTAGTTTCAATCATAGCATGAGCCGCCTTTAAATTTTCGGCGTTGATTCCTTCAATAATTTGATTTGCTGTACTTTTGAGTCGACCTTGCTCTAATAAGGCGGCTATCTTTTCCAAGCTCGCATGCTGCGTTATCATTTCTGGCAGCTGATAGAAAGACTTGGTGTACACCCACTCCCACATAAACTCCGCACTTTTAGATTTTAAAAGTCCTAAATCAAGCGGGTGTTTATTCTGCGTAATTGATACGATCCGTCCGCCTGGTTTGATCATTGTTGCCATCTCTTCCCAATGACCATCGATATCGCTCAGACCTAAGATGTAATCAACATCTTGATACCCTAAGCCGTACAGTTGTTCACTCATATTTTGGCGGTGATTTATCGTTTGATCAGTACCGTGCTTTTTAGTCCAAGCACTAGTTTCAGGACGTGAAGCTGTTGCAATGACATGCAAGCCGGCTAAATGTGCTAACTGTGTTGCTACAGAGCCTACGCCACCAGCACCATTGATAATCAAAATCGTCTTTTTCTTATTAAGAAGAGGTTGATCAAAATCAATTTCTAACTTTTCAACCAAAGCTTCCCATGCAGTTAGCGAAGTCAATGCCATCGCAGCTATTTCAGGAATATCCATTCCTCTAGGGGCATGACCAACAAGCCTTTCATCAACTAATTGATACTCTGCATTACTCCCTGCACGCTTGAAATCGCCGGCATAGAAAACTAAGTCATGCTCTTTGAACAAGGTAACCTGATCTCCTGTTGCAACAACTGTTCCACAAGCATCCCAACCAAGTATTTTAGGATCGGTATATGTTTCAGAGCCGTTCAATCTAACACTTACGTCAATTGGGTTAACCGCAACTGCTTCAATCTTTACCAGCAGATCATGTCCACTAGCTTTAGGGATCGGCATTTCAAAATCAAAGAGACTCTCACTGTTTTCAAGGGACAAATGTTGCTTAAAACCTACCGCTTTCATTGTTGAAGTCATCTTTATCAGCTCCTCACATTTAAATTAGCTAAGTTAAGCTTACTAATACTTGCTGTTATATTTATTGTCACTCATTTTCTGTTTAAGCGCAACTATTCTCCGAAATATTGTCATGCAATTATTAGCTAAAATAGCCTTTTACTAATAATACCTAGTTTGGGGTTAACTACTGGAAAACGTCTATTAAGATAGAAAGATCTCAGTAGAGGGATATGTGGAATAATTAATACCGCTAATATTGTAAAAAGAAGGCGGTAGCAAATGACTGCACACACAACAAGTATCGGGGTAACGTGTATCATTGTTAATTCATTATAAATAAAACCGCTAATATGCAACAACGTAATATCAATCAAATGAAAACACATGACTATCAACGAAAGTTGCCCATAATTACGAAGTAACGATAATTTCCAATTGAATGAGATCATTGCTTGAGCTAATTTCATTAAGACGAAACTCCCACCAAGCGCACCCAAGATAGCTAAGACTGGTGCGTTTGCAAAAGCCGTATTTAGATAGAAAAACCCGCTGTGGACAGATACGCCCCAAAGAATAAGCCCACCTAGAAAATAAACTGGATTTTTATTCTCCATCAACTTTAAATATCTAATTAAATATCCGCCACAATAAAATATTTGGCTGACCAAAGCAGCATTAAACGACCACGGCAGTGCCAATCGTCGTGCTATAACGAAGCCTAATATAGATTCTAAAAGTGATAATACTAAAACAATAACTACTTGCTTATTAAAATACGTACCGATCTTTAAAGATGCATTAAATAGCATATTGCCACAGTACATGGTTACTAAGAACCAAATTACACCAATTGCAGGAATTTGTATTCCACCAAATAAACTTAGATGCACTGGTGTTCCTAAACCATAAAAGCTTGCAAGAATAGTATTCCGAGTAAGACCCATTGTTCCTAAGAGACGCTGTCTTGGAAAGTGAAATCCAATCTACGATAAAATTATAATAAGTAGGCAGGTCGCCATATAAGGCAGTAATAAATTGAGCTTGCCTTTATGAAATAAAACCTTCCACTTCTTTTGTGTAAATAAATAACCTGAAAGAACAAAAAAAACAGGAACATGTACCGCAAATAAGGTTCTCGCAAATGCTGAAAAAGTATATCCATATAAAGAATGCCCCACTACAATCATTACCATTGCAAGTCCTCTGACTACGTCAATCCACTCTACTCTCTTCAACTAATTATCCCCCTAATTACTTTGAATAATGCACAACATAAAACTTTTATATTCATTGTACATCATCTTACTTTGCTTAGGGACAATAAGCTAGTCTAAATAAAGCTCTCGTTTAGCCGGAACGGTCTTAGCAATAATTTTTCCAGCATGAATATTATATAAAACTTCCGCATGTTTATTTAAAACATTATAAAAATCCTGACCATTCAAAAGAATACAGTTTCCAGGTAAACCAACTGCTACTCCATAATGATCATCAATATGCAACGTCCGTGCTGCATTGTAAGTTACGTAGTTAAACGAATTTTGTAATTGTTTATACCCCATAAGCTGCGCAGCGTATACACCCATTTGCAGTGGATCTAACATATCTCCGTTTCCTAATGGATTCCATGGATCCTTAACGTCATCTTCACCGAAGGAAACGTTGATCCCAGCTTCAGATAATTCTTTGATACGCGTCAAACCTCTTCGTTTAGGGTATGTATCGAAACGACCACCCAAATGCATATTAACTAGTGGATTTGAAACAAAGTTAACCTGTGACAGTTTTAAAAGCCGAAATAGTTTGTAAGTATAAGCATCATTATATGACCCCATTGCCGTCGTATGGCTAGCTGTCACGCGCTCTTTCAAACCAGACTCATATGCTAGAGTAGCTAGCACTTCAAGATTACGTGTCGCTGGATCATCGATCTCATCGCAATGTACATCAACTAAAGTATTATATTTTTCTGCTAAACTGATAATATACTTTAGAGAATCAGCTCCATAAAAATGATTAAATTCATAGTGCGGAATCCCTCCCACTACATCTGCACCTTCTTTTAAGGCCTGTTCCAGTAATTCTTTCCCCTTTGGAAAAGAAAGAACTCCTTCTTGAGGGAAAGCTACCAGTTGTAGTTCAATAACATCTTTTAATTCTTCTTTCAGTTCTAGCAAAGCCTGCAGCGCTATCAATTGTGGATCCGTTGTATCAACATGGCTGCGGACAAATTGGATGCCATATCTTAATTGCTGATAAATTGTTTCTTTAGCTCTTGCTTTTACATCCACAATAGTCAGCTCTTTCTTTCTCTCTGACCAAATACGAATTCCATCAAAGAGCGTACCAGTTTGGTTCCATTCTGGTTGACCAGCTGTCAATGTCGCATCAAGATGAATGTGTGAATCAATAAAGGGGGGAAGTAAGACTTTCCCTGCCCCCTCAATAATTTGTTCATCCTTGAGCGGTTTTAATGTCTTCCCAATTTCACTAAACTTTCCTGCTGTAATTCTGACACTTTGTAAGTCTTCTTGATTATTAATGTGTACGTCTTTAATTAACATCTTTTTTAGAGCCTCCGTAGAATAGCTTCATCAAATAATAATAAACAACCCCGCTAATCAGCATTGTGATAAAAGTCGCACCCATTGTTTTTTCTAAAATAGAACTATGCTGCAAAATAAAGAAAATACCGGCACCACTTACCCAAGTTACGATTGCCACCCAATTAATTCCATTCGTATACCAGTAGCAACCGTTTCTTTTGGTTAATTCACTTAGACGATAAGAACCATGATTACGCAAGTAAAAATCAACAATAATAATACTAATAATCGGTCCTAAAACCATTCCAACGTAATCAAGGAAAACGATGAAAGCATCGAGGAAGCTTCCTAAAATCATCGGGATGAAGGTCACGAAGGTTGCTAAAACAGCAACGATCCACAAGGATGCTTTAAGCTTCAGCCGTGGGAAAATATTTGAGAGTGCCGAACCTGCTGCCATTAGATTTACCGCATTTGCAGTCATACTGGTTAAAATAATAACTAGTAGCGCTAAAACACCCAAACCTAACTTACTTGCGATCGTACTTGGATCAGAATTATTAGGATCATAGCTACCAGAAGCGATCGCGATGCTGATCGTTGCTACTAAACCAATAAAAGCAAACCAGACTACACCCAACAAAGCCCCAGCAAACGGCATAACTGTTGCCGCTGATTTTTTACGGGTAAAGCGTGTAAAATCAGCTCCAGCAGTTACCCATGCCAAGTTAAATGCAGCAACTGTATCAACAGCTGTTCCGGTATTCATTTTAAATTTTGCTGGAACATGCCATGACATAATTTCATGCAGTGAAACTGTCTGGAAAACAACGATCGATTCCCATAAAACAAAAATGAAAACAAGAATAATTCCAATTCTTTCAATAAGCTGAACCGAACGTGAACCACTTGCAATACTAATAATATGCAAGATACTCATTACTAATATGCCACAAATAATTCCTTTACTTCCGCCAGCTTGTCCATAAAGTGGCCACCCTGCAATATCGTGCATCAAGTAGCTGACTGAAGTAGCTGCGATATATGTATTAACAGCTGTCCAACCAATAAATTGAGTAACATTAATTGCTGAAGGAAGAAAGCTTCCTCTTAAACCAAAAGAAGCACGACTGATTCCCATCGTTGAAACACCTGTTTTGAAACCAATAAAACCAATCAGTGACAAAAAAACATAGGATAGTGCCGATGAAAATAATAAAACGCCCATAGCTGCTGCAAATCCACAAGCAGCTAAAACACCACCGATGTACCAAGTCCCGTTATTCGCATTTGCACCAACCCAAGTAGCGAACATATCCCACGAAGAAGTCCTTCGTTGTGCAGGTTTGATGCTTAACTCCTGTCCGTTATTATGACTCATAAAAAATCTTCCTCCCATATGCTTGTAATGCTCTAATCACTAAGATAAGAGTATTGATCGATTCCCTTATTTCTTTTAACAGTTAATATAATTAGCTATGTACAAAAATAATTCATGCAGCAACTACTTTGCCCGCAAGAATTATTTTGTGATCTAAGTTTAATTATCTGTTTATTAAAAAAACAGAACCTAAGCTTTATCTTACCTTATCTCCTCCCTAAAATGCTAGCTTACTTTATATATTCTTTCTTTAACTAAGAAAATGCGTGAGTTTAGTTTCAAAACCCACGCATTTTCTAAAAAGATAAGTCTTTTTTTACTACTTTAAATATTTAATTTCGAATGTTTTTTAGCATAAAAGAAATAAAGCAAGAGTCCGATCGCAAACCAGATAACAAAACGGACCCAAGTTTCCCAGTTTAGTCCAGCAATTAAAACAAGGCAAAAGGCAATTGCAATAAGTGGTGTAAATGGGACACCTGGAGCTTTAAAACCACGATGAATGCCAGGATTAGTTTTACGCATCCAGAGAACCCCAGCTGAAACTAAAATAAACGCGGTCAAAGTTCCAATATTAACAAGCTCTGATAAAATATTCAGGTTGATGAAACCACCAGCCAAGGCAGTAATAATTCCAAAAAACCACGTTCCTTTGAATGGAGTCTTGTATCTTGAACTAACTTCACCAAAGAATTTTGGAAAAAGACCATCACGGGACATTGAATAACAAATACGTGATTGCCCGTAAAGCTGTACGAGAATAACTGTTGTCATACCTAAGATAGCTCCTAAACTAACAATAATTGACAGCCAGGTTTGACCAGTTGCATGTAAAACCGCCAAAATAGGTGCATTTAGATATTTGGAAAATACAGTATATTTAACAACCCCAGTCATAATCAAAGTCATGATAATATACAAAATGGTTGAGATTAATAATGATAAGAGTATTCCTCGAGGTAAGGTTTTACTTGGATTAACGGTTTCCTCGGCACTTGATGCTACCGAATCAAAACCGATAAAAGAAAAGAAAACAATTGATGCAGCTGGAATAATTCCAGCTGTCGTTCCATGGTTAAATGAATAGAGACCATATGGCGAAAAAGGTGTCCAATGATGTGGTTTAATAAACCAGATAGTACATACAATAAATAAAATAATAACTGCTAGCTTAATGAAAACCATCGTGTCATTAACCCGTTTCGTTTGGTTGATCCCAATCGAAATAATCCATGTAATCAAGAGCACGACCAAAAAGGCAGGTAGATTAAATAATGTTGTCACTCCAGGTGTGGTCCCTGCGGCTGCTGTTAAAACTGTTGGAATATGAATGTCAATGTTATCTAATAGATTAACAAAATAGCCCGACCACCCGACAGAAACAGTTGCCGCACCTAAGGCATACTCTAAAATCAAATCCCAGCCAATAATAAATGCAATAATTTCACCGAAGGCCACATATGAGTACGTATAGGCTGATCCTGCTACAGGTGCCATTGAGGCAAATTCTGCATAACATAAACCAGCAAAGCCACAACAAACAGCTGCAATTAAAAAGGAAACTGATAATGCTGGCCCTGCCGTTAAAGCCCCTTTACCCGTTAGAACAAAGATCCCTGTTCCAATAATAGCCCCGATCCCTAAAAAGGTGAGATCCAGGGTATGTAGTGTTCGTCTTAAGGGTGTTGTTTCTTTAAGAAGATCAGCAACACGTTTTTTACGAAAAATATTAGCCATACAAGCATCCCCTTTATTTACTATGCTCATCATTTTATAATCAGTTTTTAATCTAGTCAAATGATTTTGCACAATATTGGTCATCTTTTATCACATAAGCTGTAAAAATAACTATTCTTAGTTTGTTTTACTAAGTCAATCTATTATTTTCAAAACATTTTAAAATACAAACCTTTCAATTGATTTCAAAACAAAGTAATTTCATTCCATAATTAATTATTTTGAAAAGGCATTAGCTCTTTATTAATATTGTGCTACTTAAAATATATTGATAAAAAAAGAACTAGTTCAAAAATAATTTGACTAGTTCTTTTTTAGCTAAGAGATTAATATAATCTAATTTGTTTTAGAAGAAAAAGAAACGTTTCTTTTTCTTCTCTATTCTAGAGTAACCGCGTGCCATAACTGGCAATCCATTCAGGAGATCTTCTGCGGTTTGTTCAAATTCATCAACCTTCTCTTGGCCCATCTTAGACTGAAGTTCTTCAAGAGCTTCATGTAATGCAAATTTCCGTCCTTTAAGTGAATGCGCATCAGAAGCAAATAACTGGACTAGCCCATGTTCAACTAGCTGATCCGAAACCTTTTTAACATTCTCCCCAAAACCACCGACATAACTTGTCGCAGTTAACTGCGATAATGCCCCATCAGAGATAAAGTCATACAAAATATTTAAATCATTTTGAATCTCATGATTACGCTCAGGGTGAACGATCACCGGTGTCGTTCCGGCTTTACGTAATTCAAAAAAGAGACGCTTAGCATACGCGGGGACACTCCCATGCGGGAACTCGATCAACATATACTTTTTTTCTTCGTCAATCCCAAGTAAATCATCATACCGTTCAATCAAATCACCATTAATATGCACTTCTTGACCAGGAAAAATCGTTAAGGGCATTTTCCTAATATCCAGCTCATGTTGAAAGGCTGCGACATGCCGCAGAACATCTGGTTTATGATTAACGTAATCTCCGTCAAGATGATGTGGAGTGGCTAAGATATGCGTTATTCCTTCTTTAATAGCGTCATTTGCCAATTTTAATGAATGTTCAAGATCAGGAGACCCGTCGTCAATTCCAGGTAGAAGGTGGCAATGCAAGTCAACTATCTTTCCACTTTTGGTTATTTTTCCCATATTACTTGTTCCTCCTCAATAATGACACACAGTTAAGCAGCTTTTCTAGTACTTATCTTCTAATACTTGGATAGTTAAAGATACCTAGTAACTTTTGAACCAAGCTTACTTTCTGCATTAATTCATTATCAAAATAATAATACCATGTGTAAGTATAGGCTAAAGATAGTATTATAGCAATTATGCTTAGTATTAAAGCTAAATCATCTAAGAAAAAAACAGTACTCCTGAAATTAATCCTCAGGAATACCGCTTTTTACTACTATTTAGTTTATAAGTTACCTTTTACCCTAAAAATTCTTTTTCTTTAGCCCAAACAACATTCCAATTCCACTGAGACCAGCAAATAACATTCCCCATATACTTAGGGATGAACTTTCAATATTTCCAGTTTGCGGCAAACGTTTCTGGAAGCCGACTGCCTTAACTGGATGGACAGCTTTGGGCTTATCTTTTACATCAACCATGTTCTTTTTAACAGCTGTCCGCACTGCTTGAGGATAGTAGTTAGTTGCACTGGAATCTTGCTGATTAAGCACAGCTAATTTCACGAACTGCTTTGATTTTGAGTGTTTGACTGTTTTGGATAGTTTCAAAGTATTGATGTAACTATCTTTTGACTGCTGCTCATTTACACTTAGAGTGGCATGATCTTGTTGCTCTATTGCTGCGATGGCTGGTTCAATCACTTTAACCTGCGCTACTTGTGAAACTGTCTTTCCTTGCTCATCGGTGTAAGTATAGCTGACATGATATATTCCAGCACGACTTAAATCAACCGCTCCTGTAACCCGTATATCATTGATAGTTAGTCCATATCCCCGCATATCTTTTCCGCTAACAAAATTAGCAGCAGGTGACCACTGAGCATCAGCAGCCGTCATAATCGTCGTATCCTTAGTTATAATTTCTGTTTGATTTTTTTGATACAAATAATCTACTATTTGATCTCGAGCTGTATATAAATTGGCTTGATTTTTATTTTGGGTGTTGTTCTTAACTAAGAAATAACCCTTAATTTTAGGTACAGTCGGTGTTTGATACTTATCACCAATCATACCTGTACATTGTTGTGAAGGTAGCAGTTGGTTTCCTCGATCATCAATATAGTTAAAGGTTACTTTAGCTTTATTCTCCCAAATACTGGTTAGTGGATTTAATTTTAGCCCAGTAATATGTGCTGTCCCAGCTTGTACATAAAGATAAAGTTGGTTAGTCGCCTGCTTTTCCGCCTTCTCCGGTCGCATGAAAAAATTCTGGGTAATTGATTTTTCACCATCATTCGCGAAAGCTTCGACACTTGTTTCATCTACATAGACAGTTAACTTAATCGTTCCATTAGCAGTATCAACAATGGCATTCATCTTATCTCGCGGAGCCTCCATTGCAGCTTCACCCGTGTTTAAACGTTGTACAAAGAATTTCTTCGTTGTTAGATCGTAACCAACAAGAACATAATACTTTCCATCGTCTGAAGCTCTTAGTTTAAAGCCGACTGAGGTAGGAGGATTCTTGGTGTCCCATGAAAAGTCAGCAGTCAACTTATACTGATTACCACTATATTCAATTTTTTGCTCTGTATCACGTGGTGTTATAGAGGAGTCATCAGGCGCGATCCTATCCGCTTGTTCATTATGTGTTATTTCAGAAATAACCGTGTTTTTTAATAAATAGCCATCAGTCGTGTTCGAACTCTTAACTAGCTTTAGTTCTCGCGGTAACGTCATATTACCGTACCAAGGAGATGTTTTAGCATCACCTGTATATGACCAATTGGATTGCCATGCAAGCATCACGTTACGATTATTACTCATATTAGCAAATGGAATTCCCGCATAAAAATCCTCGCCATAATCCATTGTCATCGGGTTAGCCATTGTTTGCGTACTTTCCGGAGTCCATTGACCATTATGATCAATATTGCCAACATAATACTCCATCCCGGATCCAGTTGCATGTGAACCTTGCTGGATACTAATTGCTAAAACCCACTTAGTAGTTTTTGTTCCTTCAACTGTTAATGGTATTAATGCGGGACATTCCCAAACACCTAGCCCAACGTTCTTTTCACGCTGAATACTTGAAGCATACTCCCAATGCAGCAGATCCACCGATTTATAAATCAATGCTTGTTGGTTAGAAACAACTGTTAATAAAAACTGTTTGTTTTGTTGATCATAAACCACATTTGGGTCTCTAAAATTAGCTGCATCTCCCCCTTTTGATGCTATTACAGGTATTAAAGGTTGTGGTTCAGCACTATTTTTATCTGCGGAGTATTGTTTAAAAGTCTTACCTCCATCGAGGCTATAAGCTAAATGCTGTTCTTGAATTTCATTTAAGCCTATCCAAGTCCCCCAACCGTTCTCCTTACCATCATTGATCCTAGTTGCTATTTGGTAGTCCGCTGTATAAAAAGCAAGGATTGCATTCTGACCCAAGCCGCTCACATTGTTTTTATCTACATAAATAGACCCACTGAAAATAGCTTTTTTACCATTAGCATCGCCCCAATTAGTTGTTGGTATACCCACATAGCGAACTTCTCCGTATTTTGCCAAGCTACCAGTGGTATTAGTGTATACAAAGTCTTCCCAGCCTTGATCTGCTAACATAGGAATTGCTAACGGCTCTTGACGCCAATTAATCATATCTTTACTGGTAGCATGACCCCACGACATATTTCCCCATTCATTTCCTTCAGGATTATACTGATAATATAAATGATATAAACCAGTTTGGTCATCATAAAATAAACCATTGGGGTCATTCATCCAATTCTTAGACGGTGAAAAATGAAATTGATTACGATATGGTTCACTATAGCTCTTTTCCGCTTTCGTTGCTGATGCTATTTTATCAGTGTTTGCCGCTACGGTTGTATTCGCTGGTTTACTTTCTTCAGAGCTTATATTGGCTTGTTTTTCATTTGTAGTTATTTTATTTTGCTCAGCATTTTCAGCTACTGCTGGTGACTTGCTCTCCGCTTTTGTAAATAACGCTGAATTTGTCTGTTGCGTAGCTGTCTCTGAACTATTAGTTGTCGAAGAATTTGTTGTTGCTGAACTTGTTGTTGAAGTTATTGTTGAAGAATCTGAAGCATCGGCTGGTAGTTCCTTTATTTTACTAGCTGAGCTTTGGTTAATAGTCGGCTGCTTATCTATTACCGTTTGCTGATCTGTTTTGCTGCTCACTGTTTCTACACTACTAGGCGTTGAAACGCTTTCAGCAGCTGTTGTTAAACTGCTCACATCCTTCTCACTACTACCCGCAGAAGAACTCAAGTTACTAGTTCCTGCCTGTAATCCTTGTTGTCGAGCATTAACAGTGCTATCTGCAGTTGCTACTTCTTTACTAATTGTACTATTTTGAGAATCAACCACAGCACTAGCATGAATTAAACTTGTTTGACTCAAACAAATTACTGCCCCACTAGTAAAGAGTAACGAAAAGACCCAAACTTTGCCTTTTTTGTACATCTTATAATGCTCTTTGACTCTAGCAGCTCCTTGATTTTGCATAAAACGACCCCCTAATGTCTTTCTATAAAGTTCCCACTAAAGTATTAGCAAGTTATGTGCCATATTAGAAAGCGCTTTTCAAAACCCTATTCTATCCAAAAAAAGAGCAATCTTGTTTTGTAAAATAAAACAAGTAGCTCTTTTTTTAAAACAGTCTTTCTTTTTATTAATACACATATCGTTTTTTTAAAACTAATTCGGAGGCCGAAGTTATTATGCTTAGCCCTTAAAAAGTTCTGTTGATAAATAGCGTTCACCGTTATCAGGTGCAACTGTCACTACAGATTTCCCATGACCAAGTTTTTTAGCCACTTGCAACGCGCCATAAATGTTTGCACCTGCAGAAATTCCAGGGAGAAAGCCCTCTTTTTGTCCCACTAGCCGCGCCGTCTTAAGTGCATTATCACTGGTAACTTCAATAATATCATCGATAACTGTTTTATCTAAAACGGCTGGAATAAAGCCTGCACCGATACCCTGGATTTTATGTTTACCACCTGTACCAGTTTTTAAAACAGGTGATTCAGCTGGTTCTAACGCATATATTTTAATTTTCTTATCAATTGCCTTTAAAACATGCCCAACCCCAGTTAGTGTTCCGCCTGTACCCACACCTGCAACAAATGCTGTTGGAAGTTTGGAACCGAATGCAGCAGCAATTTCCTTGCCCGTTGTCGTTTCATGAATCTGTGGATTAGCCGGATTATTAAATTGCATTGGCAAAAAATAATTATGTGCGTGTGCTAGTTCTTTTGCCTTTGCAATAGCTCCCTTCATTCCATCTTCACCAGGTGTCAAGATCAATTCTGCACCGTAAGCTTTCATTAACTTTCGACGTTCAATGCTCATCGTCTCTGGCATCGTAATAATTAAATGGTATCCCTTACTGGCAGCAACAGCAGCCAAACCTATTCCAGTGTTACCCGAAGTCGGTTCAATAATTGTTCCCCCCGCAGTTAATTGACCTTCATTTTCAGCTGCTATAATCATTGCTAAAGCGATCCTATCCTTAATCGAGCCAGCTGGATTAAAAAATTCAAGTTTAACATATACCTCGGCTGCACCTTTTGGAACTAGTTGATTTAACTTAACAATAGGTGTCTTTCCAATTAAATCCGTTATAGAACTGTATATTTTAGTCATTACCCTATAGCCTCTTTTCTTTTAAAAACAAGGTTTTCAATAATATTTAAATTACTGCAAGTATAACTTAATACATTGTTTTAGCCAAAAAAAGCACATCGGTTTGCTGAACTAAGATAAAAAAACACCAAATCAAATAGTTTCCTGATCTGGTATTTTTATCTTTATAATCAAATCTTAGTTAAAATAATTAGTACTACTATCTACTATGGTTAGATAGTCAGTTATCAAGCGTGACCGCAACAAATATTGAACTTGGTATTTTACTGCTAAATGTGCTAGAAAAGGCCCTAATCTATCTTTTTTTAATGATAACTGTGCTAACTCCTCTAGATAAAACTCTTTTTCTGCCATAGTCGCTTTCTTTTTGTAATAACCCCAAACATGCTGATACGTATTTCTAAGCGTAACAATCGTCGGTGTCATTTGCGTTGCCTCGGCAAGTAGGCTGCGGTAAGTTCGCTCTTTTTCATTCTCGGACTGGCCGCTGGTGGCTATTTTCTTGATCTTTTCATAGATGGACTGCGAGCGTGCCATTACCCAGTACTTATTCACAGTCCAAGATCGTTGCCATGGTTCCATACTAAATTCCTCTTATTTCGATATAATATTATTTTTCTTTTTTTTTGAGCTGGATCGCTGCCTTTTGTGCAGCAATATTAATAATATTCCATGGTCTGTCAAACCCTGGTTGGAAGAAGAAATCCGCGTAGGCTAAGTCTGTTACTTTTAGCTTCTGCTGAATTGCCAACGAGATAACATTGATATTAGCAGTCACATCTCGTTTAGATAAAATCTGCGCACCCAAGACACGCCCATCAGATGGTGCGTAAGTTAATTTGAACCAGACCTCAGCATTACCATCTTCTAAAGAAACAAAAGGAGGTTGCACGGTATCTTTGACTAAGACTGATTTTGTTTCAACACCAAGTTTGACACTTGTTCCAGTCTTAACACCCGTTGAAGCAAAATGGTACCGGAAAACAGATAGCGCTGATGAACCAGAAACAGTTGTCATTGGTTGAGCAGCTCCAAAGATATTTTTAGCAGCTATTCGCCCTTGACGGCGTGCATTAGTGGCTAGAGCTATTCGGTTATTTTGAGCAGTTGGTGCAAAAGGAACTAGTGTCGCGTCACCAACAGCGTAGATATCCTTATCAGATGTCTGCAAATAGTCATCGATTTTAATTAGACCGTGATCATCCAATTCGATAACATCTTTCAAAAAAGCCGTATTGGCCTTTATTCCTGCCGCCTGAATTACAAGATCTGCCGGATACTCCCCTTGGTCAGTAACAACGCTTTTAACCTTACCGTTTTGACCTACAAATCGTTTGACTGTTTGACCTGTAGCTGGATAAATATTGTTTTTTATCATCTCACTAGTTAAGAGCTCCGTGAATTCTTTATCTAAATACAAGTCCAATACTCGAGGCAAAACATCGATCAACGTAACTTTTTTACCGGCTTTTGCAAAAACTTCAGCAGCTTCGACCCCAATATAACCTGCACCGATAACGACAACATCCTTAACTTCTGGAGCAACAGTCTTAGCTTTAAGCTTAATTGCCCAGTCACGCCCACGCATTCCATAGACATTCTGTAAATCATGGCCTTCAACTGGTAAAGACGCTGGGAGTGCCCCAACACTCAAAACAAGTTTATCGTAATCTTCATCCCGTTCAGTACCAGCTGCATGATCGATAACATGAACTGTGTGTGCTGCTGGATCAACTTTAGTAATTTCTTGTTTAACGAAAACATGAACCCCGGCTGATCGCATTCCCGCAGGTGTTGCATAACTGACAGAATTAACGTCCTTAACAACGCCCTCCAGGTACAACTGCATTCCGCAAGAAAGAAAAGATAAAAAGTCTCCCTTTTCATACCATTGAATTTCAGTTTCTGGATGTTCAGCTAAAATTCCGCGAACGGTTTCAAAACCTCCGTGAGAAGATCCAACTACAATTACCTTCATATAAATAACCTCCTACCCTTCTATTCATCGTTCAATCTGATGTTAACATTTTAGAATATAGGTTAAAAGAAATTAGAACTGCAAGTAGAATTGGTTACTTTGTACACATCTACTTGCATTCGCAGCAGTTATGTTTTGAACTTATTTTACTGCTTCAAAAAAGCTGGATCAAAAATTAATTTCTGACCCAGCTTTCTTATCAAGCGTCTATATCGTGTTCCATAAACTTAATCATTAGGATCAACTTTATGATCGACTTAGAACACCCTGTATTTACTTAAGAGCAAGTCCCTCTTTGAGAGAAACTCTAAAAAGAGACCTTGCTCTTTTCGTTATGAAGCTGACATCTTCTGCAAATACCATAGATCACAATATCATGAGCTAATGCTTTAAAATCTGTCTGCCCAATAGCGATTGGAATGATTTCTTCAATTACGTGATTGATCGGGAACATTTTAAAGCAGCTGGTACAGATCATGAAATGCTGGTGTTCTTCTTTTTTTACATAGTAGTAAGCCGTATTTTTCATTAATGTCCTTGCTAAGAGCCCTAATTGTGCCAAGCGATCAACATTACGGTAAACAGTTGACAGATTCATCTTACCGTCGCCAATTTGGTTATAAATCATCTCAACGCTGAATGCATGTTCAGGGTTGGCAGCAAAATAATCACTAATTGCTTTTCGTTGTTTAGTTAAACGCATTATTAACCCCTTTTTTATTTATTATAAGTTAATTGCAAACTATTTGCAATTAACGATTGACAATAAACAATACCTCAACTATACTGTATTTATCTTATTGCAAATCATTTGCAATAAATTTAGGGGCTTTAATAAATCTAATACTTGAAATGAGGTTGTTAATATGCAAATTATCTATCCTCCCCTAGTTGAACAGGGTTTTGACTTTTTTAGACAAGAAAATCCTGCACTTACAAAAGCCGAAGTTTATAAAACATTAGTTGAAAATAAAATTCTAGACGAGACTGGTGCACCGACAAGCTTAGCGCTTGATCTCGGTTGGGTAAAGGAATTCACTGAAGATCAGGACTTAGATTTTACAGATTTTCTAGAAATATATCCTATTTTTGAGCATTACGACAGTACCCACTTCAAAAAAATTGAAGGTTTCTGGGAAGTTGACCGTGCTTTACGGCATAAAATAAAAGAACAATTAGATGCTGGCTTTTTCGATAGTGATGAAGAAGAACAACTTGAAGCCTTTTTTAATGCTCGGAAAGAAATTTATTAATTTTTGATCTATTACGTTATTTAAATCATTACTCAATATAAAGACCGTCCCAGTTCAGTTATTAAAAAGTTAAACTAAGAGTATTAACTTTTTAAAGCTCCTCAAAGCCGACGGTCTTTTTTTCTTCAGTTATTTAAATTTATACAAGATTACCTATTTTTTCTGAGCTATGTTGATGAATTAATTTTTCTTTTGAGAAAAGCTCTTTAATTTTACATTGGCTCAACAACTTGTTGGCTTTCAAAATTTCCTTAACTGAAATATTTTTAGCAATAGCCTCCTTAACTAGTCTAGTCGTTTTTTCATATCCTAAGTAAGGTGTCAGAACAGTTGCTGCTGCAATTGAATTTTCAATATCAGCAGCACATTTTTCCTCATTTGCTTTAAGTCCATTTAAACAGTTGCTCGTTAATGTTTTAATAGCTCCTGTTAGATGCTCTTCGCTTTCCAAAAGCCGTTTAAATATTATGGGTTCAAATGCATTGAGCTCTAATTGGCCTGCTTCCGCTGCAAGCGTGACCGTAACATCATTTCCCATCACTTCAAATGCAACCTGATTAACAACCTCTGGAATAACAGGGTTGATCTTACCTGGCATAATTGAAGAACCAGCTTGCTTCTTAGGTAAACTAATTTCATTAAAACCTGCTCTGGGTCCGCTAGCAAGCATCCGTAAATCATTACTTGTTTTTGATAGATCAACCGCGAGACTCTTTAGTGCCCCTGAAAATTCAACAAAGACATCACAGTTTTGTGTCGCATCGATTAGGTCAGGTGCGAGTTGCAGTTGTAGATCTGTTTCACGATTTAATAAGGGAACTATTTTTTGCTGATAAAGTTCACTTGCGTTTATTCCTGTCCCAATAGCTGTTCCACCAAGGTTTACATAGTTAAGTCCCTGGGCTGCGTGCTCTATTCTTTTAAGATCACGTTTAAATAACGCATAATATGCGTGGAAAGAACGACCTAAAGTTGTTGGAACCGCATCTTGTAATTGAGTTCTAGCAACCTTAAGAGTGTTACTAAACTCGAATGCTTTTTTCAACATCACTTCTATCATGTCCGTTAATGCTGACAGAAGCCCTGGAAGTAGCTTCAGCATTGCCATTTTACCAGCCGTTGGAAAAGTATCGTTGGTTGACTGCGCCTGGTTAACATCATCATTGGGATGTATCAGTTGTTTATGTGTCCTTTGATTCGCAAGATGCGCAATTACTTCATTAACACTCATATTAGAAGATGTACCAGCGCCACCTTGAATGGCTGGAACAATAAATGCTTCTGCGTTTTTTCCCTGCAACAATTCATAACAAGCTTCATTGATCGCTCTGGCTTTGACCGCTGATAAGGTTCCTGCAGCATAATTAGCCTGAGATGCAGCTTTCTTTATCTGGAGCAAGCTTTCTATAATTAATGTGTGTACCCTTTCAGCTGAAATAGGAAAGTTACTCACCGCTCTTTTACTGTGAATACCGTACAATACATTATCTTCAAGTTCTAACTTGCCAATACAGTCCTCTTCAATTCTCATTCTTTCAAACTCCCTCTGTGTTAGAATAACTATCATTGCCTTTAACTTATGTCCAAATATAAACTAAATAAAAGGTAAGTCAACGGATGTAGACCAATTAGAAGGAATATATAGTTACTGGGGTCTGGGACTAATGTTATCTAAAGAATAATTATATTATGTTTTCAGAAAAAGAAGTTATATTTTGTGGTTTAACTGCATTTAAGGACTCTATACATTACCTAGTTCCTTTATTTCATATACTATTCAGCTACCTCCAACCTATTTTTTAAAGTAGACCAGTTAAACTATAAAAAGCAAGTAATCTTATAACCTCAGATTACCTGCTTTTTTTATGTTACTTACAATAAACCAGCTATCGTCTTAAAACTAGCATACGCCATAAATAAGACAACGATCCATCCTGAATAGGTTAGCCATTTAGGATGCTTATAACTGCCGATTATTCGTTGGCTTTTACTTGCCAATAACAAAATGGTTAATGAGATCGGTAAGACAAAACCGTTAGCAGCACCCACAAATACTAGTACTTTTGCTGGATTACCCACAAAATAAAAAATCAATGTTGAAATTAAAATAAAACCAATAACAAGGTGTTTACGGTATTTCTCATAGGAATTAACTCCTTTACCCTTAACTGCATAATCCAAAAAAGAAGTTGAGGTAAAGGTGGAACCTAAGATCGAGGTCATCCCAGCTGTAAAAAGAAGAATTCCAAAGAACTTATAGCCGAAGTTTCCTGCCGCATATTTAAAAATAGACGCCGCTGGATTTGCTGGATCCAATTTGTAACCAGCAATAACTACTGACAGACCCGCTAAAAAGAGTAAAACACGTATTATAGAGGCGATTCCAATTCCTGTTAGAGCTCCTTCATTAACATACTTAATGTTTTCTTTTCCACGAACTCCACCTTCAATCAAACGATGACCACCAGAAAATGAGATATAACCACCGACAGTCCCACCAACAATCGTTACGATTGAATAAAAGTCGATCTTTGTTGGTGCAAAGGTGTGTTGAAGAGCTGTTTCATAAGGTACAGACATTACAAAAATAATATACACAAGGATAGCAACTTTAACAAATGCCAAAACCTGAACTGTTCGATCCATCACTACTAAAGCATTCTTGACAATAAAAATAATTAGGGCTAATGCTGCAGCAATAACTGCTCCATTTTCCGGTGAGATACCGAAAAGAACATTGAGCCCTAATCCGGCACCACCAACATTACCGATATTAAAGAAAAGGCCGCCAATTGCGACTAATGCCGATAAAACATAGCCCAATCCTGGGAAAACTTCATTTGCAATTGCTTGTGCTTTACGACCGCTGATGACGATTATACGCCAGACATTCATTTGGACAATAATATCAAAGATAATACAGATTAAGATTGCAAAACCAAAATTAGCGCCCATCTGTCCCGTAAAGGTTGCTGTTTGTGTGAGAAATCCTGGTCCTACAGCAGCCATAGCCATTAAAAAAGCTGCTCCCATAGCGGTACTACGCGGTGATCGACTCTTCTTAATTTTTATTTCTGAAGTGAGAGTGTTTTTCTTAGGCTGTTTAACCATCATTTTTCCTTCTTTCGTTTTAACTTACCATGTTTTAACCTGGATACCTTCTTTATTCAAAGCTGTTCGTAATTCTTTGACAATCGCCAATGCAGCTTGATTATCTCCATGAACACAAACCGAGTCAGGGGTCAGCGCCACTCTTTGACCATTAAGTGCTGTCACTGCCTGTTCTTCAACCATTTTAATAACACGTTGGGCGATCAATGTTGGATCAGTAATAACTGCATACGGCTTTGTCCGTGCTACAAGTGTCCCGTTAGGTTCATAATTACGATCGCCAAAAACCTCTTGCACATAAGGAAGACCAACTTCTTGAGCTGCACTAATCAATTCACTACCCGCTAATCCATACAGGGGTAGCTCCGAGTCAACACTTTTAATGCCGCGACAGATGGCTAATGCTAGGGCGTGATCCTGTGCTGCCGCGTTATAGAGTGCTCCGTGAGGTTTGACGTGATGCAATCTTTTTTCTTTAGTGAATGCTTCAAGTGCACCCACTTGATAAGTAATCATATGCTGCACCTCAGCTAGAGACATGTTCATTCGTCGCCTACCAAATCCTTGCAAGTCAGCATAACCCGGATGAGCTCCAATGCCTATCCCAGCTTTTTCAGCCTTTTGAACTGTTTTTGCCATTACATCAGGATCCCCCGCGTGAAAACCACAGGCAATATTGACGGAGGAGACGAGGTCAATAATTTCTGCGTCATTACCCAAGCTATATTGGCCAAAACTCTCACCTAGATCACTATTCAAATCAACTCTTAACACGATACCCTCTCCATTCATATAAATTAATACTTAAGTTCACTATTCTTGATATCAGTAACAAGCATATGTCCTGGTGCATGTGTAATCACAAAATCTGTTTTAATCTGCATAATGACATTTTGAGGTGTTACCCCACAAGGCCAAAAGACTGGTACTTCACCCGGCTTAATGGCAACCGCCTCACCATAATCTGGCTTTTGTAGATTCTTTATACCAATCCGTTCTGGGTTGCCAATTTGAATTGGAGCACCATGAACCCTAGGCATTGCAGCCGTTACCTTAACAGCTTTAATAACCTGCTCTTCTGGAATAGGACGCATGCTAACAACCATATTTCCATGAAAGATGCCAGCTTCTTTCAGCGGAATGTTTGTATTAAACATTGGGACATTAGTGTGTTGCGTAATATTACGAACCTCGATTCCAGCTGTTATTAACTCTGCCTCAAAGGAAAAACTGCATCCCAGTAAAAAACTAATTAAATCTTTACGCCAAAAATCAGCGATACTCGTCGTCTCCTCTGCAACTTCACCCTTACGATAAATACGATACTTAGGGAAATCATTTGCCAAATCGACATCTGTTCCAAAATCTTTTAACTTACGACTGCCTACATCACTAACTTCCAAAACAGGACATGGCGCTGGATTACGTTGCGTAAACAGCAAAAAGTCATAAGCAAGTTCTCGTGGTATGATGACTAGATTAGCTTGTGTATAACCAGCAGCAAGTCCACTTGTTTGCCCGGAATAATCACCTTTACGGATCAGATGCCTTAGCTCAAGTGGTGTATAATCCTTTAATGCTTTTGGCATTTTCTTCATCCTCTCTTCTTAAATTCCTTTTGTTAGTTTTTCCAACCAGTTAACATCAATTTTATTGGCAAGATAGAGTGGTTCTTCTAATAATTGCGCTAAAAAATCAAGATTAGTTTGAATACCACTGATAACCGTTTCATCCAATGCTGTTTTCATTAACGCGATTGCATTTTGCCGATTATGACCATAGACAATAATTTTAGCAATCATCGCATCATAATTTGGTGGCACTTGATAACCTTGGTATAAGGCAGTATCGACTCGCACACCATAACCACTGGGTAAGTGAAGTGCTGTTATTTTTCCAGCACCTCTTGCATTAACGCGGCATTCTAGCGCAAACCCTCGACTTTGAATATCTATTTGCTGCATCGCTAACTTTTCTCCTAAGGCTATTCTCAGTTGTAGCTCTACGAGATTGGTATCAGTAACCAACTCAGTTATCGGATGTTCTACCTGAATACGTGTATTCATCTCCATAAAATAAAACTTACCTGGGCTATCTAAAAGGAACTCCATCGTCCCTGCACCTTCATAGTTAATTTCTTTAGCGGCTTTAACTGAAACTTCCAACATTTTTTGCTTAGTTGCATCATCAACTATTAGTGCCGGTGCCTCTTCCATTACCTTTTGGTGATTAAGCTGCATTGTACAATCACGTTCTCTCAAACCGATAACATTACCAAACTGGTCAGCCATCAACTGAATCTCAATATGTCGGGGATGCCGTAAATACTTTTCAAGATACATCTCATTATTACTAAAGGCGTGTTGCGCTTCTTGCTGAGCGAGCGTAAATTCCTGCGTGAACTCCTCTTTTTTATTAATAACCCGCATCCCTTTACCACCGCCACCCGCACTTGCTTTTAACATTACTGGAAATCCAATTTTAGCAGCATAGTTTAAGCCATCCTCTACAGTTACAAAACCTTTTGGGCTACCAGGAACAATAGGGACTCCCGCTTCCTTCATTGTCTGACGTGCAGTTGCTTTTTCACCCATGATAGCTATTACTTGAGAACTCGGACCAATAAATTTAAGACCGTTTTGTTCGCACTTATTCGCGAAATCTGCATTTTCAGATAAAAAACCGTATCCTGGATGGACTAGATCGGCTTTTGTCATTTTAGCTGCTTCAATAAGGTTATCCTGGTTTAAATAACTTTTAACTGGTGTAGGTGGACCGATACAAACAGCTTCATCTGCCAGTTGGACATGCAGTGCTTCTCTATCTGCGGTTGAATAAACTGCCACTGTTGCTAGCCCTAAAGTATGACATGCACGAATTATCCGGACTGCGATTTCACCCCTATTAGCAATTAATACTTTGCTCACCGTTATCACCTCATTCTTCCAATTCAAAAAGCGGCTGGTCATATTCAACAACTGTTTCATCTGCGACTAGAACTTTTTTAATAGTTCCAGTAGTCGTTGCTGTTACTTCATTCATCATTTTCATTGCTTCAATAAGTGCAAGTGTCTGCCCCTTTTGGACATGGTCACCCACTTGGACAAATACCGGTTTTCTTGGTTCAGGTGCAAGATACACCGTTCCAACCAACGGAGCATTTATAATTGTTTCAGTTTTAAGAGATACTGTTGTTTGAGAACTAGTCGGTTTAGAAGAAACGGGTTCAACTGGTTTGATCCCTAATGTAGTCGTATCTGACTGTCTTTCTAAAATAATTCGAAGATCTTTTTCTGCTAGTTCTAATTTTCCGAGATTAGATTGACCAAATAATTTAATCAGACTCTCTAATTTTGTAATCTCCATCAGATATACCTCCCGCTATTTTTCCTTATTCAATAAATATTCTATCTTTTGTGCTGTCTTACGTGCTGGTCCTAATGGATACTGATAACGTTTTTGTTTTAAAAACTGTTTGAACTCTTTTAAGCGCGCATACTGACCGCGTACTGCTGTCACCGCTTCATCTAGGGAAATAAGTTTAAAATACATTTCCTTTTTGCTATCAAGTTGTACAAATTTTCCAAGATCAGCCATGATAACCGTTGCTATTACCGGATATCCACCAGTTGTTTGTCTATCAGCCAAAAGTACAATTGGCAGCCCTTCACGTGTAATTTGAATGTTACCTAGAATCGTTCCTTCTGAAAGCATATTATTTCTGGGCACGGGAAGCTTGGGACCTTGCAAGCGGTATCCCATCCGGTCAGCTTGCTGTGAGATAGAAAAATGACCTTCTAGAAACAGTTTCTGGGCATCCGGACTGAAGGCACCCCATTGTGGTCCTTTTAAGACCCTGATCATAACTTGCTCTTGTTTGACCACTTCTTTTTCAGAAGTAAACTCGCGAAAATACAGACTAGGTAACACCAAACATTCATGTACGGGAAGATGATCACCCTCACGTAAGATCCGGCCCGCTAAACCACCTAACTTAAGTCTCGTAGTTGTGGAACGACTTGCTAAAACTGGTGTTGTTAAAAGACCGCCGCCGGCAACTGCTAGATAGCCATATCGACCCGAAATCATCGCTTCAAATGAAAGAGTTTGCCCTTTTTGAACTTTATAAACCTTATTTAACATTAACGGCTGTCCGTCTAATACTGGTTGTGACTTACTTCCTGTAATTGCAATAAAAGTCGTACATAGAAATCTAAGCTTAGGTCCACGAAAGCAAAATTCCAGTGCAGCAGCTTTTTCGTCATTATCAACTAACAGGTTAGCAAGGCAATAAGCCAGCATATCAACTGCCCCTGAGACAGGAACACCTTCTGCTTGGTAATGTGGTCTACCAAGATCTTGAATTGTTGTTGCTAGACCTGCATCTAATATCTCTATTGTCTTCACAAAAATCGTCTCCCTGCCTAATTTAATTCCTTTAACTCATACATTCCCGCAGCAGCAAGTTTTTGAATATAGTAATAATCCGTTTTTGAAATAGCTTTAAACTTGATATACTCTCCAGCATAATATTGCGGTTCAGGATGTTTGGGATCATATAATCTTACAGGCGTTCGACCTAACAACCGCCATCCCCCAGGTGCTTCAATAGGATACATTCCAGTTTGTTTTCCCGCTACAGCAACACTACCCGCAGGAACTTTGGCACGCGGATTCTTTAGCCGCGGCATCGCAATTGGGTCTGCTACAGATCCCATATATGCAAAACCTGGCATAAAACCCATCATGTAAATAAGATAAGGACTGCTTGTATGCATTTGGATCAACTCGTCAAAAGTAATACAGCCATGTTCAATTACTGCCTTTAAATCTAGTCCAAACTCTTCGTCATAACAAACCGGAACCTCGATGATACGCCGTCTTTCTGCACTTGTAAGTAATGAGTGGTTTTTGATGATCTGTGTAATTTTAGTGGTCAACTTCAAAAAATCTGTTTGAAAAATATCAAAGTTAATTGTTAATGTGTGGTAAGCAGGAATAACTGCGATAATACCTAACTCAGTTTTTATTAAAACATCTGCTAACGAATGAATTAAACGATTTTCACGTGCATCAATTACTTCGTCAAAAACAATGTTTAACGACTGTTCACCGACTGGTACAAATTGATAGTTATAACCCAACTTTATTCACCCCTTATCATAGAAAATTAAAACTAGATTAAAATATAATATTCATATTCTACACGTAAAAATAAAGTGTTGTCTACACTGTGAAAAAATTATCTTGTTTTTTGTACTTTCTAGTGAGCGTTTACTTGACGCTACTTTAGCTGTTTATTTTGTTTTGCTTATTTTTAAGACTACTTTTATTTCTTTTCAAATTAAATATCCCCTTTTTGGTTATTTTTAAATAGTTTAAGTTACGCCCATTTATTACTAATCATTTTTTAATAAAAGGTAGTATTATTTCAGGCCTTTTACCTCTGATGAAAAAGCGTTTTATCTTCCAGAGAGAGATAGCATTTAAACTACCGTTTTAGCCATGTTCTCTTTTGATAGCTAAAAAAGGCCAAAAAAAGATCCGAGACTTTTATCCCGAATCTTTTTGATTTAAACAAGTCGATCTCTAAAACAATTATTATCCTTACAATTCGTTGGCAAATAAGTTTCTGGTAAATACTCCATACTTTATTTTATTAGCGGTAGGAATTCAGCATCAATGCAAGCATCTTATAAGTATAAGTGTTCTCAGAATAATAGTTTCCAATTATTTTATTAAGTTTTGAGCCATTATCTGTAATAATTCCATCAATATTCATACTTAAATCACCATACATTGAAGGGCTGCGGTTGACCGTCCAAGTATAAACCTTCTTGTGTTCACGTTGAACCTCGCTAATAAAATCATCATTTAATGTACTGTATTCAACTGAATAAAAATCTGCGGCTGTTTTGGGCACTCCTAGTGCATTAAAAGGCAAAATATAGCCTACCTTCAACTGGGGCTGCTTTTTTTTAAGAACTGCGACTGTTTTATAATCCAGTGAATGAACAACATCTTTATGCTTTAATAATGTTTGTGCATATTTTCTGATAAAAAGAGTACGCATATTCTTTGAATCATACTTGCTTACTTTGATTTCAACAATTAAGCGCTGACCTATGCGGTGTGCGGTGCTTAAATACTTGTTAAAACTGACTAACCTTTCAGCATGTCGACCTTCACGAGCTGTCAATCTTATAGCTTGGGCTAAAGTGAGTTTCTGCACTATCAAGTTTTTCCCAGTTAATTTTTTTAAGTTAGAATCATGACACACGACAAATTGATGGTCTTTCGTCTCTTGAATATCCATCTCTGTATAGTACGGTTGCGCACTTTGATGCGTTTTTTTTAACGCACTCAAAGAATTCTGCAGTGCATTATCACCATCGACTCCTCTATGTGCAACAACAATCGGAACATTATGGACTGGTTGTCGCATAAGCGAATAATTATCTCTTACACGAATAAATAATAAAATAAATAAGCATCCCACTAGCAATCCTAACTCTAAAACAGGATGATGCTTTTCAGAACTTGGGAGTTTCAAGGTCCCCTTCTTCAACCCCTCTTCCTTGAATAAAAAGAATAAAACAATCTGTAATGATCCAACTACTACGACAGCTGCTGTTATCAGCCGTATGAGCCAGGCAATCGTCGCTAATGCCGTTGCCGAATAAAGAGCAGCTGTTCCAATAAAAAGTTCCCAAAGTTGTTGAATTCCTAATAAGAGAAGGTAACTTACTAAATTAAAAAATAACGCGCCGAGTACAAGCCCTAGGAATGCAAGAAATAGTTTTCCAAAATATTTCTTGGTTATTGTCAATGACTTCAACACAGCCGCTCTCAATGTCATCTGTTTTAAAATCATAAATGGTAAAACCATAGCGAACCTAAGACCTAAATATAGTAAAAACAGATATAGTAATGCTAAAACTGAAACGAATATAACACGTTCCTTAAAAATATAGTCTAAAATGAAAATCGGTATCTTAATTTTAGCAAGCAGCTCAGAAGTATAACCTGTTCCACTAAAAGGTAAGATTAAGAGAAAATAAAAGAGAAAGAAAAAGATCTTTTTTGAAAAAACGGCAGCTGCTTCACCTAAACTATGCTGTAGCATACTATAGGTCGAAAAACCTTTGTCACTCATATAACTATAACTACATAGCAGTAAAAATATATATTCAAAATAAGCTGCATACATTAACAAGACTAGAAAAATAAGCCCACCCGCTAATGTCAACGATGAGAAACGTGCCATCATTGATCCTGCTTTGCCAGCATCCAAGAGCCAATTACCACAAACTACTAAAGCTGGGATTACAATAAATAGAATCAACATATTAGCCAAGACGATATTAACCAAGTATTTTCTTTTACTGCCACTGTCTTTACCTAACAAGTTCACCTTGTCACATCCTTTTTAATTTTGATTGACAGTATTAGGTAAGCAGTACTGCTTGATATGGCTGCAAACTGACTTGATGACCATCGATTACCAACTGCGGTTGACTATTTAAAATAACATTCTGGGCTGAACAAGAAACGATTTGTTTGCTATTACTCAAATTAACTAAAATTAGAATCTGTTTCTTACCTAATAAACGTTTATAGGCAATTACATTTGCAGGAACATTCTTGATTTCAGCCAGACTACCAGTAGAAAACACTTGCTGCCAGACAGAATCGCTCCGCAATCGTCCCATCTTACGGTAGTAATTTAAAACTGAATCTGCCTGTTTTTCTTCAGCACTAACATTAATACCTGTTCGATCATTGCCCATTTCTAACCACGGCTTGACTTTCGAAAAGCCACCAAATTCTTCAGCATTCCATTGCATAGGGGTCCGTGCATTATCACGTGACTTAGCATTTACGATCTCTAAAGCTTCTGTTGGTGAGTAGCCTTCTGCCGTAGCCATCTTATAGTTATTAATTGAAGAAACATCATTAAATTCAATAATGCTTTGCCGTTTGAAGTTCTTCATCCCTAGTTCTTGACCTTGGTAGATAAAGGGTGTTCCTGGCAGAAAGTAGTACATTGTTGCTAGAGCTTTAGCTGCGTCAGGTGTTCGTTCAGTCGGATTTTTAATCAGCTTAGATAGCACCCGTGGTTGGTCATGGTTTTCCAATACATTAGCTGACCATCCTTGAGCTTGGCTGATTGCCTTTTGACTCTCAAAAAGTGTTTTCTTTAATTCTGAGATATCCCAATCCGTCTTGCCCCGATACCATTCATCAGCACTTTTTACTTCAATATTCATATAGCTAAAATCAAAAATCATTGAAAAATAACCAGTTGGGCCAATAAATCGTCCTAAGTCTTTTTCTGGAACACCATAAGCTTCCCCAATAGTCAAGGCTTGATACTTATCGAACGTTTCATGTTTTAATTCATCTAAAAAGAGATTTAAACCAGGACGATTCTGTCCCTTCTTTACGACTGCTGCTAAACCATCGATCCCATCAGCTGGAATATTTGCCCAGTCAAGGTCTTTCTTAAGGTGTGTGATCGCATCAATTCGGAAACCAGCTATTCCTTTTTCAAGCCACCAATTAATCATTTTATAGATTTCTTGTCGTAAGGTTGGATTTTCCCAATTCAAATCTGGCTGCTGTGCTGCAAATGTATGGAAATAATACGTTCCTGGTTCACCTTTGACCTCTGTCCAAACTGACCCTCCAAAAATTGACCGCCAATTATTAGGTCTCTTCCCATCTTTTGTAGTCTTGAAAATATAATACTTTCGGTAAGGATTATCCGGCGAAATAAGTGCCTGCTGAAACCAGTCATGTTGATCTGATGTATGGTTGATCACCAAATCCATAATAATTTTAATTTTTCTTGCATGAGCCTTTTCTAGAAGTTCATCAAAATCTTTCATTGTTCCAAATTGCGGATCAATTGCTTGATAATCTGCAATGTCGTACCCCATGTCGACCATTGGTGACTTGTAAATAGGTGAGATCCAAATCATAGTTACCCCTAGCTTCTGCAAGTAAGCAAGATGATTAATAATTCCACGCAAATCACCAATTCCGTCATTGTTTGTATCTTGAAAGGATCTAGGGTATACCTGGTAAATTACCTCTTGATCCCACCAATGTTTATTTCCCTTTTTTTCCATAAAAAGTCCTCCTTTTCCATAAAAGCCTTATATATAGAAGTATAGTTTTTTTTCTTCTTTAAACAAAGTTTTTATTTAATTTTCTCTACTCAGAAATTAGGAGAATCTTCAATTATTGTGTAGAAGCTTACTCTTGCTCGTTTCTTTCTTGATTAGTGAAAAATGAATTACACCAAATACGTTCCTCATCTGTTGATAGTTTTTCACCTTTAAAGGTCAATTTTTCAGCTATTTTTTGTAACTGTTTTGCTTTTCTATGCATAATGTTTTCTTCAAGTATCAAATTAACTTCCATTAACGCATCATCATCATTATTTTTGATAATTGCTATACCAAACCATTTTCTAGCCTGTTGTTCCTGTCCTAATTCACGGTGTAAACATCCTAAATAATAAGCCGCTTTTTTATTTCCTGCTTCATAACCTGCCGTAAAGTACTCTTTTGCATGTGTATACTCACCTGTATTCTTATGTAAAAGCCCCATACCATTATAACCAGTCGTTATTTTATGTTTAATTTGAAACTGATAGATGTTCTCAGCATTTTCATAATGACTACAATAAAGACAAATATCACCAAAGAGTTGCAGCTTCTCAAGACTATCTTCTTTTTCTACTAGCATATTTTCTTGTAGACTGGTTATCATTTTTTTGTTTTCTCTCTGAACATCAGTCATAATTTGAACAAGCTTAATAAAATTAAGCGTTTCTTCTTCAGGTAAACACTTAAGGTATTTGTTACTGATCTCTTCAAAGCTCAGTAATTCACTAAAATAATCCGGCGCTAACTTCGCTGTTATTTCCTTTACATTATCAAAACCAATTTCTCTAAGTAATATTCTTTCTTTAAAACCATATTTAACATGCATCTCTTGGATCAATTGTTGATATAACCGTTCACAATTTTTTCTCTTATTTATACTCATTTTCTTTTCACCATCCAACTTAAATTAAAGTGCTTAGTTTTTAAATACGCTTTTTTAAACTATTTTTTTGTTTTCTTTTAAATAAAGCAGCTATTTTTCAAACTTTAGAATTAATAAGCATATTCTTAAGTTATTTTTTATTTTTGCACGATGAAATTCATGTATAATCAAAACAAAGTAAAATACGAAAGGTGATTTAATGAAGATCTCAAGGTTCATCAAATTAATATTTTTGGGCATGTTACTCGCTTATTTTTTTCAGAATCCTCCTGACATTGAATATAGTAAACAGTGGATTAGCGGCAAGGTTGAGCAAGTTGCTTCGCTCTTAGAGGCCCCTCCTAAAATGACTCCTAAAGATAAGGATTCCCCCGCCTCATCCAATGACAACTCTCATTTACCTGACTCATCAAGTGCATCTACCACTTCTCATGACGCCTCTTCCTCAACTACTGTTTCCGATTCAACGTCTTCTTCTGCGGCCGTCTGGCCTAAGAAAACTGCTCGTGTGTATGTAGATTTACCCGAAAATATTTCTGCTAGTTACCGCAGTGCTTGGGAAGAAGCCTTGGACAACTGGAATAAAGCCGGTATTTTTAAATTGGTTACAATTACTAACAAAGATCAAGCTGACATTGTTTTAACAACTGAAAATAAAAGTAACACCCCACAAGCAGGCGTTGCCGAAACTAAGATGCTTATTAACCCATTAACTGGTAAAAAAGTTATTACACATGCAGTTGCTAAGCTTAACACCTATTACCTTGACGACTATTCAACTGAACGTAAAGTTAATACTGCTGAGCATGAACTTGGCCATACAATGGGCCTAGAACATACAACAGATCATCCGTCCGTAATGCAGCCTCAGGGTTCAAATTACGGTATCCAACAGTACGATGTTCAGCAGCTCAAACAACTGTATCATTAAAAAGCTCCTATCTAGTCTCCTAGCGGGGGCTTATTTAATTATTAATTTTAAAAGCGCTCGCAAATGATTAAAATATGATGCAATATTTAATTGGAAGCGCTATTTACCATTGGCGAAGTTAGTGTTATATTTAAGAAAATAATAACTTTTTAAAATTCTGAAAGGATGACAAATTATGATAAAGGAAATTCATATGCCGCAATTGAGTGCTAAGTCTAGCCAATATTTCTTCGGAAACTGGTCAAAAGAACCTGGCGAACAGGTCAAACGTGGCGATATCTTGTTCGAGGTTGAAACTGATAAAGTTGTCAGCCAAGTTGAAAGTCAAGAAGATGGCATCTTAAAAGAACAAAAAGTTAAGACAGGTGAAACAGTCACTGTAAATGACTTAGTGGCAACAATTGAAGTTTCAGAGAATTGAGGTGCATGATATGAAACAGGAATCTAAGCAACAGGAAAAGCCGGAATGGTTAAAAGTTACTTATTCTCAAAAAAAGGTTGATCAGATGAATACTCTTCTTTCTGGATTAAACCTAAACACAGTTTGTGCAGAAGCTAATTGTCCTAATCTTGGAGAATGCTTCGGTAGCGGGACCGCAGCCTTTATGATACTTGGTCCTAACTGTACACGAGCATGCCGCTTCTGCGATGTCCCACATGGTCATCCCCGTCCAGTTGATTTAGCTGAACCATTGCATGTGGCTCAAGCAGCTAAACGCCTTGGCTTATCTCATATTGTGGTTACCAGTGTTGATCGTGATGATTTACCTGATCTAGGTGCAGATCAATTTGTGCAAACAATTAAAGCACTGCGTCAAATTACCCCTGAGACAACCATTGAAGTCTTAACCCCCGATTTTCAAGGAAAAACTGAACAACTGGATAAAATCATTGCTGCTGAACCTGATGTTTTTAATCATAACATGGAAACAGTTCGCTCAATCACACCTAAAGTCCGTCATCGAGCGACTTACGCTACTTCACTGCGTGTTCTTCAATATGTGAAGGAACATGCTTCTACCAAAACATTCGTTAAAACAGGCATTATGCTGGGACTAGGTGAAAAAGATGCTGAAGTTTATCAGCTTATGGATGATCTACGCGATATCAATATTGATTTTTTAACTATTGGACAATATGTTCAACCTTCTGCTAAGCACTATCAGTTACGTGAATGGGTCCCGCTTGAACGTTATCAAAAATACTACCACGAAGCTAAGATACGTGGCTTTAAATTTATAGCTAGTTCACCACTGGTTCGAAGTTCCTATAAGGCTAAAGAAGAGTTGCTGGCGGTTTACGGAAAATGATCACTATTCCTGTTTCTTCACATGATGCTGCACAGATTTTTGCTCTAGAATATTACTTAATGACTGAAAAAAAGTTTACTGATACTATTTTTATGCTCTGGTCAACTACCCCAACTGTGATGTTGGGTAAATACCAAGATGCTGCTTCAGAAGTAAACTTATCCTATGTTAAAGACCATAAGATTAAAATAGTTCGCCGCCGTTCAGGAGGTGGCACCATCTATACTGATGAAGGAGGTTGCCAATTTACCTTTATCCAGCCAACTACAGAAAAAGTAATTGACTTTTCTACAGGGATGAATCTGATTGTTACTGCACTTGCCCAGCTAGGCATTTCTGTTACGATCGATGGTCGTAATGACCTTCTGGCAAAAGGACGTAAGGTCTCTGGGAATGCGCAATATCTTGAGGGCAACTACCGACTGCATCATGGCAGCCTGTTATTTAATACTGATCAGGCTTCTATGGCTCGTGTTCTACAAGTTGATCCCTTAAAATTAGCTTCTAAAGGAATCGCTTCTGTCCGACAACGGACTGGAAATCTACAGCAGCAACGACCTGACTGGTCAGCCACTATTTTTAGAAGATATTTAAAGCAGACTATTTTAGAGATGATTCCACACAGTATCTATCACTTAACCTCTGCTGATAAAACCTGTGTCTCTAAAATCAAGCAACGTAAGTTTAAAAGCCCTTTTACCAACAAGCCTTTTTCAGACCAGTTTAGCTGCTCAAAGAAAAAGTACCTAAAAGGTGTGGGGCTGCTACAACTTAGCTTTACAGTCAAAGAGCAACGATTGACTGCGATTAAGCTCACTGGTGACTTCTTTAGTACACTTGAGCCAAAATCCTTCTCTACTGCTTTAGTAGGGACAACTTTTAAACCTTATCCTGTATTCCAAGCTCTTAGTCAAGTTCTAACAGCAACACCAATCATGGGGCTTACTGCAGAAACATTAACGGCTTTGATTTTTGAACAGCAGGATAATTAGCACTGCTCTTTTCTTCGTACCCTCTATGAGATTTTAAGTTTAACAGTGAGCTACTTCATGGAGATAACAAGCCATGGGGGAAGCCACTGTTTATTTGTTTGCTGTCTTGCATTGCTAACTTAAATGAGTAAAAACATAGTTTATTTCCTTAATAATCTATGTTATCTTTACGAACAGGGGTAAGTTCAAATCTATTAAGCTTTGCGGTATCTAGGATGTTGACTTGACCTTTCTAAATAACAATTCAAGTGAGGTTTATCAATGAAATTTGATTGGAAGTATGGATTCATAAACAACTTTATCCTTGTTCTTTTATCTGTTATTATCTGGATAACACAGTCCTTTTCCAAAATAACCAACTTCAGACCGTATCCATGGCTGCTTGCCGGTGGTGCAATTATTTTTTTGGCTTTATATTTTCTCCTTTGGGAACGCCCTTTTAAGCGTAAGCACCCTGAATACAAAGCAAATAATCGTCAATTTAGTAGTTGGGGTTGGGTTACTATATTTACGGGCGTACTCTTACTTTTACTGTTAATAGGTACTCTCCATTTGCATGGATTCCCTCTCCTTTGGATAATGCTACTTATCCTATTTCTTAGAGACTCACTATCATCTGTTAGAATTAGAAAATAATATAAAAGAACTGTTGTAAAGCTCTAAAAAAGCACTTTACAACAGTTCTTTTGCTTTGTTAAAGACAATCTTTCAGTCATTTAAACAGAATTATTCGGTTCCCCTTATTTTTTTAGGAGTACCTGAAAAAAATGTGTTATAATGATACTTGAAAGTGTTGACCCTAGAATTAGCTTAGTTTTATAGTTTATTTTTAGGTTTAACTCATACAAGTAATGACATGTTTACTACTATTTGAGGGGGCTGATTAAAATTTCATTGAAGACTAAAAGAGTTATTTCACTATTTCTGCTAGGTATTTCAATTGTAGGACTTTTACTTTTTTCTGAAGCTATTATTGCAAAAATACTTTTTGTTATTGCACTGGCTATCTGTGTTTTAATTGCTCCTGAAACTATTTTTCAAAAGTCTGCAGGTAAGCGTGCTGCTTTACGTAAGACTAAATATCAAAAAGAAAATCGTTAAAACAAAAAAGTATTTTAATAAAACTGCGTTTATCTATCACGTTTAGTTATCATAATATTTATCTATAAAGTAAGGGACTGGATTCAGAAGAGTTAACCTCTGAATCCAGTCCCTTATTGTTTATTTATACTTACTTAAACTTTGCCATTGCTGACATCATTTCTTCTAGTTTCTCTTCCCAATCAGTTGCTTTTACGATTCCACTTGCTCCACCAGTACCTTCCGCACCCCAAGTCAGCATCTTTATAACGTCACCCGCATCATCAACCCCAGCTGCTGCAATTACCGTAATTTCAGGATTAACGGTGTGAACAGCTTTAAGCGCCTGTTTAACATAGTTTTCATCGCTCGTACTGCCTGAACCAACTAGATCAGCTGGCTCACAGATCATTATATCAGGATGCATTTGTGCGATCGCGCGACATTGTTCAAAACTATCCGCACACGCAATGCTTAACATTCCCAATGCACGAGCTTTTTTTACCCCATCATCAAGTTGAGAAACCGTCAGCGGGTCTTCCGAATGATTTAGGATCACTGCGTCAACACCATAGCTATTCAAGGCTTCAGGTAAGACAACTCCTAACTTACCAGGTTTGACTGTATCCATATGTTGCGCTGTAATAATTAAATCTGAGGTTGCTTGTTTAAGTGCAGGAATATCGATTGGCTGACTGGTAAAGAGACAATCAAGGCCATACTTATTAGCGACTTTTTCTGTTAACTGGGCTAACTTAACAACATTATCACCATACAAATATGTCTTGGGATTTACCATAAATAGTGGTTTCTTAAAGATCCTCATCTAGTCACTCCTTAAGGTTTACTTGACTAAAGTAAATAACTTTTTCTATTCAACTGACTATCTTACAGCACTTACACTCTCATTCTAACGACCAATTTTTTGAATTGCAAGCGATCACAACCAAGCTCTATTAGCAATTCGTTTTAAATATATCTTACTTAATATTTTGTTCACTAATTTCTTTTTCAATATCTTTTCTTTCAATAGCGTTTTGTATTTGAACATTAGGAATATCATTTTGTCTGACCTTAAAAGTATTTGGTGACTCCGACTGAGCTGAAAAAAGGTGTTCAAAATAATTGATCTGCAGTTCGCCACTGTCCGCCGCATAATAATATTCATTACCAGTCTGGTCCTTAACCACTCTTCCCTTAACCTGATAACCATTTTGCTCAAAATAAAGTTCTTGTCCATTGATCGTCTGTTTTCCTGTCACGGCTGTCCCTGTAGTGTCTAGGTATACCCAAGTATTAGCGGCAACTCGTTCAAAACGATTAGTTAGCAGTTCACCACTATCTGCATCATAATAATGCAACTGTCCATCTTGGTCACGTAGTGCTTGACCTTTTAGTTGATAACCATTTTGATCAAAATAAAGCTCTTGCCCGTTGATCGTCTGTTTCCCTGTCACGGCTGTCCCTGTAGCGTCTAGGTATACCCAAGTATTAGCGGCAACTCGTTCAAAACGATTAGTTAGCAGTTCACCACTATCTGCATCATAATAATGCAACTGTCCCTCTTGGTCACGCAGTGCTTGACCTTTTAGTTGATAACCATTTTGGTCAAAATAAAGTTCTTGTCCATTAATTGTCTGCTTGCCTGTTACAGCAATACCAGCAGTATCTAAATAAATCCAAACGTTTGGCTTTATTTCGGCAAAAGTACTCGTTAACATATCACCAGAGTCATTAGCAAAGTATCTTAAATGACCTGCTTGATCCCTGATAGCTGCCCCTTTAACCTGGTAACCATCATTACCAAAAAATTGAGTACTTTTCTTTCCTTTAAAAACAACTTTTGTTAGTCCACGCGCCATAGTACCATCCTGTTTAAAATAACGCCATTGTTTGAGATCGTTCATCAAGTAATCATCTGTAAAAGCCTGCCCTTGTGCATCAAAAAAGTAAAGGTTATTTTGTTCATCCTTGAAGAAAGCGTTCTGCAGTTCAATTCCATTAGGAAGGAAATAGTAAAAAGTACCGTTGATCTTCTTGAAGCCATAACACATATGACCAGTTTTATCAAAGTAATACCAGTTAGACTGTTCATCTTCAATAAAAGTCTGTTTAGCCTGGTAACCGCTCATTGAGTAATAAGTTACGCCAGTACTATCTATTGTAAATCCTGTATTGGCTGGAAGATTTAATAATTGTTTAGGCAAAAATGTTTCATTCGGACTGATTTTAAAGTATTTATTTGAACTCCAATCTTTAAGGACATAGAAAGCTCCACGTCCTTGAATGTTACTGCCATTAAAATACTTTGCTGACCATTGTTTTATGCGCTGGTTACTATCAAGTGCAACCCCTGTAGAAAGTTGTTTAACAGTAAATAATTCGGGATAAAGCTTTGCGATTTTTTTAAGAAAAGCCCCACCATACTTGGCCTGATACTTACCGCCACCAACTGTTTTGGCAACATATAATGTTTTGTTGATCACTGCCCCTTTGGTCTGTTCGCCGAAGTTGTTGACCCTTGAAGCCGTAACGACCTCTTCACCTGGAAGATTGTAAATCTGGTCTGGAACCCAATCTGCAATCACTCTCATATCCTGTGCATGTAAAGCCTTGATTGCGGTTACCAGTTGTGCAGCTGTTCCGTATTTGGTAGGAGTTTCAAAACCTAAATCATAACGGTCCGTAAAGGCATAACCATTTTGAATAATTGAATCCAAAAAAGTCTTATCTGTACTAGAACGATACTGTGGCGGCAATTCAAAATATGTAATACCCCAATCTTTAAATTGTGCTGCATTTTGGGCGATTTTTACGTTAGCATATTCACCATTATTAGTTGGAAAAGCTTGAAAATTAGAAAACCCTTCATAAATAACTTGTGAATCTAAAGCAGCATTAGAATGTAACGTTTTGCCATCCTGTGATGGTGTTGCACTACTCTCAGTTCGTGCATCTTGTTTTGGATCTGCTCCCAGTGGAACCCATGCTGCTAGAAAACCTGACACTTGTGGGTTACTTTGACCAACAATTTCAGAAGCATCAAAAATTAACTGTCCTTCATCATTTGTATATTTAAGACAACTTGCAGGTGCAGCTTCATCGGTTTGATAAGTTGCTAAACCAGAAGCTGTTGTTAGAAGTAAAGGTCGATAAGCCTGTCTGCAGTGAGCCTTCCCCATATTAATTACAATCCGATCAGCTGAGTTCAGGCGTAAGTTAGGCTCATTGCTTTCAATTACAGCGATTCCTTGCGTTCGAGCTGCTACATTACCTAAATCGTTAGCATTCAATACTCCCTTGCCATAACGAACAGAAGTTAAAACCCCATGATAAGCATTTTGTGTTTGGGATGTACCTGCAACATACTTAACAGCCATACTTTGACCACCAGCAGCAAATTGCTTACGTGCACGTAAAAGTGTATCAATTGCTGCGTAATATGGTGACTTTTGAGCCATATATTGGCCATCATCTGTATACATATCACCATAATAAACCCTTGGAGTGGTATCCTTATTAGTTAACAGCAAGGCATACGTACTGGGAATGTTATATTGAGTGAATTGCTTTACAGTTTGTAATTGATCCGCGTTATAAATTTCAAAAGCTTTTTTTAATTGATCTAAAGTAAAGGTTAATCCATCCGAATTGGGGTCAATTTTTTCTTTGATAATCTCAGCAATTACTGTTTGAACTTCACTATCATGAGCTCTAACAAAAGAGTAATTAGGAATGGCTTCATTTTCAGTTTGATCATTAGCCCGATTTACCAAACTATTAGAGATCAAAGGTTCTAACCCACTGCGGGCATTGTGGTTTCCATCTCCGTTGGGCATTGTTAAAGCGTACTTTAATGATAAACGAAATTTATTATCCATCGCGGCTTGATTTGAACCATGATCTTGAACATATTGCGCATCATTATCACTCCAATCCTCTAAGATCGAAAGATGTTGATTGGCATTTTGATCATTTTGGTCAACTTTATAAGCATCTTTAAAATAGTCAGCAGCGATTTGCAACAAATCAGCATCTACATTATCAACAGCATCTACTCTAATACTATCAAAGTTTCCAGCAGCATCATGTTTAACGATTGAGCCAAAGTTTAGCAAATAATACATCCAATTCAGCTGTTCAGCCTGCACCACCGGGTTAGAATTATCAACATCATTAGCTAAAAGAAACTCATAACCACCTAGACTGTTATCAGTTGTATAAGCTGGATGACCTTGCTGGTTAGTTGGCGTTCGGTTAAGCAACCGGTAATTTGAGTTGGCTTTTGAAGTAAGTGGACTGTTTCCATAAAGCAACGCCCCTCCTTGCAGATGATCTTTATCGTCCCCAGTTGTTGGTGACTCACTGTTCATATTCCAATTAGGTTGTGTCTTAACAAATTCAGCGATCAAATCTTGTAACCATTGTGTTGTCCCCATCTGCCCAATTTTCTTTTCAAGCTCAACTTGGACCTGTTGAGCTGAAAAGTTTAGCTCAGCTTGGTCGTCCATAACTGTATATGTTTTGTCACACCCAAATTGATGCTGCATAAAATTCAGATAATTTACCTGTGTCTTTTTATCCGGCCACCAATCCATCAGCAGTGGACGGTAGTCAGAGTTTGTTGCTGGGCGCCACTGTGTTCCATTCTGTAGAATTTTTTTAGGCCGGTACCAGCTATTTGCAGTGAGATACCCATCCGTTGTCTTAAAACTTTCAGTAGAAGTATTATATACGGCATTATTTTCAGTATAACTATCATTTAAGTTAGCTAACCCTGTTTGATAAGTGACCGGCGTAGTTGTTAATTCACCTGTATCTTTAGCAAAATACAGCGTTTGTCCGTCAATATCAAGGGCAAAATTTTTTTGGATCTGACCATTATTATCGACATAATATTTTTTACCATTGATCGTTTTGATATTTTTAGAATCTGCTGTGATTTTATCCCGATCAGGCACAGTCGTTGTGGAGGTGGTTATCGTTTTGGGCTCATTAACCGTTGCCGGCGTTGGTGAAGTTTGAAGCGGCTGGTTAGTATTCTGGTTTGATAACGATGGTTGCTGCTGTTTCTCAGAATCCGGTTGTGTTCCTCCCCTATTTGGGTTTGTTGTTTGCTTAGATGAAGGTTGTGGTGATTCTTGAATATGTAGTCTATCTTGGTCTGTCAGCTTCTGTTTTTGCTGGTCCAACTTTGGCTGCTGAGGAGCTGAATGGTCCTTATCCTTTTCAGCTATTTGAGCCTGAACATTATTCTCTGCAGTATTCGTTTTAGCTGACTGATCGTTAGTTGCTGGTTGGCCATTTGACTTTAAGTCCGACTGCGTTATCTCTTTCTCTGGAGCTAACTCCTTTTCTTGGGTAACATCATGGACTGCATTCGTCTTTTTGTCCGTTAAAACTGTATCCGCATGAATCATAGGACTAACCGTTGCAGAGCCCGATAATAGGCAGAAAGAAGTTAATACTGCCCAGATAAATTGCTCTTTTTTCCGCTGTAATTGTGGTCTGTAGTATAACCTGTTATTCACTATCTCTATTCCCCCTAAATTAACTAGTCTAAATAACACTTCAGAATCAGGTCTTTAAGCCTGACAGGTTTACTTTTCCCCAAGGTGTTCTTACCCGCCATCTAAAGTCTATTTTTTTATCATGTTTTATTAACTTCATATCAAAAATATGCTTTTTAAATATAAAGGGATAATAAAATAAACTAACATTTAAGAGGTTACCATATTTTTTACGCTTTATTTTTTAAATTAAAATAAACTAACTTACTGAATTGTGATAGTTTTGCCTTCTTTTTAAAATCTTTTTGTAATTAAACTTAATTATTTTTACCTTTATTCAAACTTTAGTTTATATAATTTTGCCAGCACAGAACTTTTACTTTCTAAAAGGTAACGAAAGAAATTTATTAATATAATTATTAGCTAGGCATGATAGCGTTCTTAATTATTACTAGCTAAAAATAAGTTATTTTAAATTGACGCTGTTAAACTCTAGTTTTTTTGTATATTTTATCGGTCTAAAAAGATTCTTTTTTTAAACATTTATCAATATAAATATGTTACTAAGGACTATTGAATTCTAATTAGTTTATAATTTAGTCCTTTATATATCAAAGAAACAGGACTCCAAAATAATTCGAGTCCTGTTTCTTTAGTATTATATTTATTATCGCGAAACTTACTAAGTGGTGGTACTTTTTTAGCTCAATTAAAGCTAAAGAGCGATTTTAACTTTTTTTAGCATAATAGCTTGTCGAAGACTGTTAGAAAGCTTAGTAATCCCGAGCTTAATTTGCTCTTCACTTACACCAGAAAAGTTTAAGCGAATACCATTCTGCTGATCCTTATGCGCATAGAAAACTTTTCCAGGGACAAAACTAATCTTATCTTCTGGGATACACGTTTCGTTTAACAGCTTCTGTACATTTATTGCATCCGGTAATGTTAACCAGATAAAGAAGCCACCCTCTGGTCGCGTATATTCAACTTCTGCGGGCATTGTCTCATCAAGCACTGCAAGCATTGCCTCTAGTCGGCTACGATACGTTGGCAACATCCCTGCAATATGTTTCTTTAAGTCATTGTGCTCCATATATTGTTCTAATGCTGCTAAAACAAGCCCCGGTGTTTCTAAATCACTGCTAGTTTTTAATTTGCGTAGCCGCTGGATTATTGCTTGGTCAGCTACTACCCAGCCTACTCGTAACCCTGGCATAAGGATCTTGGAAAAACTGCTGACAAACAAAACATGTCCTTGCCGATCAAATGATTTAATTGCAGGTAGCTGTTTTCCCTTATAACGCAAATCACGATAAGGGGTATCCTCAAGAATAAGAAAATCATATTTTTCAGCAAGTGTAACTAACCTTTTCCGTTTGGCAAGCGACATCGTTACACCGGTCGGGTTATGAAAATCAGGCACAGTATATAATAACTTAATTCCTGGATGATGCTGCAGTAAGTGCTCTAACTGCGTTAAATTCAGACCATCCGGTTCAAGTGCAACATCATAATAACGTGGATCATACTGATCAAAAGCTGACAGAGCACCCACATAAGTTGGCGCTTCAACTACGATCTCATCGCCTGCGTTTAACAGAAGTTTTCCAATAAGGTCTAAAGCCTGTTGTCCACCTTGTGTTAATAAAATATTGGCCGGAGTAGTGCTGATCTGCGCTGTTTGTTCAGCCCACGTTGTTAGTTGTCTCCGTAATTGTGAAAATCCACTTACTGTTTGATATTCAAACATCTGATTACCATACGCTTCGATAGCATGGTTGAAAGCTTGCTTCATCTCTGTCACTGGAAAGAACTGTGCGTTAGGGTTACCTGCAGAAAATTTAATTCCCTCATTACCTAAGTCTCCGCCAAACATTTCAGCTAAGCGATCTTCTGAGCCAACTACTACTCGATCTGCGAATATATCTCCCATATCCAACCATCCTCCTTGGTGTGATCCCTTTGTCTTTGATAATGACAGTATATCTTAGTTCTTATGATAAATAAAATTCAACTTTTTCATTGATAGATGAATTATATTCATTATAATTAGAAAAAGAACCTGTTTTATTCTTTTCAAATAAAGTTTTATTTCAGAAACTAAGGTTAACTACTCGTTACTTACTAGCTAATTTGAAGTACGAGAATCAAAAAAAGATCAGACCAAAAGTTTATTTTTGATCTGATCTATTAATTTAATCATACTTATTATAAGTAATACTAGCTAACTGTTACACTTGGTTTTTTTAAAGATTATTACTTTCTGTCTTCATCTATTTGTTGTTTTTCCATTCGATCAGTTAGCGGATAAGTTAATCTAATCAAGCTTGGGATCACTACTGGAATAGCAAATACCAAGATACCCAAACCAATAATCACAACTAACGCCACCTGGATCAGTGTCAATACACCAGATGGAATTAGGGCTGCGAAAGTTCCGCTTAAAATCAATGCTGCTGATAAGACAACAGCACCGATGACGGCTGATGCCCGAATAATCCTTGTACTAGGTGTTGCTGTCGCATTATCAAACTCTCGGTACTTCATCATCAAAAAGATACTGTAATCAACCCCTAAAGCAATCAACATAATGAACCCGAAAAATGGTGTATTCCAAGTAAGCATATCCTGGCCTAAGAAAAGATGACTGATTAAACGCGTAATACTTAAGGACATGACGTATGCCAGCAGTAATGTTCCTAAAATATAGAATGGTTGTAAAATTGAACGTGTAATCACCATTAGGGCTAACAAGATTCCAATCAACATGATTGAGGCTGTCCGCACAAAGTCATTTGAGGCAATTTTCTGGATATCGTTAATAAATGACGTTTCCCCGCCAGCAGCGACCGTTGCATTGGCTAATGGTGTTCCTTGTAACGATTTCTGTGCCTGTGCCTGGATCTCCGTAATCTTCTTCATTGCTTTTTTTGAACTTGGATTTTCATTTAAAATAATGGTAATTGAAGCCGCATGCTTGTCTGCAGACATATAGGCTTTAATTGCCTTATTATAGGTTTTTCCCTTCAATACTTGTTCAGGAACATAGTAAGTATCAGCGGCAGCTGAATTTTTAAGACCCTTTAAATAACCGTTTGCGGTTTTGACCCCACTATTAATCTTCTTCGTCCCCGCACTAGCAGATTGCAACCCATTTTGTAGTGTGGCCATCTGTGGCACAAGTGCTTGGAGTGAATTAGACATTGCCTGCTGACCAGCATTAACTGTTCCTAAGCCTGTCGTCAATTGGCCTTGCTTTTCAGCTAAGGTTTGATTACCTGATGCAAGTTGTGCTGCCCCATTGGTTAGCTGCGAAGAACTAGCTGCCAGTTTATTAGTTCCCGCATTTAAAGCTCCAATTGCACCAGTGAGTTGTGGAATTTGACCTTGTAGTGTTGTCATTCCAGCAGCTAACTGCCCAGAACCTGCATTTAGCTGTCCAATACCGCTAACTAGTGCCGGAGTCTTAGAACTTAACTGGCTGACACCATTGTTTAGGGATGCCGCTCCATTAGTCAGTTTATTTGCTCCAGTTGCTGCACTGGCCACCCCGTTTGTATATTCACCTAATTTATCCTTTAACTCATTCGTTCCGGAACTCAATTGACTAAGCCCAGTCGCTACTTGCTGTGAACCATTCACTAAACCTATTTGATTTGACGTTCCGCCCAGGGCAACTTGAATCTGTTGCATCCCTGTAATAGCTTGGCTAAGCTTGTCCAGCGCCTGAATTGAAGCATTATTGGCCTGAATTGAATTTGATGCCAATGTTCCTAAATCGGATAATTTACTCATTTGGGTGCTCAATGACTGTAATTGACTTAATTCACCCGCTAAAGATGTACCAGTTGCCGAAAGCGAGCTTAAATCATTTTTAAGTTCGTTAGCACTATCATTTGCAGTACTAAGTCCGCTTTGAGCATTCGTTTTTTGTGTAGCGATTTTTTGAGAAACCGCATTAAGAGCAGCAGTCAATGCAGCTGTTTGTTGTGAACTCAAAGCTTGTCCACCATTTTTCTGTGCACCTTGATTAACTGCTGTAATAACACCAGCAATATCGGTAGAACTAAAACCAGCATTGGTTGAAGATGAACTAACTAGCTGACTTAGTGCCTTTTGCAGTGCTTGCGCATCCGCGTTCACCTTATCACTTGAGGCTGTCAAAGCCTGTGTAGTTGTTTGGAGCTTACTGAGATCAGGCAATGATGTTGTACTAGTACTTTGTTCCAAAGCAGTCATTGCCGTGTTTAGTTTCTGTAAATTCGTCTTTAATTCCTCAATTTGACCTGTGTTTCCCGTAGCTGTAGCGGTATTAACTTTACTCTGCAGTTCTTGAAGTCCACTTGAAACCTGAGCTGAACCTTGCTGTAATTTTGCAACACTTGTATTTAAAGTTGCCGTTCCAGCAGCCACCTCATCTTTTTTGCTGTCTAAGGTATTAAGACCATTAGAAAGTGATTGTGTTCCGGTAAACAATGAGCCGGTCCCATTAGCTAACTGTCCGATCCCAGCAGTTAACTGACCTGTTTTGCTATTCAATTGTCCCAAACCATTGTTCAATGAGGTTGCTCCTGTTGCTAGCCGTGAGACTCCATTGGCCAGCGTTCCTGTCTTACTGTTTAATCGATTAAGACCATTGTTGACCGTGAAAACACCGTTAGCATACGTGACCGTTCCTTGTCGCAGTGCACTAGCTCCATTGGCTAGTTGTCCTGCACCATTACCTAATTGCTGACTGCCATTTTGCAATTTGGTTGTTCCAGCAGCCAGTTTCTTAGCACCTTCAACTCCTTGTTGAATATTTGCATTACCGATCTGTCCGCTCGCGCTGTCTAAACCATTGCCGATTTTATTCAACCCGTTTCGAGCAGATCTCATCCCACCTGTAACACTCGTTAACTGCTTGTTAACATACAGTTTCTTTATTGGAGTTCCACCAGGTTGCGTAACCGAGGCAACTGTTTTGACCCCATCGATTTTTTGCAAACGTTTAGTTAAAGCATCGATCTCTCTTAAATCACGCTCATTATTTAAAGGATGACTACTTTTAAGATATAATGTCGATGGTTCTGCTGTCCCTTTTGAAAAATGATTCTGAACAACTTTGAATCCTTGCTTAGCCGGAATTGAATCGTTCAGTTCTGCAAGTGTATCGTAGTTCAACTCATTATTAAAAATGAGTAAAAATGGTAAAGAAACCCCAAGTACAATAGCAAGATATACTAACGGTAAACGAACAGCACGTGTTGCTAAACCATGCCACAGTTTACTACTGCTGCCGCCATTGAAAGTTTTCATTGGCCAAAATAACTTTGGCCCTAAGATAGCCATAAAAAATGGATTTAGTGTCAGCAACACCAGTAATAAAACAGCAACTGCGACCGCAACGCCGACAGCTGACCGGTAAACCGAAAACTTAGCCAATCCTAAGGTCGCAAAACCGATTAGAACTGATGAACCACTATATAGAATAGTTCGTCCTGCTGTTTTTAAAGCGGCCTGCGTAGCAGCAACTTTACTACCGCCACGGCTAAGTTCTTCTTTAAATTGATCAAAAAGTAAAATATTATAATCTGTCCCGATCCCAAACAAAACAACTACCATAAAAACCTGAGTGAAGTTAGATAAGGGAAAATCAAATCGATCAACCAGATTCATTACAATACTTAATGAAATAATAAATGACACACCAACTGATAGTAACGAAACTAACGGTGTGATCGGTGACTTGAAAACAAGCATCAAAACAATAAAGATAAAGATAACCGTGATCAACTCTGTCTTTTTAATTCCGGCCTCTGTTTCTTGGGTGAAATCATCATTTAAGATATCACTTCCCGTAACATAGGTCTTAACACCACTTGTCTTAGCAGCCTTAGTAATACTCTTATTCATCTCAGCAACCGTTTGCTGGCTACCTACCATTAGTTGTAATAGCTGAGTTGAATTATCTTTTGAGATCAGTTGCTTCTTAGTAGCGGCATTATCATTTGCAGATGTCAAACTTTTGACATGATACTTCTGCTTATTCTGCTTAAAATGACTAATTGTTTGTTCAATAGCGTTTTTTTGCTTACTTGTTAATGGCGAGTCTCCGTTATTAAAAACTACGATTACCTGCCGGGCTCCTCCTTGATTTCGTCCCCAATTATCTTGAATAGCTTGGGCTACTTGACTTTTAGCGGTGCTAGGCAGCTTAGTTTGGCCTTTTTCGCGAAGAAGATTGCTGACATTAGGCAGCAAAACAACTGCGGCCAGCATAACAATCAACCATATAACTGCTTGGATAATAAAAACTCTTTTTCTCTCGTGCATGCTTTATCCCTTCCTCATTAATAGTTAAAAACACATAGTGACATTTAATGAATACTGTGTTTAAATAATAACAATATGTTAATTTAGATTAGTGTAAATTTCAATCATCAATTTATAACGAAGTGTTATTAACTGAACAAATTCGCTATTAATATTTATTTAATGAGGTGAAAAAATGGTAGGTATCAAAAATAATCGGCGGGCGCAGATGACAAAACGTATTATTCAAGAAAGTCTGATTCAATTACTGCATGAAAACAATAATTCACTAAACGAGATTACCGTCACTGCTGTCTGTAAAATCGCTGATGTTAATCGGGGGACTTTCTATGCACATTATAAGGATGTTCCTGATTGTATGCGTGCAATGGAGAAGAGTGTCAGTGACGAACTTTTTGAAGAGCTCGCTCTAAATCAACAGTGTGATTCATGGGAGATGGTTTTAACAGGTATCTTAGGTGTAGTTAAGGAGAATCATGCTGTTGCAGCTTACATTCTTGGTAACGACCATGACTTTCTCACTCATTTCCTCTCATCAACTAAAAATAAGCTTCTTGAACAAGACCGTAAAATGAACCCGCAGCTTGGTATTCACGAGAGCCAATACATGTATGAGTTCTACCTCAATGGAATTGTTGGCGTCATCCGTTATTGGTTAAAAAATGGTTTACAGGAATCACCTGAAAAGTTAGCTAGAATTATCAATGAATGTCGCTAAAAGGGTTCTACAATATCTGTTGTTGGTAATAGATTTCTCTATTACTAATGACAGA
>NZ_AZEF01000022.1 GCF_001434915.1 Liquorilactobacillus capillatus DSM 19910
TAAAGGCAAAAAACGCCTTTATATCAACTTATAAGTCCTCTTAACTGTTGAATCATAGATACTACCTGATAAGGTGTTTGCTGCATATCAACAACTCTATTTTGATACCAGAATTGCGTCAATAGCGACACAGCAAAATCATATTGCTTGTATTGTGTTAGATCTGCTGTTGAATCCACAGCGCCCTCTACATAAGCCTTAGCGGTATCAATGTATTGATTAATCATTGCATCATCATCTGTCACATCAATTCTAAGACTCTTTTTTATATCGTCTGCTGTTACTGCCATATAATCACTTCCTTTGTACCCACAAGTGGGTATGATAAATTTTTGCTCTGATTTAAAAGCAGAGTTAAAGTCCATGTTTTCAATTTTTTTGTGATAAACCTAACCTGAAATACGGGTTTGGTTATAAATTAAAGTATCAATTTGCTAAAAGCTTTCAAGAACCAGTTCGAAATTTTCGAAGTGGTTTTGGACACCTCCCTAGAACAGAGTAGAAATAATCGCCCCTGTATCTTTTTCAAACTGCTATATATAGGGTGGCTGAAATTTTCGACTTGCCTTTTAAATTTTTACCAACAAGGGAGCTTTTTGATACCTTGTTTTGTTGTCCTTTTGTGGACAATACTTAGGTGGTAACGATTCGTTCCTCCCTAGGTTTGCGCAAAATATCGCAGGCTTGTGTGGGGGGTGGTGATTCGCCACCCCCTTGTTTAGCTTTTACGAGTTTATCGGAAAAATCCGAAAAACCTTTGTAGCAATTCGCCCTAACCTCTTGTTTAGATCTTCAATTAAAATTGAATTCAAATAATATGTATGGGGTGGCCCAAAATTCGGCCACCCCCCTTAGTGATTAATTAAGGGTGCTGCGATCACGACTTATTTTCCTGCTGTACCAAGTGAGATAATAACCGCTGCGTCCTTAGAAATAGTTTCATAATCATTTCTAACAATGACTGATAAGCCTTGGCTAAACTGATCGAATTTGTCCCACTGCGCAGTTACTTGATTGCGGCGGAATACTGCAATAGCTTGTGATAAGTCGCCAACAATAACTGGGAATGTGCCATCTATGTTATCTGGCAAAACTTTATTGCTGATCAAGACAACTGGCGCACCTAATAAAGTAAATCCGCTTGGCGCTGTTGGGTTTGGTTGTAACAAGTAACGTCCCTCGCTGTCTTTCAAGGTATCGAGATAGTTAAATGCTGATTGGTTTACAAACCATTGCTTATCTAGTGCTGGATCAAGCGTGACATTAAAGACTTTCTTTAAATCATCAATATTAGCAGCAGTTGTATGTGTAAAGTTATCGTTGCTACCAATTTTATCAGTCAACAGACTCATAATTTGCCCGTTATCAGTCTTATCCACAAGTTGTTGTAATTGTGCTTTTACTTCGCTGACAATATCGACTTCTGAATACTCTACAACTTCATTAGAAAGTGTAATCTTGCCAGCAGTTATCTTGGTGTCAAATAGTAGGTCTGCAATATCTGCTAACTCCTCTTTAGTAGCTAAAACAGCTGTCTGTTGAGTGGTTACAACTGGATAAGTACCTATGCCAGACGAAACTTACTTAACAGTCGCATATTGGGCTAAATTATATTTTTGACAAATTAAACTTCCATTGTATATAAAATTAATATACGTAAATAATCACTAAAACACACACCTGCTAAGCCTAACCTATCTTAGCGGGTGTGTGTTTTGTTTGTAACGTGTGTTTAAGTAAATAAATTAATGCCCATTTGCAATTATTACATACGAATATTAATTTATTTGCTTGACTCAGCCTTATTTATCAACTATAAAATCTAGCTCATAACTTTCTAGATTGTGTTGATATCATTTTTGAGGGAACGTAATACATTGATTACTTCTGACGTACTTAAAACATTTTGCCCTTCACGCAATACTGCTTCAATGTCATCGATTCTGGTAAAGATAAGACCTTTTTCTCGTTTATCCACAAGCTCACCCCCCTCCAAGCTTCATCTTAATAATACCACACGTTAATACTGCATTTCATCTGCTATTTTTGTTTTACGAATAATATTTATTTGTTATGTCATTCTAAGCTCCAACTTATTTAGAGCAGTATATTTCACAAAATATTTTTAAAGTATTATTGTGAGAGTGTACATCGGTACTATTTCTTACACACAATAAATTACCTAGGAGGCACTTAATATGCATATCCCTCAAAAAACTCTTAATGATGGACATCGTATCCCTTATATTGGACTTGGAACCTATCAGATCCGCGGCGGCCAAGGAATTGACCATGTACTTGCAGCAATCCAAGATGGGTACCGTCTGCTTGATACATCAACTAATTATGATAGTGAAGGTATCGTCGGTGAAGCTATTCGCCGTTCAGGAATCCCACGGGCAGACTTTACCGTTACTTCAAAGCTTCCTGGCAAATACCATCATTACGACGATGCCTTGATGAGTATCCAAGAGTCCTTATGCCGGATGGGGCTAGATTACTTTGATCTGTATTTAATTCACTGGCCGTTGCCTAAAAGGGACCTCTATGTCGAAGCTTGGAAAGCACTTATAACCGCACAAAAGCTTGGCTTAATTCGTTCAATTGGTGTTTCAAATTTTGAACCGGAACATCTCGATCGTCTTAATAAAGAAACAGGAGTTATGCCTGCTGTTAATCAGATTGAAGTCCACCCAGCTTGGATCCAAGAATCGATGTTACAAGCGAATAAAGACCGTAATATAGTGACTGAAGCCTGGAGTCCACTTGGTCGCGGCAGTAAAGTTTTACAGGATTCAGCAATTCAAAAAATAGCTGCTAAGTATCACAAAAATACTGGCCAAGTAATTTTACGTTGGCATGTTGAACGGGGTATCGTCCCTATCCCTAAATCAAGTAATTTACTCCATCAACGTACTAATTTAGCTATTTTTGATTTTAAATTAACCTCTAACGAAATTGAAGCTATCAACGCTTTATCTCAATCCAATGGTCGTATTAATAACCAAGATCCCAATGAGTACGAGGAATTTGATTAGAAAGTCTTAACTCAAACTTAATTTTGCTTATTTACCACTGGCTACTATTAAATTAAAAAAAGATATTTACAAAGTATGATTTATATGATATAAATATAAATGTACTATTAAATGTCATTGCTCAGTAGTTCAGTGGTAGAATAATTGACTGTTAATCAAGAGGTCGTAGGTTCGAATCCTACCTGAGCAGTCAGCAGTTTAACGGGTATTTTAAAGGAGACATGATGAGGCTAACTGCCTATTATGTCTCCTTTTTTGATCTATAAACTTATTCAAATTAAAATATTATTCATATTCTCCTAATTTTAATATCTTAAAAAGAACACCTAATTAGAAATAAATTAGGTGTTCTTAAAGTAATTAATTATTCTTATCTGTTTCGTCTTTAAGCTTTAACTCTTTTTCTGCAATTAAGTCTTCTAAATTTTCCTTTTGCATTGTTAATTCTTCAAGCGTTGGTTCTGCGTTGATATTTCCTGACGTCGATGCTTTTAAAGAATTACCTGTGCTTTTTACTAAACGTTTTAAGTCACCAGCATTATCTTCGAACAACTTATACCCCGTTGCACCAACAACTGCCCCACTAATAAAACCTGCAAGAAAGTCTTTATCAAAATTAATCATTCTATCATCTCCTTACATTATAAAAAGATACGACAATACGTCTGAATTATAATATTTTTTTCTTGAAATTTCAAACTATATGCTTTTCTGCAGTAAGGCTTGATGATTATGCAGCTTCTGGTAATCATTTATTAACTCAAGTACATTAATAACCCACGATGTTAGCGCTACTTCTGTCATTTTTTTAGGTCCCAGTGTAAATGATGTAATAAATGCTGTTAAAATATCCGGATGATGAATTCGTCCCTTTCGCCGATCACCATGAGATAAAATAGTGTAACCAGTAAAGACAGTAGCAAAAGTATCAATTAATACATTAGGGTAACCTAGCAGCTTTAAACCAAAACTGGTTGCCAGTAAAATACCTGACGTCGCTGATCTTTGGACCTCACGTTCAAATGATTTCTGTCCTTGAACATATGTTTTTGAAATATGCTCACCATCATTATAAAGTTGGAAAACAAGTAAAGTTCTAACTACTTCATTTAACTCCAAGATCTCTGGATCATACCGAACTGTTAAAGTCGTTATTCGCGGTTCTATTCGGAAATCAATAATTCCTTCTTTCTGCGAAAGACTCGTCTGAATACGGCGACAGTTTTTCTCAGAAAAAACAAGTGTCTCATAATAAACACGAATCCGACCAGGTATTTCATGTAAAATCAGCATACTTTAACCAACCTTTCTTTAATGCAGCTTCAGTAGTGAACGTAAAATAACACCAATCGTTGTTCCATTATGGATAAATGCACCTATTACAGGATTAATCTTACCATTAAAGTTAAGGAGGATTGCCGAAGCATTAAAACCTAAAACTCCCGCATAATTCTGTTTAATGACCCGCATCGTTTTTTGTGATGCGTACACGGCATCTGCTATTACTTCTGGTCGTCCATCATTGATAAAAATATCACTGGCATTCTTAGCAGCATCACTGGCATGTGAACCAAGGGCGACACCAACCGTGCTCCATTTTAAGGCTGCTGAATCATTCAAACCATCCCCAACCATCATTACTGGATGGTCTCTTTCAGCATTTTTAATATAAGCTACTTTATCTTTAGGCAACAGCTCACTTTTAACATTATCAATCTTCAGTTGTTCTGCAACCTCAACTGCAGCTGAATCTTTATCTCCAGTTAACATTGTAATTTTAGTAATATTCAAATCCTTCAACTGCTGAATCGTCCGCGCCATCGCAGGTCGAACGCGGTCACTGATCAGAACTATTCCTAGCGCCTGTTGGTTAATTGCAAAATAAATTGCATTACTTAATTCAGCGTACTGTTCGGAAATCTGTTCAAACCCTTGAATATTATATTTTCGCATCAGTTTTAATGCGCCGACGATAACAGTATCTGTCTCGTGGTATTTTTTAGCGATAATACCATAACCAGTTATAACTTCTTCATCTGTTATTTGCAGACTCGGGTATTCAAGACCTCGCTTTTCACTTTCAGCTACGATTGCTCGTCCCAACGGGTGGCTTGCGTGCTGCTCGGCATAGGCACCTGCACGCAATAACTCATCTTGTGAAGTATCAGCTGCTGTTAATACTTTTTGAATCACTGGTTTCCCAACAGTCAACGTTCCCGTTTTATCAAAGACAACTTCCTTTATTCCGGCTGTACTCTCAATCGCCTGTCCACCCTTAATAACAATTCCTTTTTGAGTGAAATGGTTCATTGTCGCCAGAATTGCGATCTCACTTGAAAGTTTTACTCCGCAAACAAAATCGATAACCAGAATACCTACAGCTTTGAGCCAATTTCGCGTCACCAAGTAGGTAACTGCTGCTGCTCCAAAAGAAATTGGGACCATTTTCTGTGCAAGTGCATCAGCCGATTTTTGTAACTTACTCTTATTGGTCTCTGCTTCTGCCAAGAGACGATAAATAGCTGCCTCTTCTGTTTGTGATCCCAGCTTCTCAGCTTTTACTTTGATCTGCCCGCTCTCAATAACAGTGCCAGCATAAACACTGGCTCCCTTCTTTTTGATAGTTGCCTGGTATTCACCCGTGATGCTTGCTTCATTTATCACAGCATTCCCCGCAATAATTTCACCGTCAACTAGAATTTTCTCACCTGTATAGAAAGCAATAATCTCACCGCTCTTGACCTTTGCGAGCGGCACATCGACAACTGTCTCATTTTCAACACGATGAATTATTTTAGAATTTTTTCTGGCTGAACTATATAAAAAGTTTTGGCTTTGCCGACTAGTCATCTGTTCAAGGTAATCAGAAAGTCCACTCATTATCATTACGATTGTTGCTGTGAGCGGTTGGAATGTCAAATGTGCTGCTATAACACTGACAGCGGTCAAACTTTCAGCAGTTGGTTTTAGCTTGAATAACTGTGACAATCCTTTTTTGAAAATATCCGGATTTAAGTTGATATTAGCTAACAGATTCATCGCCATCAAGGATCTAGCACTAAGCTTTGTCCCACGGTTAGCTAGATACTTTTCTGCTAATAAAGATATACTCAGCATTCCAACCACATTAATCCCTGTACGCACAAGCGACTGCGACTGCTGTATTATCTTCTCACTCAGTGCTGTGAGTACTTCATCAGGACTTACCTGATGTTCATAGTAGATAAGCAGGCTGTGACTCACTTCATTATAATTAGCGCTATAAATAAAGGCGGTCCGTCTGGCTGATGCTTCAACTTGCTTTTTTGACCAGGTCTGAACTTCTTTTTTTGCTAATTGAACTCTCAGCCTGCCGGGTAACTGATGGATTATTCTCAATTTATGACCCGCTTCCTATTAGACCGTTCTAAAATCGTATAACTCCACCATAAGAATCCTAAGGCTGTTTGTGGTGCCGACTTCATCATTCTCACACCTAAAACGACTGTATAAAGGAAAAATGCTGTATCAACATCTACTAGCCCGAGCGTGGCATGCTTTAACAATCCATCTGCCCGCAACTTCTGCTCATAAATTCGATTCAATAAAGTAACGGGTGCATATTCATACGCTAAATCAGTTTGACGGACAACGTAATTTAAAAATGCCGTAAACTCTTCTTGTGTAAAGCTTTCCTTTTCAAAGACAAACAACAAGGTCCCCAATACCTCTGAACCGCTAACCTCTTTAATAGCCTGTTCCTTACTTATTTCTTTTTCTAAATACGCTAAAATATACTTATTCTTCCAACGATTACACTGTAGTCTCAAACGATAACGATTAGCATACTTAACCGTTATTTTTTGTGTTCGTAAGATTTTTTGGTACCCTTTCATTCCTAAAGACATTACACCTAGGCCAATTAAATTATTCATGTAGATCCCCCCTTTTACGATGTATTTCATCAATTTCTTTTTCTATTTTTAAAATACGCTCCAGTGGAAATTCTTTTGGAATTGAATACTGGACAGTAATTGTTCCAATCAAAGATGTCGTATGTACACTCTTTATTTCGTCTATCGTCTCAAGGTAACCCTTTAAATCATTCAAGAGTGGGTCATTGTCTTTCCAATAAGGCGAACTTAACCGTGCACGTCCCTTGATAGCACTTAGCAGTTGGATCTTATATCTTTTTTGAATTTTTAGTGCTAGGTTTTTTAATTCTAAGAGTGTGAAAAAACGCATCTGATCCCTCCTCTCAGTTTTTTTTCAGTCTATCATAAGTAAAAAAATAGCTTCTTGATATAATTAACATATATACAATTCAGTATATCAGCTATATTAATTTTAGTAAAACGATTGCACATCCTGTATATACCGTTACTAAAGGGAGACTATACTGCAAAATCTGCATTGTATAATCTCCCTTTAGTATATAAACTATTTACTGCCTTTATCCTTCAACTTTTAAAAGAAACATTTTATTAGCTACTGTCCCTTGACGACCTTTAGATCAGCTGAACTTGGATCAAGTCGTTTGAGTCCAATCCCTGTAAAGCCGCTTAAAAGTGAGAAGACCGGACATAATAGGCTAAAGAAAACAAACGGTAAGTACTGTAAAGTTGGTACACTCAGAGTATTAGCTAGGAAAACTCCACCAACGCCCCAAGGAACCAAGTAATTAATAACTGTCCCGCCATCTTCAAGGACCCGTCCCAATGCGTTATTAGCCAAACCGCCTGTGTTAAAAGTTTGTTTGAAAGCACGTCCAGGTAAAATAATTGAAAGGAATTGTTCACCAACAAAAATATTAACGCCTATGCAAGTTAGGATCCCTGCTGTTATCAATTTACCCGAACTGTTAAGGTGTTTCGCTAATGGTGCCATCACTGTTTTTATCAAACCAAAACGTACAAGCAAACCACCAAGCGATAAAGTTAAAACAATCAGGGCAACCGTTGGCATCATGCTAACGATCCCACCTCGTGATAACAACGTGTTTACAGTTGCATTACCTGTTTTAGCTACAAAACCATTGGTAATGATTTCGGCAAGTTGTTTTAATGGAACCTGTGGCTTCTGAATAAAAATCATTATACTTGTTACAAAGATATTTAACAGCATCGTTGGAACAGCTGGCATCTTAAACCCAGCACAAACGAAAACCAATATAATTGGAATTATTGCCCAAAATGAAATACTGAAGTTAGTATTTAAAATAGCTACTGTATGATTAATTCTGCTTAAACTCATATTAGAATCGTCATGACCGATCAGCATAAAGAAAATAGTCGTTAAGATACCTGCAGGCAATGTCGACCATAAGAGATTTTTAATATGTTCGAACAACTCCGTATCAACTACCGCTGATGCTAAGTTATTTGTTTCAGAAAGCGGCGATAGTTTATCACCAAAAATCGCGCCTGAGATAATAGCTCCTGCAATCATCGCTGGGTTTAAGCCCATCGTTATTCCCATTCCCATAAAAGCAATTCCGACAGTTGATGCGACCGTAAAGGCACTCCCCACAGCGGCTCCAACTAATGTACACACTATAAAGACGGAGGGTAAGAACCAGCGGACACTTATTATTTTGAAACCTAAGACCATTAAAGATGGAATCGTTCCAGCTGCAATCCACGTACTTATCATAGCACCGATTAAAATAAAAATAAAAATGGGAATAATTCCTTTTTCAATACCATCCTTAATGCCCAGATTAACACTTGCCCAACTAAAACGCCGCAACTTTGCCCATAAAATAATTGCTCCCATCGCCAACATTACAGGGACCTGCGGTGAAAGTCCAAAACCAATCACACCGGTTCCCATTATTACTAATACTAAGATTAAAATACAACTTGCTTCAATTACGCTTATTTTTTTAGTTTCGTTCATCTATGCCACTCCTTTATCAACTAAGTTTCGCCTACTATTATTCACTAGCTTTAACACTGATACCGGGCTATACCGCCAAAACTACCATCCATTTTTCTACCACCTTTTTAAACTAAAAAAAGTCCCTATCGCAATAATTGCAATAGGGACGAAATTCCGTGGTACCACCCAACTTGAAGATATAAAGAGCCTATCTTCCACTCACTAGACGATAACGGAATCTAGTTATTACCCGTTCAGCGAAACTCTGCCAATGTATTTGATCGAACTACCCTGATCGGTTCGCAACAACCACCGACTTCCTGACCCCCAGATAGAACGACTACTTGTTATGGCATTCAACGTTCATTTATTAGATTACGCAAAGAATAACATGCTGTCATTCTAATGTCAATGACAACTTAAATGCTAAGCTAACAAATTAATAAGCTATTACTGGATTAGATCCTTATTCCTATTACAAGTAAATCAGCGTTAAGTTTTTAGAAACATATTTTTTAATCAATATCTATAAAAATTTTATTATTTATATTTGACAACTTGTTAACAATAGTATAATATCTAGCTCATATTACATGAGTTAATGAAGTAGACGTTAAATTTTCTGTTCAGAAAGTCGGTGGTTGCTGCGAACCGACCAAATCTAACGTTCGAATTACGTTAACTCGTCTCACTTACAGTTGAATAGTTTTTTAAAGAAAAACATGATTTGTTTTTAAATTAAGGTGGTACCACGACCAAAATCGTCCTTAGCTATAGCTAAGGGCGCTTTTTTATTAATAGCAATTATTTAATAAACTATTGTTCTACAATTTAACCACTAGGAGGAATTACAATGCATACCAAAAAGGTCTCTTTACTCGAAGCCATTATCGTCCTTGCAATAATTATCTTAAGTATTTCTATCGGTGTTATTGCTCTAAAAGTTACCCCCAGCATCGCAATCTTATTTTCAATCAGTCTTATCATGCTATATAGCCTTATTCGTCGCTTTCCACTTACTTTGTTAAATCAAGGAATTACCTCAGGAATCAAACCCGGAATCGTCCCTATCTTTATTTTTATTTTAGTTGGCGCGCTAATTGCCGTGTGGATTAAAGCTGGAATTATCCCAACATTAATGGTTATTGGTTTTAAAATAATTAGTATTAAATTTTTTGTTCCTTCAGTTTTTATCGTTTGTGCTGTTGTTGGAAGTGCCGTCGGGAGTGCTTTTACAGTCATGTCAACAATCGGCATCGCCTTCTTTGGTATCGGAACAACGCTTGGTCTTGATCCAGCTCTAGTTGTTGGAGCAATCGTCTCTGGAGCGATCTTTGGTGATAAAATGTCTCCCCTCTCAGAGTCCACTAACTTAACGGCTGCTGTTGTTGACGCAGACCTCTTCAAACACATTAAGCACTTAATGTGGTCAACTATTCCCGCTTTCATCTGTTCATTGATTTTATTCGGAATAATTGGCTGGAATAACCATGATGCTAGTTTAGGTCAAATTCAAAGTGTTGTTACTATTTTAGAAAAGAATTTCTCAATCTCCATTTGGGCAGGTATCCCTATCTTATTCATGTTCATCTGTGCCTGGAAAAAGCTCCCTGCTGTTTTCACGATCTTATTGAATATTTGTATTTCAGTTGGGATGATTTTTATTCAAGAACCGCATACTAGTTTTAAATCACTTGGAACTCTAATCGAGAGTGGTTACGTTTCACATACCGGTAACAAACAAATTGATCTTCTGCTTTCACGTGGTGGTATTGAAAGTATGATGCCTACCGTTGCCCTGATCATCTTGACTTTGTCACTCGGCGGTCTTCTTATGCAAACAGGCTTGATTAAAACGGCTATGAACGCTTTAGCCCAACAGTTAAGTTCTACTGCAAGTCTAATCTCAGCAACACTGTTAGCAAGTATCAGCACCAATATTTTCGTTGGTGAACAGTTCCTATCCGTTATTCTCCCTGGTAATGCCTTTAAGACTGTTTACCAAAAAAAGCGGCTTGACCCAGTTGTTTTAGGCCGTGCATTAGAAGATGGGGGCACAGTTATTAATTACCTTATTCCCTGGGGCGTTGCAGGCAGCTTCGTTGCAGGAACATTTGGTATTTCAACATTAGCCTACCTCCCATTTGTATTCTTCAGTCTCTTCTCCCCGCTCTTCTCTTTCTTGAGCGGCTTAACCGGGATTGGCATCAAGTACTTAAAGGACTAATTTTCCTACTCAAAAAAGAGGACAACAAATGTTTCACATGAAACATTTGTTGTCCTCTTTAATTTTTATCAGTGTTTCTCCTAATATGCTATTATAAGACTGAAACTTATTTAAAACTGCAGGAGGTCTTATATCTATAATGAATTGTCAACAAACGTTAGCCATCACAAGCCACCGTGTTCTCGCGAGTGATCTAAATGAACACGAAACAGTTTACGGCGGTCGTCTGCTCGAACTACTAGACAGCACAGCTTCAATCTCTGCCTCACGGATTGCACGTACACAAACAGCAACTGCTTCACTCGATCATTTCAACTTCATCATGCCTTTTACTTTAAAAGATTCTTTTGACATTGAAACTTACGTTAGCGGTGTTGGTAGGCGCTCGATCGAAATCTTTGCCAAAATCATTGGAGAACACCTTAACACAGGGCAACGCTTTTTAGGAGCGACCGCCTTTTTAACTTTTGTTGTTCTTGACAAGGATTTTGCACTGACAACTATTAGTCCCTCTTCAACTGAAGAGCAAGCTGTTTGTTCACAGTATGCTGAACGTAGACATGCGCAACATAAACTATTAAAGCAACAAGAAAAGTTACACCAAAAAATCACCCTTAACCTTCCTTGGCAATAAGGATGAAATTTTTCATTAGTTTACTGATTTTTGTTTCTGGACAACATCAATTAAAAAAGCTATAGCCTCTTCATATGTACATGCTTTTTGTTTCATAACTGTCCTAATTGCCTTCTCTGTATCATTAGCAAATACCATTATCATCACTCCTATAATAACTAACTCTTAGCACCATACTCTCCACAGACGATCAGACAGCTTTGCTAAATATTCATCTTCAACCGAACGTTCATTCCCATTTTATAACGGTTAGCCTTAAAAAACGAGGATAATATACTACTAATTTTTTATCTATCTACTACGTTCAGCGCCAAATAAGGAATTCTTCCCTCAAAATAATTTTTTTGCGCTACTACTTTATAATAATTATTTAATTTATCATCCGCAGTCAAACAAGGCTAGGCCAAAAAAATATTTTTTGACCTAGCCTTGTTATTTTAAGCGTGGATACAGTTGAAAAATTGTTACAAAATTCTTCTAACTATATTTACAATTATCAGCCGCTATACCCAAGCTGCTTAATTATTATTGTGTCTATTTATTGTAAAATAAAGCTTAAATCTGTTCCCAGACATTATCTAAGACATTAGTTTGTTCCCGGTCAGGCCCCACTGAGAAAGTTGAAATCCTAACACCGACTAATTCTTCAATTTTTTTAATATAATTACGTGCGTTAAGCGGCAGATCTTCAAGACGCTCAATATGTGTAATATCTTCTTTCCAACCTGGTAAGGTCTCATAAACTGGCTTACATTTACTCAATTGTTTTAAACTAGCTGGATAGTGATAAATAGTTTCCCCATCTAACTCGTATGATGTACATATCTTTATTTCATCTAAGCCTGTTAAAACATCCACACAGTTTAAGCAGAGATTTGTTAACCCAGAGACGCGCTTGGCATGACGTAAAACAACACTATCAAACCAGCCTATCCGTCGTGGTCGATGTGTAACAGTTCCATATTCGTGACCTGCTTCACGAATAAAATCACCGATCTCATTATTTAGTTCAGTTGGAAATGGTCCATCTCCAACTCTTGATGTATAAGCTTTGCAAGCTCCCACTACCTTGTCAATCTTAGAAGGACCCACTCCACTCCCAATGGTTACCCCACCAGCAACTGGGTTTGATGAAGTTACAAAAGGATAGGTTCCTTGATCAATATCAAGCATAACTCCTTGTGCCCCTTCAAAAAGAACCTTTTTACCATTATCAAGAGCATCATTAAGAATAACTGAAGTATCTGTCACATTGTCTTTAAATTGTTGTCCGTATTCATAATAAGATTCAAAAATATCTTCAAATTTTAGCGGTTCATGGTCATAAAAACGGGTAAACTCTTGATTTTTTTCTTCAAGATTATGACGCAGTTTTTCTTCAAAAATTTCTTTATCTAATAAGTCTGCTACTCGAATACCAATACGAGCTGCTTTATCCATGTATGCTGGTCCAATACCCTTATTAGTAGTCCCTATTTTTTGATCCTTTTTAGCCTTCTCTTGAAGGCCATCCAAAAGGATATGATAAGGCAAGATAACATGTGCACGGTCTGAAATTCGTAAATTATCAGTTGAGACACCACGATCATTAAGATATTTCAATTCCTCAACTAAGGATTTAGGATTCAAAACAACCCCGTTTCCAATAACGCTTGTTTTCGAAGAATAAAAAATACCAGATGGAATCAGTCGCAGCTTAAACGTTTCTCCGCCAAATACAATTGTATGCCCTGCGTTATCACCACCTTGATAACGTGCAATTACATCTGCGTCATGACTCAGAAAATCTGTAATTTTACCCTTTCCTTCATCGCCCCATTGGCTTCCTACAACTACTATTGATGACATAGAATTTCACCTCATTAAATGATTTGTATACTTTAAACAACATAATCTTAATCATTAACCTCGATAATTGTATCAATCAAAAGTCTATTTTTCAAGTAAATAACGAATAATTATAAAAATTATTTTTTTAAAATTCAAAAATAACGAACTTTATTTTTACTTTAAGTAACTTGATAACTGTCTTACAAAAAAAAAGACAGCATCCCGCAATCAAAGATTGCTAAAACACTGCCACAAAAATAACTTATCTATTTACTTTTTTAATTACCATCAGGAACATATGCTACGGACGAAAACTTATTATATGACTTTACAAATAGCAGCTTAACTGTTCCACGTGGTCCAGAACGGTTTTTCTCAATAATAACTTCAACTTCCCCAACATCTTGGGTATCGTCATCTTTATTATTATTACCACCATTCTCATCATCTTCTTGCCGCTCATAATAATCATCTCGGTATAAGAAAGCGACAATATCAGCATCCTGTTCAATAGAACCTGATTCACGAATATCAGATAGTACTGGGCGTTTGTCTTGCCGTTGTTCAACTCCACGCGAAAGCTGGGATAACGCAATTACAGGCACAGATAATTCCTTTGCCAGCTTCTTTAGCTGTCGTGAGATTTCAGAAACCTCCTGTTGTCTGCTTTCCTTGTTAGTTCCCTCAATCAATTGAAGGTAATCTACAACTACCAACCCTAAGTTGCCTTTTTCTTTAGCTAGCCGCCGGCATTTAGCTCTAATTTCACTCATTTTGATCCCCGGTGTATCGTCGATGTAGATTGCTGCCTGGGACAAAGATCCCATCGCGACAACCAAGTTCTGCCATTCCTCATCGCTCAATTGACCAGTTCTTAAATGGTTGGCATTTATACTACCTTCCGCGCAAAGCATTCGATTAACTAAGGATTCAGCGCTCATTTCTAATGAAAAAAGTGCCACAGTCTGATCTGTTTTGGTTCCTATATTTTGTGCAATATTCAACGCAAACGCTGTTTTCCCAACGGCTGGTCGGGCCGCAATAATAATTAAATTATCTGGCTGCAAACCAGCAGTCATCTTATCCAGGTCATTATAACCTGTCGCTAGTCCCGTAATTTCTTCATCATTCTGGTATAACTTATCAATTTGTTCAATGGTATTATTTAAAACATCTGTAATTGATTTAAAACCGCTGCGATTTCTCCGCTCAGATACGTCCATAATTTGACGTTCAGCATCATCTAAGAGACTAGGGACATCTTCTTCTTGATTATAAGTCTGAGTGACAATGTTTGAAGCAGTTGCTATTAACCGCCGCATGATCGCCTTTTCTTCAACAATACGCGCATAATACGTCACATTAGCCGCTGTTGGGACAGCTGTCGCCAGTTCGGCAATATAACTGACTCCACCAACATCTTCACTCTGATTTTTAGCACTTAGATAATCGTTCATCGTAACAACATCAATAACTTCATCTTGATTATTTAGGTCTACCATCGCTTGGAAGATTATCTGATGTGCCCGGCGGTAGAAATCATCTGGCTGCAAATATTCCATTGCCTCAACTAATGAATCTGAGCGCAAAAAGATCGACCCCAAAACAGCCTGCTCAGCTTCAATATTCTGTGGCGGTAAATGATCTGTCAAAACATCGTTGCTCATCTTTTTTCCTCTCACTTCAAATAAAACTGATCCTTTAGACACACTCAAAGATTTTTAGGAAGCTTACTTTTGGGCTACATGTACCCTGATTTTAGCCGTAACTTTATTATGCAATTTAACGGGAATATTTGTATACCCTAATGCTTTAATTGGTTCAGGTAGCTCCATTTTACGTTTATCGATTTTTAAACCATACTGTTTATCGAGTGCTTGGGCTACTTGTTTACTTGTAATCGAACCAAAAAGACGGCTATCCTCACCCGCTTTAGCTTTCAATTCAACAACCATCTCGCCAGATTCTAATTTTTCTTTAAGCACTTTAGCTGCCGCCAAGGTTTCTGCATCTTTCTTTTCTTCGGCACGCTGTTGTGCCTTCAATTGACTCATTGCTTGTGCAGTTGCTGCTTTAGCCTTATTTGCTTTAATTAGAAAATTTGCATAGCCATCTGGAATACTTTTGATTTCTCCTCGTTTACCCTTACCTCTAACATCTTGTACAAAAATAACTTTCATGCTAATTCCTCCTAAAATCACTAATTTTCTTTTTTTAGAATATCCAAAAGTTGTTCTCGTGCCTCATTAACCAAGACATTTTCCAACTGTGTTGCTGCATTAGAGAGATGTCCACCACCGCCAAGCCGTTCCATCACGACTTGAACATTGACCTTGCCATTGCTTCGAGCCGATATTCCAATTTTACCATCCCTGCGTTGTGTAATAACAAACGAAGCTTCAACACCACTGACAGTTAGCAAGGCATCTGCAGCTTGTGCAGCTGTCACTGGATCATAAACTTTATTTGCTTCCCCAGCACATAATGCAATGTGATCTCCAATAAATTCGACCCGGTCGATCAAATGATTGCGTTGCAAAAAACTATCGGCATTTTCTTTCATGAAGTGTTGCGCAATCACCGAATCAGCTCCAACCGACCGTAAATAGCTGGCGGCATCAAATGTCCTTGTCCCTGTCCGTAAAGAAAATGATCTTGTATCTACAATAATCCCGGTCAACATGGCTGTTGCCTCAATCTTATTGATTGGCTCACTTTCCTTCGATTGGTACTCAAACATCTCGGTGATTAACTCACAAGTTGAAGATGCATATGGTTCAATATAAACCAGTACCGGATTTTCAGGAAATTCTTCTCCGCGACGATGGTGATCAATTACCATCACACGGTTAATCAGCTTCGTATAGAGCTCTTTGCTGGCTGAAATCGATGGCTTAGAGTGATCGACCATAATCAGTAAACTTTGTTCAGTAGTCTTTTCTAGAGCTTCTTCAGTTGAAATAATTTTTCCTTTAATGTCAGGATACTGTTCAAGTTCTTCCATTAGGCGTTGAACATCAGAATGCAAGTTGTCCTTATCCAGCACAATCCAGCATTTTTTCTTATTCATGGCTGCAATTCTTCTGATACCCAGACATGCCCCAACAGAATCCATATCCGGTTGTTTATGCCCCATTACAAAAACCTGGTCTGCTTGACTCATTAATTCTTGCAGTGCCTGTGAAATCATGCGCGCACGAACACGAGTCCTTTTCTCCATTGGATTTGTCTTACCACCATAAAAACGAGCTTGTCCATTAGGTGTTTTTACAACAACCTGATCTCCCCCGCGCCCAAGCGCCAAATCTAAGTTACTTTGGGCTAAACGTGCTAAGGCAGCTAAATTATCATCTTCGTATGCAATTCCAATACTCAAAGTCAACGGAAAGTTCTGTTTTGAGGTTCGCTCACGAATCCTATCAAGAATTTTGAATTTCTCGTCCTCTAACTGTTTCAGAACACCTGTATATGCAACTACAAAGAAATGATCGTCGTCAACCCGTTTAAGATACATTTTAAAACGTCTTGCCCAGTTAGATAATTCATTAGTTACATAGTTACTGAGGTTAGAGACCTTCTTATCTGTCATTGTCTGAGTAACTTCATCGTAATTATCCAAAAAGATTTGTCCAACGACCATTCCAGTATTCTGATCATGTTGTTCAATTTCAGCATAACGTGTAATATCCATCAAATAAACTGCATGAATATCCGTTTGGATCAACATTTGGAACCGATGTTCTCCCCATGCAACTTCTAGCGGACCTTTTTTCTTATAATTTTCCTTAATTAAAGAAGCTAATTCTTCATCCACATCTGCAATTTTTTTCCCGAGCACTTCATTTTTACCAAAATACTTCTGCAAATACGGATTGATCCATTCTATTTCATCTTTTTCACTCAGGAACAAAATACCGATCGGCATCTTGATTAAAGATTCCTGTTCACCGCGCTTAATACGATAAGATAAATCTGAAATATATTCATTTGTATCTTCCGTAATCTCTTTTAACGTGAAGAAAGCCACTCCTATTGTTAAGAGAACCAAAACTAAGAGTATCAGTCCTAACACAGGGTTAACAATAAACGCCATTATCTCACAAACTATTGAGAGTAATAAAAGAAAGATGGCAATTAACATTATCTTTCTATTTTTCATAAAAGCCGGCAGATGCCAGAAATCCTTTGAAAAAATTTGTTTCACTATTTTCTCCCCACATTCTGTAAATATTAACAAAAGCAGTTATTCGAAACGAAAGTCCTTTATTTTTCATCAGTACACAGCTTTATATAATAACATAAAACACCCATCGTGCTTTCTATTCTATCACAAACAGTCTTTTCTTACATCAGATACCAAAAAAGCTATACGCCAAACAATAGTTGGCTGTATAGCTTTTCTTATTTTTATTAATTTATTATTATGCCTGTGAATCTGTTCGAAACCAGCCATGGACACTAAAGAATGCATACAAATTATTTAAGAAAAAGACACTGTAACTAAAGATTAAAGCAAAGTTACCATCACCCTGTGTCATTGTCTGTATCCAAAGAGCTATGGTAAGTACAGAGCTGATTGTCCAAACATAAAACTGCTCGCGTTTCCGATTCAGCTCAAGTAATGAACCTGTAATTGCCATTGCAAGGTTTAAGCTATCCAAGAAAACACGCGGATCACTTGTTAAACTAAAGATGGCATGTAAGACTGCCCAAGCCGCTCCAAAGAAAACAATATATGCAATCCAGTCTAACCAGCTTTCAAACTTTTCAGCTTGAATATTATCATTCCACTTGGGATCTAAAATACAGAAAAAATCAAGAAAAATCAAATAACCAATTTGTTCCCAAGCACTTGCAAAATTTCCTGCCATAAAACCAACCGAAGCGATGCAGACCGCACTGACTGCACCAGCCCACCCCTGAATACCAGAGCGATTTGAAATTCCAATTACACAAGCTACAGAAAGGTTTGCACCCATAAAGGATATTATCGATTGCACCGGTGCAGTATTAAATGATTGCAATAAAGAAAAAACTTGCAAAATAAAATTAAAAATTAACAAGCCATAACTGAATCTTCCAAAACCGCGACATTGGTTTATCAGCCAACTGAAATAATCCTTTCGAAAAACATTTTTTGAATAGCTTGGTAAATTTGTTAAAACATCGATATAACGATTAAACATCTTGGTAACGTCCCCCTCCGAAATTTAGCCGTTTGGTTTAATCTTAGTTGTTATCTAGTTTCAGAAACTGAGGATAAACTACTAAAAAATCACTTACGAGCGGCTCACAATTTCCTATTATATGACCAAATTTCCAAAAGAAAAGACTTGACATTTCAACATGTTGTATAATTAGCGTCAAACCGTACTATATATAGTATTAGAATTTAATTAGTTACGATTCAGTAGTATGTGAAAAAAAGCGTCTTGCTTAATGTAGTTACTTTCTAAAGATGACACAAAAAAAAGGTACGGAAAAAATCCGTACCCTTTTTTCTTAGTTTTATTAATCTTCTGTAACAAATGGTAAAAAGCCCATGATCCGTGAGCGTTTAACTGCAATTGTTAAACGACGTTGGTTTTTAGCACTTGTCCCTGTTACTCGACGAGGTAAAATCTTACCTCTTTCAGAGATAAAGCGTTTCAAAAGATCAGTATCTTTATAATCAATATATTCGATATGATTAGCTGCAATAAAATCAACTTTACGACGGCGACGTCCGCCTCTGCGTTGTTGTGCCATTTAGTTTCCCTCCCCTATATTAGAATGGTAGATCATCATCTGAAATATCTATTTGTTTCCCACTATCAGCAAACGGATCAACATCTGTGTTGTTCTCCCGTGCCTTGGGTGGATTATTTTTCGTTGAATTTCCAAATAAATTATCATTATTTGGATTAGAACTATTTTGAGAAGGAGCGGAACCCTGCGTATCAGCACCATGTTGTTGTTGGTAACGTTCAGATTGTGAACGAGACTCAAGTAATGAGAAACTATCAACAACAATCTCGGTTACATAAACTCTATTTCCTTGCTGATTTTCGTATGAACGTGTTTGAATCCGCCCATCTACTCCGACCAATGAACCTTTATGGGTAAAGTTAGCGAAATTCTCTGCTGATTTACGCCAAATAACACAATTAATAAAGTCAGCTTCACGCTCTCCCTGCTGGTTCGTAAACTGGCGATTAACAGCAACTGTAAAAGTCGCAACAGCTACCCCATTGGCGGTATAACGCAAATCGGGATCACGTGTTAATCGACCTACAAGTATAGCTCTATTGATCAAGATTCCGTTCCTCCTTTTTTAATTCAAAATAATTAAGCTTCGCGTTTAACTATCATGTGACGTAAGATTGCTTCGTTGATCTTAGCAAGACGATCAAATTCGTCAATTGCCTTGGCATCGTCAGCTTTTACATTAGTGATGTGGTAAATACCTTCTGTAAAACCACCAATTTCGTAAGCAAAACGACGCTTAGACCAGTCTTTTGAATCTACGACTTCAGCACCGTTTTCTTTTAAAACTCCATCGAAACGTTCTACTAAAGCAGCTTTAGCAGCTTCATCGATAGCTGGGCTGATAATATAAGTAATTTCGTAAGTCATGACTGTTTACACCTCCTTATGGACTATTGGCTCTTATTTTTTAAGAACAAGGAAAGTAATCTAATGCTATTTCTAGTTAGATACTAACGAATAAAAATTATAACATTCAGTAATGAATAATGCAAGAGGACCCTCAGCTAATCTTACCACTGTTAAGTACGCAAGCTCGCTCAGAATCCTCTCAAAAAAATATTTATTTTTAATCCGTTGTCTCTGTGTCTGTCTCTTTCGATTGTTCTTCTGTTTGTTCTGGATCTATTTCTACCTTAGCCATGGTTGAAACGACTGCATCCTCGTCAACTTTGATTAGATGGACACCTAAAGTTGCTCGTCCAGTTTGTGAGACACTATCGATGCTAAAACGGATCATTACACCTTTATCTGTAATCAGCATAATGTCCTCTCCACCGCGAACAGTCGTCAATCCAGCCAAAGGCCCATTCTTCTTAGTAATATTGGCTGTTTTGATCCCCTTACCGCCACGACCCTTGATTGGATATTCCTTCGCGGCAGTTTGTTTTCCAAAACCTTTTTCACTGATAACGAAGACATGGCTGTTAGGATGCAAAATATCAGCCCCTACGACATAGTCAGCTGTACGTAGCTTAATTCCACGCACGCCGGCAGCAGCACGCCCCATTGACCTCACAGCACCTTCAGCAAAGCTAACAGCATAGCCTAAATGGGTCCCAATAATAATATTCCGGCTACCGTTAGTAATCTGAACACTAATTAATTCGTCTTCGTCTTTAAGTGTAATTGCCTTAAGACCATTACTCCTTATGTTCGAAAATTCATCAACGGCTGTTCGTTTAACTATTCCTTGTCGTGTTGTAAAGAAGAGGTAGTTCTTTTGCCCTTCATTTTCCTTAGGCACATTGATTACCGCTTGAATCTTTTCACCAGAACCAATTCCTAACAAGTTAATGACTGGGATCCCTTTAGCGGTTCGACCGTATTCTGGAATCTCATAACCTTTCATTCGGTAAACTTTCCCCATATTAGTAAAAAAGAGAATTCCTTCATGAGTTGAAGTCGTAATTAAATGTTCGATGAAATCATCATCATGAACACCCATCCCTTGGACTCCGCGGCCGCCACGACGTTGTGACTTAAACTCGCTGATCGGTAGTCGCTTAATATAGCCATTATGAGTTAACGCGACAACAACTTCTTCTTCTTCGATTAAATCTTCATCTTCAAGGCTTAAGACTTCACCAACCATCAGTTCAGTCCGCCGCTCATCACCATACTTCTCTTGAATCTCAAGTAATTCCTTGTAGATAATCTGATCGATTCGTTCTTGATGAGCTAAGATATCTCTATAATCAGCAATAGCCTCCATCAGACGCTGATACTCATCTTCGATCTTATCACGTTCTAAGCCAGTCAGTTTGACTAACCGCATATCCAAAATCGCCTGGGCTTGTTTATCTGATAATTGATATTCATCAATCAAGCGTGCTTTTGCAATTTCACCGCTCTTTGAACCACGAATAATATTAATAATTGCATCAATATGGTCAAGTGCAATGCGTAAACCTTCTAAAATATGTGCTCTTGCTTGGGCTTTCTTTAATTCAAATTCTGTTCGCCGTCTGATAACACTCTCTTGGTGTTTTAAATAGTATTGCAAAATTTGTTTTAGATTTAAAATTCTTGGCGTTCCATTCACGATAGCCAACATGTTAAAACTAAAAGTAGTTTGCATCAGCGTCATTTTATACAGATTATTCAAAACGACCGAAGCACTCATATCTTTACGGATATCAATCGTAATTCGCATTCCTTCACGATCAGATTCATCTCTGATATCGGTGATGCCCTCGATTTTTTTATCGCGTGCTAATTCGGCTATACGTTCAATCAATTTTGCCTTGTTGACCATATAAGGTATTTCATGAACAACAATAACTTCCTTACCACTCTTTGTTTCTTCAATATCAACTTTTGCTCGTAATGTTACAGTTCCCTTCCCTGTTTCATAGGCTTTTCTTATTCCTGATTTCCCCATAACGATTGCTCCGGTTGGGAAGTCCGGTCCCTTAATAGCTTCCATCAAATCAGCAGTCGTTGCCTCTGGGTTATCCATCAAAATATGCAAACCAGAAATAACCTCATTCAAATTATGCGGCGGAATATTAGTGGTCATCCCAACTGCTATTCCAGTTGCACCGTTAACTAATAGATTAGGGAACCGTGCTGGCAAAACCCGTGGTTCTCTTTCAGTACCATCATAGTTTTCTTTAAAATCAATTGTATTTTTATTAATGTCGCGCAGCATTTCAGTTGCAATCTTACTCATACGAGCTTCAGTATAACGCATCGCAGCAGCACCATCACCATCAACTGAGCCAAAGTTTCCGTGTCCGTCGACTAGCATATAGCGATAACTGAAGTCTTGCGCCATTCTTACCATTGATTCATAAATAGCTGAGTCCCCATGAGGATGATACTTCCCCATAACATCGCCGACAATTCTGGCTGATTTTTTATATGGTTTGTCCGGTGAAACACCCAATTCATTCATCCCATATAAGATACGTCGGTGAACAGGTTTTAATCCGTCACGCACATCTGGCAGCGCACGCGCAACGATGACACTCATCGCATAGTCTAAAAATGACTTGCGCATAATTCCAGATAAATCAGTTTTCTCAACTCGATTCGGTAATTCTACCACTATTCCTACCTCCTACTTCTAGACCATTAAGGGTACACCTAGGCAACTTTCTTCATCATTTCCCAGGAAATATTTCTAGACATCCAAGTTCTCAACAAATGTTGCATTAGTTTCAATGAATTCACGCCGTGGCTCTACCTTATCACCCATCAGCATGTCAAAAACATTGTTGGCCTCTTCTGCATCAGATAAGCTAACCTGTAAAAGGCGTCTTCTTTCTGGATCCATCGTTGTTTCCCATAATTGTTCTGCGTCCATCTCACCTAACCCTTTGTAACGCTGAATAGCCGGTTTAGGACTTGGCTGTAATTTGCTCAAAGTTTCTTCCAATTCTTCGTCCGAATCAATATACCTGATCATCTTTCCTTGCCGTACCTGGTATAACGGGGGTTGGGCAATATAAACAAAGCCCTTATCAACCATCGGCCGCATAAAGCGGTAAAAGAGGGTCAATAATAAAGTTCGGATATGTGCTCCATCAACATCGGCATCAGTCATAATAATCAGTTTATGATAATTGGCTTTAGTTACATCAAATTCATTACCGAATCCAGTTCCTAACGCTGTAAATAATGAACGAATTTCTTCATTCGCTAAGATCCGATCCAAACTTGCTTTTTGAACATTAAGAATTTTTCCACGGATAGGTAAAATCGCTTGAGTCAGCCTTGAACGACCTTGTTTCGCTGAACCGCCAGCTGAATCTCCCTCGACAATAAATAATTCTGAAATTGCTGGATCCTTACTTGTGTTATCCGCTAATTTTCCAGGTAAGTTACTAATCTCTAACCCATTCTTTTTACGGGTTACTTCACGCGCTCTTTTAGCGGCAACTCTTGCTTTGGATGCCAGAATGCCCTTATCGATTATTTTCCGTGCCACTGAGGGATTTTCCATCATAAATTTATTAAAATGTTCAGCAAACATCCGATCTGTAACTGTTCGTGCATCAGAATTACCCAGTTTTGTTTTAGTTTGTCCTTCAAACTGCGGGTTAGGATGTTTGATGCTGACAACTGCCGTTAATCCTTCACGGACATCTTCACCTGATAAATTATCTTCATTTTCTTTCATCAAGTTGTTTTTGTGTGCATAATCATTGATTACACGTGTTAAAGCTGTCTTAAAGCCAGCTTCATGCGTTCCACCTTCATAAGTATGAATATTATTTGTAAAAGTCAATAAATTTGAGTGGTAATCATTAGTGTATTGTAATGCAACTTCAACTGTGATCCCTTTCTGCTCACCTTCAACATAAATTGGTTCATCAAAAAGGACTTCTTTGCCCTTATTTAAGAATTCAATATAATGCCTGATTCCACCCTCATAATGAAAAGTCTTGTGTGTAGGCTTTTCAGGACGTAAATCATCAATCGTTATCTTAAGACCCTTATTCAGAAAGGCTAATTCTCTTATTCTCGTCGTTAATATTTTAATATCATAAGTAGTTGTTTCTGTAAAAATATCTGGGTCTGGTGCAAAATGAACAATCGTACCATGTTCATGCTGCCCACAGTTTCCGAGACTGCGCATTTCTTGGGCAACTTTGCCACGTTTAAAGTCCATCGCATATATTTTTCCATCACGCATGACCTTAACACCCAAGTTAGTTGACAAGGCATTAACAACAGACGCCCCCACACCGTGCAGTCCACCAGAAACTTTGTAGCCGCCACCACCAAATTTACCTCCAGCATGTAGAATCGTAAAGACTGTTTCTAATGCCGGACGGCCCGTTTTAGCTTGAATCCCGACAGGAATTCCGCGGCCATTATCTTTAACGGTAATACTATTATCTTTTTCAACAATAACATTAATTTCGTCCGCAAAACCAGCTAAGGCTTCATCGATTCCATTATCGATAATTTCCCAAACCAAATGGTGCAGTCCCTGTGAACTAGTTGATCCAATATACATTCCCGGCCTTTTTCTAACCGCTTCTAGACCTTCCAGGACTTGGATCTGACTTGCATCATAATCTTTGGCACGTTCTTCCTTAACTTCTTCTTGTCTTTCCTTGTCTGTCAACTTGTTTCCTCCTCAAAGTAGTTATTAAACAAAATATTCTGCGACTACTCTTCTTCCTGCAACACTACTTTCCCCTGCGTGATTTTAAATATTTTAGGATCATTGATTAACTGTCTTGTTACCTCACTCAAACTAGGCGTTGTCAGGAATGTCTGCACCTTATTTTGAATCGTTTTTAAAAGGTGTGTCTGGCGGTCACCATCAAGCTCGGATAATACATCATCCAATAATAAAATGGGATATTCACCCGTCTCATCTCTCATCAATTCAATCTCTGCTAATTTAACAGCCAGAGCTGTTGTCCGTTGTTGACCTTGCGATCCATAAGTTTGAACATTCCTTGTATTAATTAAAAAACGGACATCATCACGATGAGGCCCATAGAGCGTCGTTCCCTGAAAAATCTCTTTTTTGCTATTTTCTGTTAAATATCGCCGCATTTTTTGATATAACTCTTCAACCGTCTTGTCCATAACTCCTGTCACGCTAGATTCATACTCAAATGTCAGTTTTTCCTTAGATTGCGTGATATCTTTTTGAATATCTTGGGCATAGCGCTCGAGCTTAGCTAAGAATTTTAACCGACGGACAACGATTTCAGCTCCAAATGCTGCTAACTGATCCGACAATACTTCCAGTAAAACTAGATCGGTTGTTTTCTTAGCTTGTATTTGTTTTAAATATTTATTTCGCTGTTTTAAAACCGCCTTGTACTGGCTTAAGTTATGTAAGTAATGGGGGTCGATTTGCCCAAACTCCATATCAATAAACTTTCTTCGTACAGACGGTGCTCCCTTCACAAGAGATAGATCTTCAGGCGCAAACAAAATAACGTTCAATTGCCCAATATATTGTGAAAGACGAGCTTGTTCTAGATGATTTGCTTTTGCTTTTTTACCTTTTTTACTTAGAATCAATTCCAGTTTTAGTTTGCCTAACTTACGTTCAACTTCACCGGAAATAATAGCTGTTTCCTGTTTAAACATCAGCAACTCTCGCTCATTGCTTGTCCGGTGACTTCTTGTCATGGCAAGAACATAAATCGCTTCAAGTAGATTCGTTTTGCCTTGTGCATTTTCACCAATCAACACATTGACTTGTGGAGAAAAAGAAAGTTCGACATTCTGATAATTTCGAAAGTTTTTCAACGTTAATTTATCTAGATACATTATTTTCTCTGGTTTTGCGAAGACATATAAAAAATTCCCATATCTGGAACTTCAACCTTATCTCCAGCGTACAGCTTACGGCCGCGACGTGTTTCAAGTTCACCGTTAACAAATATTTCATTTTCTTGCAAAAACCACTTTGCTTGTCCCCCTGAGTCAATAATTCCTGCTATCTTTAAAAATTGTCCCAGCGTTATGTACTCTGTTCTTAGAAAAATTTCTTTTTCCAACGGACGTCACCTACCTTTAACTTGTACCATAATTATAACCTTTTTTTTAATAAAAAACAATTTTACAAAGCTCATATAAGCCTTCAGAGGCATTTTAAGTATTCTGAATGGTATTACACTAAGGTGATAAAAAAACGTCCATAAACTAATTTAATTACAAATTAGCTTATGCTAAAGAGGGCGCGTACAGTCTTTAGTTTTTTTATCTGTCACGATTCATAGCTATTCAAAAGCAATTTAGTCATTGTAATTTAAAATTGCCTTCAAAAAAATATTTTTAATCAACCTAAAATAATCATAAAAAAGGACCCGGTCAAAAATTATATTTTGATCCAAGCCCTCTCTTTCAAATAAATTAGTTTTTAATAAACATTCGACTACTTAAATTAGCCTACTAAAAAGTTCTAACTGGAGTGATTAACTGGATAAAGTGTTCATGGTCTTCACTCGGTACTAGCGTAAATGGACGCAAAGGTTTGGTGAATGCAACTGTTACCGTGGTTTGGCCAAATGAACGCAGTGCATCTTTCATATAGTCCGGGTTAAATGATATCTCCAATGTGTTGCCCGTTAAATTTTGAAATTTTAATGATTCTTCAACATTCCCAATTTCTGGTGAGTTGCTGTAAATCGTTGCTTTTTGTTCTGGTACCTGCAAGGAAAGTTTCACAATATTATTATGACTTTCATGTGAAAGCAGAGATGCACGTTCAATTGATGATAAGAACTCAACTGCATTAAATTCAATCGTTGTTTCTGAGTTTTGTGGGATCAACCGTTCGGTATCCGGGTAATTTCCTTCTAACAAGCGTGAATAAAATGATGTTTTACCAAAAACAAAAAGTATTTGATTTTCTGAAATACGTAATTCAACATCACTTGAATCATCTGGTAACATTTTGGCTAACTCATTCAATGATTTCCCAGGAATAATAATATCGTAGGCATTGGCTTGTGCACTTTCAATCGTTAGCTTCCGTTGACTCAAACGATGGCTATCTGTTGCGACTGCCATGAGCTTGTTATCCTTAATTACAAGATGGATTCCTGTCAATATAGGTCGGCTTTCCTGATTGGAAACGGCAATAACTGTTTGACTAATAATCTGTTTTAAAATATCACTTGCCAATGATAGATGTTGTTCGGCATCTATTTCTGGAAGATGTGGATAATTGTCAGCATCTAAGCCTTTAATTGTAAATGATGCTTGTCCGGAAGTTATTTCTGTTTGATAATTATCAGTTACTTTAATTGTTAAAATAGCTTCAGGTAATTTTTTGATGATTTCACTGAAAAATCGTGCCGGTAAAACTATTTTGCCAGGTTCTTCAATTTGGAGTTCTGCACTTTCATCATCAACAGCGATAAAAGTTTCAATTGAGATATCAGCATTGCTTCCAGTTAAGGTCAACCCTTGTGCAGATAAAGATAATTTGAGTCCGGTTAGAATTGGAATAGTGGTTTTCGATGAAATTGCTCGTTGAACATCGGTTAAACTTTTTATGAAATTAGTACGGTTAACTGTAAATTGCATAAGAGCCTCCTGTAATTATATTTATTAATAATAAAAGATAGTAATAGTAGTAGGGGCTGTGGAAGCTGTGGATAACTTAAAAGGCGCTTGAATTATTGAGATTTCCACATGTTGATATCCTGTGTATAAATACGCCTTTTTATCCACACTTGTCCACAGAACGACTATTTTTTTAATTCACCCTTTAGGTCATTGATTGCTCTTTGGAGATCGGAATCGGTTGTTAGGGCACCGGATATTTTCTCATGGGCATGGATCACCGTCGTATGATCTTTACCGCCGAACTCATGACCAATCTTGGGGAGTGAAGCATCGGTTAATTCTCGAGCCAAGTACATTGCGATTTGGCGTGGGATAACAATATTCTTAACACGTTTTTTTCCTTTCAGATCACTAATTGAGATACGGTAATATTTAGCGACTTTATCTTGGATAACGGCGATTGATATTTCACTAGTTTTACCATTCAACTTAAGATTTTTTAAGGCATCAGCTGCCAAGCTTGTAGTCACAGGCATATGTGTCATCGAGGAATATGCCTGGACACGGACCAATGCACCTTCTAATTCTCTAATATTAGAATCAATCTGACCAGCTATGTAGCTTAAGGTGTCATCGGGAATGTCAAGGCGATCAGCATCAGCTTTATTTCTAAGGATAGCGATCCGAGTTTCAAGGTCAGGTGGTGTGATATCGACTGATAAGCCCCATTTAAAACGAGATACCAGTCTTTTCTGCAGTTTAGGTATTTCGTTTGGAAGTCGATCGGATGATAGGACGATCTGTTTCTTATCATCATAGAGTGCATTGAAAGTATGGAAAAATTCTTCTTGGGTACCCTCTTTGTCTGCAAAAAATTGAATATCATCGACTAATAAAAGATCCACACTACGATATTCTTTACGGAATTCTTCCTGTCGTTTTGTTTGAATAGAATTAATAAAATCATTGGCGAAAGCTTCACTTGTAACATATTTAACTTTTGCTTGTGGGTTATTTGCTAGCATTTGATGCCCGATAGCGTGCATTAAATGCGTTTTACCTAAACCAACACCACCAAAGAAGAATAGCGGATTGTACAATGCACCAGGTTCCTCTGCAACAACAAGTGCTGCAGCGTGGGCCATTTGGTTACCCTTGCCAATAACGAATGTTTCAAAAGTATACTTATCGTTTAGCTTTGTTTCACGCATAAATGTTGGACGAGAAGCATCTCTTGCAACAGCCGTATTCGTTGAAGTATATGAATTAACTAGTGGATTAGGTTCTTCTGGAAGTTTTGCAACGACGGTAATTTTTTGACCTATTGAGTCAGCAATCATAGTAGTTACTTGTTTGCTTAAGTTAGCTTTCCAGTAGTCTTTATGAAGCGCGGTTGGAACTTCGATCACTAGCATGTTGGACTTGAATTGGATCGGCTTAACGGCTTTAAGCCAAGTATTGTAACTAATTGTTGAGAGCTTTTTATTGAACTCATCACAAATATATTGCCATAAAGTTTCAAGATCAGGCACAATTAAACCTCCTTTTCTGAGATATCACTATGCTATTCTAGCATTTTATTACAAAGTTTTCCACAGGTTTGTGTAAAACTCAGAATTACAAATAACAGGTTGTTAAAAGAGTTATCCACAGGAACTTTTTTGGATAGTTTTTATAGCTAGAAGAACACTTTATCCACAGACTGCTGTTAGCTAACAATACTTATTTTACAATGTTTAAAAGAGTTTTACACAAGACACGATTTACTTGTGGAAAAGATATTAACACCCTGTTAATTTGTTTTTAAACAGTGGGATAAGCCTGTGCATAAAAAAAGGTGATAACAAGGAATCCACAGCTTTTTTCGTTAACGGAGAATTTTGTGGATAACTATTGAAGAGCTTTTTTTTAAAATGCTCTTTTATTGAAAACTAAACTATGATAGGATAGTTCAGTAAGGCAACTTGACAGAAGGTCATTTTTTTAGTAGAATTCTGATTACGATTGCTGAGTATTGCTTATTGGATTAAGGAGGTGTTAAATCCTATGAAAAGAACTTACCAACCAAAGAAACGTCATCGTTCAAGAGTACATGGTTTCCGCAAACGTATGAGTACAAGTAACGGTCGTAATGTTTTAGCACGTAGACGCCGTAAAGGTAGAAAAGTATTGTCTGCATAGACCACTGACCGTCAGTGGTCTTTTCTTTGTTATGAAGACTTTTAGAAGACACTTGGAGATGTATTATGCGAAAATCATACCGTGTCAAGAAAGAAGCGGAGTTTCAAAAAGTATTTGAGCAGGGGAAATCATGTGCTAATCATCAGTTTGTTGTTTATATGATTGAAAAACCGCAACAGTCCCATTTTAGGGTGGGGATTTCAGTTGGAAAAAAGATTGGAAATGCTGTTGCCAGAAATTGGGTTAAACGTCGTATAAGACAGAGTCTGACTGAGCTGAAACCGCAATTGAAACAAGATTGCGATTTTATTGTAATTGCACGCCCTGCCGTTTCTGGACTGTCAATGGCTGAAACCAAGCAACATCTAGTACATGTTCTACGCTTAGCTCATATATTACAAAAAGATGCGTAAAGCGAGGGAAGTGCAGTGAAGAAAGCAAGACGAGTTGGTTTGCTTCTTAGTCTCGGTGTGATGGTATTTATTCTAGCCGGCTGTGGTAGATCAACTGTAACACAGAGTAGTTCTGGTCTTTGGGACCATTATGTTATCTGGAATTTTATTCAGGCTATTCAGTTTTTAAGTAAGATATTCGGCAATAGTTATGGCTTGGGGATAATTATCTTTACAGTTATTGTACGTATTATTCTTTTACCATTGATGTTTTATCAAACTAAAAGTATGCGTAAGACAACTGAACTGCAACCGAAGCTTAAAGTATTGCAGCAAAAGTATTCAGCTAAGGATAGTGAAACGCAGGGAAAGCTGCGTGAAGAACAGCAGAAGCTATATGCAGAAGCTGGTGTTAATCCGGTAGCTGGGTGTTTACCTATTTTAGTGCAAATGCCAATTTTGTTAGCTTTGTATCAAGCTATTTTGAGGTCGCAAGTTTTAAAAACAGGTTCATTCTTGTGGATGCAACTTGGAGATCGTGATCCATACTTTATCTTGCCAATACTTGCTGCTATCTTTACCTTTGCAACATCAAAACTAAGTGTTATGTCGCAACCAGAACAAAATGTGATGACAGCTGCCATGACTTATGGTATGCCAGCGATCATTCTGTTTTCTGCGATCACCTTACCTTCAGCGCTCTCACTTTACTGGGTTATTACAAATGCATTCTCAGTAGGGCAGACGATGCTTCTTAACAATCCGTTCAAGATCAATAAAGAACGTGAAGAGAAGCAGCAAGCAGAGAAGGCTAAAAAACGGGCACTTGAAAAGGCTAAGCGCAAAGCGTATAAGAGTAAGAAAAAGTAATATTATTAATGGTAAGCTCTAGTTGAATTGATTGATTTCAATTACTGACTGGAGTTTTTTTGTACGGTTAAAGGATAAGGTCATTAAGTAGCAATACTATTTTGTATAATTAGATAATAAAAAAAATAAGGCAGTTATTTCCTAGGAAATAACTGCCTTATTTAGCTTGTTTTTGAAGCTTCTTACCAAATATTAATGCGTTTGGATGGTTCTAAGTACATTCCATCCTGTGGTTTAATATCAAATGTAGTATAAAATGCGGTTAAGTTTTGTGGTTGAATATTTGCCCGTAATTCATGTGGGGCATGAACATCGATTGCAAGTAGTAGTTTTTGGCGCTCAAGGGATGATTTCATGCACCAGACGCGTGCCCAATTATAGAAGAATGCTTTAAGGTCAGTCTTGGCTTCATTGGTTGCAGCTTCGAGAGCACAACTTAAACCGCCAGCATCGGCAATGTTTTCTGAAACAACTAGTTTTCCGTTGACCTTACCAGCTGGAGTCTTGAGACCATCAAATTCAGTAATCATTTTTTGTGATAGCTTGTTAAAATATTCTAAATCAGCAGTTGTCCACCAATTGTGTAGATTGCCTAATTCATCAAAGTGAGCACCGTTGTTATCAAAAGCATGTGAAATTTCATGAGCAATAACTGCGCCAATTCCGCCGTAGTTTTCACTAGCTGTTTGTCGCAGACTATAAAATGGAGCTTGCAAGATGGCTGCAGGGAAAACGATAATGTTATAAGAAGGATTATAATAAGCGTTAACTGTGTGAGCACTCATTTCCCAACGAGTCCGGTCCACTTGTTTATTCCACTTGGCATAGTGATCTTGCAGTAAAATATGAGTAAAGTTCAAACTATTTGTTAGTAAGGAATCTGACTTAACTTTGAATTTTTTATATAATGGGTCTAGTTTATCAGGATAACCGACTTGGATACCGAGTTTGTCAAGCTTAATAATAGCTTTTTGTCGAGTTGCCGTACTTAACCAAGTATTATTCGCAAGGCGCTTTTTGTAAATAGCGGTCATCTTTTTGACCATTGTTGTAACATCATTTTTAGCCGTTTCTCCAAAATATTTATGAGCGTAGTAGAGCCCAACAACCTGGTCGAATTGAGAAGTAGCCAAGTAGTAAGCACTCTTGGAAGTATTCATTGGTTCCTTACTCCCGGAAATAGTACGTGAATAAGTACCAGCGATGATTCTTATTTGATCAGAAAGGTAAGGACTAACGGATAAAATAGTTTTAACCAACAACCAGCTTTTCATGTTGGCGAAGGTTTCTTCATTGACTAGCTCATTTAATGCGGCGTAGTATTTCGGTTCACTCACAATAACCTGATCAGGTTCTTGACCGATTAAAGTCGTGATATAGTGACGTAGATTAAAATGCTGACTAGTATTGACAAAATCAGTTAAACTATACTTATTATAAGATTTTACGTAGTCAGCTAATTCAGTGCTATCTTTAACATGTGGAACAAGGCTTTTATCAAATGCCAGTGCACCTGTCAGTGTTTGCTGAATAAAGTCGGCTTCATAACCAGCAAGGGCCATTAATTTACTTAACATATCTGAATAAACTTGTAGCAGTTGGGCAGAAGCTTTATTCTCAGGAGCATAGTATGTTTTATCGGGTAAGATCAAGTTAGGGACACTTGCATATAGAGCATACAGCTGCGTATTTTTCATATCAGGTTCAACGTAGAGGGGAACAGGGGAGGCATAACCTGCTAAAGTTAATTCGGTTAATTGCTTTTCCCAATCAGCGAGGTTTTTGAGATCCTCAACTTTTTTGAGGTAGGCACGTGCAGGCTTAAAACCAGCAGCATCACGTTTTGAAAAATTAGTTGCTAATCGATAATATTTCAGAAACTCATAAAGATAAGGATCTTTAACTGAGGGATCGTCTTTATCTTTTTCACTTAAATCTTTGAAATCATGCATTAATAGTTTTTCGATATTGTCGGCTAAATCAGCAAAACCACCTGTTAATGGTTTATCAGCTGGAATTTTAGCTGTTTTCAGCCATTCACCGTTGACAGCCATATAGAGATTATCTTTAACTAAAGTTTCGTTTACTTTTAAACTCATTTTAAGACTCCTTTAAGTACAAGATATTTTTATTATAATTTAAGTTTTGTAAGAGATATACTTGAAATTGCTAGAGAAAAAGGGTTGGGTCAAAAAGTTACACGCTGATCCCAATCCTTTACTTAGAGTAGCTAAATATGTTCCATAGATTAAGAAATTTCTTTTAGCTTCAAAAAATGCTTTAGTTTTATATTTTTGAGTCAAGAACTAATTCCATTGTTCTATGGTGAATATCTTCTTAGTCGTAGAGCTAGGTAAGAGCCTTGACCCTTATCCAATTAGTCAAAATTCAACTTTGTCAGGGTCAGGGGCATAGCCGACGATTCCATTAAGCTGATCAATTGTTTGCATATCTTCAGATGATAAAGAAAAATCAAAAAGATGTGAGTTTTCTTCGATTCGATCTTCATGAATCGATTTTGGTAATGGCAAGAACCTGTGTTGGAGAGACCAACGTAAACAGACTTGCGCAATTGTCCGCTTGTTTTTGGCAGCTAGAGTCTGCATAGTAGGGTCGGTAAAAATTTTACCTGTTCCTAAGGGGCTATAAGCCTCCAATAAAATATTTTGCTTACGGCAATAATCAATGGTCTCTTGGTCAACATCGCCAGGACAAATACGGATCTGATTAACCATTGGAGTAACTGTCTGTGTCTCTGCTAGAACTTCAAAGTGTCTTCTTCTAAAATTTGAAACACCAATAGCTTTTAATTTACCTTCGTTATAAGCATCCTCAAGTGCCCGCCAAGTGTCTTGCAGATGTTCTTTCCATTGAGCAGTACGTGTGGACTTAGGATTAGGCCAGTGAATCAGAAATAGATCGAGGTAATCAACTTGGAGATCTTTAAGGGATTTTTCAATAGCGCTCTTTGCAGCGGTGTAACTATGAGCTTGATTGTTTAACTTGCTTGTTACGAAAAGTGTCCGACGGGCGATCCCGCTCTCTCTGATAGCTTTTCCGACACTTTTCTCATTACCATACATCTCAGCAGTATCAATATGACGGTAACCAGATGCTAAAGCTGATTTAACAGCGACTACAGCTAATGGACCATCTTGTGTTTGCCAGGTTCCAAAACCAACAATCGGTATTTTAGAACCATTATTTAAGGTGTAAGTGTCAATTAAACTCTTCATCGAAAAACCTCGCTTTTAATTGATTTAAAATACAAAGTATATTTTACTACAATCTTGATAAAAATGTGTGGTTTCAAATATTTGCAAACTAAATCACAAGAACATATCTTTAAGAGATAATCTCTGGAATAAAATGCTATAATGACTAATATATGGCAGCTGGGGATGGTAAAAGAGTTTCTTTTGCGACAGTAATACTAATTAAGGGGGGATAATAGTGTCTAAATATGAAGGCTGGACAATTTCAGAGGCCATAGAAAATGGATTGGCTGCGATGCACAAGGGAAAAGCTGATGTCAAGATAACAGTCCTAACAACCGGTAAAAAGGGTTTTTTAGGTATTGGTAAAAAACAAGCTGCAGTAAATATAGAGTTAAATCCTGAAATAACGAAAAATCAGGCTCAACCGACAGATTCTGTGCAAGAAAAAGTTCCAAGTGAACAGGAAAATAAGCCAAAAGAAGATTCATTGGATAAAAAGAAAAAAATGGAAGAAAAGGATATTATTATTCACCAGTTAGGTTATTATCTCGCAGATATTACTGAAAAAATGGGAATAGAAACTTCTATTACAGTTGATCAGGGAGCTCGTTATGTTGTTTATAGTTTCAATACAGAGCAGGAGGGAGCGTTAATTGGTAAACATGGTCGTATCTTGAATGCTCTGCAAGTTTTGGCACAAAACTATCTAACACAGCGCAATTTTAATAAGTTAAAATTAACGTTGGATGTAGGCGAATATCGAAGAAACCGCCAAAGAACATTGGAGCGATTAGCGCAAAACATTGCACAAGATGTCATAATGCGAAAAGAAACCGTTCATTTAGATGTCATGCCTTCATTTGAAAGGAAAATAATCCATGCGTCATTAGCACATAATAAACATGTGAAAACATACTCACGTGGTAGAGAACCACATCGTTATGTCATAATAGAGCCAGTAGATTAAATTTTGTGATTTATGACAGTAGTGAATAAGATCTTTAGAAAATAGAAATGGGAGAGATTCACCATGGGATTAGAACACGTACCGAATAAATTAGATGATGAATTATGTTTTGCTATTTATACAGCACAAAAGATTTATAACAAATTTTATACGGGTGCCCTTAAAGAATACAAGTTAACATACCCACAATATATTACTTTACTGGCTTTGTGGGAAGCAAACGAGCCAATGATGATCAAAGAGTTGGGTGCAAAATTAAACCTAGACAATGGAACTCTGACACCGCTGCTAAAACGAATGGAAAAAGACGGTTGGGTTGAACGCAAACACAGCGTTGAAGATGCGCGGAAAGTTTTTATCTGTTTGACTAAAAAGGCTAAGCAGAAAAAATATGAAATAAAGAGTAAGATGACATCTTGTTTTTCAGCTGTTGAGATGTCCGCTGAGGAGTACCAAAAAGATGTTGAATTAATTAAGAATATTGGAAAACGTATTGAAGAGGGTAATGAGAAGTAGTCTTATTAAAAAAACATTATTTTGAAAGCAAAATTAATAGACCATAGTTGTTAGACAGATAATACTGACAATTGGGTCTTTTTTGATATACAAAAAAGCACCCAGATTTTTTTGATCTAGGCGCTCTTTAAGCTAATGTTCTAAGTATGTGAAAGAATAATGAAATACCATCTGCGTAATTTAAAGTACTAAGTGAGCAAAGATTGGAACAACTAGGTCAACAACTGCACCAATGATTACAACGGCAATAGCTGCCATGGAACCTTGAACAGAGCCTAATTTCAGTGCAAAAGCTGAGCCGACTGTATGTCCTGCGGTACCTAAGCCTAAACCTTCGCCAATTGGATCGTTATTTAAGCGGAACTTACGAACGAGCCATCCCCCAAGGGCATAGATAATAACCGCGTTAAGAATACATGCCATAGCTGTGATAGCTGCATTGCCACCGATTGCTTTAGAGATTGGTAAAGCAATCGCTGTTGTTGAAGCTTGCGGTAGCATAGAGGCGATCCCAATTCGGTTTAAGCCAATCATTTTCGAAACGCCGACAATGGCGAAAAGTGAGATGACAGTCCCGAAAAGCAAACCAGAAAGGATTTCTGCCCAATATTTTTTAACAATATCGTTACGTTTGTATAGTGGAACAGCAAAGGCGATGGTTGCTGGATTCAAGAACCAAAAGATGATGTCACCACCGGGACGATAAGCTGTATTATAAAGGTTAGCAACATCCTGCTCAAGAAACTTAGCGAGTACAACTAAAAGAGTAATTCCTAAAACCATTGCAACAAATAAGGGCTGGAAAAAGAAGAGACCATGCGTTTTTTTAAAGAGCCATTGACCAATAAGGTAAACAATTAGTGAAAGAAAAATTCCGAAGAATGGAGTTGTTAGCATTTGCATGATTAATTCTCTCCTTTCGCATGTGTAAGTGCCCGAACTGGAACGCTTTTAGGCTGAACTGCTTTTTTAGAATGTGCATGAACAGGACTCTTTTTCTTTAACCAGATGAAGAATCGCGTTGTATACGCTGTCACTAATAGCAAAATAATTGTCGAGATAATGATAACTGTCACAATTTGAATTCCTTCAGCTTTCATAATGTCAAGGTTAGCTGCTAAAGAGATTCCTGAAGGAACAAAGAGGAAGCCGATCAGGTTAATTAGAATTGCACCAAATGAGTCAACCCATTCTACTTTTAGAATATGCAATGAGAGTAGGGAGTAGAGAAGGACCATTCCGATTACAGGCGCCGGCACTGGGAATGAAGCGGGAGCTAAACTGGAGATGACGTTTGCAACGAATAGAATACTTGCGTAAATTCCCATTTGAACAAGGAAGGGCGCGGGTTGGACTTTCTTTTTGGTAGCGTTTTTATTTTGCTGTGACATAATTCATCATCCTTTCGTGTTTTTATACTCTTATCATAAATAAAAGAAGAGCAAAAAGGTCGTTTTTGCGTTTAAATGCAAAAAACGACCGGTGAATGACGAAAAATGGGATGTTAATGACTAACTACATATTGAGACGTTGTTTTAATTCTTTGATAAAGGAACGACCAACAGGAACACGTGCATCGTTTGCTAGAATTAAAACAAAGGTATGGTTAAACCAGGGCTGAATCTCACGGATACAGTCGACGCAAACAATTGCGCTACGGTGAACCTGCATAAATTTTTGTGGGTCAAGTTGGTTTTTGACCCAACTTAATGTTTCATGTGAAACAAAAGTTCGCTGATCAGTCGTTGTCACAGTTAGCAGACCATTATCGACAGTGGCAGAGAGGATATCTTTTGTTTTAATGACCGCTGTTTTTTCATCAGTTGTTAAGGTGATAAAATCGGCTGCTTTTTTAACGGTTTTCTTTTCAGGTTTAGATAAGTGTTGCTGATTAAGTAATGCTGCATTAGCCTTTTTAAGTGCTTGGTTGATTCTAGTTTGCTCAAAAGGTTTGAGAACGTAGTCAATTGCATTGATATCAAAGGCTTGTAATGCGTACTTATCATAGGCAGTTGCAAAAATAACTAACGGTGGATTGGCTAACTGTTTAAGTTCGTTAGCAAGTGTAAAGCCGTTTTCCTCATTTAAAGAAATATCTAGAAAGATCAAGTCGATGTTTTGTGAAAATAAAACAGCTAGGGCATCTTTAGTACCTTCGGCTTCAGCAATATTAGTGACAGTAATGTTCTGCTTTAATAAATAAGCTAGTTCACTTCTGGATAAGGGTTCATCATCGACGATTAAAATATTCATTTCTAAGCCTCCTTAAAGGGGATCATTATTCTAATAGTAGTTCCTTCTGGTGAACTGGTAATTTGCAGATGACTCTCGTTACCGTAAAGGCCGATCAAACGGCGATTCAAGTTAGCAAGAGCAGTCCCTGTGCCTGTTGATGAAGTAATGGTTTCCTGACCTAAACGTTTAAGCAAATCAGGGTTTATCCCAATCCCATTGTCAGCAACAGCAATCTGAAGATTATTTTGCTCTTGTTTAACTGAAATATGTATCTTATTACCATTTTTACGGTTAGAAAAGGCATGTTTAACTGAGTTCTCAACAAGGACTTGCAGACAAAAAGGAGGAACTTTAACATCTGAGCTTGCTTGAATATCATAACTAACAGTGTATTTATCTGGAAAACGAGTTTGTTCGAGTGACATATATGAATTAACGTGCTCTTGTTCTTGCTGTAGCGGGATTTCTGTTTCTTGAACCCCTTGCAGACTTGAGCGGAAAAAAGTACTAAGCTGTAATAAAGCAGCACGGGCTTTGTCAACGTCAGTTCGCATTAAAGCACTAATAGTATTAATCGCATTAAAAAAGAAATGTGGATTGATTTGTGCTTGCAACGACTTAATTTCAGCATCACTGATCAGTTTCGATTGTTCTTCAGCTAGTCCCAAGGCTAGTTGACTTGAAAAAATTGAGGCTAGCCCTTTAGCTAAATTTTCTTCGACTTGAGTTAGACGTTCAGCTTTTGTAAAGTACATTTTTAAAGCACCAATAGTTTTTCCATTAACTTTAAGTGGGAGAACAATTGCTGATTCTAAAGGACACTCATGGTGAGGGCAGCCAATTTCTTCTTTATGATATGCATACTTAGTTTCACCACTGGCAATGACATGTTTAGAAAGATCTGTTAAAACAGCCTGGCCAGCAACGTGGTGATCTTCTGCTGCACCTACATGGGCAAGCACATTAATACGGTCAGTTATGCCAATTGCGTCAAAATTAGTGTAACGCTTAATGATAGTACAGGCTTTTTGAGCTGAATTGATGTTTAGTCCTTGTCTAAAGTAGGGGAGTGTTTTGTTAGTTAGATTTAAGACATCATGTGTTTGGACAGCTTTTAACTGCTGTTCATTGGAGAGGTATGCGTTCAAGATAGAAATAAAAACTGAGGCACCAATACTGTTCAACAATAACATTGGGATAAAAATTAATTTAACAAGAGCAAGTCCACTGAAGATCCAAATAAAGGTCATTTGGATTGATTCAGCTAAGATACCCAAAAGAGCAGTTGTCCATGGTTTAGGATAGGTATTGGGAGTCTTAATATATTTACCAATTAGACCAATAATCCAACCAACTAGGGTAGAACTTACGATATAGAAATAATCTGAAAAGTTACCCTGAAGAACACGGTGAATACCGCCTAGAAAACCAACGACACCACCAACAATCGGACCACCAACAATCCCCGCGACTGTAATAACCAGTGTGCGGGTATTGGCAATTGAATCAGATTGAGGTAAACCAGTTAAAAAGGGTGTTTGAACAAGGGTATTACTCCGAGTTATTTCAACCCCAGTTAAATTTGAGATAACTGCAAAAACAGTAAAAATAAGGATTAGTGCAACTTGAGCTTTAATAGTTTTTTTAGTTATCAATTTTCTGAAAAAAGAAACATTAACTAGTAAAAAGGCAAGGACAAGAATGATACCTAAACGTTGGAGTAAGAGGATGAATAAGGTAAACAAGCCAGCCAGCTCCTTTCCGAAATTAATTTATAAGATTAAGTACAAATTTATCGTATCACTTTGCTTGTGAAGATGCTATGAGCCAGCAGTTATAAAGACTAATATTAGCTAACACAAAAAAGACAAACTCAAAGGGGGGGTGAGCTTGTCTGATCTTAACGTGCTCCAACCAACAACAGTCTCCGTTTAACCATGAATTACTGATAGTCAAACCCGGACTATATCGTAATTCAAGCTTAATACTCGAAAGACTAGCGTTGTCGCACTTCTCTTTTAATAGTTAGTTAGAATGCATAATTTTTAAATGATGTATCAAACCAATCATAACGCATCAGTTGGTGAAGAGTACGATTGACTGGAATCCAGAGCCCGCTGCGTAGCAAGTCAGCCATCGTCAGCATAAAGAATTTATCATGTTTCCTACCTTGTGGAACATCAACGGTAATGACCTCATTTGTTTCAGTTTTTAAAATAACACGTTGTTTTTTTAATGCAACTACTTGTGCAGGTACGATATTGTTAGTAGTATTCATAGTGGAGACACACCCTCAATCTATATTTAACTTTACAAACTACAGTGTAGCATTAAAATGTAAAGAAAGCGTAAACATATATTTATGTTTTACTAAAGAATGATAAAAGAGTAGATTGCTAAACAGTTCCAATAGATAATAATATATTTAAAAAAGCGGAAGGCGGAATTTGATGGTTGAGCAGAGAATATCATTAAAGGAAGGCATCGTTATTGGTATCGGAGATCTCAGTAAAATGACAGGTGTATCTGCAAGACAGCTTAGATACTGGGAAGAAAAAGGATATATTCATTCCGTTCCGGACAAAAAGAATACTACCCGAAAGTACAAGTTAGAAATGTCATATAAAGTACAGGTAATTAAACGTTTTTTAGATGAAGGCTATACACTGGTAAAATCTGTCGAACAAGCTGAGATGTTACGGCAGAAATTTGGCGTTTGGAAGAAATTTATGCTGGCTAAAGTACAGGAAGTTGAGATTACTGATACTTCGAAGGGGTATGGGATTATTGATCTAGGCTGTTTCGATAATAAAAAGAAAGTCTACGGTGTGGTCAATGAAGCGGGATGTCATTTTGAATTAAGGGAAGATCCAAAAACAGATTAATAAACTGAAAAACTAGCATGAGGAGCTTATTAGTATGGAGTTTGAAGGAATTCATCATATTGCGATAATAGGGCACGATAAGAAAAAAACACTGGCTTTTTACGTGACAAAGTTAGGTTTTAAAATTATTGCACAGCACCAGCGAACTACTAAGAAGGATATTAAGATTGATTTACAAAAAAACAATTTAATGTTAGAGGTTTTTATCAAACCAGCGGCACCGGCAAGATCAACTTATCCAGAGGGTGAAGCTTGTGGTTTACGCCACCTAGCATTTGCGGTACCAAATGTTGACCAAACAGTGATTCAGTTAAAAAAAGTAGGGATAATGACTGAGCCGGTAAGAAGAGATGACTACACGGGTAAGAAAATGACTTTTTTCTTTGATCCAGACGGCTTGCCACTTGAAATTCATGAATAGAATCTTAAAAAGCAAGGCTAAGCTTACATATCGATGTAAGCTTAGCCTTGCTTTTTTTGGATAGCTAGCTTAAATTTTGGACTATTTAAGCATAGTTAACTTTATAATAATAAATTTTGGCAGTGATTTGCTTAGTAAAACAAAATAAATACTAATTTAGACTAAAAAACAGGGTGGTAGAAGTCTAATAGGATGATGTGTAACATTGTTTGTAATTATAATTATGTTAGAATGATTAGAAAATGAAATTATTTTAATGAAAGGAATCTAGGTGGGAAAATGATCTCTAATTACAAAAAAGATTTTAAGTCTAGTGGTAAAAAGTACAACTACTATGACATCGCATCTTTTATGCGAACTGAAAAACAAAACATTGAGACTCTGCCGTATTCAATTCGAGTTCTTTTGGAGCTGACTTTACGTCATAGTGCGACTGATTCGAAAATGGAACAATTTTTAGAGTCTTTTGTGAATTGGGATGAAAAGCATGAAAATGATATCCCTTATAAACCAGAACGAGTCGTCTTACAAGACTTTACTGGCGTACCGGCACTTGTTGATTTGGCAGCAATGCGTGAAGAAGTTAAGCGCCAGGGTGGTGATGTTGAAAAAATCAATCCCGATGTACCAGTTCATCTTGTAATTGATCATTCAGTTCAGGTTGATATGGCAGGTAGTAGACAAGCTTTTGCCTACAATGTTGAACAGGAGTTTAGACATAATAAAGAAAGATATACTTTTTTAAAATGGGCTCAAAATAGTTTTTCTAATCTAACGATCATTCCGCCAGATACGGGAATTATTCACCAAGTTAACCTTGAATATCTTTCAGCGGTAATTCGAGCCACACAAGGAACTGAAAGAGTAGCTTTTCCAGATACACTAGTTGGGACCGATTCGCACACTACCATGATCAATGGGCTGGGTGTTTTAGGTTGGGGTGTTGGTGGAATTGAAGCTGAAGCTAGCATGTTGGGACAGGAATCCTATTTTCCAATGCCTAAAGTCGTTGGTGTTAAGTTAACGGGAAAATTATCTGCGACTGCAACGGCAACAGACCTGGCATTGACATTAACGCGCCTTCTGCGCAAGCATAATGTTGTTGGCAAGTTCGTGGAGTTTTATGGTCCTGGGCTGCAGGAGCTTCCATTAGCTAATCGAGCAACGATCGCTAATATGGCACCTGAGTATGGTGCAACATGTGGGTTCTTTCCAATTGATGAGCAAACATTAGCTTATCTGAAGTTAACAGATCGGTCACCTGAACAGATCCAGCTAGTAAAGGATTATGCTGACGTGAACCACTTTATGTATAATGTTGAGCAAGATAACAACCGTCACTACTCCGAATATGAGGAATTAGATCTGACTACTGTTTGCAGCAATGTTGCTGGCCCGAAAAGGCCGCAGGACTCGGTCTACCTGCCACAGTTACCAGAACAATTTAAGGAATATAACCAGATCCCCGCTTACCCTGTTGAAGTGGAAGAGAAGCAATTTAAATTGCTTCCGGGAGCACTGGGACTAGCGGCAATTACAAGCTGTACGAATACATCTAACCCGGAAGTTTTAATTGCTGCAGCATTAATAGCTAAAAAAGCTGTGATAGCCGGTTTAAAGGTTCCACGGTATGTTAAAACATCCTTCTCACCAGGCTCGCGTGTAGTAACTGACTATCTAGCTGCAGCAGATTTACAGCAGTATTTAGATAAACTAGGTTTTCAGATTGTAGGCTATGGATGTATGACGTGTATCGGAAATTCAGGCAAACTTAAAGCAGGGATCCAAGAAAAACTGACGGCTAAACCATATCCATTGGCCGCAATTGAAAGTGGAAACCGAAACTTTGAAGGAAGAGTTAATCCGCTAATAAAAGACACTTATTTAGCCTCGCCGCCGTTAGTAGTCGCTTATGCGTTAGCTGGAACACTCAATATCAATGTTGAGACACAGCCACTTGGCATCGATCGGCAGACTGGGGAACAAGTATATCTTAAGGATCTATGGCCGAGTCAAGAAGAAATTAGTTCGATTATTCACCGCTTTGTTAAGCCGCAGCTTTTTTCGAATAACTACAATGATATTTTTCAACAAAATAAGATGTGGAATAAACTGCAAGCACCGCCTTCTGAAACATATCATTGGGATGGGGCGTCGACTTATATTGCTGAACCAAATTTCTTTTCTACTGCAAAACAAGAGAAGCTAACTGAATTACGTGTCTTGGCTAAGTTAGGAGATTCAGTTACAACTGATCATATCTCACCAGCAGGTTTTATTGGACAGCAGACACCTGCGGGGCATTATTTGCTAGAACATGGTGTTGCACCGGCAGATTTTAATTCATATGGTTCTCGTCGCGGTAATCATGAGGTAATGATGCGCGGAACATTGGCTAATATCAGGTTACAAAATCAATTAGTGCCAGGCAAACTGGGCGGAGTCACTAAATCGTGGCTAACTGGAGAAGAAATGACTATTTACGATGCTGCAATGGCATATAAAGCACAACGGATTGGGACAGTTATTCTGGCTGGAAAAGATTATGGGATGGGATCATCGCGTGATTGGGCAGCTAAAGGAGTTTTGCTTTTAGGGGTTAAAGCGGTAATCGCAGAAAGTTTTGAACGAATCCATCGTTCTAACCTTGTTATGATGGGTGTATTACCATTGCAGTATCTAAAAGGAGACACCGCTGCTAGTTTGGGGCTAAGTGGAGATGAGAAATTTTCAATTCAACCTCTTGGCAGAAGAGCACATGTCCAGGCTATAAATAAAGAACACTCAATAGAGTTTGATGTTAAGGTCAGGTTTGATGCACCAATTGACCAACGTTATTATCAAGAACACGGTATTTTACCGCTGGTTGTTAAAAGTAAATTAGAAGGATAGCAGTATCTAAATATGAGGGGGGATTAGATGAGTTGTGCAAAAGGACTAGCTGGTGTAGTAGCCGGACAAACAAAAATCAGTTCAACAGATAACCAGCGTTTGGTTTATGCAGGGTATCCCATTGAAGAACTAGCTCAGAAAAAATTTGAAGAAGTTGTTTTCTTATTGTGGAATACACGCTTGCCAGAACCAGCTGAGCTAATTACATTCAGTCATGATTTGGTGAATAAGATGGTTTTGCCAGCTGAAACTATTAGGCTACTAAGTTATATTGCTAGAGAACCACAGCATCCAATGAGTATCTTACGGACGACGACCTCTCTTTTAGGGACGACTAATGATGTTGAACATGATGAGCCGCCTAAAATACTCGCTAAAATACTAACTGCAATTGCAGCAATCGTCAGGATTCGTGATGATAAACCGTTGATAGATTTTGATCCGGCTTTAGGCATGGCTGATAATTTTTTGTATATGCTAACGGGTAAAAAACCAACTGCAGAATTATCAGTAATGTTCAACACGGTTATGATTTTACACGCCGATCATGAATTTAATGCTTCGACCTTCACAGCACGGGTCGTTGCTTCAACTTTTTCTGATTACTATTCTTGTTTGACAGCCGCAGTTTGTGCATTAAAGGGTCCATTACATGGCGGAGCAAACGAGCGGGTTTTTGAAATGCTGAGCGATATCGTAGAAAATAAGACAGCTCCTTTAGTTTTTATAAGTGAACAAATTCAAGCCAAGCGAAAAATTATGGGTTTTGGGCATCGAGTTTATAAACATGGTGACCCACGAGCATTTATTCTAAAAGATATTGCAGAGGCATTGGCGGAAAAAACAAATAATCAAGTCTATTTCAAAGTGCAGCAGCAGTTAGCGGCTTATATGCTCAAACATAAACAATTGCATCCGAACGTTGATTATTATACAGCACTGATCTACCATTGCTTAGGTTTAAAAAAGGAAACTTTTACAATGATTTTTGCTGCTTGTAGAACAGCAGGGTGGTTGGCTCATGTCATGGAACAACGTGAGCAAAAGTGTTTGATCCGCCCCAATTCTGAATATGTGGGGCCTAAAATACAGCATTGTGTAACACAGCAGAGCCGATAAAAGGAGTTAAGAACGATGGAAGCTAAAGAAATCCAGATTGTAGGTGGAGAATTATTGACGCCTAATATGCCGATTATTCCCTTTATCGCCGGAGATGGGATCGGACCTGAGATTTGGGCTGCAGCTAGAAGAGTTTTTGATGCAGCCGTGGAAAAGTCATATGCTAATAAGCGAAAAGTCAAATGGCTACCCGTACTTGCTGGGCAAAAAGCGTTTGATGAAACAGGTGAATGGCTGCCAAAAGAGACACTTACGACTTTGAAAAAATATTTAGTTGCTATTAAGGGACCTTTGACGACGCCGGTTGGTAAGGGGCATCGTTCTATTAACGTAACTTTACGCCAAGAACTTGACTTATTTGCTTGCTTTAGACCAGTAAAGTATTATCCAGGGACACCTTCTCCAGTTAAAGAACCAGAGCAAGTCGATATAGCAGTTTTTCGGGAAAATACGGAAGATATTTATGCGGGGATTGATTTTGCACCGGGGAGTAAAGCAACACAAGAACTATTAACACTGCTGCAAAAAGAAGGTCTGGCTGGTAGAGTGCGGTTTCCTAAAACGTCAGCTTTTGCACTCAAACCAATCTCAAGCGAAGGAACGAAACGTTTAGTCAGTGCGGCAATTACGTATGCACTTGAACATGATTTACAGCATGTGACACTTGTGCATAAGGGAAACATCATGAAAAAGACTGAAGGCGGTTTTAAAAAGTGGGGTTATGAAATAGCTGAAAGTTTTGGAAATAAGGTCTATCCCTTGACTCACTATGAAAGGCTACAGGAAAAAGAAGGTGAGCAAGCGGCACGAGTGGAGTTGATAGCTGCTAAAAAGGCAGGAAAGGTTATTATTAATGATATAATAGCAGACAATTTTTTCCAGCAGGCGTTGCTGCAGCCAGCTAAATTCGATGTTGTTGCGACACCTAATTTAAATGGTGATTATATTTCTGACGCTTTAGCAGCTCAAGTCGGCGGGATCGGTATCTCTCCGGGAGCAAATATTAATTATCAAACAGGACAAGCAATTTTTGAAGCAACTCATGGAACAGCACCGCAATTTGCAGGGTTAAATAAATTAAATCCCACATCATTGATTCTTTCAGGAGCAATGATGTTTGAGTATATCGGTTGGAAAGAAACAGCCAAGTTGATTGAACAGGCAGTTGCAGATGCGATTGCACAGCATTATGTCACTGTAGATTTTGCACAAAAAATAACGGGAGCACATGAGTTGGGGACAAGTGAATATGCTGATTATCTTATTAGTAAAATATGAAGAAGTGCTTATCTATTGCGGTATACCGGAGAGGCGATTTGCAACGTAGTGGATGCTTAGGGATAATAAGAGGCCTTATAATCGGTATGTCTTACAATGTTTAGAGGAACTAAATATTAAAGAACTTACCACATGGCTTTAAGCAAAAAAGAAGACAGAAATACTTTTTTTATTAATTCCAGTGAATAAGTGGAAATATTTACATCCTTGCCTACTGGCACTAATTAGATAGAGTAAAAAGAAATCGATGTAACCGATATTTGTTATTTATTCACATCTATACCTATGGTAATTGAACACAAAAATAATTAACTTTATCTTTAGCTAAGAAACGTTAAGAGGCTATTATAAGCTGTCAAATAACGCCTAAAAAGAGCAAGCAAAGAATCATTGCTTGCTCTTTTCGTATTTTATTGGCACAATTATTTTGAAATTAGGAGGGTGTTTATGAAATTTGGTGATCGTCTTAAAAACGCAAGAACAGAAATGAATCTAACGCAAGAACAAGTGGCTAATGATTTCTTTATTACTAGACAAACAATTTCTAGTTGGGAAAATGAAAAAACTTACCCGGATATTGCTAGCTTAATTAAATTAAGTGACTATTACCACGTTTCACTAGATATTTTATTAAAGGAAGATACTGGTATGAAAGAATACTTAAAAAAAGATCTTATTAGAAAAAAATTGAAAAAAATTACGACTGTTTCTGCTACTTTAAATCTAATAGTAACTGTTATGTTACTCCTTTGGACTGCAGGTTTCTTCAAACCATTTGCGACTATCCTTTTTATTGTAGCTATAGCAATTAATATTGGTTTACTTAGTAAACTACAAGAATTTTCAGCAGAACTAAAGAGTACAACAGAAAAATCAACTAAAAAAGAAAAAACTAAAACGGCTTTTTATTTAAGCTTAGTAGCAATATTATTTCTAGTTTATGTTTTCTTTGCGTTGGATCTGTCCATAGGGGAGTGTTTAAATAATTATGTGTAAATGAATTATTGGGAATTGAAAAAGGGAAGCCT
>NZ_AZEF01000023.1 GCF_001434915.1 Liquorilactobacillus capillatus DSM 19910
ATGATTCAACAGTTAAGAGGACTTATAAGTTGATATAAAGGCGTTTTTTGCCTTTAACCAAACATATGTTTGTAGTATAATAAAGCTGTAGAGATTAACTCTACAATTTGTAAAATAAAAGACTGTAATATTTGGCCATTGTCGAAAAATTACTAAGTTTGAGCCGGTTCAAGGTATAGTCGATGTTGTGAGATTATGACTTTGATTAATATGATTGTAGGCTGTAATTTAGGTTTTAAGACAAACATAATGTTATCTTTTGTATGGTTTTTAGTTTATCGAGGATTCAGAATACGCTTGTCAAAGCGCTTTTTGTTCGTTAATCTTTGTTTTACGTTAGGCGGGCTGAAATGCC
>NZ_AZEF01000024.1 GCF_001434915.1 Liquorilactobacillus capillatus DSM 19910
AAAAAACAGCCCAGCAAGATAAAGTTTAAGCTTTTCACACTTTCCTTTTTCTCTTCCGATCTAACTAACTCTACCTTTAACAACCTTAAATCTCTCCAAGATTATCATCGACTTCATTAATTATCTCGCTGGACTGCTGTTTCATAAGGGATAGTCAAACTCTAACCTCTTTTCTAACCGCCTTGCGACGGCTTTTTTACTCAGTTACTATCTCCACTAGCCTAGCACTGGGTTTCAGTCATAGCGTTTGCTATAACCCCTTACACTCTGTATTATA
>NZ_AZEF01000025.1 GCF_001434915.1 Liquorilactobacillus capillatus DSM 19910
AATTAGAACTTTTATAAGTGGATTCACCAACAACAGTTGACGAAGAGCCAAATAAACTAAGTGTAGCATTCTTTATTATGGTTTAAGGACTAGCGACTATAATCAATATAAAAGGTAATTTTTAATTTCTATACATAGAATCGAGCATTGTACTCAAAGAATGAAAACTTTCTAATTACATACTACATACTTTAAATTACTGATGTTCTTTGGGAACCCTTGATTTTTTAGGTGCAAGTAGCGAAGGAAAAAAGGTGACTTGTACATAAGTAATTAATAGTGCTATAGATAAAACAATAATATAGCGTAGCTCCCAACTAAAATTAGTTAAATATTTTTGAGTAACGGTTATAGGTATTATATGCCAATAATATAGCTCTAAAGAATGAGTAGATAACCACGTGATTTTCCTACTCCTAACTATAAAGAAATTATTAACTGTCGGTAAACTTACAATATAGAAAAGCAATAGAGACACACCTATACCATAAGTCAAAAAGTATACAGAAGGCGGATACTTCTGACTACTCAAAAGCGAAAATTGATTTAATAAAGCTATAACAAAAAAAATTATCCAATTGAAAAATGCAATATGTAATGTGTCTTTAGAAGATTGGCTTGATAACCATATTCCCACTAATGCCACTATCATATAGCCAAATGAAATAGCAATTAACTGTTCGAATAATAATTTAATATGCCCAGATAATTGTTTATCAAGTAAATATAAAAATTGCTGAAATATTAATAGAAATGTTAGTAATACTAGCTTATGTGTTAATATATTTACTTTTTTTGAAATAAAAAATAAAAACGGCGAAAAAATTGCTATAACAAAAAATACTCTAATTATCCAAACATAGCCTATACCCGTCAGTAATAAATATGTAGAAAGCAATGTCATTATACTATATGGAAATTCTAAACTAGTAGCCTGGCAAAAAATAAAAACTACCACAAAGAAGATTGTTAAAAATATCCATGTTGGCAAAATGAGTCTTTTAAATCGCTTAATTAAATATTGTATATAGCCTGTTGCATGAGAAGACTTTTTTTTACTCAAAGCAAAAGACATTCCCAATAACAAAGCCATAAGTGGGACATCAAAAATTCTAATTTGACCGATTGGGTTAGGTGGCAAAACATGTGCAAGTACAATTAAAAGTATCGCTAGTGATCTGAGAACATCAATTCTGATATCTCTTTTCATTAATTAAAACCTTCTTTTCCTAAATTTAACATCTTAATATTCTTTAAGTATTGCTAATAATATTAAGATGTATCCGTTCTCTAGTCAATTAATTTTTTAAAGAAGTCTTTCGCTCACCTACATTTAAAGGAACTTAGCTTAAACATCTACGGTAAAGATCGAATCACTCTTCTTGACAGTAACAGAGTCAACTCCCTTATCAGCAGGTGAACATGATTATCAAGTACACTACCCCTTTCGCCACTATCTTGCTGAATAGAACAGTTCATAAACGAAATTGAAGACTATATTTACGGCTATAATGGCGCTAAAACCGCAATCTTACATAAAGCACTGGGACGGTTCATCATAATAAATAAAAAATGCCGTACTTAAAATAAGCCAAGTACGGCATTTTTTATTATAACTTAATGGCTAACAATACTAGTAACGTTCTAATTGGCGGTAATTCTCACGATCTAATGGTCAAAAAATTAAATCAACTTAGCGTACTAGCTCCCGTTGTGGTTCAGCTAATAATGCTCGACCCTTGTCATAGTATCGTTGCATCTCATCATTCGGCACCAGTTTTCCACCAGTAGCCCAAACAATATGAGTGGCATTCTTCAAAACTACTCTATTCTTGAACCCATTGATAGTCGGGACGAGCGCACTAAAACCAGCAGCTGCAGATGGTTCGATATAAATACTCTGTGTATCTGCTAGCATAGTAAGATAGCGATAAATATCATCATCGTTGAAAGTGTGCGCACTATATAATAAGCTCCGCATTACACGACCAGCAATTCGTGATGATCGGGGAACAGCTAAACCATCTGCTAGTGTCTTACCATCAATCCCTAAATCTTTGACGGAAAGTTTATCGTACAGATGAGTCATCATACCAATCGTTACAGATGGCACATGAGTCGGTTCAGCAAAAACAGGATAGATCCCCTCAGGCATCATCATCTGTAACCCAAAACTAACACCACTTGGGCTACCACCAACACCAGCTGGTAAATAAACAAAGACTGGGTGGTCTACGTCCGGATAAATTCCGTCATCAGCCAGTTGTTTTTGAATCTCAATTCCGGCTGCAGAGTAACCTAAAAAAAGGTCCTTTGATCCTTCGTCATCAATGAAGTAGGTATGTGGATCCGTAGCCGCCTCTTTTCGACCTTGAGCAATAGCAACGGACACACTATCATTATGTTCAACGACCGTTACACCGTTAGCGCGTAACAAATCTTTCTTCCACTGCCGAGCGTCAACAGACATATGGACAGTTGTTTTAAATCCAAAACTAGCTGCGGCCATCCCAATACTTAAACCTAGATTACCGGTCGAACCTACCATGATGCCATAACCTGCAAATAATTTATGATATTTAGGTGTTGCTAAAATAGCATAATTATCGGAGTAAGTAAGGTTGGTTTCAGTCATGGCTACGTGTTCAGCAAATTTCAGTACCTCGTAGATGCCACCCCGGGACTTGATGGACCCAGAAATTGGCAGCATACTATCGGCTTTCAGATAGATCTTGCCAGGAATCTCAGTGTCAGTCGTTCTAGTCAAGCAAGCTTGCATCTTGTCAATCTCGATCAGTGGTGAGACTAATTGACCGTTTGTTTTTTGAGTCTCTGGGAAAGCCTTTGCAAGATATGGTGCAAACCGTTTAAACCGAGCAGCTACATCAAAGACCTCTGCTTGGGTGAACGGGATCTCAGCACTCATGCCAAATTCAGGATTAAGCCAATCAATTGGCTGGTACTGACGCATATTTTTTAATAGTGGGAACTGCTGAATTAATCGTTCGATATTTTCTGACATTTTTAAACCTCCAAGGTGTTTGATGAAGGATTGACTCATCCGTATCATCAAGTTATACTTCATGATAACTTAATCTTTTCAGCAAAAAAATCAAAAAATTGTTGAGTATTAGTTTAGCTCTAATTGAATTAACATGCTATTGTTAGATCGATGTGTACCACCAAAAAATAACTATTTTATAAGGAGGGCTATCCATGCTAGATATCTGGCGGCTCAAGATCCTAATTCAATTTGATACGCTCAAAACCATGAAACGGGTAGCCAACGTAATGTCAATTACGCAATCATCTGTTTCCGCACAGCTTAAACAATTAGAAAGGGAAACTAATACGACCCTGCTAGAAAAGGTCGGTCGAAACGTTGAATTAACAGCGACTGCTAAGAAGCTTATCACCCAGGTTCGGCCAATTATTGATAGCCTAGAAGCAGTTGAAACCTCATTAACAGGTGCTGACACAAAATACGAAGGTATCGTTCGTATCGGGGCTTTTTCAAGTGCGTTGCAGTCATTAGTTATTCCGGCAATAGCGGCGGTTAATCAGCAATATCCTGCAATTGACTTCAGACTGACTGAACTCGAACCACCAGCCAGTTTGACGGCGCTAAGTACCCAACAAATCGACCTTGCCCTTGTGGCATATATTGGTGAAATGATGCCCTTGCCGAATAATTTAACAGCACTAAAACTCGGAACTGATGAGCTCAAAGTACTGGTGAACACACAAAACGATCTTGCACACCAAAAGAAGGTCAGCATTAACGACTTGCACGAGCAGGACTGGGTAATGGAACCTGATGGTGCCTATCTTAGCGATAAGGTCTGGCAGTTGTGCCAAGCAGCAGGTTATCAACCACATCGTATTGCAACCTTTCAAAGCTACGCGGCTATCCGCCGGGCGATAACTTATAATATGGGTATCGGTGTGTTGCCTAACATTACAATTCCTCCCCAGTTAGCCGCAACTAAATTATTAACATTGACACCTATGCAGCAGCGGCATTTCTACCTTGTTTCAAGAAAGGCACAGTCTCACTTGAAAACAATCAAGGTCACACAGAACCAAATTGCGACTATTAGTTCGCAGGTCTTGACGGTTCACCAAACTAAAACAATAATCAGTAATTCTAATCATTAATTGGCCTTTAGCATAAACTGCAGTCTCATACACAAAGAGTAATTCACATACGCTAAGATGCTTATAGGTTACTTATAGTTAGCCTACGATAAATAAAAATTAAGGTGGTGGTTGAAACGACCATAATAACAATTGGACATTTACTACAACAAACACGGAAGCAACAACATCTAACGCAAAAAGAAATCTGTACAGGAATCTGTTCGCAAGCAATGCTCTCGAGTATTGAACATGACAAGTATAGTCCCAATGTGGAGCTGGTTGTTGCACTGTGCAAACGCCTTGGACTTGGTTTGGAAAATCTAAGCTTGGCGCAAAACTACGCAATCGCAAACTCAGCCAACATTAACCGTAAATTAGCAGCCTTGTGCAATAATCATCAGTATGCTGAGCTATTAACATTCTTACGTTCATCTACCACCATTGCCGCGATCACTACAGCTGAACAGACCCAAACCTATTATTATTACTTAGGCATTGCTGAGTTCCAGGTCTCAAAACAACGAGAGCGTGCGCAAAGCTACCTCAAACTGGCACTCGCAGAACACAAAAGTAATTCTATTCCCAGTGTTCTCGACCGGCTCTGTTTAGCGACCCTAGCTTTTTTGATTAGTGAAGATTCAACCAGACAGACAGCCTTGTATCAACAAGCATTAGCTGTGCTAGAACAAACAGCCTATGCACCCAACCTTAATATTCTTTATTACTTGCGAGCATTCTCAGCTTATCAGAACCTACACTATAGTAATTGCACCCGTCAGCTGATTACTGGCATTGACTTTATCACCGCCCATGACTCGCATTACATGCTGGCAAACAGTTATTATTTACTGGCACAGGCTGCCCAGAAATTGGATAATATTAATCAAAAAACCGAAGCTGAACAACGTGCCACCATCTTTCAAGAACTTTTCGATGAAAAAATATTTACTAAGTTCTAAAATATCAGTATTCTTATTTTTGCTAACAGCTCCTTTTAGCTATGCTTAGGACATCAACTGAAAGGAGTTCCAATAACATGAAAGAATTATTTACAAATCTTACTACCATTAACAGTACAACTGAGGTTATCCAAGAGATTCTTAAAAAACCACAACACCTGCTTGAATGGGTGCCTGATATAGAGGTTATCAATACTAGTAATAACCAATTCCACATTGCTCGTAATGCATCCGCGCTTAATCAACACGAAGTTTTGACTATAACTGCAACGTCCACAACAATCACGTATCATAGTACACGGGGACGGCTTGAATGCGATCTTATTTTTAAAATCAGTGCTGCAGCAGATACAACAATCGTTGAACAAACCTTATTCTTATCAGATGACACAGCCCTGCCCTTGCCTGTAACCCTGTTAGCTCCCTTTGCCAAACATGCCTTTAAACAAAACTTGAATACCTTGAAGAACCTCGCTGAAAGGTCAGTTTCACAGCATTTTTAATTATAGTCGGTAATGTAGAAATAAGGACCTAGATCAAAAGTTATTTTATAATTCATCCCTCTTTAGAGAAGGTAATTGTCGTGCACACAGATTATTCATTACATTACTCGCTAAACAAAAGGGAAAATCAATTCATCTTAGTGAATCAATCCCTGCGTACAAGAATTATATAAAAGCTTCTATTGAGGATGCTGTCACCCTGATGAGGTACACCCTTAATCAATAGATATTTTCCACATATTATGATATAAATTCCTACCTTACAAGAAAAATACTCCACTAGAAAAAAGATAACTTTTTCTAGTGGAGCTTTTTATTATATCTTCTATAGTTACTAACTTAAACTGTTCCTCTTCTAACCAAATGAACGTCTATAATAGTATCTGTAACGACTTCTTCCACAATATTCTCTGAATTGTTGATTGCTGCAATCAAATGTTGACTGGCTTGGCTAGCAATCTCCGTAATGTCCTGGTGAATCGTAGTTAACTGTGGGTAACAATACCTTGCGATTGGTGCATCATCAAAACCAATAATTTTAAGATCTGCTGGAATATTGAGATGCAGTTCTCTTGCAGCAATCATAATGTCTGCAGCTAAAGTATCACTTGTAGCAAATATTCCCAGCGGTAATTGTTCTGAACTCATCAGTTGGCGCAATTCAGTACGTATCTCTAGCCGACGGGCATTAGATCCGGCTGGATAGTCTGCCTGCAAACTAATAATCGCACGTTCATCTAACTGCTGTTTATTCTGTAATGTATCCTTAAAACCTTTAATTCTATCTAACATTGACGACGAACTGCCAGCTACTTTAAATAAATGAGGTTGTGTGCCGGCTTCTAATAACTCTGTTGTTGCAATTACTGCCCCTTGATAATGATTTGAACTAATAAAAATTATCTTCTTATCGTTAGGTTTGCGGTCAATACAGACAACTGGAATCGTCCGACTAAGCAGACTGGCATCAAACGTCTTTTTCCCCGAAATAATAATTAACCCGTCAGCTAATTTTGCTTCCAACATTCGGATATAAGCAGCTTCTTTATCTGCATTCCTGCCTGTGTCACATATAATAGTTGCGTAGTTTTTCGAAAAAAATTGGTTTTCTATCTTTTCTACTAGCGAAGAAAAAAAAGTATTCGATAACTCAGGAACAATAATACCAATCGTATTTGAGCGCTTCATCCGTAGTCCCTTCGCAAGGGTATTGGTGTGGTAATTATATTTTTTAATTATTTTCAGAACTCGCTGCCGCGTCTCCTCTGAAAAACGTCCATTATTATTAATAACCCTTGATACCGTAGAGACTGAAACCCCGCTTAGTTTTGCAATTTCTTTAATTGAAATTTTCTTACCCATAGCTTACTCCCACAATGATCATATTTTATCGCAATGAGAGTGGAAACCTGTATCTTGAGCTTAAACAAACCTGCCTTAATCTTAATCAGAGTATTTACCACTATCATCGTGTACAATTCTATCAAATTTTTGCTCATCGTGCTCATCTTCTGCAGTTAATTCATCAATTCGACGTTGGTGCCGACCACCTTCAAATTCTGCATCAAGCCAAGCTTTCACAATCATTTTAGCAAGTTCTGATCCAACGACACGTGACCCCAGTGCAAGAATATTCGAATTATTATGCCGCCGTGATAGTTCAGCTGAATACGGTTCGCTGACACTGGCAGCTCTAATCCCTGTTACCTTGTTAGCTGATAGCGATATTCCAACTCCTGTCCCGCAAATAATAATGCCTAAATCATAATTTCCCGCCGCAACTTCCTGTCCAACTTTTTTACCGTAGATCGGATAATCCGTACGTTGATCTGAATATGCTCCAAAATCGTGTGTTTCATACCCCAACGACCTAACATACTCTATAAGCGTTGGCTTTAACTCTAAACCAACATGATCTGACCCAAAAGCAATTTTTATTTTTTTCATCATTTACTCTCCTTTTAATTCTTTAACGATTTCCTGATATACTTTTTTCTTACCAAATAAGGCTGATGTTCCAACAATAAAACCATCGACCCCCATTTCCGCAAGCTGAGTAATTTTAGTTGGTGAAATAGCTCCATCGACCATTAATTTAAATGAGTTATCTTTCTTTTGAACTACAAGTTGTTCAATTTTTGGAATTACAAAATCTAAAAATTTCTGTCCCGCAAAACCTGGATTTACAGTCATGACCAGGACATAGTCAACTAAAGACAATAACTCCCTAATCGTTTCAACCGATGTTCCAGGGTTAAGTGCTATTCCTGGTTGCATTCCCAACTTCTTAATTTCCAATAAAGTTCTGGTAGGAATTTGATCTGCTTCGGGATGAATATAGATAATATCTGCCCCAGCACGATTAAATAACTGTATAAAATTGTGCGGATTTTGAACCATTAGATGGACATCCATTGGAAGTGACGTCAATCTTCTGACAGTCTGATAGTCTGCCAGACCCAGTGCTAGGTTAGGAACAAAGCTTCCATCCATAATATCCATGTGTAAGATATCAACCTGTGCAGCTTCCATATTCTGAATCTCTGTTTTAATATTGGCAAAATCAGCACACATTAGTGACGGACAAATTAAACGTTTCATTTTCATCAGCCTTTTCGTTTATAGAATTTGAGAAATCGTTTGCTCAATTAGAAATATAACATTCAATTTATAATTCGTCAAACATTCAATTTTCACATTTTTATTAGTATTATAATATCCAGTTGACAGATTATCGGCTTCACGTTAAATTCATTTTTGAGAAATCGTTTGCTCAAAAAATATGAGAGGATGATCGACAATGACCAGCGAAAAGACACTTGGGAAAAAAATACTAGCTCTGGTTGGTGGTGAAAATAATATTCAAGGTATTTCCCGCTGTGCTACAAGATTAAGAATGTTACTAAAAAATGAACAAATCGCAAGTAATAATAAAAGTGCGATTGAAGATTTAAACGGAGTTATCAGTGTCGTTGAAAATGGAGGTCAATTTCAAGTTATCATTGGCCCCGCCGTAGCTAATGTCTATGATGAGTTGCTTGAAGGAACTAGTTTGGGTAAAGAAAATACTGAGGAAAATACACATGAAAAAAATCAACATGGTTTAATTTCAAATTTTCTGGATATCGTGGCTGGTATCTTCACTCCTTTGTTACCACTGCTTGCCGGTTCTGGTGTTCTAAGAGGAATTGTTCTTTTACTTACATAAATTGGCTGGCTATCTGACAAATCAGGAACTTACCACATCCTAACAGCAGCTTCAACAGCCGTTTTTTACTTTTTACCGGTTCTATTAGCTGTTACTTCTGCAGAAAAATTTAAAGTTAACAAATATGTTGCAGCTGCTATTATGGGAGCTCTAATTATGCCTGAATTCACACAAATTATGGGCTCTCACGGGAACGGTGTCATTACACATTTTTTCGGTATCCCCATTGTAACAATGGCTTATACTTCGACCGTTATTCCCGCAATTTTAGCAATTTGGTGTCTTTCATATGTTGAGCACAGTCTTAAGAAATACATTCCTGAAAGTTTACAACTACTTTTTGTTCCTCTACTTTCATTGTTTATTATGGTACCGCTAACAGCAGGTGCTTTTGGTCCATTTGGAGTGTACTTAGGTGAATGGCTTTCTGATGGTATTAATTTCTTGATGAACTCAAATGGTTGGCTTGCTGGTGCTATTGTTGGTGGAGCTTGGAACCTCTTCGTTATTTTTGGACTGCAGTGGGCTGTTAATCCAGTAATAATTCAAAATATCAGTAAATCCGGTTATGATTTTATCGTTCCTTTAACAGCAGCAGCTAACTTTGGAATGGCTGGCGCAACCTTAGGTACTTTTTTCAGAACCAAAGATAAAAAGATGAAAGCCTACACTATTTCTGCACTTCTATCTATTTTCTTTGCTGGCATCACTGAACCTGCCATTTATGGTGTTGGAATCAAATATAAGAAGCCTTTAATAGGAGCAGTAATTGGTGGTGCAGTCGGAGGTGCCTTTATCGGTGGGTTACATGTCAAAGCTTTCGCCTTTGTTTTTGGAGGATTAACGACTTTACCAGCCTTCGTCGGCAGTACTTTTGTTTCTTACGTTATCGGGTTAATTATTTGTTTTGCAGTTGCACTATTTGTAACCTTAATAATTGGAATTGATGAAGCCGCTAGTAGCAAGGTTCAAACTGATCAAGTCGGCAACACAAAACAAATTTCAAATGATACGGTTCTCCAACCATTAGACGGATATGTTGCTGATATTGCAGAAGCAAGTGACCCTGCATTTGCATCAGGTTCAATGGGGCAAGGAATGGTTATCTCTCCTACCGCTGGCAAAGTATATGCTCCTTTCGATGGAACTGTATCCATGTTATTTGAAACAAAGCATGCTCTTGGCATCACTTCAAATAACGGAACTGAACTACTAATTCACATTGGAATTGATACAGTTAAATTAAATGGTGAATACTTCTTGGCCAAAGTTAGACAAGGTGATATCGTTAAAGCAGGACAGCTTTTAATTCAATTTGATCTTGAAGCTTTAAAAAAAGCCGGCTACGATATGTCGACATTCGTAATTGTAACTAATAGTAATGAATATCACGATGTCAACCTAATCACAGCCGACACTGGCGACCATGGTAGGGAGGTTTTACAAACTATCATCTAAGTTATCCTTCTTTCATTCCATAAAAATATTTTTTAACATTAATATAAAGCCGGATCAAAAGCCATGATTCGGCTTTTTACTTACAATGAAAGTACAATATTTTTGTTGTTACTTATTAGTTAGAAATTCAGGCATTTAAAATAAAAAATATTTGATAACTAAAAAAGTATTTATATCCACTAGGAACATATATCTCAAATAAAATAGTCACACATTAAAAACACTCTTTTTCAAGAACAGCTTATCTCAAAAATAAATATATCGAGACATTATTTTACACCTGCCTCGTTAAATTTACACAAAAAAACAGCCCAGCAAGATAAAGTTTAAGCTTTTCACACTTTCCTTTTTCTCTTCCGATCTAACTAACTCTACCTTTAACAACCTTAAATCTCTCCAAGATTATCATCGACTTCATTAATTATCTCGCTGGACTGCTGTTTCATAAGGGATAGTCAAACTCTAACCTCTTTTCTAACCGCCTTGCGACGGCTTTTTTACTCAGTTACTATCTCCACTAGCCTAGCACTGGGTTTCAGTCATAGCGTTTGCTATAACCCCTTACACTCTGTATTATATATTACTTTCATTTAATTGCAAGCGATTACACTTGTTTTATTTAGTATCGCTACTTTAAACTTAGCAACCTTAATTTCGACCTTTTTATTTGGCTGGTAGAAACTTCAGTATGTTATCAAGTTAAGTATGCCGCATAAGAATGCTTGACGCTTTTATTAGCTGCTTGTTATACTTTGTACACAACCTAAAAATATTAAAAAAGGAAGGCTCTCGAATGATATTTGGACATATTCTTTTTGGAACAATTGCTGTTATTGGTGTCTTATTACTAGAAGTAGGCTTTTACCGCGACTTCGCACGCCTTAATTTAACTCAGAAACTAGGTATCTTTTTAACTATTTTTGGTCTTTTCACAACTACCGCACTTGGAATCTTCCTAGCCGGAAATTTTCTTGCTGGCGCATTAGTTAGTGCTTTAGGCATTCTCCTATTAGGAATGTTGGTTCGCCCTATTTTCAGCACAGAAAAATAAGCATTTATACTTTTGAGCTGCTTCATTCGTAGGCTCCCAGTCTTAACTCTCTGGAGGTCTATTTTTGTGCAATAAAAAAGATAGTATCCTGCTTAAGCTACCAGTTTAATAGAGATATGTTCACCAAGCCATAAACTAAAACACAAAAAACAGCCCAGCAAGATAAAGTTTAAGCTTTTCACACTTTCCTTTTTCTCTTCCGATCTAACTAACTCTACCTTTAACAACCTTAAATCTCTCCAAGATTATCATCGACTTCATTAATTATCTCGCTGGACTGCTGTTTCATAAGGGATAGTCAAACTCTAACCTCTTTTCTAACCGCCTTGCGACGGCTTTTTTACTCAGTTACTATCTCCACTAGCCTAGCACTGGGTTTCAGTCATAGCGTTTGCTATAACCCCTTACACTCTGTATTATACATTACTTTTGTTTCATTGCAGGCTGTTTATTTTCTTTAAAAAGCAGTACCTGCTCACACACTTGATATAAAAACTGGGGATCATGGCTAATCGTTAAGAATGTAGTTGAGAATTGGCTGCGATATTTTCTGATTACCTTGATAATACATTGCAGGCTATCCTGATCTAAACCAGATGACGGCTCATCTAAGATCAATATTTTTGGGTGGTGAATAAGCGCCGTTGCAAGCACTAAGCGCTGCTTTTCTCCACCAGATAAAGTTGCCGGATGCTGCTCAGGTGACTGATTTTCAGATCCACTAACAACTGCTCTGCTTCAGTAACCAATGCTGGGGTCTGTTCTAAATTCAAAAATAGTTCTCGCCACACACTGTCAGTAAAAAGTTGATATGTTGTCTCTTGCATCACATACCAGACCTCTTTTTGCAGCCGCCAGCGCGCCGCCTTCCGTGTTCCTAATAGGATCTTGCCATGCCTTGGTGCAATCAGTCCTGCTAATAACTTTGCAAAGGTTGATTTTCCAATACCATTTTTTCCGATCAACCCGATACTTGCTCCTGCAGCAATACTAAAATCAACATCTTGCAGCAACTTCTTTTGCCTACGATAATAACTAAACCCCATTCCTTTCGCTGTCAGCAGATCACGCTCTCCTTGAGCTAATAGTTGGACGCGGTGTTCTGAAATAATTAGACTCGTTTGTGGTGACAGTTTTAATAACAGATCACGAATATGCAGTATTTCTGGTTGATCAAGGTTAGCCGATGGTTCATCCATCACCAAAAATTGGGGATTAGTTGCAACAACGATGATTTACCTGAGCCGGATGGACCAATAAGTGCAACCTTATAAATAGGAGTTTAAGTCAAAAAATTAATTTTGCTTTAAACTCCTTACTTATTTTGGCCAAATCTAAGCTCTAAGTCAATCTTTTCTATCCAACTTCGGGTTATTCACAGCGGAAAAACTGACTAGCCGTGTATTTTAAGACTAGAATATTTATTTTAGTAACTCACCTTCAAGCTGCTTAAACTGAATTACTATTTATTATTTTGATAATGTTGTGCAAGAATAGCAAGAATCGTTTGACTGACCTGAAGCATTGCTTCCGTCGTTACAAATTCATACTGTCCGTGAAAGTTTTCACCTCCATTGAACAAGTTAGGTGTTGGAATCCCTTTTTCCGTTAATGCATTGCCATCTGTTCCACCACGAAAAGGATGGATCACCGGTTTTAAACCTAGCTTTGTATAGACTTGCAGAATTAAATCTGTAATATATGGATGTTGTTTAATCGTATCAGCAATATTATGGTATTGATCGGTAATCTTCAGAAATACCTTTTGCTCATTAAAGAACTCGCCATTTAAGCGCGCGACAATTTGTTGGAGCAACTTTTTCTTGTTAGCAAAGGCTTCTTTATCAAAATCTCTAATAATAATATTTAATTTGGCTTCTGCAATCGTTGCTGAAAATGATGTTACAAGGAAAAAGCCGTCCCGACCTTTACTTTTTTCAGGTACTTCATCAATCGGCAATGCTGCCACCAGCCGATTAGCTAGTGTAATTGCATTGACCATTAACCCGTAAGCATTTCCAGGGTGTACTGCTGTTCCCTGAATGACAATTTTTGCTTGAGCAGCATTGAAAGTTTCATTTTCCAACTGACCAGGCAATCCATTGTCTAACGTATATGCAAAAGCAACTTTAAACTTTTCAACGTCGAATCTTTTCGCACCTAAACCTATCTCCTCATCTGGTCCAAAGGCGAAACGGACTTCTCCATGTTTGATGTTAGGATGTTCATTCAGATACTTAATTGCTGTAATAGCCGCCGCTATCCCTGCTTTATCATCTGCACCCAGCAGTGTCGTTCCATCGCTGGTAATTAGCCGCTGTCCACGATAATTCTTTAAATTAGGGAAATCACTGACCCGCATGATAATACCAGCAGCTTCATTTAATACAACATCTTTACCATCATAAGCCGGATGAACTTGCGGCTGGATATGCTCAGCTGGAAAATCAGCTGTATCCAAGTGCGCAATAAAGCCAATTGGTTTAGCTTCAACGATGTCATTAGCTGGAAGTGTCACCACTAGATAGCCATCATTCTTATCATAAACTACATTTTTAACACCAATTTCACGCAAATCATCCCGTATTAGCTGTGCCAATTTTATTTGCCCTGTTGTAGTTGGGATACTAGTGCTATTTTCGTCAGATCTAGTATTAACTTTAGCGTACTTGATAAAAGTTTGTTCAATAAATTCTAAATATCGTTGTTCTAACATATCAGCCTCCTAATTTGCGATATACGTATTTTTCCAGTCATAAGGGACTCCTGCTGGATTATAGACAACATTCTTAACTTTCGAACGTAATAACTGTGATTTAGCAACTTGATACAATGGAATCGTTCCCTGCTCATTTAACAGTAATTTTTCAGCAGTCACTAACTTTGCCCACCGTTTCTGTGGTTGATTGCCATATGTGTTTTCCGCTTCATTTGTTAGCTTATCAAATGCAGTACTCTTCCATCCTGAAGTATTATACGCAGAAGTACTTTCATAAATATCCAAGAAATTAATTGGATCAGCAAACACAGACTGCCATGTTTGAATAGAGGCTTCATAGTTACCAGCATGTTGTTTGGCAATCAACTGCACAAACGGAATAGTTGAAACATTGATGGAAACACCAGGTAGTTTAGCCAATGCACTCTGCAAATACTCAACTGTTTGCTTGCTGCTGTCAGTATCAGCAGTTACTATCGTAAATCGTAGTTTATGTGTCCCTGTTTCTTGGTAACCCTTTTTCAATAATTTCTTTGCTTCTTGCAGATTATACGAAACTGCCTTTTTAACATAAGCTTCTTCATTAAAGGCCTGCTGTGTCTCAGGATTCTTTCCCATTCCTGCAGGTACGAATCCTTTAAGTGGCACTGAACCATCCTGAAGTACATTTTGCGTCAATGTGCTGCGGTCAATTGCTAGTGACAGCGCACGTCGAATATTAAGATTCTTGAAAGCTGAAACCTTGTTTTGGTTCAAGTCAAGTCTCGTAGTTGCTGTGGGTAGACGTTTCACAAAATCCTTATTTCTGCGATTATTTTTAACCTGTTGACCACCTAACAATGTTTCATCTACTTTTTTATCAGAATACAACTCATAACTAGTTGTTGTGCTTTCCGTTACTAACTCATTGATCCGTTTCAGATGCACACTATCTTTTGCCCAATAATCATTATTCTTAGCTAACGTCCATTTCTTATTTGTCCCTGTCCAGTTAGTAAGTTTAAACGGACCGTTTGAAACAGTATAGCGGGCTTGTGTACCATACTTTGTTCCAAATTTCGTAACAGCCGTTTTATTGACTGGAAAGAATAACGGCCATGCCAATAATTTTTTGAAATAACTGACAGGCTTAGTTAATTGAACCTGCAGCTTATATTTTCCTAGTGCCTTTATCCCTAAGTCATTTACATTTTTCTTACCTTCATTTATTTCCTGTGCATTTTTTACTTGGTAAAGATAAAAAGCATCTTGCGACGCAGTTTTAGGAGCAAGTGTTCGTTGCCATGAATAGACAAAGTCCTTAGCAGTTACTTCTTGTCCATTAGACCATTTAGCCTTTTTTCGTAAATCAAAAGTATATGTTTTACCATCATTTGAAATAACTGTCTTTGTTGCAAGTGCATTCTGTGGGACACCATTCTTATCCAAGCGGTAGAGCCCCTCTTGTGTATTTAAAAGAACATTAAAGCTCAATGTATCAGTTGCTTTAGCAAGATCTGCAGTTGCCAGTGCTGAACTTTCAGTCCAATTTAAAGTTTGGTCAGCCGCATATTGACCATTACCTTTGCTTTGCACATTGTTCTTACCGCCGCAAGCTGTTAAAAATAGTGCCACAGTCCCAAATATAAAACTTACTTTAAGAAACCTTTTCATTCAAATTCTCCCCCTTTTGAAATAAAACTTAACGTTAAACAACAAAAAAAGTCCCTCCTAAGTGTTGGTTACCACTTAAGAGGGACGAAATTATTATTATTTTCGTGTTGCCACCCATTTTTCGATAGAACTTCACAATTCTATCCTTACTAGGTACATTAGCTATACCTAAATGCTGTAATGGGCAACCCATGAACAGCTCATCAGAGTTCACTGTCCAATCACTCAGAGACCATCTTCACGATTTCAGACTATTACCGTTTTCATCATTATAACCGGCTCTCTGTAAATAGCTTCTATTCGTTACTCATCTCGTCAACGTTAAATTATTATTTGAATAATGAGAATTTTACAATACGGTTTTATGCTTGTCAAGCCAATAATAAGCTTAAATATCGCGTCTATCCTCTCAAACCACAGCTAAGGTGAAACTAATTTTTATTTAAGCTTTATTATTAAAATATCATCTTTAAACATTTTAAGAGAAATATCTTTATCCTTTGCGAGAATTATTTGATACAATCTTGTACTAATTAAGACACACAAAAACAGTCCAGCAAGATAAAGTTTAAGTTTTTTACACTTTCCTTTTTCTCTTCCGATCTAACTAACTCTACCTTTAACAATCTTAAATCTCTCCAAGATTATCATCGACTTCATTAATTATCTCGCTGGACTGCTGTTTCATAAGGGATAGTCAAACTCTAACCTCTTTTCTAACCGCCTTGCGACAGCTTTTTTACTCAGTTACTATCTTCGACTAGCCTAGCACTGAGTTTCAGTCATAGCGTTTGCTATAACCCCTTACACTCTGTATTATATATTACTTCTATTTAATTGCAAGCGATTACAATCGTGGCTATGTTCTGCAAATCAAAAAACAACTAAAAGACAACATCTTTTGCAGCACATCCGTCAATTACACCGAAATATCAAGCTTGACGATTTTGTCTTTTCATGAAGAATTTTTTTAAACAATCAATTTTCAAATTAAAGGCTAACCCAAGTGATGCAGCTTAATTTTTAACTTTTTCGATCACCAAAATAATTTGAGCTGCTGATAAACTCCAACATCCTCGCCATTTCTTCCACAGATATTACCATTTTTTCTTTAACCCATTCGGAAGTTATAAAAATCGCACCGCCAACTTGATACATAATTTGATACCTTTTAAGATATTTTGGTTGCTGGTGCAATTTTTCAGTAGATTCTTTTTGTTTTAAAAAACTTATGAAAACATCTAAATATCTACTAAACATTTTATAAATTACTTCTGAATCATAAAGCTGCGTCAGTTCAATTAGTGACGGCTGATAATTCTTTAGCGTCTTAAAATAACACAGACACATATCTAATGAGTTTTTCTTTCCATCAAGCTGTTTTACAAAATCCATGAAAATAATATCAATGTATTTCTGAACAATATCGTCCTTATCACTATAGTTGCGATAAAAAGTCTGACGAGCAATCCCTGCTTTATTAGTTATTTCTTTAATAGTAATCTTATCAAACTCTTTTTCTTGTAGTAAAAGTATTAATGCTTCAAAAGTCCATTCGTGCGTACGACGAACTTGCGGATTTAATTTTTTTGGTAGCAATATGTAACACCTCACCCTTCTTTGTCCATTGTTGGTTGCTTCCTATTGACGATATCAAGTTCAAAATATATTCTTTATAAAAGAGTTGCATATGTAACATTTGAGCCATATGTAACTTTGGAATAAGTGTACTACACATATTCTATCTATAAAAGAAAGGTCTCAATCACATGAATCAAAAGCAACACAAATCTTTATCAGTTACTTGGTTATTAGTAATTCTAATTCTGCTTAGTTCTGTCATTACGGGAATCAGTACAGAAAAAGCTGTATCTGCAGGTGGTGCTTCAATATTAACATTATTATCAGTAATTTTTGCTCTATGGCAAGGTTCACGTCGTTATGGTTGGAAAGGAATTCTTATTTTTTTAGTTACAGCTTTTATATTTGGTAATTTTTATGAGAATCTTAGTATTGCGACCGGTTTTCCTTTTGGCAATTATTATTATACGTCCGCACTAGGACCTAAGTTAATATACACCCCTTTATTTATTAACATCGCCTACTTTCAAATGGCTTTTGTTGCCTGGAATTTAAGCGAGCCGCTTCTTGAGCAGTACAGCAATAGTGTTAACGGTAAAATGCTCTTTGTCCAACCTTTCCTTGCATCCTTTATAATGGTCATGTGGGATGTAGTGATTGATCCTTGGAGCTCAACCGTAAGTCATGCTTGGCGTTGGCGAGATGGTGGTGCTTATTTTGGTGTTCCCTTCTCTAACTATTTGGGATGGTTCCTATGTGTCTTTTCAATTTTCTTTTTCTTCTCTATGTATACTAAGAACTACCAGAAAAACATAATTCCAGAAATCACTAAGAAACACAGTTATTGGATTCAAATAGTTTTAGTTTACTATTCCTGGGTCATCCTGTTATTGCTAAAAGCATTAAGAACACCTTTTTATCAAAAAGTAACAGACCTAACCGGACAGACTTGGCATATCCAGCAAATATATCAAGTTGGCGGACTTGTTGGACTGTATTCAATTGTTCCAATTGGTTTGTTAGCTCTAGTAAAAATCTTTAAACGCTATTCCCTAAATTAGTTCTATAAAGTAGCCTATTAACAATCTGCCTCCTTAATTAACAAACAAAAACATTCAAAAATGATCTATAACAAAACGGCTAATTTATCATAGATCATTTTTTAGATGAAAAGACTGGGTCAAAAGTTAAATTTTGATCTGTTCCCTCTATTTGTTACAGACAAACGTGTTTCATAAACTACACTCCTCCTTACTTAGTAGCCAAAATATCGCTGCGCATCCTTTTTAATATTAAGAAAGAAAGTGCATTTACGTTGACAAGTGTAAACGTAAGTTCTAGACTATAAGCGTAGATTACAAGTGTAAACGAAAGGAGGCAGATCACTTGAAAAAAAATGATACAACTCTGATGTCACCCTCTGAATGGGAAGTTATGCGCGTCATTTGGACTACGGGCGGTGCCAGCAGTAAGGAAGTAATCAGCTTGATACAGGCAAAAAGTACCTGGTCCGAATCGACCATCAAAACGCTGCTGAGACGCTTGGTTGAGAAAAAGATGTTATCAACAATCAAAGAAGGCCGCCGCTTCTTCTACCGACCAACGATAACTGAAGCTGCTGCAATGGATAAAGTTGTCAGTGATCTTTTCGATCATTTATGCAGTATGAAAAAAGGCGGTGTTATCTTGAAGCTTTTATCTGAGCTGACCCTCAGTCGGAGTGATATTGAGCAAATGCAACAGCTCTTAAGCCAAAAAATCAAGACAGCACCTGTTGCAATTGCTTGTGATTGCCTATCCAATGATCGAAATTGTGATCAGAAGAAAAGCTGTTGAAGATTTGGAAAGGAGGAATTAACTTATGGATAAAATTATAATCGTCGTTCTTGCACTTGCTATCATTGCCTTTATTATTTGGTGGTTCTTCGGTAAGCACACTGCTCAAGAAGGCACTGCTGAACAGCAAGGTAACCTACAAAATGCAACGGTGGTCGTTAATGGTGGTTACAACCCAAGTACGATTGTTTTAAAACAAGGTCTTGCTGGACAAATCACCTTCCATCGCAAGGACCCATCAAGTTGTTTAGAACGAGTTGTCTTCCCTGACCTAGGGATCAATGATTTTTTACCGCAAAATCAGGACCATGTCATTAAGATCGATACATCTCAAGCCAAGACATTTGAATACGCTTGCGGTATGAATATGTACCATGGAAAAGTGGTGGTCAAATAATGAATATCAAAAATAGGTTTATCTTCTCCTTGATCGTTTCGTTTCCGATGTTTATTGGAATGATAATCATGCCCTTTGGCTACGAGCTACCCGGTGGGATGTGGACAATGTTTTTACTAACCACTGCTGTAATGGTGATCTCCGGTCGGCAATTTCTCCAGAGTGCATGGGCATCGTTCCTCAACCACCACGCTAATATGGATACATTAGTTGCAATTGGAACTTTCACAGCTTATTTCTACAGCATCTACGCCATGCTGACGCATCAACCCGTTTTTTATGAAAGTGCTGCTTTTGTTATCACGTTTGTTTTATTAGGTCAGGTCTTTGAGGAAAAAATGAAACATGCTGCTTCCGGAGCTGTTGAAAAATTGCTTGATCTGCAGGCTAAAGATGCAGAAGTTATTCGTGATGGTCAAACACTAAAAATACCACTGACAGAAGTTAATGTTGGGGATATCATCCGGGTCAAACCGGGACAAAAAATTGCTGTTGATGGTGTCATTACCGAAGGCAGTTCAACGATTGATGAATCAATGGTCACTGGTGAAAGTATTCCTGTTGCTAAAAAAGTTGGAGATACTGTTATTGGTGCTACTATCAACAACACCGGGACCTTCACTTTCAAAGCTGCTAAAGTCGGAGATGATACATTATTGGCTCAAATCGTTGAACTGGTCAAAAAAGCTCAGACTAGTCATGCGCCTATTCAAAAGATAGTTGATAAAATCGCTGATATTTTTGTTCCTATCGTTATCATCATCGCTATCTTGACCTTTGTTACCTGGTATATCGTTCTAAGTGCCAGTTTTGTGCAAGCGATGCTCTTCGCTGTTTCAGTTATTATTATTGCCTGTCCTTGCGCACTAGGAATCGCGACCCCCACCGCTTTAATGGTTGGGACTGGGCGCAGTGCTAAGTTGGGAATTTTAATCAAAAATGGTGAAATCCTTGAAGCTGTTAATAGTATCAAGACCGTTGTCTTCGATAAGACAGGAACGATTACTGCCGGTAAACCTAAAGTTACTGATATTATTGGTGACCAACAACAAGTCCTTGAAGTTGCTGTCAACCTTGAGGCAACTTCGGAGCATCCCCTTGCGGCCGCTATTTTAACTAAGGCACAAGAAGTTGGGATCGCGGTCCAAGGTGCTCAGAACTTTACTGCACTAGAAGGCAAAGGAATTCAAGCTCAGATTAGTAATAAACAGGCTTTTATTGGCAATCAGAAACTGCTGGCGGACTATCAGCTGGATGAAGCAACCGCCGCTAAAATGCTGGAACTGCAAAATGAAGCCAAGACAGTTGTTCTTGTTGGTTTTGATGGACAGATCATTGGTTTGATCGCTGTTCAAGATACACCCAAGAAAAGCTCAGCTGCAGCCATTACGGCTCTCAAAGAACGTGGGCTACGCACAGTGATGCTAACTGGCGACAATGAGCACGTTGCCCAAGCGATTGCTGATCAAGTTGGAATCGATGAAGTACTTGCTGATGTTTTGCCAGGTGATAAAGCCGCTAAAATCAAAAAACTACAGCAACAAGCCCCCATTGCTTTTGTCGGAGATGGCATCAATGATGCTCCCGCATTGACCACCGCCAATGTCGGAATTGCAATGGGTTCAGGAACAGATATTGCAATTGAATCTGGAGGGATCGTACTTGTTAAAAATGATTTGCAAGATGTTGTTCTCGCGTTAGAATTGAGCCAAAAAACCTTTAACCGGATTAAACTCAACTTATTTTGGGCATTCATTTACAATACACTGGGTATCCCTGTTGCGGCCGGTCTTTTTGCCGGAATCGGCTTAACGCTAAGTCCAGAATTAGCTGGGATCTTTATGGCATTAAGTTCTATCTCTGTTGTTGCAAGCTCGCTACTGCTTAATCGTGTTAAGCTGTCACATACCGCATAAGTCTTTTGAAAGTCCGTTTGAATGGAGGCTGAAAAATGGATAAACAGAATTCTAAGAAGGTTACAGCTCTAGTTACTATTGGAGCTCTTACCTACGTCGTCTTTTCATTACTCGCCGGAACATTCTTAATGCAGCTTTTTGGTTAATTTTCCTTTTTCAGGCAACTATCTGAGTGAAACAATTAAACTACTCCAAAAAAATATTACTTAAGTCTGTGTTAGGGACTCAAGTAATATTTTTTTACTTTATTAAAGATGCTGACTATAACTCATTTTAAGCTAGATATTTTATCCGCTGTCTGTTTAGAACGGCTTGAATATTCAAATAATTGGATAACGTTTTTGATTGCAGTCTTCTGTAACAAGAAAACGAGACTATAGCCAATTACTACTCCTAAAGCATTCGTAAGAACATCGTTAATATCGATCCAACGTGAAATATGGAAGAGAAGATCATAAATCAATTGGCTACACTCGATCATCATTCCTACCCCGCTACCCAGCAACAGCACTTGCTTAAACTTTAGTCGCTTTATCAAGAAAAAGTATCCACCTAGTGGAACCGTCATTAGTATATTTAAGAAGAAGCCAACATCAATGTAACTGAAAGGAACAACATTAATTGGTATCGTCCCCAGACGATACAATGTCGAAGGTACTTCCCTATATGCATCAGGTGTTGGTGAAAAAACGAGGTACCCAACAACAAACAAGTAAAAACCAAATGAAACAACAGTGAAGATCTTCCAGATATTCTTCTCAGCTAAGCGTGAAAGGCCCATTTTGATAGCCACTGCCAACCCAGTCATATTTAAAATAAATGGAACCCAACGTCCAATTTCCACCATTTGAGTCCCCCCTTTTATTTTAAGATTGCCACTAATAACTACAGCTTATATGATTAAATCTACACTAGCACAGTTTTCCTAATAATTATCTTAAAGCAACCCTTTCATTCATGAATATCATACTTTCTTAAGTTTATTTATACCCTTTTAATGATTTTACTATTTTAGTTATAATAAGTCAGAAAAAAATAATAGCTTATTGACAATCTATATATAAATCGGTAAATTTAACATTGTAGCTTACAAGCATTAAAGCAGTCGATCAAGAATTGCATTTATCGTAAACGTAATGCTTAACGACTCAGTTTCTAGGGAGGAATATTATGCATAAATTAAAAATAGGTTTTGCATTAGCTATCATTGGTACTTTAACTGTAGTGCTCACTGCCTGCGGTAGTTCAACGGACAATGCGGCTTCATCAAAAAGCACTTTAAATCTAAGTGCAACAGCTCCGCTCGATACAATCGATATTTCAAAAGCAAGTGGGTATGGTCAAACCGGTAATGTTTTTGAAAGTTTTTATCGCTTAGGTAAAAAGGGAAAACCTACAGCGGGACTAGCTAAAAGTAGCTCTGTTTCTGCGGACGGTAAAACTTGGACCTTCAAGTTGCGCAATGCCAAATGGAGTAATGGCGATAGAATCACTGCTCAGGACTTTGTCTATTCATGGCGGCGGACTTTGAATCCAAGCACCAAATCAACTTATGCTTATTTATTCAACGGAATTGAAAATGCAGCGGCCATCAGTGCGGGAAAGAAAAAGCCTCACACACTTGGGATCTCTGCTCCCAACAATGAGACAGTCGTTGTTAAACTCAATAAACCAATTGCTTACTTCAAGGTTTTGATGAGCTACCCATTATTTGGACCACAAAGTCAAAAAGCAGTCCAAAAATATGGTAAAAAGTATGGCACCAAGGCTAAATATATGGTCTACTCAGGACCTTTTAAAATTAGCAAATGGACAGGCACCGGTAACAAATGGCAATTCGTAAAAAATAAGCACTACTGGGATAAAAGGGCCGTCAAACTACAGACCATTAACTATCTTGTCGTTAGCAGTCCAACTACAGGACAAGAGCTTTACGAACAAGGTAAGTTAGACTTGACACCCTTAGCAGGACAGCAAGTTAAGAACTTTAAACACAGTTCACAGTTCAAACAGTATCCATATTCTTATGTCTCCTATCTGCAGTATAACTTCAAGGATAGCGATTCAGTTAAACAAGCGGCTATGAATAATCGCAATATTCGGTTAGCCTTATCCTTAGCCATTGATCGTGATATCCTGACCAAGAAGATCCTTGGAAATGGTTCGCAGACACCACGGGGCTTTGTCGCATCCAGCCTTGCACGTGATCCGCGTAACAACAAAGATTTTGCCAACCAGCAATATGTAAAAAAGACAGTTGAACGTGATACTAAGTTGGCTCAACGGTACTGGAACCAAGGAATGAAAGAGATTGGTCAAAAGAAATTAAACTTAACCGTGCTTGCTTCAAATGATGATGCCAATAGCAGCGTAATTGCGGAATACCTACAATCAACCTATACAAAGGTTTTGCCAGGGCTAAGCATTACAGTCAATAGTATTCCGGCAAACAATGCTCAGCAAAATGCACTTAAAGGCAATTTTGATATTTATCTCTCTGGTTGGGGTGGTGATTTCAGCGATCCTATCACTTTCTTACAAATTCCGCAGACGAATACAGCATATAATTACGGTAAATATTCCAACGCCAAGTATGATCAACTAATCGACCAGGCCCAAAATAAAAATGCAAATGACCCAGGTAAACGCTGGGAGAACCTTGTTCAGGCCGCTCGTCTCTTTAATAGCGAGCAAGGGATGACACCTGTTTACCAGCAAGTCACCGCCTACTTGCAAAAGAACAATATCAAGGGGATCATCCATAATACGGCTGGGACACAATGGAACTATAAATATGCTTCCAAAGAATAAATTTAGCTTATCTTAGTCAATTAAACTTGAGTTTGAGACAACAGTCTCGAACTCTTTTTTGTATTCTTTGGTTGTAAACGTCCGGTATTGCAATGCACGGTAAAAGGCAACGCGTTGCAGTTAACTTCAAGTTAATTCTAAAAAGGTTGCCAACTTTTGCCCCATGTACTTTGGTGTTTCACGTGTACCAGCTTGCAACCAGCTTAATGAAGTGTTAATGACTGCCCCAGCAATAAAGTCCGCCCAATATTTATCGTCTATTCGGCTATTTTTACTTGAGGCGATCAGTAAGTTATTTTGTAAAAGATACTGATAAGTTGTCACAAAAGATCTGATCAATACTTGTTCTTTCCCCGCTCGCAGCAGGGTCACTTGTGAAACAATATTATTTAAGGATAATTGAAAATAATGTTCCATTAATGTTGAAAATTTCAGTTGCCCATGACTAGGCAGACAACGTAAATATCTAATAATACTCAACATCTCAAACTCGCTGATGATATCATCAAAAGTTGTAAAGTTCTTATAATAGTAAGTCCGTGAAACCCCAGCTTTACGAGTGAGTTCGGTAATTGAAATGGAGTTAACTTCTTTAATCCTCATCAAATCGATAAGTGCTTGAAAAATAGCAATTAGTTTTTCACTTTTTCTTTCTTGTGGCGACATAGTTAACAAAAAGACCCCTTTCGTAAACTAAAGATATAAAGTAAGCATACCTCGTGCTATCGTGTGAAACAAGCTCTAAAAATTAAAAACATGAGGTGTACGTACTATGGACAAAAAGCAGAAAATAATTATCTTGCTAACAACAATTGGAATTTTTCTATGTATGTTAGATACAACTATCATGAACATCGCACTGCCTAAAATTCAAACAGGATTAGATGTTGGGTTAGAGAACCTTTCATGGGCGTTGAATATCTACACGATTATCTTTGCCGTTTTTACAATTCCCTGTGCTCGAATCGCGGATCTTATCGGACGAAATAAGATTTATCTTATCGGCTTAATAGCTTTTATGCTAGGCTCATTCTTCTCAGGCAGTGCCCACAATATTATTGAATTGATCTGCGCACGCGGAATCCAAAGCCTTGGCGCGGCCATTGTTTTTCCTGCTAGTATGACAATTGGTATCTCAGCGGTCGGGCTGAAGAGTAGAAAAACAGTGCTGACGATTCTGGGTATCACACAAGGCCTCGCCTCAGCGCTTGGACCAACGATTGGCGGAATTATTACACAGTATTTAGGCTGGCGTTTTATTTTCTTTATTAATTTACCACTCACTATTGCTGCTATCTTTTTAGCACTAAATTACTTGCCGCTCAAAAATGAAGATACTATACATGCTAAAATCGACTTTACAGGTATGCTCTTATCCATGCTGATGTTATTCTCGTTAACGTTTATATTGATCAAAGGTAATGATCTAGGCTGGTCGAGTTCCTCTATTCTTAGCTTGGCTACACTAGCTTTCTTTACCTTTATTCTATTTCTTATCGTTGAAAGCCGGAGCCAAGCACCTATGATCCCCCTGACCTTATTCAAGAATCGTCAATTTATCGGTGCAGTCCTCGCGATGATTTTAAGCGGTATTTTTCTAGTTGCTGTTATGGTCATTATGCCGACCTTTTTTACTACAGTTCTTGGAAAAAGTGAGTTAGCTGCTGCATTTATGATTACCCCTGCTCCTGCTGCTATTTTCCTACTATCACCTATTAGTGGCCGTTTAGTCGATATCACCGGTCCACGCTTAATAATGCTATTAGGCTTTTTACTAATACTGGCGGGATATCTTATCCTTTCTTTCAGTGATCCTGCACATTATTATCAGCTGCTTATTAGTTTTATCTTAATTGGCGGCGGTTTTGGCATTATTGCTGGTCCAATCGTCGTTCTTGGTGCAGCCAGTTTCACCGGTGAATTACTAACAGCATCGCAAAGTGTCCTTGGTTTATTCAGACAAATTGGAACTTTATTAGCCGTTGCAATTTTCGTTTCAGCACTGACAGCTAATCTTCAAGCTGCTAAGAGCCATTCACTTAAAAGTGCTACCGCACGGATCGAAAGGACAGCACTACCTAAACCGCTTAAGAAAGCTTTTCAAAAGACAACCAAAAAAGTCCTTGCAAGTGACGGTAAGCTTTCAGCGCAAGAACAGCAAGCAGCAATAAAGCAGCGCACTAAAAACATTACTCAAGCAAAATACACGGCGACTTTGGCACACATACCAGATAGTTCCCAGCTTTCTCGCCAAACCAGACAAGAAATGTATGCTACTATAGCTACTAAAGTCCAACGAACAATTTTACATCAGGAAACAATTATGTTGCACACTACAAAGAAGATCAAAAAAGAAGTTAAAACAAACTTGAAACAAGCTTTCTTAGCTCCTTATCAGAAAGCTCTTCCCTTTGTCTTACTAGCTACCTTTGCTAGTTTATTATTTTACCGAAAAAAAGACTACCAGCACTAAACCGGTAATCTCATAGTATCTGAACCTGAATTTATAATATGCTTCATAAGCTACTCTGCTTCTGGGTAATAATCTTTCCCTAGCTGTTTTCTTACTTTATTTTTAGTCAAATCAACATCTTTTACTTTATCTCTCAAATCGGCAGGTGTTTCCAAATACTTTTCCCAAACATCTTCCATCGCCTCACTAAGACGTTTAAAATCGGCTTTATCAGAAGACAAATCTTCATCTGTGAAGATAAAACTAGGGATCGTTCGCGGTTGAATCTTTCCATTATAAAGAAGCTGAACTTTCTGACAAGTATAACCCTGCTCACCACCGATCCCGACTTTATATGCAGCGTTTAATTCAGGATCACGATGGCTCGCCGGTACATACTTAAAAAAATAAGGGTTAAAAAGTCTCATAGTTGTACCTCCTTCGCTGTCTAAGTTAAGTATAAAGGTTTCACAAATGAGATGCCACTAATCTGGATTTTAGTGTAATAAAATAGATAATCACACCTTCTAGTAAAAGAGTTATTAATATTCCCAAAATTAAACAGTAATAATTACCATTTGATATAGAATAAGTGATAGAATAAATTGAGTTTAGCAATTTTTATAATTGCGTTATTCTAATTTAGACTAGATCTAAGGATGGTATTTATGACTAAGAAGATTCCAATTACAGTTATTTCAGGTTACCTAGGTGCTGGAAAAACCACACTCATTCTGCATCTTTTAAAATGCAAGATGGATAAGCGTGTAGGGATTATCGTTAACGATTTAGCCGCTATTAACGTTGATCACAAGACGATCGTCAATAGCCCCTACTTTTCAGAAGCTGACCGGATAATCCCTATATCTGATGGGACCATCAGTACTTCACACCGGCAAAAACTAGTCGATGCTTTATATGACTTAGCGACTTCTGATGAAATTGATTTAATTTTAGTTGAATCCTCAGGTGTAGTTCAACCAGATGTCGTCGCGGCCAGCATTGTTAAGGGCAAAACATCGACCACGCAGGAATTGAAAAGTGTCTGTTATTTAGACACTAACGTTACTATTGTTGATGGCTTTAGGATCTTGCAGCAATTTTTACCTGGTCAAGGAGAGTACAATCAGGATTTTGTCGCAAGCAACCAGCTGATCGTTAACCAAATTGAGTTTTGCGACGTCCTTCTTTTTAACAAAATTGATCTCCTAACACTTGAACAAAAGAATTATTTGCAAGAGATCGTTCGGCAAATGCAACCAACCGCACAGTTTTATGAAACAAAATTCTCACAGATCGCCGTTAACAAGGTTCTTCAGACACACCTCTTTAATGCAAAGAAGTCTTTAGATGAGCTCAATCTATCAGATCCACTGCGCTTATTAAATCATGCTCATGAGACCCAGTTTAAAATCAATTCTTTCGTTTATCGACGCCGGTGCCCCTTTCATCCTCAGCGCTTTAATTCCTGGCTTGATCACTGGCCGCCAGAGATTACACGGTGCAAGGGAGTTATGTGGCTCAAGACGCAACCAGCAAGAGTCTTTACTATCTCACAGTCAGGACGAGCGATGGACATCATCCCTTCAGGTTACTGGATCGCAACATTACAGGAATGGGAAATCAAAAAAATGTTTACTGTACGTAAAAACTTAGCTGCCATTTGGGATAAAGAATTTGGTGATCGAATGATTGAATTAGTCTTTATCGGACAAAACATGAATAAAGATCAAATTATGCATGATCTAGATACCTGTTTGTATCAATCAAATGAACCGATCGATGATGTTAACGATCCCTTTAAGTTAAAACATTAGTCTAGCGACAAAAGTATTTGCTTGGATACAGTACTTGCTAGCTCAGATATGCTTCTCTAAATCCCCCTGCTAAAATTATTTTATTTATTGATCCAAAATCAAATTGGGCTAAGTCAAAGATACATTTTGACCTAGCCCAATTATTTATTTGCACAAAGATACTATCTATATTAATTTATTTCTTTTATCCATTTAGTTTATCTTTAGTTGGACGCTCTACTCGATCATTTAAGACTGGCATAAGAAAAATTGCTAACCATAATGAAAATGTTTGAAAAGCTGCTTCTATAATGTATCCAGCCCAGTAGCCAACAACGAAGCCCTTAACATTACCAACCTGAGAATAAACAATTGGAAAGGCCTTAAGTGCATTCAAACCAAAGGTGACAATCCCAATAAAGATCAAAATTGCCACCTGCTTCCATGTAATGTGAGTAAGAAAAGTCTTAAGGCTTATCGGCAAATGTACGCACAATGTAATAAAGATTGCAATAAAGGCTATTTTGATCATCCCAATATAGGGAGGCTCTATAGTCCAGACAAAGGCAGCATAACTCAAAAATAAGAAAATAATATTCAGTAGATAACTGTAGTGAAAGATACGGTTGTTTCGTTGATTGGCTTGAAAGCCGTCATTATATTGCTTTAACATAAGCTCATCCTCTCGTAGTAGTTGGTCAAGTGTAATCTGATAAATATCACTTATTTTAATTAAGGTTTTAATATCAGGATAACTACGCCCATTTTCCCAACTAGAAATTGTTTTTCTAGAAACAAAAAGTTTTTGTGCAATCTCCTCCTGCGTAAAATTATTTTGGACACGCAATGATTTCATTTTCAATTTAAACTCCATTCGTTCACCTCCTAATAGGAATATGATCCCACAGGCTGTTAAAAACAAGCTACAAACCTTAGACATTACTAATTTCACTTGATTTACCGGCCTTTCACACAAGCAAAAAGTAATTGACCCTTTATCAAGCCGCTGTGCCACTACTTTTAAAAGTCATACTAAACAAATAGGCTCCCAGCAAATAATCTGGGCGCCCCGGTGAAACTTGATTCGTTGATCACTAAAATAACAAGCATCTAAAAAAAAACCTGTCTCTACAATAAGCTTATTTCTTTGAGCTGTTAAAGAGTCGCTCACTTAGCTCAATCTCTGCTTTTCCAGGTTTACTGTTAAAGAATGTAACTTGGCCTTGGTGATCCCCCGACCGGAGTATATCCTTATTTTGCAGCTCACGCTGTAGTTCACGTGCTGCCCCTGGGCCACCATCAATAATAAAGGGTTCAGGTTGTCCTATCACATCTTTAATTGCATCCTCTACAAATGGAAAATGTGTGCATCCCAACACGATCGCATCAGTTTTTCCTTTATACTGGCGTAACAATGTCTCTAAATATGAATGAACGGCGGCTGAATCTAATTCGCCACGCTCAACAAACTCCACCAACAAAGGTGCTGGTAGCGGAACTAAGGTAGCATCTTTTTTATATTTTTCCATTAACGCGGTAAACTTTGCTTCACGCAAGGTCAATGGCGTCGCCATAATCAAAATCTGCGAATTCTTCTTGCGCTCAACTGCTGGTTTAACCGCTGGCTCTAATCCAATAACCGGTAATTGCGGGTAACGAGCCCTAATATCATCGATTGCTGCACTTGTCGCCGTATTACAAGCAATCACGATCGCCTTGACCTGCTTTTTTATAAAGCTCTTAACAATTGTAAAACTTAGTTCTTTCACTTCTTCAGTTGGCCTGGTCCCATAAGGTGCATTCTTAGAATCACCGAAAAAGATAAAATCTTCCGCCGGCATTAACTGATGCAGATTACGTAAAACACTGATTCCTCCTAAACCAGAGTCAAACACCCCAATCGGAAGATTCTTTTTAGAGCTCTCCATAATGTCTACTTCCTTTTTAAAATTATAGTCATTCTTAAAGTAAAGCAAGCAAAAAGCCCAAGAATTAAATAAGTATTCTTAGGCAATTATCGCAATAGTTTAGGAAAAAATTAATTAAGTCTCAATCATTTATGATTATCACTTAACCCTTAAGTTTTCTCACCTTAGGCCTGTGCCGCGACGTATTGCTGAATTCGTTTAACTGCTTCCTGTAAGTTCTCCATACTTGCAGCATAACTGATACGGACATATCCCTCACCACCAGCACCAAATGAAATCCCAGGAATCAACGCGACTTTTGCATCACGTGCAAGGCTGCGAACAAACTCCCATGAATCCTGCGGACATTTAGCTGGAATTTTAGCGAAAATATAAAAAGCTCCATCAGGACGGACAATCTTAAAGCCTGCCTTCTTAAGCTCCTTGACTAAGAGTTCCCGCCGCTTAAGATATTCTTTTTGCATAGCTACACTATCTTTTTTACCATTTTTCATTGCTTCTAACGCCGCATACTGTGCATTTGCAGTCGGTGCCGTTACCATATACTGATGTGACTTGATAACTTGTTCGATAAAATCTTGCGGTCCCATGATATAACCAATACGCCAACCTGTCATTGCATGTGATTTTGATAATCCATTAATAATAACCGTATTATCAGGGGCAAATTCTGCTAATGAAGCATGTTTATGATTGTACGTTAGTTCCGCGTAAATCTCATCACTAATTGCCCAGATATCCTGCTCCTTAACTACTTCCGCAAGTCCCCGCAATTGTTCACGCGTATACGTAATACCAGTTGGATTATTAGGGTAGTTTAAAACAACCGCCTTAACGTGGGCCAAAGGATATTCATCGAAGACTCGTCGTAAACGTTCAGGGGTCAAAATAAAGTTGTCTTCACTAGTATCAACGGTAATGATCCGCCCTTGATTAAGCAATGTATCAGGAATATAAATCGGGAAGATCGGTGTTGGCACAATAACAACATCTTCTGGATTCAAGATGGCCTGCAGACTGGCCGCAATTCCTTCTGTAGCCCCAATCGTTGTTACGACTTGTTCTGGTTTATAGTTAAACCCAAATTTCTCATTATAATATTCAGCAGCTGCTTTCCTTAACTCCATAATTCCAGCATTAGGAGTATAGTGTGAATGATTATCCTCAATTGCCTTAATAGCTGCTTTTTTAATATGATCTGGCGTGTTAAAGTCAGGTTCACCCAAAGTCAGCTTAATGATCCCAGGAATACTGCTAACTTCACTATCAAATTGGCGAATATCTGAAACTGCGATTTGTTCGACCCTATTATTAAATCTATTTCTTTTCATTTTATATCTCTCCATAAAAATAAAGTTAGAATCCAAGAAAGCTATTTTTTATAATTATAGCACGAATCATCTCAAAAGAATGATTTACACCTCGTTTTTAGCAGAGACAATTTCAAAAACACCGTCTTGGAAAGTAAATTATTTTTAATAATTATTGTAAAATAAACCCCTGCCACATTCTGATTAAGAATCAGCACATGACCGGGGTTTAGTTGAGTAACAATTGTAAAGTACTTAAGCAGCGATATTGAAGCGAGAAATCTTTTGCAAGCGACTAGCAATTACTATGATAAAGAAAAGCTTAACTATCGCTGGCAAGATGAAAGGAACTGTACCTGTTAAAAAGGCCGTCTTAACCGACATATGCAAAACCGGCACCATCCACAAGGAACCAATAATAAGATTCAAAGTCGCACCTATGAGATTGGCGACAAACAAGTCAATTGTCTTGCGACCACGAAACTTTAGGTAAAGAGATGTTACCAGTGCATAAACAACAAAGGAATAGAGATAACCGGCTGTTGGACTAATTAGGACAGCAGCTCCACCTGAGAAACCTGCAAAAACTGGCAAACCAACAGCTCCAAGTACTAGGTAGGCCACCACGACCTCAACCGCATAGAGTGGTGAAAGCAATGAGGCAATAAGCCCCAACGCAAAGGTTTGTAAGGTCAGTGGCACGATTGGCAGTGGAATCGTAATCTGAGAACAGATAATCAATGTTGCCAGTAATAAGCCTGCGAGGGTTAGTTTATGTAATTTTTCTTTTGTTAGCATCCAAAAAACTCCTTTTATTAAATTCAGTAGCTCAATCATAGCGTATCTCGTCCTAACCGTCAACCGGCATTTTTTATAGGTTAACTAAAAAGAAGAGGATTACTGGCTAAAAGGGATTAAAACAAAAAAGAACCTAGATCAAAAGTTAACTTTTGATCCAAGTTTCTCACTAGTTCCAGAATAAATGTGTTTCATAAGTCAAAACCCTCCGGTTGATTTCAATTTCTCCCGACTTACCGCACACCTTTTTATTGTATCTAAATTGCTTGCTTCATTGTTTTAATCATAATTTGTTTTTAAAACACGCATCTTGACCGCCAAGACACCATGTTTTTGGGCAACTGTTGCTGGATAAACTTTTTGCAGTTCAGCCAGACTCAGTCCAATCGCCGTCTCTGAATAAACCTTATAGATATCGGCTAATTTTTTAAATTTTTTGATACTCCAAGCACTTACTAAAATCATATCTTCCTCGTCACTCTTACGATGAATAGCAAGTGTATCACCTACACTAAAGTGTTTCATCTCTTCTTCATTCAAAAAGATCTCCACCGTTTTTGTCCCATTTGAAATCTTTTCAAACAAAACATCATCCAATCGTATATCCACAATAATCGACCTCCTGCAAAACATTAGTTAACTAGTTGCTTAGAAACTACTTGACATAAGGCATAATACTTTGGGTAAAAGTGTCATAAGGTATTTTATAGATAAGGCTCGTTTAAGCTACAGGCTAAAACAAACAATAGTAAAATGTTATTTGAATATCTATCATAATGGCTGGTCTACAACCAATAATATTAAGTGTTCACCTGCCCATTTACTAAAAATTGGAACACTCCCTATTCCAGATCATCCAAATCATATAAGTAAGATGTTATGCTTTTCACTAAGATTAAGCAAGTAAAATGACTTTTCTAAGGCAGTATATAGGTGCGAAAATTTGAATATTAAGATTAAACCGACACTTAAAATAAAACGAGCAGATTATATCAAAAATTAATTTGATTTAATCCCCTCGCTTATTTTAAATAAATATAGTTCGCTAGCTCTTTTCTTACTAAATTATTGCACATAATATCTTAGTTTAAGAGTCAACCTTAGAGCACACTCTGTTCTATTGTATCCGCACCAGCAATTTTAATTTCTGTTTCTGCGGGAAAAATACTGCGTTCTTTTGCACTCAAAACCTTATCCGTAATAAACAGTGAAATCTTATCTGGTGAACAAATGCTATAGTAAGAAGTATTGACAAACTTCTTATGTTCCGCTACCAAGATTACTTTCCGTGCACGTTTAACCGCGGTCCCGACAACTTCTGCATCCCCCTGATTTAGTAAATAGATACCATTCTCATCAATACCAGAGGCCGCAATAAAAGCCGTATCGAATGCAACCTTATTTAGCTCCTCAACTGCCGAACTTGAATAAAAGAAACGATTTTGATGATCAAGCGTCCCACTTAGCGTCTTAACCGTAACTTTGCTTTTTTCAGCTAATGCCATACAATTATCCAATGAATGCGTAAAAATAGTCATCGGTAAATTAAGGTTCTGACATGTTTTTAATAGAATTGTTGAAGCATCCACAAAATAAACATGGTGTGCTTGAAAGTAATTAACCGCTGTCAGGGCAATTTGTGTCTTTTGACGTGTAAAATGAGCTAAACGGCTCTGAAAATTAGGTACCTTGTTACCAAAGTCCAGTGGGAGAATCCCACCATGTGTCCGTTTTACTTCACCACGTTTATCTAAGAGAACAATATCTCTTCTAGCTGTATCTTGTGAAACACCAAACTCTGACATAATATCCTTGGTTGTTAATTCCTGACGTTCTTCTAATAGTTGTTTGATCAACCCAACTCTTTTTTCTTGGCTCATAAATCAACCTCAAATCCCTAAATATTCAAATCAATCCAGTTTTAATTATACTTGTTTTTCTAAATGATTCCAAGCAACACAAGTTTTCAGCTACTTTAATGTAAGAGAAAACACAAAAACCTGGTTTAAAAAACTGGACTTAATCCGTTCTTCAAACCAGGTTTGATTTTCACTGAGCCTTATTGACCTCAGCTAAACTTAAAATGCTTTTTCTAAAGGCGGTACAACTTGTTTTTTACGTGAGACCACGCCTGGTAAATCTGCCTTGTTATCAACCAGTTTAACGTTGAAGGCTTTCGCAACTGTTTCTTGCGGTTCACCAACTACTAGCAAACGTGTATCACTGTTCATAATATTAGTTACCATCAATAAGAACAGATCGTAGCCATTTTCTTTATTTTGCTTTTCAATCGCTGTCCGTAAAGCGGCTTCGCGAGCAAATACTTCATTTAAGTCAACTGTGTTAACCTGATCGATCCGGACTTTTTTACCGCCCATTTCAAAGGACTTAGCATCAGCTGTAATTAATTCCTCTTCAGTCTTGCTACCTAAATTAGTTCCTGCCTTAAGCATGTCTAAGCCATATGTCTCATAGTCAACACCCGCAATCTTAGCCAGCTCCTTAACAGCTTGTTCATCCTGTGCAGTTGTCGTAGGTGACTTGAAGAGTAACGTATCAGAGATAATTGCTGACAACATCAATCCTGCCAACTTAGCAGGTACAGTAACCTCATTTTGTTTAAACAACTTGTAGATAACGGTACTACAGCAACCCAATGGTTCAGCATGATAGAACAAAGGTGCGGCAGTCTCAAAGTTAGCAATTCGATGATGATCAACAACATGTGTTACTTGAACTTCAGCAATATCATCCACACTTTGTTGTGCCTCATTGTGGTCTACCAGCATAACAGCTGCAACTTCATTTTTAGCTGTCTTAATAATACGTGGTGCCGGTTCCTTAAAGTAATCAAGTACAAATTTTGTTTCTTCATTAGGTGTTCCCAAAGCGACAGCTTCAGTATCTGCCCCTAATTGATTTTGTAGATATGAAAATGCTTTTGCAGCAACAATCGCATCTGTATCAGGGTTTTTATGTCCAAAAACTAATTCTTTCATTAAACTATTCTCCATTCTTTTTAGTACTACCTTGATTTAACCTTCATTGCTCATTTCTGTCAAGCGTGAGATATAATCTTTTTTAACGAGGTATTCTTCAAATGCTTTTAGAAAATGTTGAATACGTGGAATCTGGTCCTTGTCCTTTCTGAAAACAAAGGATAAATCAAAAGAAATCTCAGGTTCAAAAAGAGCTGTCCATAATTTTTCCTTTTTACTGTTATTATGCGCTAAAACAAAAGACTGCGGTAATGTCGTGTACACTCCCGTTTCAAGTGCAAAACGGTAAAGCTGTGCTGGAGTCGCGAAGTGAGCAACACTCGTTGGTTTGTCTACCAATTCATTTTTGTAAGATTCGCGAATAATACTGTTGAGATAATACTGTGGCGGATAAGTTACCCAATCATTATCTAGGGTCTCCTTCAACTTAACACGCCGCTTTTTAGCTAAGCGCTCATCACGATGTAAGAATAGTAAGTCTTCCTTGATAATTTTCTTAGCAGCATATGGTTTCCAGTTTTTGATATTATCATCTGGAAGATACATTACGGCCAGATCGATCGTATTTTTTTCAAGCCTTTCCCAGATCTCCTTACGCGTCAGCATATGAAAAATAATTTTAATATCATGATTCTCTTTATAATACTCAATCGCAAAATTACTAAAAACACGATCCTCGATCGAGGCTAAGATCCCAATGCTGATCTCTCCTTGTGTCGCGCTTGTTGATTGCTGAATCTCATCAGCCGCACGGTTAAGCGCTTCATAAATCTGATGTGTTGCATCAAGCATCGTATAGCCGGCATCTGACAGATGTAGTTTCTTCCCTACTGAGTAAAATAATGGTGCACCGACGTTCCGCTCTAATTTTTTGATCTGCTGCGTTAAAGCAGGCTGCGTAATTCCTAGAATCTGAGCTGCCTGAGTATAACTCATTGTGTCAGCAAGTTGGAGAAAATAACTTAGAGTCTTTGAAGAAAAAATATTTTCCTGTTTCGTTTTCATAATATCCTTCCCACTGCTATTAATTTTTATTAATGGTAAGTACTATTTCAAACTTATTGAATACCTTTATCATAAAACAATTTAGGTCATTTTGACAATAAAAAAATAAGTTTTAACATTTAAATATTGATAGCAATCACTTGCTTGAACTATTTTTTTGACCTGCTTCTCAAAAAAAGCTTAGCGTTAATAATAGGACTACGATAAAATCTCCGCCTTATCATAGTCCTACCACATTAATTCGTTCTTATTCGATTATGCATTCTTCCTATTAATAATTTTCAACTATAAGCCTTTAGCAGTTTCAGTTAAGATACCCCTTGTAGTCCTCAATATGCAATAATTTTTCTGCATTGGCTACTCGCTCACTTGTTGGCGGCTCAATTCCATCTAACTTGTAGTCAATCCCCATTTCGTGGTATTTATGCACTCCCATTGTATGATAAGGTAAAACTTCCACTTTTTGGACATTTTTAAGTGTCTTGATATAAGCACCGAGCTCAGTCAAATAATTATCAAAATCAGTCCGTTCAGGAATTAGTACGTGTCTGATCCACACCGGCTTACCAATATCAGATAAATACTGACACAAATCCAAAATGTTTTCATTACGATAACCAGTTAGTTTACGGTGTTCATCTGAGTTAATATGTTTAATATCCACTAGTAAGATATCAGTGACATCCAAAAGCTTTTTGAATTTATCAAACCACGGCTGACGACGTGTAAATGGTTGTCCACAAGTATCCAGACAAGTATTTATCCCTAACTTTTTACACCTAGTAAAGAGTTCTGTTGCAAATTCCATCTGCAGTAGAATCTCACCACCGCTTAAAGTAATCCCACCTTTATCACCCCAGAAATGACGAAACGGTAAGGCTTTTTCAAGCAGCTCAGAAGTCGTCATCTCTGTTCCAACATTTTTCTTCCAAGTATCAGGATTATGACAGAACTGACAGCGCATATTACATCCCTGCATAAACGCAACAAACCTAATGCCAGGTCCATCAACTGCACCAAAACTTTCAGTAGAATGGACATAGCCGATAATATCGCCATCTCGTTTAGGAACTTTTCTTTCACGTAAAGGTAATTTTGCCATTGTTTCTCATCCTCTCATGGAACCTACTTAATAAAACTAATAAGGAGAGACTGGGACAAAATGTCTTTTGCCTTAGCCCCTCCTTATTATAAAATCAATTAATCATTTTACTCATGAATATTAACTACATCGTCTCATGGAATGTCCGTGAGATAACGTCATCTTGTTGTTCCTTGGTCAGGTCAGCAAAGTAAACGCAGTAACCTGAAACACGGATGGTCAAAGTTGGGTACTTCTCTGGGTGTTTTTGCGCATCAAGTAGCGTATCCCGTTTGAAGACATTGATATTCAAATGATGCCCGCTATTGGCCATATAACCATCAATCATATTAACCATTGTATCTTCTTGCAAGTTAAGATCGTGGCCTAAGGTCGATGGTGTCACTGCAAAGGTATTTGAGATACCATCGGTTGCATATTTGTAAGGAATTTTAGCAACTGATAACAGTGATGCCAAAGCTCCATTTTGTTCTGCCCCGTATGCAGGATTTGCTCCGGGTGCGAATGGTTCGCCTTTCTTACGTCCATCAGGTGTTGAACCAGTGTTTTTACCGTAAACAACATTCGATGTGATTGTTAAAACAGATGTTGAAAGTTTTGAACCACGATATAAATGATGCTTATTCATCTTGGTAAATAATGATTTGACTAACCAAACAGCAATCTTATCTACCCGATCATCATTGTTACCATATTTTGGAAAATCATGATCTGCTTTGAAGTCAACGGCAATTCCGTTCTCATCGCGGATAGCTTTTACATGACCATACTTAATAGCTGAAATTGAGTCAGCCGCAACCGATAAACCTGAAATACCGGTTGCAAAGGTCCGTGCAAGTCGTGTATCTTTCAATGCTAACTGAGCTGATTCATAGTAATATTTATCATGCATATAATGAATCGTGTTTAATGCGTTAACATAAACATCTGCTAACCAATCCATCATCACATCTAGTTTTTGCATAAACTCATCATAATCAATATATTCGCTGGTAATTGGAGCATACGCTGGACCCACTTGGGCTGCGCCCACTTCATCCTTACCACCATTAATAGCATAAAGAACCGTTTTTGCAAGATTAGCACGTGCGCCAAAGTACTGAATCCCATCAGCAACCGGCTGTGCAGAAACACAGCAAGCAATCGCATAATAATCTGTGCCCCACTGTTTAACCATCAAGTCATCATTTTCATACTGAATCGTCGAACTTTCAACCGAAACACTTGCTGCATACCGCTTGAAGGTTTCAGGTAATTTCTTCGACCACAGTAAGGTAATATTTGGTTCTGGAGCAGCTCCCATGTTGCTTAAAGTATTTAAGAAACGGTAGGCTGTCTTAGTAACATGGTGTTCACCATCCAGACCCATCCCAGCTAAAGATAATGTTGCCCAGATTGGATTCCCAGAGAACAAGGAATTGTATTCTGGTGTCCGGATAAATGAAACCATTCTTAATTTCATTGTAAATTGATCAATAAGCTCCTGTGCTTCAATTTCATTTAAGATTCCCCGTTCAAGATCACGTTCAAGATAAATATCAAGGAAAGCATCAATTCGACCGATTGACATTGCAGCACCATTTTGCTGCTTAATAGCTGCTAAGTAACCGAAGTACAACCATTGAATGGCTTCTGTTGCAGTTGTTGCTGGTTTAGAAATATCGAAGCCATATGAGGCTGCCAGTTCCTTCATTTGGTTCAAAGCTCTGATTTGTTCAGAAATTTCTTCACGCATCTGGATAACATCGTCAGTCATTTCATTGCCGCCATAATTATCTAAATCTTTCAGCTTAGCTTCTACTAAACGGTCAATTCCATAAAGAGCAACACGTGGAAAATCACCAACAAGACGACCACGTCCATACGCATCCGGTAGCCCAGTGACAATTTTATAATGCCGAGCACGTCTGATCTCTGGAGTATAAGCGTCGAACACACCTTGATTATGGCTCTTAGTAATATCAGTGAAAATATGTGTTATTTCCGGATCAATCTCGAAACCGTAAGATTTAAGAGCATCTGCTGCCATCCGAATGCCACCGAACGGCATCAAAGATTTCTTCATTGGTTTATCTGTTTGCAAACCGACAATCTTTTCACGGTCTTTATCTAAGTAACCTGGCTTATGAGAAGTGATGGTTGAAACGACTTTTGTGTCAGCATCAAGCACACCGCCAGCAGCACGTTCTTTAAGTTTTATTTCTGTCAACTCATCATTGAGAGCAGTCGTATCTTCAGTCGGTCCTTTAAGGAAAGATTCATCCCCGTTATACTGACGGTAGTTCTGCTGAATAAAATCACGAATATCAATTTCTGATTGCCATTCTCCGCCTTTGAAATCATCCCATGCTTTTTGACTAGTTTCTCTCTCCATCTGTTTCATCCTAAAAGCCTCCTCGTTAATGTATAAGCGCTTTCTACACTTAGATAATAGCACTCGCTTAGTTTTATAGCAAGCGTTTTCACTAATTATTTAAAATATTTCAAAATAAAATTAGTCTTTCCCACTAACAGCCGCTTTATTACCCCAAAAGCTAACGTGAAGCATTGAACAAAACGTTTTACAAAATATAAAATAATTATTATTTTTAACATTAACTATTGGTCCACTATCCAAATCAAATATTCAATTATGGAATTTACAGCTAGGCTATATGAATTATTTACGCAAAAATAAATAAGGGACCTAGGTCAATAATTAGTTCTTTGACTAAGTCCCGCAGTTATTTTTTAATAACTTTCTCTTAACGAACAGCGCCGGTAGCATAGATTGGATGAGCCGCCGTCAAGTCCTTCACTTGTTTCTTGATATCTTGTAGTTTGAATTCATCATGTGCGTTCTTCAACGCTGCTACGATCAATTCAGCAACGTGAGCTGCATCTGCCGTTGAAAAACCGCGACTTGTAATTGCAGGCGTCCCTAAGCGAATCCCACTTGTTTTGAAGGGACTCAGTGTTTCAAAAGGAATTGAATTCTTATTAACTGTAATATTGAGCGTGTCAAGCAGTTTTTCGGCTCCCTTACCATTAAGTCCAAACCCGCGGACATCAACTAACATTAAATGATTATCTGTTCCGCCCGAAACCAATCGTGCGTCTGAGTCATTTGCAAAGACTGTTGCCATTGCTTGCGCATTAGCAATAATTTGTTGTGAATATTCTGTAAAACTCGGATCAAGAGCTTCCTTAAAGGCTGCTGCTTTCGCTGCCACGACATGTTCCAGCGGTCCGCCCTGTGTTCCCGGAAAGATACTACTGTTGATTTTCTTCGCTAAGTCACTGTCATTAGTCAAGATCATCCCACCACGCGGTCCACGTAAGGTTTTGTGGGTCGTCGTCGTCGTTATATCAGCATAAGGAACAGGACTTGGGTGCAAGCCTGCCGCAACTAAGCCGGCGATATGCGCCATGTCAACCATTAATTTTGCATTGACTTTATCGGCAATCTCCCTGAACTTAGGGAAATCAATAGTCCGTGAATAAGCACTGGCTCCAGCAACAATCAACTTAGGTTGATGTTCTTCAGCTAATTTTAAAATTGCATCATAGTCAAGCTGTTCACTCTCTTTATCAACGCCATAACCAATAAAATTATATGTTTTACCACTAAAGTTAACTGGTGAGCCATGAGTTAGATGTCCACCTGCAGCCAAATCCATTCCTAAGACTGTATCTCCTGGCTTAATCAAGGATAAATAAGCTGCCGCATTAGCTTGCGAACCAGAATGCGGCTGAACGTTTGCAAATTTTGCGCCAAAAATTTTTTTAGCTCGCTCAATCGCTAAACTTTCAACAACATCAATATATTGACAACCACCATAATATCTTTTACCTGGGTATCCTTCAGCGTATTTATTAGTTAAAACACTACCTTGAGCTGCCATAACACCCTTTGAAACGATATTTTCAGAAGCAATTAACTCAATATTATTCTGCTGTCTGTTTTCTTCATTTTGGATCGCATTCCATAATTCTGTATCATATTCTTTATAATCCATTAGGCCACCTCCACCTGCGATTATTGTACCATAGACCCAAAAAAGGTGCGAAAGAAGTTCAGTAGTTTTATGAAATTTATGTGCTAATAGTGAACTTTAACTTTTGTTTTTCTATAAAACATTCTAAAAGACGAATTAAATAAATCCTACTCGTTTTTTTGTAAGCTAATTATTCGTCTGAATTCAGCTATTTTTTAAGCCAGTTTTCTGGATCAAGGCGCCACTTTTGGAGTAGTTCTTTTTCAGAAACAGTTATTTGCTCCTCTTCTTCCGCAACATCAATTAATTCACTATAATTGGTTAATGTTTTGAACGGTATCTCAGCAGCTTCAAAATTTTTAGTAGCTGCTACTAGTTGATAACTAAAGATTCCACAAACACCAATCACATCTGCCCCTTCTTTTTGAGCCGCTGTCACTGCCTGCAACACACTTCCGCCAGTTGAGATCAAGTCATCAATCAAAATAGTTTTTTGTCCAGCAACCATTCGACCTTCTATTTGTTTGCCGCGTCCATGGTCCTTAGGTTTAGAACGGACATAGACCATCGGTAAAGCTAACTCTTGCGCGATCCAGGCTGCATGTGGGATACCAGCTGTTGCCGTTCCGGCGATCAACTCAACTTCTGGAAAGGACTCTCTGATCAAAGCTGCAATCCCGCGTGCGATTCTTGTTCGAATTGCGGGATAACTGATCGTTAACCGATTATCACAATAAATCGGGCTTTTAAGCCCACTTGCCCACGTAAAAGGTTTATTCGGGGAAAGGGTTACCGCATTAATTTCTAGAAGATCTTTTGCAACTTGCTTCATTAAATATTTTCCTCCCACACTTTTTTGATATATCGGTATGCAGCAACACAATCTGCTGCCTGTGTAATTGCACGTCCAACTACGATCGCACTACTTTTTCTGACCGCAGCCTGTTCGGGCGTCATAACTCGTTTCTGATCGCCTTGATCACCACCGGCTAGTCTGATCCCAGGTGTAACCCGCAAAAAGTCAGTTCCAGTTGCAGTTAAAATTGCATTTGCTTCGTAGGCAGAACAAACTACGCCGTCCATCTCTGCAGTCTGCGCCAAACGCGCATAGTGCAAGACACTTTGCTCAAGCGAACCGACTACTTGCTGCTGTTCTGTTACCATTTTCTGATCTGTCGAAGTTAACTGTGTGATCGCCAGTAGTTTGGCATTGCTGTTCCCACCGCTACCATCAAGCAGACCTTCTTTAGCAGCACGCATCATCTCACTGCCGCCGCTTGCATGCAAAGTCGTCAGCGTCACGCCTAGTTTACCAATTACGCGCATCGCACTCTCAACCGTATGCGGAATGTCATGACACTTCAAATCCAAGAAGACATCATGACCTTGATCCAAAATAGCTTTAACCATTTCCTGCCCTTCACTATAGAAGAGCTCCATCCCAACTTTAACAAATAGCTTTTCTTCTTCCGGAAATTTATTCAGAAAAACAGCTGCTGCTTGTCGATCTGGAAAATCTAATGCAATAATCGGTCGCTTAATCGTCATTCGGATATCCCCCCCTAACTTCTGCAATTAATTCACTTAGACTATTAATTTTTAAATCTTCCATCTTTGAAGGTAAAGCTTTAATAATATCCGGACATGCCGTTGGGTTATTAAAATGTGCTGTCCCAATGGCAACTGCGCTTGCACCTGCCATGTACATCTCAAGGACATCCGCAGCTGATTCGATCCCACCCATGGCAATGATCGGTAGATCGACTGCCCGACTGACTTGGTAAATCATTCGAACAGCAATCGGCTTTATTCCTGGGCCAGAAAGCCCCCCCGTTTTGTTGCCCAGAATCGGTTTACGTGAATTTAAATCAATTCGCATACCTAACAAAGTATTAATCATACTTAAACCATCTGCTCCACCAGCCGCAACTGCTTGGGCAATCGCAACGATATCCGTCACATTTGGTGAAAGTTTGACATAAACTGGTACTTGTGAAACCTCTTTGACTGCCTTCGTCAACTGTTGCGCTATCTGTGGGTCAGTTCCAAAAAGCATTCCACCTTCATGAACATTAGGACACGAAATATTCAGTTCAAGTGCAGAAACCATTCCTGAAGCAGACATACGCTTAGCAACCTCAACGTATTCAGCTTGCGTCGCACCCGCGATATTGGCCACCACGGGTAATGTAGGATATTTCTGGTGAAGAACCGGCAATTTTTCTCGCAGGATAACGTCAACACCAGGGTTTTGCAATCCGACCGCATTCAAAACACCGCTTGTTGTCTCTGCGATCCGCGGTACGGGGTTCCCTGCTCGTGGTTTAAGAGTTGCAGCTTTAATAATAATTGCTCCCAACTCATTCAAGTCGAACATCTCAGCGTAGCGATTATCGCCAAAACCAAAGCATCCACTTGCCGGCATCACTGGATTTTTTAAATTTAAACCTGGAAGTTCAACTGCTAATCGGCTTGCCGCTGTCATAGTCTGACCTCCCGACCATTGAAAACAGGTCCTTCAACACAGACTCGCTTGTTATAAGTGCCATCTTTAGTCGAGACAACACAGCCCTCACAGGCACCTACGCCACAAGCCATCCTGCTTTCCAACGAAAGATAAATCTCGGCTGTGGTTCCTGCAAAACGAGTCTGGACCATCTGAAGCAACCCGTTTGGCCCACAAGCATAAACCTTGGTGTAAGTCTGCTCGGGCTGAGTAGCAAGAAGCTGACCAACATTCCCTTGAAAACCCTTTGAACCATCATCTGTTGCCAAGAGCAACTGACCATTATCTTCAAATTCTTTCTCACCAAAAATCAGTGCCGCTGTCCGAAAACCAATAGCAGTTGTTACCTTACACCCCTTATCTTTCAAGGCCTGTGCAAGCAACATCAATGGTGGCACCCCTGTTCCACCACCAACGAGTAAAACGTTCTCTGTCGATTCTACATTTTCTATTGGGAACCCATTTCCTAGCGGCCCCAAAATATTTAACTGTGCCCCAACAGCCGTCTGCTGTAACAAATGTGTTCCATCGCCAACCACCCGGTAAATCAAAGTAATTGTCTCTTGCAGTGGAGCAAGCGCCGCAATTGCCAGTGGGCGCCGCAACTGATAGGTTCCATCCGGAAGTTTCAGCATCACAAAGCATCCTGGTCTTGCCTGAGCATAATCAAATTTTCCGTACAAAACGATCCGGTAAATACTAGGTGCTAATTCCTCTTGCGCAATAATTCGCATATCACTTTTCGTAAGCATTTTCAGCCCCTTCCATACGATCAGATTTCCCTTTACTTCATTACATCCGTTGCAAAAGTCCGGTTTTCAAGTGCTTTGACAAGGGCTTCTGCCGTGTTGAGTGAGGTTATCAGCGGAATATTGTGTTCAATCGCCGTTTGTCTAATCGTGAAACCATCCGAAGTTACCTCATGATCATGCCCCATCGTATTAATGACCAGCTGTATCTTACCTTCTTTTATCAGCTGTAGGATCCCCATCCGATCTACAGCATCCTCACCGATCTTATTAACTGTTTTTACCCGTAACCCGTTATCATTCAAGAACTGTGCTGTCCCACTAGTTGCATAGAGTCGGTAACCAATTTGGCTAAACTTTTTAGCGAGTGGTAAAACGATATCTTTATCATGGCTGTCAATCGTTAGCAGGACACTGCCGCTAAGTGGTAATTCCATTTTAGCACCTGCAAAGGCCTTAAGAAGTGCCTTCTCAAAGGTCCGATCACTCCCCATAACTTCTCCTGTTGATTTCATCTCCGGTCCAAGGTAGCTATCAACATCTTCTAATTTGCTGAATGAAAAGACTGGTGCTTTGACATGGATCGACTTGCTTTCAGGATAGAGCCCAGTTTCATAACCTAACTCACGTAATGATTTTCCTAAAATAACTTTGGTTGCGACTTGTGCCATCTCAATTCCAGTAATTTTGCTCAAGAATGGAACTGTCCGGCTCGCACGTGGATTGACTTCAAGAACATAAACCTCATCATTATGAATAATAAACTGGATATTCATAATTCCCACACACTTCAAAGCAACGGCTAATTTTTGCGTAGCATCAACAATCTGCTGCTTGATTTTTTCTGAAAAAGATTGTGGGGGGTAAACCGCCATTGAATCACCCGAATGAACGCCCGCATGTTCAATATGTTCCATAATTCCTGGTAGTAAGACTCGTTCACCATCACAAATTGCATCAACTTCACATTCCCGACCTTCAAGATATGCATCAACTAAGATCGGATGGTCAATTGCTGCCGTCACATTCTGTTCAAGATAGTCTTCCAGCTCAGCTTCATTATTTACAATTTCCATTGCACGACCACCTAGCACATAACTTGGACGAACCAAAACTGGGTAGCCAATCTCTTTAGCCGTTGCGATAACCTTTTCCTGAGTCGTTGCCGTTTTGCCGACTGGTTGTTTCAACCCCAGGTTATTGATAACTTGATCGAAAAGTTCACGGTCTTCCGCACGATCAACATCTTCAACTTTTGTTCCAAGCACTTTGACTCCATTAGCCTGCAGATCGGCAGCTAAATTAATCGCCGTTTGCCCACCAAATTGAACGATGACCCCCAAGGGATGTTCAAGTTCAATCACATTTAGAACATCTTCCAGTGTTAACGGTTCAAAATAAAGCTTGTCAGAGATGGAGAAATCAGTTGACACTGTTTCGGGATTGCTATTCATAACAATCGCTTCATAGCCTAACCGTTGAATAGCCTTTACACTATGAACTGTTGCATAATCAAACTCCACACCTTGTCCGATTCGAATTGGCCCTGAGCCGATAACCAAGACAGAATCTTTTGAGCTTGGATGGCTTTCACTTTCTAAATCATAAGTACTGTAAAAATACGGTGTCTGCGATTCAAACTCCGCAGCACAAGTATCCACCATTTTATACGTTGGCAAGACTTGGGTCTCTTTACGTAATGCGCGGACTTTTCTCTCTGTAATATTCCATAGTTTAGCAATCGTAGCATCACTAAAACCATATCTTTTAACCTTTGGCAAAAGATCTTTATCTTCGGGATTCTTGCAGATCTCAACTTCAAGTTCAGTAATATGTTTAATTAAATCAAGGAAATAGTGATTGATCTTGGTTAATTCATTAACCTCATCTAGTGTATAACTACGTCTGAATGCCTCCGCAATATAAAAGAGCCGGTCGTCTTGCGCGTGCACTAGTTTTTCTTCTAATTTATCATCACTCGCTTCGTGAGCTTCTGGTGATAATAGATCAGTTTCATCAATCTCTAGTGAACGAACTGCCTTTTGAATTGCTTCTTCTGCCGTTCTCCCAATTGCCATTACTTCACCTGTAGCCTTCATTTGCGTTCCTAACTTACGGTTAGCACGCGGAAACTTGTCAAAAGGCCACCGGGGGATCTTAGCAACAACATAATCTAGGGCTGGTTCAAACTCTGCAAAAGTTGTTCCAGTAACTGGATTTTTAATCTCATCAAGTGTTAAACCGACCGCAATCTTAGCTGCCATTTTGGCAATTGGATATCCAGTAGCTTTAGAAGCTAAAGCTGATGAGCGACTGACCCGCGGATTGACTTCAATAACATCATAATTAAAGCTGTATGGATCAAGAGCTAACTGAACGTTACAACCGCCTTCGATTTTCAATGCGCTAATCAACCGGAGTGACACATCCCGCAGCATCTGGTATTCACGGTCCGACAAAGTTTGAGTTGGTGCTAACACGATTGAGTCTCCTGTATGGATTCCTACCGGGTCGAAGTTTTCCATCGAACAAACAACCATTGTATTATCAGCACTATCACGCATTACTTCAAATTCGACTTCTTTATAACCCATAATACTTTTTTCAATTAGACACTGTGTTACTGGCGAAAGGTCTAAACCGTTAGCAGCGATCTCAGCTAATTGCTCTTTATTATCACATAGACCACCACCAGTTCCACCCATTGTAAACGCGGGACGAACGATAACTGGGTAACCGATCTCGGCTGCGAAGTCTAACGCTTCTTCTATCGTGCTGACTGTTTTTGAATCTGGAACAGGTTCACCAAGTTCGTTCATTAGTTCCTTAAATAATTCACGATCTTCAGCTTGATTAATTGCATCAAGCTTCGTCCCTAACAATTCAATCTCAAGTTCTTCTAGGATACCCGTCTTAGAAAGTGACATTGCTAAGTTTAAACCGGTTTGCCCACCTAACGTCGGTAAAATAGCATCAGGATATTCTTGTCGGATAATCCGTGAGACTGACTCCGTTGTCAAGGGCTCAATGTATACACGATCTGCGATCTCAGTATCTGTCATGATCGTTGCCGGATTTGAATTGACTAACACAACTTCATATCCTTCTTCACGTAATGCTAGACATGCTTGTGTCCCTGAATAATCGAATTCTGCTGCTTGACCAATAATAATCGGTCCAGAACCAATTACCATTATCTTATGAATATCCGTTCTCTTAGGCATTTTTTTCATCCTTTCTTACATCGATCATGTGCATGAAATCATCAAACAGGTCTGCTGCATCATGTGGGCCAGGAGCTGCGTCCGGATGAAACTGAACACTGAAGGCTGGATAATTTTTATGCCGCAATCCTTCAACCGTATCATCGTTGATCTCACGGTAAGTTACATTTAGTTTCTGGTTATCGATTGACGCTGGTTCAACCGCAAAGCCATGATTTTGCGAGGTAAAGCAGATTCGTCCGGTTGCCACTTCTTTGACTGGATGATTAAAGCCACGGTGTCCGAATTTCATTTTGTAAGTATCCGCTCCGTTAGCAAGCGCGAAAAGTTGATGCCCTAAACATATTCCAAAAAGTGGCAGTTTCTTCTCAACTTCGCTTACCATCTCAATTGCTTGCGGCAATGATTTGGGATCCCCCGGCCCATTCGACAAGAGGACACCATCTGGTCGCAGCTTGAAAATGTCCTCCGCTGTCGCCGTGTATGGTAAGACGATCGTATTGCAGCCACGTTTGGCTAATTCCCGTAAAATACTGTGTTTGAGACCATAATCAACCACAACGACATTTCTTTTATCACCCGGATTAGGATAAGGCTTGCTAGTTGATACTTGTTGAACGAGATTATGATTGATCACCATCGCGTTCAGCTGGTCAAAAGCATGGTCTAAGTCGGATTTCGCATCGACAATACTACCCTTCATTGTTCCGCGTGAACGTAGTTTTTTAGTTAACGCACGGGTGTCAATTCCTGTAATCCCAGGGATATCCATCTGCTCCAAAAAAGCAGGAAGTGAAGTCTGTTGCCGCCAGCTACTTGAAACACGTGCTACTTCATGGCAGATGACCCCTTTGCACGTTGGCTCAATCGACTCATAATCATCAAAGTTGACTCCATAATTTCCAATTAGGGGATTAGTAAAAACTAAAATCTGGTTTGAAAATGATTGGTCAGTAATTGCTTCTTGATAACCAGTCATCCCAGTCGTAAAAACGACTTCACCACTAGTAGTACTAGGTGCACCAAAACCTTCGCCTTCAAAGATCGTTCCGTCTTCTAAAAGTAAATAACGTTTCACTGTCAGTCCTCCTTCTGGTAAACAATTTCGCCTGCAACGAGTGTCATTACTGTTTCACCATACGCTTTTGTTCCTGTAAATGGGGTATTCGTTCCCTTAGATAGATAATCTTCCTCTTTAAGTTCAAATTCATCATTTAAGTTAAAGACAGCGATATCAGCCGTTTTCCCTGGTAAGATAAAGCCTGCATCCTCTATTTGAAATTTCTGAACTGGTGCAGCACTCATCCAGTCTAGTAACTGTTCTAATTTAAAGATCCCTGTTTTAACAAAATGTGTATATAACAAGGAGAAGGCCGTTTCACTGCCAGTAATTCCAAAGGATGCTTCACACATACTTCCTTGTTTCTCATCTTCACTGTGTGGTGCATGATCTGTTGCAATCATATCAATCGTTCCGTCCAATAAGCCAGCAATAAGCGCCTGCTGATCTTCCTTAGAACGCAACGGTGGATTCATCTTATACATAGCGTCATCAGCTGGAATATCACAATCGGCAAGCAGTAAATGATGTGGTGCAACTTCACAAGTCACATGGATTCCCTGTGCTTTAGCCCAGCGGACCAATGCAACACTTTCCTTTGTTGAGAGATGGCAAGCATGGTAATGCACCCCAGTTTGTTGTGCTAGAATCAAATCACGTGCTAGTTGTGATGATTCGCTGAGCCCGAGCATCCCAGGCAACTTTAATTCGGTTGCACGCTCGCCTTCATTCATAACACCCCCAAAAAGCAGTGAATTATCTTCGGTATGTTCAACTAACGGAATCCCGCATGCTGCCGCTTGTTTCATCGCTAGGTACATCGTTCCAGCTGTTTGGATGCCACTACCATCATCACTAATGGCGAAAGCTCCAGCTGCTTTGAGTGCCTTAAAATCGGCTATTTTTTCGCCTTGGCGCCCTAATGTAATAGAAGCATATTGTTTGATGTGTACGACACCATCTGCAACATTGCGTGCTTGGATCTTCTGCAGTTGTGCTGGATTATCAGGAACTGGATCAAGATTAGGCATTGCACAAACAGTGGTAAATCCACCATGGGCAGCTGCTTGACTGCCTGTTTTGATCGTCTCTTTATACGTAAAACCCGGTTCACGGTAATGAACGTGAACATCAACTAAACCAGGAGTCACTAATTTACCGGTAAGATCAATTCTTTTTTGAAGGTCAATTCCTAATTCAGCTAAATCCTGCCCAAGTGCCGCGATCTTATCGTCTATAATCAAGATATCAAGCTGCTGCAGCTGCCCTGCTTGGTAAACCAATCCGTTTTCTAATAAAATGTTCATCTTTTTCCTCCTAAGTTTCGTCCCTCAACTACCGCTTCAATCATCGCCATTCTCATAAACACACCATTCTGCATTTGCGTTGTAAAACGTGATTGTGAAGCTTCAACCAGTTCCGATGCCAGTTCCACCCCACGATTTATAGGACCAGGATGCATAATAATTGCTTGTTTCTTCAAGCGTTCATAACGTTCGAGCGTCAACCCATACTGTTGATGATATCGTTCTGTTGAAAAAGCTGTTTCCTGTTGGTGGCGTTCATGCTGCACCCGCAATAACATAACCACATCCATCTGATCCAGCAGATCATCAACCTTACCATAGGTTCCATACTCCGCAAACTCTTGGGAGTACCAATATTCAGGACCGGAAAAATATACCTCTGCCCCTAATTGCTTTAGTAAACGCATATTACTACGAGCCACTCGCGAATTCGTTAGATCGCCAATAATTGCAACCTTTAACCTTTTAAAGCCACCAAATTGTTCATGGATCGTCATCATATCTAATAAAGATTGTGAGGGATGCTGTCCACTGCCGTCTCCGGCATTAATGATACCAATATTAAGTTTTTGAGCAGCAGATAAGTTAACTAGTTTTCTATAGTATTCATTATGCGGATGTCTAATTACTGCCAGTTCAACTCCAATTGAGTTCAATGCCAGTAAGGTATCGTAAAGTGTTTCACCCTTTTTAACCGAACTAGCAGCTGGATCAAAAGGAATCGTTTCAATCCCAAGTTTTCTTTCAGCCATTTCAAAACTGCAGTGTGTTCGCGTACTATTTTCGAAAAACATATTAACTGCATAAACTGGCTGTTCATAGTTCAGAACCTTTCCACCAGCCTTAAAATATTCAGCACGTTCAATCAAGCTGTTGACTTGTTCATTCTGTAAATTTTTTATGGTCAAGAAATGTTGAAGCTTTAAACGTTTTTGCGTGTTCAGCATCATTTTATCTCCTTACTATCTTTCGCTATTGGCTTTCTCAGGTAACACGAGGTTGGCAACAATTCCAAAGATCGTTGCTAAGGCGATGCTCGTTAGCTGGAACTGTCCAATCTGTAGATAAGTTCCTCCAATTCCAATTACTAAAATAACAGCTGTAATAATTAAATTGCGTTTTAACTCATAATCGACCTTATTATCAACTAAGATCCGTAATCCATTCGATGCGATCATTCCAAAAAGCAAGAAGCTGATCCCACCGATAACTGGTGTTGGGATAGACTGGATCAACGCACTGACTTTGCCAACAAAACTGAAAAGGACTGCAAAAATTGCCGCACCGCCTAGTACCCACACACTGTGGACCTTCGTCATTGCCAACACACCAATGTTTTCACCATATGAAGTAGTTGGTGGTCCACCAGCAAAACCGGCAATGATAGAGGAAAGCCCATCACCGAATAGTGTTCGATGTAGACCAGGCTTTTTAAAGAAATTCCGTTTAGTTAACTTATTCAAAACCATCACATGACCCATGTGTTCAGTCATTGTGACAAAGGCGATCGGGGCCATTGCAAGAATAGCTCCCGGATATAACTTGAAATCATAATTAACAAACATTACGTTAAATGCTGGCAGTGAGAACCACTTAGCTGCTTCAACACTTTGAAAATCAACGATTCCGGCCAGAACAGCACAGATATACCCGCAAACGATCCCCAGCAAGACTGGGATCATGCTTGCAAAACCTTTAAGAAACATATTGAAAATAATTGTGATGATCAGCGTAAAAAGTGCTACTCCAAAATACTTTAAGTCATAATGTGAATTGTTCATCATTGCATCGTTAGCGGCCGTAGTTGCAAGTGAGAGCCCAATTACAATAATAATCGGTCCAACGACAACTGGTGGTAAAAGACTATCGACCCATTCTGAACCGAAACGGCCAATCACTAGTGATACGATCACATAAACCAACCCTGCTGCAATCGCACCCTGTCCAATTGCTGGATACCCATCTACTTTCATTAGAACCTGCATAGTCCCAACAAATGCAAAACTTGATCCGAGGTAAGCTGGGATCTTAGCCTTGGTACATAGGATATAAACAAGTGTCCCCACACCTGAACTAAAAAGCGCAATACTAGGGTTGATCCCTACCAGCAAAGGGACTAAAACCGTTGCCCCAAACATTGTAAATAAATGCTGAATTGATAAGACAAGCCAATGCGTAAATGTGGGTCTATCTTGAATATCTAAGATTGCCTCTTCGTTTCTAAATTCCTCTTTCTTACCGTTCACAGAAAAAATCTCCCCTTCTATACAAAAAAACCTGAATCTTTATTGATCCAGGCTAGCATAAGGTTTCCCTTGAAAAGTTTTTTCAAAGTATATATCAACCTTTTTGCCCTCTCTGGAGTCAATTAAAATGGTTGTTCCAATTTAAATTTTTTTAATCTCAATCGCATCTTTTTGATCGATCTCTTCAACAGAAACCGAAATCTGTTCATCAAGCGATGTTGGGATGTTTTTACCGACAAAATCAGCACGAATAGGCAACTCACGGTGACCACGGTCAACTAAAACAGCAACATTAATCTTTTGTGGTCGTCCCTGGTCCATCAAAGCATCTAAGGCCGCGCGAATCGTTCTGCCGGTGAATAAAACGTCATCTACCAAAATAACTTGTTTATTCGTAATATCGATACCCAACTTAGATGAGTTGATTACTGGATCTTGCTTTTGTGATAAATCATGCCGATCATCCCGGTAAAGTGAAATATCTAATTCGCCTACCGGAACAGCAGCGCCTTCTAATTGTTTTAAACGGTCTGCGATACGCTGTGCCAAATATATTCCGCGTGTTTTGATTCCAACCAATACTAAATCATCGATCCCTTTATTCTTCTCAATAATTTCATAGGTCATTCTTGTCAAAGCACGTTTCATTGCCATTGAATCAATAACTTCTTTTGCCATTTTCTTCTCCCCTTTTTTATCCATTAAAAAAGACCACCTAGCGTTAAGCTAAGTGGTCAGACCGTTGTCTTTATCTCAAGTTCGAATAAGACGCTGCCTTCCTAGCCTCACGGGACTATCTTTAAAGGACCTTTATTACATTTAATCTACTAAATGTCATTAGTTTTGTCAAGCCTATCTAACGTTTTTCTAAAAATAACTGGTAATGGTACTTCAAAAACCATTTCTTCACCTGTCACAGGATGCTTAAATCCAAGTTTGCCAGCATGCAAAAACTGTCCCTGTCCCTTAATTGTTTTAGTTGGACCATAGAGTGGATCGCCAACCAAAGGATGACCAATATATTTCATGTGCACCCTGATTTGATGCGTCCGGCCTGTTTCCAAAATACACTTGATCAGCGTATAATCACGGTATCGTTTTACTACTTCAAAATAAGTGACAGCATTACGTCCACCGGCGACAACAGCTTGTTTTTTGCGGTTTTTAGGCGAACGACCCAGTGGAGCATCAATTTTTCCTTTATTCGGCTTGATTCTGCCATGAACGAGTGCTGTGTATTCACGGATATTGGTTTTCTTTTTTAATTGTGCCGCGAGACTGCGGTGTGCTAAATCATTTTTAGCTACCATCAATAATCCGGAAGTATCTTTGTCGATCCGATGGACGATCCCTGGACGGTATTCACCATTGATCGTCGACAAAGGACTATGATACAACAACGCGTTAACTAACGTATGGTTAGGATGACCTGGTGCGGGATGAACGACCATCCCTTGTGGTTTATTAACTACCAAAACATCCTTATCTTCATAGATAATATCCAACGGGAGATCCTCAGGCACAACTGCAATATGCTGTACTTCAGGACGGTCTAATTCTATTAAGTCACCACTGACTACTTGGTATTTAGGTTTTTTTGGTTGCCCATTGACCACCATTCTGCCTGTTAAAAGCCAGTCTTTGATCTGCGAACGCGAATAGGTAGGGAAGAGCTGTGCAGCAACTTTATCTAAGCGTCCTGTTTGTGAGTTAACTCGCTGACGCTCAGTCATCCTTATCATCTCGCAGTAACGCTATCAGAAAAATAACCACTCCGATACTTAAGGATGCATCAGCCACATTAAAGACTGGAAAGTTAATAAATAGCAGTTGAAACATATCAACTACGTATCCCAAACGAATTCGATCAATAAAATTACCAATCGTTCCCCCAATGATCAGACTGAGCCCTAACGCGTATATCCAGTTAGTCCACATTTTTTTAAACAGATAAACTAAGACACCAAGCGCAACCACCGTTATGATAAACAGCAACCATTTTTGACCAGTAAAGATATTCCAAGCTGCTCCATAATTCCTAATATGCGCGATCCCCAAGAAATGTTGAATAAAATCATAACTTGTATTAAGTGGAACATTATGTACAACATAAAATTTTACTAACTGATCAAGTAACACTATTGCACATATCAATAACAAATAAATCACCATTACCGGAGGGCACCTCTTTTCTTTTTTGTCCAGATCGTTTAAACACGGATAGTTAATTATACAACAATTAAGAACAACTCTTCAAATCTTTTTCACAACTAGCGCCTAATACCGAACAATTAACACTTTTATTGGCATAAAGCAATCCTATGATTCTTTTTTTGTAAACTGTAATTAAAACTTCCTTTTTTGTCGACTATCTTAAAAACAAATTCAATTTTTTAAGACAGCTCCCTAGTTAGTTTACTTAACCCTAACTAGTTCTTATTCTTCCACTCGTCTGACTAGTTGTTCAAGAACATCAATAAACATCTGGCTGTCATTCAAGGCTGGCAAAACATGATAATCCGTTCCGCCACTCTTCAGAAAGGCCGCTCGATTTTCGATTGCCAATTCATTTAGTGTCTCTAAACAATCGGCAACGAAGCTAGGGGCAACAACTAAGACATGCTTAATCCCCTTAGCTGGCAGCTGTTTTAAAGTCGCCTTAGTCGCCGGTTCCAACCATGGTGCAAACCCAAAACGTGATTGATAAGTTTGAATAGCAGAAATCTGTGGCAAGCTTTTCGCTAACAACTTGGTCGTGAGGTTACACCGCATTTGGTAAATATCACCCTTAACAACATAACTGACAGGAATCCCGTGATATGAATAAAGAACTTTATCAGGTTTAAATGTTGCAACTCCTTCTTTTATCTGAGTCGTCAATGCTTTAATATATTCTTCGGTACTGCAAAAGTCTTTCACTATATGCAGTACTGGTTTAGCAGCCTTTTGTGTATAGAAGCGATGAATCTCATCGATTACAGCTCCAGTTGTAGTCCGCGAGTACTGTGGATACAGTGGGATGACCGTTAAAGAATCTATACCTATTTGCTCAAATGTTTTTAAAACTTCTGCAATAGTCGGTTTACTATAACTCATAGCATACTTAACTATGTACTCAGGCAGCTGCGTCTGCAGTTTTCTCGCCTGCTGTTTGGTATAATATTCTAACGGTGAGCCCTTTTCGGCTAGCCAAATCTGCTGATATAATTTAGCTGATTTAAAAGGCCGCCATGGCAAGATCATCAACCTTAAAATTGGTTGCCACTGCCAGTACGGCATATTAATAATATGTGGATCACTTAAAAAACATTTTAAATAGGAACGCACATCTTCGCGGGTAGACGTTGCAGGTGTGCCAGTATTTACTAATAAGACAGCTTTATGCATTATGATCCCCCATCACTCTCATTCTTTTAAAGCTCTATGAATTCTTTTAAACCAGCTCATCTTATCATCTAAACTGGCTAGAATCCGTCTTTCTTCTTAACATAACTTAATTAGAGATTTTTGACGTACACTTAATCAGTATTTACTGTCCATATTTTGTTTTAGAAAAATCTGTCAACAGTTTCTTTAATTCCTTTTTCGTAACATTCGCCCCAAAAACCGCACTACCTGGTTCCATCTTACCGCTGTCAGCTAGAGAACCAGCACGAACCGGATCAAAGCCCAACCGGTCAACTAATTTTACCGTTTCTTCAACGTATTTCTCTTCATCCCCTGCAATTGCAATCGCCTTGCGTCCCGGCTGTCCTTGCAACCGTGGTTCATCAAATAAATCATGGTAGCCCATATGGTTCAAGGCTTTAACAACATGACTTTTATGAAAATAGCGAGCAACTTGTTCACTAGATGAATAGTGTGTGTTAGTTAGATCCTCCCGGTTTCCATCTGTTTCCCACCAATAGTTCATTGCGTCAATAACCAACTTCCCTGCTAAAGCTGCTGGTGACAAAGTCTGGTATTTACTGAGCGGCAAGGCCAAAATAACGATGTCAGCTTGGTGGCAGACCTCAGCAATCGTTGTCGGAACCGCTGCAGGAATCAAAACTTCAACCGTCAGTTGGATCTTAGCTACATGGCCTGACCCGGCAATCAAAACATGATAGCCCGCTGCTGTTGTTAACTGGGCTAAAACCGTTCCTAACTTACCTGCACCTAAGATCCCAATCGTCGTTGTCATATGCTTACTCCTTCGCTAAAAGCTCTTTGACCCGCGGAACTACTTTAGTTGCATATAATTCAATCGTTTTAAGACGTGCTTGCACCGGCAATTCACCTGCTCCATATGCCAGTTCAAACCGGCCTGCATCAAGCTGTTTAATTGTTGCTGCCAATCGCTGGGCTACCGTCTCCGGTGCTCCAGCATAAATTGACCCGTTCTTAACCTCTTTTTCAAATTGAGCTTTCCCCATTGGTCTCCAACCACGCTCTTTCCCAATACGAACAAAGCTTTTACGAATGTGTTTCCAAGCTAGATCAACCGCTTCCTCATCACTTTCAGCAATCACACCATGGGAGTGAATACCGATTGGGAAAGCTTGCGTCGCAAATTTTTGAGCTGCTTTGCGGTACAGCTCAACGTAAGATACAAAACGCTTGGGTGATCCACTAATAATCGCCAACGTAATTGGAAACCCATAACGGGCAGCCCGGACAACAGACTCCGGTGAACCTCCAACTGCGATTCGTGCAGCTAGTCTACCTCGCTCTGTTTTTGGATAAACTTCAACATCAGTCAAAGCAGCCCTTGTTTTTCCAGACCACGTAACAGCTTTTTCCGTTAGCAGTTTTGTAAAAAGTTCAATTTTTTCTTCAAAAAGTAAGTTGTAGTCACTTAGATCATAACCATATAGCGGGAAAGATTCTGTAAATGAACCACGACCTAAAACGACTTCTGCCCGTCCGTTAGAAAGTGCATCAAGTGTTGCAAATCGTTCATAGACACGGACCGGATCATCTGAACTAAGAACGGTTACACCAGATGCCAATGTTATTTTCTTAGTCTGCGTTGCTATTCCCGCCAAGACTGTCTCAGGACTTGAGATTGCATATTCAGAACGATGATGTTCACCCAGTGCGATCACATCAAGTCCCAAGTTGTCAGCCAAGATTCCCTCAGTAACGACTTGTCGAATGGCTTGTGCCTGTGTCATCAATTTTCCATCTTCATTTTGGGGCAGATCCCCGAATGAATCTATCCCAAATATTATCTGTCGTGAATCCATAGTCAAGCTCACCTCTATCAAAAGAAATTATTTTTATAGAAAATATATCATAAATCATTACTTTATTAAATCTGGAGAAAAATTAAATTAACGTCAAGTCTCTTATTGATCCCATATACATACTCTAAGCTAATATTATCATCTAAATTCGAACTGTTGTTAGTAAAATAAACATTACATTTAGAAAATAGTCTTAGCTACAGAATTTCACCAACTAGTGTTACAGTCTCTTTTATTCAACCTAACCAGTTTTTTTAATCATTCTCAATGATCAACTTACCTATTACTTCAATCTAGCATACTTTCAGCTTCTTTTTAACTTTAAAAGACTGCATAAAAAAGACCGAGCTACGTCAAAAATGCTTTTGACCCAGTTCCGTCTTAAATTATTTAATGATGATATTTAGTTAACCTAATTGCGCTTTTCGTTATTAATAATCTCTCACTAGTATAAACCTGAAATCGTTCCGTCATCACTAAGTTCCATTCCATTCGCAGCCGGTTGCTTCGGTAAGCCGGGCATCGTCAGTACGTTACCTGTTAAGGCTACAATAAACTGCGCTCCCAGCTTGGGAACAAATTCACGGACATGGATCGTAAAATCAGCCGGTGCCCCTAGTAGCTTAGGATTATCCGAAAGTGAATACTGTGTCTTAGCCATACAAACCGGTAGCTGGTCCCACCCTAACTCTTTAAAGCGTCGTAACTGTCGTTTGGCCTTCATTCCATATTCAACTTTGGCTCCACCGTAAATCTCCGTAACAATTTTATTGATTTTTGTTTCCAACGCATCATCAGCAACATATAGCGGCTTAAAATCCGTCTTCTGCTCACAGGAGGCTAAGACTTTTTCAGCCAATGCAACCGCGCCATTGCCACCCTTACCCCAAACATCCGCTACAATAGCCGGTGTATTATCATTAGCGCAGAGTTCCTGCAGTGTTGTAAGTTCAGCTAAGGTATCTGAAGTAAATTGATTAATCGCAACAACAACCGGTACATTATAACGTTTCATATTTGCAATATGTTTTTGAAGGTTAATGTATCCCTGCTGCAGTGCAGGAATATTTTCTTCCGCAAGGTCCTTTTTGGCCACTCCACCATGCATCTTAAGCGCACGGACCGTTGCGACGATCACTACCGTATCAGGCGTTTTTCCCAGTACGGGAGCTTTGATATCCATGAACTTCTCTGCTCCCAGATCTGCGCCAAAACCTGCCTCAGTTAAAGTATAATCAGCTAGTTTTAAGGCTGTTTGTGTTGCAAGAACACTATTGCAGCCATGCGCGATATTAGCAAAAGGTCCGCCATGAATAATAGCGGGTGTATGTGCTAGAGTCTGTACAAGGTTAGGCTTGATCGCATCCTTCAATAATAGTGCGATCGCTCCTGTAACACCCAGCTGGTCAACCGTAACCGGGACTTTGGTACTTGTATAACCGACTACAATCTGGCCGATTCTTTTTTTCAAGTCGGCAATATCGACCGCAAGACAAAGAATAGCCATCAGTTCGCTCGCAACAGTGATATCAAAACCATCTTCACGTGGGATGCCCTGCATCGCACCACCAAGACCGATGACCACATGGCGCAGTGCACGGTCATTAATATCCAAGACACGTTTCCAAATAACCCGCCGCTGATCGATATGTAACTTATTGCCCTGGTAAATATGATTATCAACAAGCGCAGCTAACGTATTATTAGCAGTCGTCAAAGCATGCATATCCCCTGTAAAGTGTAAATTAATATCTTCCATTGGGACAACTTGCGAATAGCCACCACCAGTTGCACCACCTTTCATACCCATAACTGGTCCAAGAGATGGCTCACGCAGTGCGATCATAACCCGTTTTTTCAATAAACTAAAGGCATCCCCTAGCCCAACCGTCACTGTTGATTTGCCCTCACCGGCTGGTGTAGGGTTAGTTGCTGTAACCAAAATCAGCTTCCCTTTTGTTTTAACCTTAGGTACTACTGGTAACTTGATTTTAGCTTTATAAGTCCCATATTGTTCGATCTCATCTGCATTTAAACCAATTTTAGCTGCAATATCAGTTATTTTTGCCATTTTACTCTGTTGTGCAATTTCAATGTCCTTCACTACTCTTTACCCTCCTGTTAGGAAAATCAATAAAAGCAATTTTATACTAACAGTATAACTTACATAACCATTAATGTCATCATTTCAGTGATAATTGTCTATTTTCACCGTATAAAAAGTGCTTTTCACTGCCAAAATACGAACGTTAACTAGCTTTTTTTAAAAAATCGTAAATAATTTGTTTGGATTTAGTTCGCATAAAAAGACTGTGACTATGGTATTTTGTTTGAACAACCAGACGTCCTTTTTTCTTCGAAACTTTTTTAATATCTTCTAGCTGGAGTTTCTTCGTATTCTGTGGAATAACAGTATGCAAGATAAGCTCATGCTGTTTTACCTCAACCCTGCGTAAGCCAAGTTGCAAAGCTGCGGCAATCGTAAATACTACCAATGCCAATAAGGTCCAAACCTGAAAAAAAGTAATCTCTAGCCAGAGAATAAATCCCAAAAGTAGTATGATAAAAGTATATGACCAGCAAATAACGGTCGTTGAAAAGTCAGGCTGATAAAAAAATTTTTTTGGCATGACATTCTACCTCCCAAGGATGTGATTTTTGATGATTAAACTATATACAGATGCCGCAACCAGAGGTAACCCTGGCCCAAGTTCTGCCGGTGTGCTGATCGTCAGCTCCGATGGACAACAGCAGCTCTCTTTTAAACTACCGCCATCTTCTAACCACCGCGCAGAATTCCACGCAGCTATCAAGGGATTTGAAACTCTTCTGACATACTACGCAACTTCAGAAACGATTTTCTTCCATAGCGATAGTAAAATCGTAATTACGAGTCTCGAAAAAAACTATAGTAAATCATACGCACAAGAACTTGCCGCACTAGTTAGCTTGCAAAAAAGATACAGACTTGTTATCAACCGTTGGATCCCTGAGAAGCAAAATAAGGGAGCTCATAATCTTGCTGCACAAGGTCTGCGGCAATTCTATCCACTTTAATTATTATATAATACTAAATTTGGGGTGGCCCTCGTTCTTTGCAGGCTTAAATGTAACTTATAAATCATACGCTTAGTTCATAGTTAGCCTTTTCGACGTTGACCCCAATATTGAAAGAGATCTGTTCGCATAGAACCATTGTATAACTTACGTCGTTTACTTGCTCGCTGTCTGTAATGCGCTTCAAATTCAAGGTCACTTGTTAGAATATACTTACTCCATGTTTTTAACGGTCGGTAAACCTCGCCCATTTGCCGGTAAAGATTGCGGACTTCATTCTGATCGCTCAAGCGTTCACCATAAGGAGGGTTTGCAACAATTACGCCATTCTCTTTAGTTGTTTTAAAATCTTTTAAGGCCATCTGTTTAAAACGAATACTATGCAGTAGTCCAACTTCTTGGGCATTCAACTTAGCAATATCAATCATCTTTTCGTTGATATCATATCCAGCAATATCAAGTTCAATGTCATAATCGGCTTCAGCTTCAGCTTCAGCCCGCACATTTTGCGAGACACTCTTAGGGACCCACTCCCAGCTTTCACAAACAAATTCGCGGTTAAAACCTGGAGCAATCTTATGGCCAATCATTGCAGCTTCAATCGGAATTGTTCCCGAACCACACACAGGATCCACAAAAGGCTTCTCCGGGTACCAATGAGCTAATAACACTAAGGCCGCAGCCATATTTTCCTTCAGTGGTGCTGGTCCCTTTTCAATCCGATAACCGCGCTTAAAAAGACTTGAACCTGTCGTGTCTAAAGTCAAAAGTACATGATTTTTATTGATGGCAACCTCTAGTGGGAAAACAGCACCAGTTTCAGCCAAGCGCGTCCGTCGATGATAAATTGCACTCATCTTATCAACAATTGCTTTCTTAACAATCGACTGGACATCTGGAACACTATGCAATTCTGATTTCTGCGACTTACCCGCAACCGGGAAAGCTGCATCTAATGACAGATACTCATCCCAAGGCACAGCTTTAGTCTGTTCAAATAGTGCATCAAATGTAGTCGCATTAAACTCAGCAACAATAATCTTAACCCGATCAGCCGTCCGCAACCATAAATTAGTTTTGATAATATCTTCAACTGTTCCTTGATAGCGTACACGACTATTTTCAACTTTGACATCGTCGTAACCAAGATGCCGCAGTTCATTTCCAACTAAACTTTCAATTCCAGCTGCTGCCGTTGCTATTAAATTAAATTTCTTCATTTTCGATCCATTCTTTCACACTTATTTGCGGGTAATACTTCCCCCGCATTTTTATATTTATAGCTAAAAAAGAGGCTAGGCCAAAACGATGTTTTGTCCTAACCTCCTCCTGATCTATGTAGGCCTCTATAAGCCACGTTCCGTACGTCATTCGACCCAGGAGTCAAAATCGGTGGTAATCATCTATCTCCGAATCTATAAGATTCGCCCCCATGATTTGTTCATTTCCGTCATGAAGCGCCCCTACCAAAGTTTGGGTTACCTGCTCGTGGGGTTTACCGCGTTCCACCAACACCGTTTCCAATGTTGCTTCGTCACTGTGGCACTTTCAAGACTACTCAGACATAGCAGAGCCTTAGTCCTTTTATCTGCCGTTATCCTTATCAGGATACCTTGCCTTATTTTTTCAGCAAGCACGATCACTACAGACATCTCAGTCTGTGCAAGCTTGGACTTTCCTCAGCCTGCCTAATGGCAAACCGCGATTACCAGAAACCTACATTAAAGTTAACTAGCCGTTAGAAACGACTATCTTGATTCATATCATCATTTAATTGTGCTCCGAAAACATGACGTTCAAGATTGGATAAACGTTTTAAGATATCCATATTGGTAACACTGGCACTAGGACGTGCAGTCTGACCACTTTTACCAACCGCGAGCTGCTTAGTCAGCTCGTCAACCTTACTGACTAAACGATCGTTTTCCATCTCTAAACGCTGTGTTTCTTTAGAATACGTTTCATAATCCTTAATAACATCATCAAGGAATTCATCCACATCTGCTGGATCATAGCCACGCATCTTTGGTTTAAAATGCTTATTAACAATGTCTTTTGGCGTAAAATTTATCTTCTCCACAGAAATGCACCTCATATCCTACTTCGCATCTTACTTAATAACCTTACTCATTATATCAAATATCCTTTTTAATGCAAATCATTTTCACTTTTTCTTTCCAAATAATCATTTGCACTCGTTTGTAATTGATCCATATCGATCAAATCAATTGGATAAGTTTGCTTTTCTTGATATTTTTTTGCCATATTATAATCATATTTTGTTTTTCCCTCAAATTCCGGGTCATAAATCAGAGCTAACTGATCAGTGTGCTGTAACATAAACTGTTGCCAGGCTTTCAATTGCCGCGGTGTTTCATAAGGTTTAGCACTGACATTTGCAGAAAAGTCCACCTTTGTTTTCAGTAAATTAAAAGTTGCTTGCTTATCCTCCCGCCACTTTTGGGCAAAATTATCGTAGGGAAGAATCATCGCCACTTTTAGTTCTGGATATTCTTCTTGCATCTGTAAAACAACTTCAATAGTCCATTGTTCTACACCTAACTGACCTCCGGTAATAACCCATTCAAGCCCATCTGCTAATTTCTGCACCAACAGTTCATGCAAAATATTCTTTAAAACTTCAACTTTAGGATCTTCTTTTTTAAAAACATTTAATTCATAGCTTCGATAACCTGTGACCCATAAGCGCATCTTTGTTCCCCCTCACTCAGTTTCAAAACTCCACTACTCTTCCACCGTTAGAAGCCTAACAGCTAAGACTCACGTCAGTGTGCCCCAATCCCTGTCATCTTCGATACTTCCTAATTGGAGCTTCTTTAAGCTCTTTTAATGTTACCTATAGTATTCTTAAAAAAGTTTTTAAATTATAGCTGCTTTTCAAGAAGCCTATGATCCTTGCTATTTCTGTAAGCTTCAGTCCTTAGAGGTTCTTTGCCAAGTTTCTTCGTTGTTGGTATAATAAGTCGAATGGGAGTGTGATGCAAGTATGGTCATCCATTATCCGAATGGTCAAACATATCATCAACCGGCAGCCAATAGTTCACATCTGAAAACAAAGCGTGAACACCCGAATGTTATTTTTGGAAACCGGGGAATGTCACTGGAAGATGAGCTGAATCAAAGTAATATTTACTACCTGCAAAAAGAAATTGCAGTCATCCATAAAAAGCCTGTCCCGATTCAAATTGTCCAAGTAAGCTACCCTAAAAGAAGTGCCGCTGTAATTAAAGAGGCTTACTTTAAACAGTCATCAACAACTGACTATAATGGTGTTTACAAGGGACATTATCTTGACTTTGAGGCAAAAGAAACTAAAAATAAAACTTCCTTTCCTCTCAGCAACTTTCATGAACATCAAGTTAAACACATGAAAGCGTGCGTAAGGCAAGGCGGAATTTGTTTTACTATCATTAAATTTTCAGCTACACAACAGCTTTTTTTATTGCCAGCAGCTATTTTGTTTGACTACTGGGATAATCAAGCTAATGGACGCAAATCAATTGAAAAGAAAGTTATCGTCAAACACGGTTACGCAATCAATTATCACGTCCAACCGCTTATCCCGTATCTCGACTACGTTGACAAGCTGATCAATAAATAATATTTGTTCTGCAAAAGGAGAAAATCATGAGTAATCAAGATCCTAAATATTCACGTGTTGCGCAAAAAAAGAAAATAAAAAAGCGCCGCCCGGTTCAACCAGCAGAAGGCAAAGTCAAAAGATTTTTCAAACGTTTACTAATTACCTTGATTCTTTGCTTGGAGATTGCCATTGCTGCCGGTGCAGCAGCTTTTTTCATTTACGCTAAGAACGCTCCAACGTTGACTGATGCTAAATTAGCCAGTGCTGGTTCAACTATTATCTATGATGCCAATGATAAGAAAATCACATCATTAGGTACACAAAATCGGTTGCATGTTGAAAGTCAAGATGTCCCACAACAACTTAAAGATGCGATCGTTTCGATTGAAGATCGTCGTTTTTACAAGCACCATGGAGTCGATCCTGTTCGTATTATTGGTGCTGCCCTTTCTAACATTAAAAGTCCTTCTGAAGGGCTACAAGGTGGTAGTACTTTAGATCAGCAGCTCATCAAACTATCCTTTTATTCAACCAAGCGCTCTGATCAAACCTTTAAGCGTAAGGCTCAAGAAGCTTGGTTGGCGCTTAAATTAGACAATAATTACAGCAAAGATCAGATACTTAACTTCTATATCAATAAAGTCTTTATGGGTTACGGTACCTTTGGGATGCAGACAGCCGCGCATTACTATTATGGGAAACCTTTGAATAAACTAACTCTGGCACAGACTGCAATGATTGCCGGGATCCCTAACGCACCTTCAGATTATAATCCTTATTCTAACCCGCAACTTGCTATTCAGCGACGGAACGAAGTCCTCGCAGCAATGGTTGCTAACAAAAAGATCTCTTCTGCACAAGAAACACAAGCTAAGAATGAAGACATCAAGAATGGCTTAGTTACGGCTCATCAAAGTCAACAGACCTCCCAGAAAGCCAAAATCGCTGATGCATATATTAAAGAAGTTCTCAGCGAGGCTAAAAGCAAAGGGTACGATCCATATAAGGATTCACTGAAGATCTATACTAACCTTGACATGGAGACACAGACTAACCTTTATAATTTAGCCAACTCTAACAGTGAGATCAGTTATCCTGATGATAAATTGCAAATAGCATCAACAGTTGTCAATCCCAATAATGGGAAGGTCGTTGCTATGCTGGGCGGGCGTAAGACAGGCGATGTTACCTATGGTTTGAACCGCGCTGTTCAGACAGATCGAACAAATGGTTCCACCGCAAAACCTTTAATGGATTACGGTCCAGCCATTGAATATCTCAGCTGGGCAACATATCATCACATAAAAGATACCTCTTACGTTTACCCTGGTTCTAATATTTCACTCTATGATTTTGATCGCAGCTATAAAGGTTCAATGACCATGCGTAATGCGATTATTCAGTCACGAAATATTCCAGCCATTCGTGCACTTGAAGCTGTTGGAATTACCAAAGCCCAAAACTTTATTAGTAAACTCGGCTTTAATTATCCTAAAACACTTGAGTTTCAAAACGGAATTGGCTTACCCTCTTCAACACTTCAAAATGCTGCGGCTTACGCTGCATTTGCTAATGGTGGAACTTACTATAAGCCAAGTTATATTAATAGCATTGAAACAAACGATGGCGAGATCAAGAATTATTCGAATAGCGGTAAGCAGGTTATGCAGTCATCAACAGCCTATATGATAACGGATATGTTGAAAGATGTTATCACTAATAGTTCAGGAACAGGTCGTTATGCTAACATCAGTGGGCTTTATCAAGCCGGTAAAACCGGTACTAATAGTTACCCATCTGATATCGCAGCCAAGTTTCCAAGCTCCGCTGATATGGATTCCTGGTTTAATGGCTATACCAAACATTATTCTGTTTCTGTCTGGGTCGGTTACGACCATCCTTATGAAGCTAATAATTATCTTGACGCGTCATCATCTCGAATCGCTTCATACTTCTATAAATACGCGATGGAAGATATTTCCCAGGGTAAAACTAATACTGATTGGGAACGTCCAAGCAATGTTATGATCAAGACGGTTAACGGAGTTCACGAATTATACCTTGCCGGTTCACCAGAATCAGTGCCTACTGATAGTTCATCGTCGAAAAAGAGCTCCAAATCTTCTTCAGATAACATCAGTTCCATTATTTTAAGTTCGTCTGTCTTTAGTGATAGTTCGTCGGACAATAGTTCATCATCAAGTGAAGACAGCAGTTCATCGTCGTCAAGTAGTAGTTCTAGTTCGTCATCATCGTCGTCGTCATCATCATCTGAACCTTCATCATCAGTGTCATCGTCGTCAAGTGCTGAACAGCAGTCATCATCAACTTCGAGCAAGCCACAATCTTCGGAGAATAAACCTGCTAATGATAACAATACCAATAATAATAATGGACAGTAATAAAATATTATTATCTTAATAGCTCAAAAAGGGAGCTGTGCCAAAAGTTAAATTTTGGGGCTCTTCGTCAACTGTTGTTGGTGAATCCACTTATAAAAGTTCTAATTACTTTG
>NZ_AZEF01000026.1 GCF_001434915.1 Liquorilactobacillus capillatus DSM 19910
AAAAAAAACAGGACATCACTGCCCCATGTGCTACGATTTAAGCGACCAAACAAAAAATCAAAGCGAGGTAATTATGATGTCCCAAAACAATTCTATCCTAGAATTACTAAATTTAAAAGACACAAATATTAATGTTACCGGTGTTACTAATAAAATTGACTACGTTGGTGGAGAAAAGCGGAATATTAAAGTGATTTACGCCCAGTTAACCTACAGTTTAACTCGTTGCCCTTATTGCGGTTTTCCTACAATCGTCAAAAATGGTACCCGATTAACTAAATTAAAGATTACTAGTTTAACTGGTCAAGAATTTAGACTATATCTTAAGAAACAACGATATTGGTGTAAAAACTGTCTTCACTCTTGTGGTGCTCACTCACAAATTGTTGCTACCAATCACTCCATTACTAATCAAGTAAGGTTAAGGGTTAACCAGCTTGTCCGTGAAT
>NZ_AZEF01000027.1:0-52519 GCF_001434915.1 Liquorilactobacillus capillatus DSM 19910
TCTGTCATTAGTAATAGAGAAATCTATTACCAACAACAGATATTGTAGAACCCTTTATTTGTAATTATTATGAATGGGTGGTTAATCCTTAAATAGCGCCTTTTTGGGGTAATACTGATGACATGGCTTACTCGACCAATAGAATTCTAAAAGAACGTATAAGAAGAAACTGCTCAAGGAGATAAGTAGACCTAATTTTAGACCTGGAACATGATAACTTAAGATAAGATGATTATCACCTGGTTTAAGTTTGAGGATCATCATGCTTCCGAGTGCTCGCTGTGGGGTAATCGTCTTGTTATTACGTTGAACTTGCCAACCCTTATCATATGGAACAGCAAGGTAAAGCATCTGCGAATGCTGGGAGGTAACTTTAATCGACCCACTGATTTTAGTTTGGCCAAGACTAGTGCTGATTTGAGGGGTAAAGTTCTGGTGTCGTGCCTGGTTAACGACTTCCTGAAATTTAGCTTGATCAAGATTATAAAAATGCATGTACTTCTTAGCATTAGGTTTTTTTGTGCTGAAACTAATTTGGATCTTTTTCTGTCGGGGAAAATTCCCGATATAGCGAAGATACTTATGGCGTTTTGTCTCACTACTAAAAGGAAGCTTTCTTCCATTAACACGCATTGTGACATAGTTGTTATGTCCAATTGCATTATCAAGATATACCGGGCCAGCAGCACTATTTTTGATAATATAGGTATACTTATAGCTATTAGAAGAGGGTGCTATGGCTGCTTTTTTTACTGTTTGAATTTGAACTTCTTTAAAGTAAGGTTCGTTACTTCTTTTTAGTGCTTGTAGGATCTTTTCTTGATTGATAATCGCACTGGACTTATGCTGCATCTTAAGCTGCAAAGTTGCGAAAGCTGGCGAAACAATAAAGCCACTACCGGCAAAACTATTATTTGTGCGGATAAGTGGTTGTTTATCAGCAAATGTAAGGGAATACTTTATGCCAAAAAGAAGCTCTGTTACAGGAGTTAAACCAAGTGAACTAATTCGCCGGACATTTTTGCTAAAAAGGCCTAGTGAATGTAATGTTTTTCGTGTAGCTTCATTCAAAGTCGAGCTATAGAAATCGATCCCATAGAAGTTGAAGAGTAAAGGATCATTGTAGTTATAGTAATTTTCACGGTAAGCTTTATTAATTAGAGAATTAGAATTATTTACTCGGAAAAGTTCATTTGACGACTGAGTAAGCTGTTTTATTTGAGCTGCTTCAAGATTAAAATTCTTTTGATAGATCGTCTGGTTACCAAAAGGAGTTCCTTGCATAGCTAAAAGAAAGTTACAAATAATTTCAAAGCCAATTATACTGGTTAAAAGACTTTTTCTCCATATGATTTTAGGCCAAAAGATTAAAAATGATGTAAGTAAAATAAAGATCAGACTAAGTATAACTGATGTTAACGACGTTGACTGGGGCAAGAGCTCTTCTCCCTTGAAAGATTGTGCAAAATAATGGCGTAGGAACCACGGGGTAAGGTAGCTTCCAAGATAACCGAGCACAATAGCACTTGCTAAAAGCATTGGGAGTAACTGTTTCCAGCGACGGTCAAGGTCTAACAATCCTTTCTCCCACGCCTGATAGGCAAAAATAATCAGCATAAAGCTGATAAAAAACGAATTTCGAAATGGAAAACCAGCTGGTTGCTGACCTAGATGCCAGATACTATTACTTACTCTGAATAACATACTCAGCAAAAGAATTATTAAAAGCACCGCCGCATTCTTTTTACTGGAATTTTTAATTTGTGGATGAACAAAAAAGCAGAGTGTGAGTAGTGTGACAAAAGTTGTGCTGAAGATACTAGGTGCATGTGCTAAACGTGACATGTAATCTGAAGCGCCAACACCGAGCTGACTTAAAAACTCAAGACCAAATTGTGGTGCAAGCGTAAAATCTTTTAAGCTGCCACCCTTTGCAGTTTGCAGCATCCCCAAAGCGGTGGGGAGTAATAAGAAAGCTGCACTTAAAGCACACAAAAATTCGCTTATAAGGAATTTAATGATTATGGAGAAATTTCCATGCCAAAAATGTTGCTGTGGTTTACTTTTCTCCAATAAAGTATAAATAAAATAAAAGCAAGCAAATAAACAGGTCATATAGCCTAGGTAGAAATTAGTTAGAATACTAATAAATAACCAGCTGAAGAAATTCCTCGTGCGGCCAGTAGACACTAAAAGTTCAAGACCATTAATGACAAGTGGAAGCCAAATTAAAGTATCTAGCCACATAATATTGAAATAATTAAGTGCTACAAAGCCACAGAAGCTATAAATTGATCCTAAAATTGCTAGCATGATTTGTTGTTGTTTAAAATGTCTTTCTAGAAAATAAGTCATACTAAAAGCTGCTGCAGTAATTTTAAGAATAATAATAATTGTAACTATTTTAGAAATAACTGCAGCATTGGGAAAAAGTAGAAATAGAAAGTTAAAGGGGCTAATTAAATAATAAGCAATAGTTGGAAAAAAATTTGCCCCCAATGATTGGGAGAAAGAATAAAATTGAAATGAGTTTGTTAACAATGTATGGTGCAATGAACTGAAAAAAGCGATATATTGGCTCCCCATATCACTGATCAGCAGATTATTATTTCCGAAAGGAGTGATTTGGGCCGCCGCCATTATTAATATTCCAAGTGAAAGGGAAATAAGTGCAGCAATTAATGGAAAGAAAAATCTATTTTTAGACATAGTCGACACCAGCTTTTTATTATTGTTTCCTTAGTTGAGCTACTTGTAATGGTTATCTAGGTATCTTAATAAGAGCAGCTTCAATTTCAGCTTACCAATCTTAAAAGCAGGGTGCAAATTATACACATTACTTAAAAATAAAAAGACTTTAGCTTCGAATTAATTAAAATAATATTAAAAGGGAGAAAACGAGGGAGAAAAAATGTTTGTTGAAGTAAACTATGCTAGTATTTACTAGGAAGTTCCCTAAGTTTTAGTATAATGATGGCTAATTAACGATAATGAGGTGTTAAAAATCGAAATAGAAATACTGCATCCAAGGAAAGAAATGCTTTTTCAAATCATGGAGATTGAAAGAAACGGATATTCAGTAGCAGAAGCAGCAAGTCTCAGCACGATGCGAACACGTTTAGAAACTATAAATGACAGTTTTTTAATAGCACGTACCAAAGATAGTGATGATGTTATTGGTTTCGTTGTAGGGGCGGCAACCAACGAACGTTACTTAGAGGATAAATCTTATGAAGAGGTTGTTCCCAATAAGCATGATGCACAATATTTGAGTATCTTAAGCTTAGCTGTCCATCCTGCTGTTCAAGGATGTGGGATAGGAACACAGTTGTTAACGGCATTTGCTCAATTAGGGATACAAACAGAGCGAAAGGCAATCATATTAACTTGTTTAGAAGATAAGATCCCTTTTTATCAAAAAAATGGTTATCAGGATGAGGGAGTATCAACTTCAGAACGCGCTGCTGAAAAATGGCATAAGATGTTGTTACCATTGGTGAAAAAATAACATATATGGTTCTTACAAAGCGATGAAAATTCAATATTTGACCTTAAAAACAAAGTAAATATTTATTTATAGAATACTGCAAAAAGAGTATTATGCTCTCCCTTTAGAGGCTTTCTTTATATTTTTAAAAGGAGCTGTGCCAAAAGTTAAATTTTGGCACAGTCCCTCTTTTATTGCGTATAAACGTGTTCCATAAGTCAAAATTCTCCGTCTAACTTCGAATTACTCATAGCAAAGTACTCGCTATGTTCGTAATTTCGAGTTATTACTCAAATTTTCCCGGCTTATGTCACACTCTCTTTTTCGGGAAAATAAATTCGACTTGCAAAACCTAAAATAATGACGACGAAAGTCTCTCTTGGTGGTACAATCAACTCAGTTGAGAGATAAAGAGGGATGATCAATGCGAGAGAATAGATTATGGAGTTTCTTATATAAATTACAAGATAAACAACAAAAATGGTTGTGGTTACGTAGTTGCTATTTTGGACTCAAAACAACCGGACCATTATTATTACTAGGTATTTTGCTACAAGGTCTAACGTTATCATTTTTTCAACCACACGGTTTTTTTTATGTCATCTACCGACTAGACCGGCAAGTCTGGGTACCACAAGCGAACTTTATCATTCATTCATTAAGCTGTATTGTTTTTGGTATGACTTTGTTACTCTTGTGTACTGCCGTGGCATGGTATCGTGCACGTTTATTTAGTAAAAAAGAAACTATTCCAAGCATGGTTATAGCACTTTTTCTTCTTTTTTTATTTAATTTCCATACTAAACGGATGCCTTCAGCAAGGTTAGGCCAAGTCATTTTAAACGGTAATATTCCTTTTATTGAAGTTCTTTTTCTCGGATTAGTCAGTGCTTATTTTTATCATGGATTGAACAAGTTTTTACATTTTAAGTCACTTTGGTCAATAGCCGGTGCCACTGTTTCTTTGGGAATTGTACTTAGAGGGTTTAAGCATTTATTTAATGTAGGTTTTTTTGCTAGTTTATCAGGTCCGCTTTTTGCTGAGATTAGTAGTCTCTTAGGTGATGACCAGACACAACTAGGGACAATTATTGTGCGTGAAGTCGGACGGAACCTTTTGGTGTGGCTAGGTTTTGTTAGCCCTGAACAGATACTAGTAGCACATACTGATAGTGATTTAAGTCGGGCTAACCTTTCAGCTGCGTTAATCAAGAATAACTTGGAGGGCTTACCGCATCCATTGAACATTTATAGTTTAAGCGACTCATTCGCTGTCTTAGGTGGTTATGGACAGATAATGGCATTACTATTGCTCTTTATCTTATTTTCGCGTTACCGTAAACGGCGACGAAATGCATGGCAGAATTTTTTGCCGGTTTTTTTGAACCTTAATAGTAGCTTTTTAGTAGGTGTTCCTGTCTTCTTCAACGTAATCCTTTTAATTCCTTTCCTCATAGTTCCGACGGTTAGTATCTTATTAGCTGCTGGTGCAATAAAGTTGAACCTCATTCCACCGGCAGTCTATCAGGTTCCATTGAATACACCAACTATTCTAAATGCTTTTATGGGAACTAATGGCAACTGGGATGCATTACTTTTTACGCTTATAGTTCTCTTGGTTAGCATGCTCTTGTATTATCCGTTCTTTAAGGTGACAGAAACAACACTTTATCGAATTCAGAAAGGGACGGAGTAAAAATGAGAAAAAAAACAGTCATGCAGTCATTTAAGCTTTTAATAATAATCATTGTGATCCTTGTTGCCCTTGTAGGACTACCGGCTTACTTTTGGACCAAAAGTCATGTTACAAAAGAACGTGTTCAAAATCGATCGCGCTTATACCCAATTATTCTGGTCCCCGGTTCAAGTGCTACTGAAAATCGTTTTGATGGCTTGATTGACAACTTGAATACAGGAAATAAAAAAACAAGTTTATTAAAGATCACAGTAAAAGAAAATAATCATTTACGTATCAGCGGAAAAATCTTTCCACGTGATACCAGGCCGTTTATTGTAATTGCTTTTCAAAATAACCATGACGGGTTTCGAAATATTCAAAAACAGGCTAAATGGATGGCACTGGCAATGGACTACTTAACACGAAAGTATCAGTTTAATCATTTTTCAGGTATCGGTCATTCAAATGGTGGACTAGTTTACACACTCTTCTTAGAAAAATATTTGGATCAAAATAAACTGCTTTTAGATAGATTAATGACGATTGGAACTCCATATAATTTTGCAGAAACTAACATGAATAAACAAACTAGTATTTTACAGGAGCTGATTTCCCGTAAAGAAAAATTGCCACGCAGTTTAGCGGTTTACTCAATTGATGGAACAACAAACTATACGACAGATGGGATCGTACCTTCAACAAGTGTTAGCACAGGTAAATATATTTTTCAAAATCAGGTTGCTCAATATACTAAGATCACCGTTACTGGTAAAGATTCACAACATTCAGATCTACCACAAAATAAGGAGATCATTCAGTTAATAAATGAATACATTTTACAAACAGGCGTTACAGGACCAGACGCAGCGAATACTCCTCAGTAATTGATTAGGTAGTTACTTTTTGAGTGTAAAAAGATAAGCAATTATTACTTGACATTCGTAAGAGTAAGAGATATATTTATAGCCAAGAATTAAAAAAACATTAGAAAAAGATGAGTAATCAGTGCTAGAACTATCATAGAGAGCCGGTATGCTGAAAAACGGTATAGTTCTAACTGATGAAGATGGTCTTTAGTGATTCTGAAGATAGTGAGTTTTGAGAAGTTAAAATAAGCTATCTACGCTTGATATTCGTTATCATATCTAAGCATAGCTCTTTCTAAGTGTGCTTATTGAGGGTAGCACTGTGATGTGCTACTGAATCAGGGTGGTACCACGTGAAAACAACTCGCGTCCCTAGGTTTAGATTCTTAGTGATCTATGACCTAGGGGCGCTTTTTTATTTTATGGAAAAGAGGTGACACTTTTAGCTTTAAATAAGATGGTGATCACAGTTTTTGTAATAGATATTAAAAAGGAGATTAAGCAATTATGGTTAATACAACAGCAACTAAATTACATTATGATATCGTCGGTAGTTTTCTGCGCCCACAACAATTGAAACAAGCGCGGAAACAATTTGAGGCTGGGCACATCACCCATTCAGAATTAACAGTAGTTGAAGATGATGCGATCAAAGATTTAGTAAGAAAAGAAAAAGAAGCAGGTTTGAAAATTGTGACGGACGGAGAGTTTCGGCGCAGTTACTGGCATTTAGATACATTTTGGGGCTTTAAGGGAATTAAACATACTATCCCAGAACATGGTTATTTTTTCCATGACGAGGAAACGCGTGCCGATTCTGCAAGAATTACAGGGCAAATAGCCTTTCAGGCAGATCATCCAGATGTCAAGGCGTATCAATTTCTGCAAGACTTGATAGCTGATGATGGAGACGTTACCGCACGGCAAAGTATTCCTTCACCAGCACAGTTTTATGCAGAACTTGTTCGGGGGGAAGAAAATGAAGCAGCGGCTAAGAAATATTATCCTGATGAAACCAAGCTAATTACGGACATTGGGCAAGCATACCATGATTTAATTATTGCGCTTTATGATTTAGGCTGCCGTGACATAAAGTTGGATGACTGTACATGGGGGATGATCGTCGATGAGGGCTTCTGGAAAGCAATGACTAATGGGGCATTCGACCGACTTGAGTTGCAGAAATTATATTTAAAATTGAATAATGCAGCACTTGTTGACCTTCCAGACGATTTGCGCATCAGCACTCATATTTGTCGGGGAAATTATCATTCAACTTGGGCAGCATCAGGTGGTTATGCTCCAGTTGCAGAGCAGTTGTTTGCAAGAGAGAATGTCGCTGCATTCTATTTAGAATTTGATGATGATCGTTCAGGCGATTTTGCACCATTGGTTGCTGTTCCAGATGGAAAGCAAGTGGTCTTAGGATTGGTGACAAGTAAAAAACCTGAGTTAGAGAGTCAAGCGGATTTGATAAAGAGAATTAAAGAAGCTGCACAATATGTTCCATTAGAGAACCTTTCATTGAGTACCCAATGTGGATTTGCTTCAACTGAAGAAGGTAATAAGTTAGATGAAAATCAACAATGGGCAAAAATTAAGCTGGTTATCGAAACAGCTAAAAAGGTCTGGAATTAGTTCAAAGTCAAATATTATTTTTATTTAAAACAAGGTCTAAGATAAAAAATTCTATCTTAAACCTTGTTTTTTATGTTTGCCTAAAAAGCTCTATAAATCTACTATGCTATAATCACCATTAGGAAACGCTTTAATATGTGATTTTTAAATAGAAAGGATGATTTTAAAATGTATGCTATCCAGATGAAGGATTATGGAGATGTCGATGTCCTCGTTTCTGTACAAGTGCCACTTCCGAAGTTGAAGCCAAAGCAGGTACTACTTAAACAACATGCTGTCGCGATCGATCCTTATGATGTTGGTTTTCGGGCAGGCCTAAAAGGACGTGAGAAGGTTCCACCGTTAGTTGCTGGTTCTTCTGCTGCAGGTGAAATTGTGCAAGTTGGTGAAGCAGTAACAGAATTTAAAGTGGGTGAACGGGTTGCTGCCAGTCCACATTTACGGTGCTACGCTGAGTATGTGGCTATTGGACAGTCCCAACTAGCACACATACCGCAGAATGTTACTTATCAACAGGCTGTAGCTTGTGCATTAGGTGTTCAAACAGCGTATCAGATTGTGCATGATGAACTGAAGTTAACGGAAAAGGAGCGTGTGCTAATTCACGGCGGTTCAGGCAGTGTTGGTTTTGCGGCTATCCAATTTGCACGTCAGTATCACCCTAAGGAAATTTATACGACTGCAAGTGGTAAGGGAGCTATTTTTTTAAGACAGTTTGATAAGCAGTTGCAGGTGATTGATTATCGTGGGGAAGATTTTAAAAATGTAGTTCCACCAGTAGATAAAATAATCGATACGATCGGTGGGCAAAATTTAAAAGATTCATTAGCTGTTTTAAAACCTAACGGAAAATTAATTTCAACAGTTTCTGATGATGCTGATACACGTGTTCAACTCTATTTTTTAAAGTCAAAAGGGAAAAAGTTAGAAGCTGTACTTAATCAAGTTTCTACCGGCAGCTTTTATGTTAAAATAGCTGAGAGTGCTCCTTTTACGGTTACTAACTTAAGGAAGTTCCATCAAACTAAGCACGCTGTCGGCAAACTGGTCTTAACCTTTGACTAAAGAGGAGTTAGCGGTTTATTAATTACGGTTATGCTAGGAGAGAATTGGATGAAACTTGTAAGAATGTCTCAGAAAAACTATGAGAAGTATATTATCGGTACTATCAAAGAATATGCAGCTGAAAAAACGGAAGCAGGTACGTGGCCTGCTAGTGAAGCGTTACAGTTGGCAAAAGAGGAGTATCGGCGACTTCTCCCAGAGGGGCTTGCAACAAAAGATAATTACTTCTATACCTTTGAAGAGGATGGAGAAACAATCGGCTATCTCTGGTTTGCGAACAATACACATCAACCAGGCAACGCTTTTATCTATGATTTTGCGATCGATACAGTATTTCAGAACAAAGGTTTCGGTACGCAAGCTTTAGGTGCTATTTTTATTGAAGCACGCAAATTAGGCTTTAAAAAAATTGGCTTGCATGTTTTTGGTCAAAATACACGCGCAATACATGTTTATCAGAAATTAGGCTTTACCCCAACTGATATTACAATGAGTCGAGATTTATAGTCGTGAGAAAAACAATAAGGCAGTACAAAGTCGGGAAAATTTGACTTATGGAACACGTTTATACGGAATAAAACAGGAGCTGTGCCAAATTTAACTTTTAGCACAGCTCCTTATTTATTTTGCATAAAGTTTATTTTTTATATAAGGTATTTATTTATCTAATAATTAAATAATAAATAATAAATAATTCAGACGTAGCTTACAAACTATGTTGGTTTAAACGATTAGTCCCAACTTAGCTATATCAGCTTAGAGATAGTAGCTAAGTATGTTTGCAATTGCGTTGGTGATTTCGAGTCAATTCCACCTAGATTATGCCAAACGGTATTTTTAATCCCCAACTGCTTTAAAGTTGTTTTAACAAAAGTTCTATTGATCGAGTTTCCACAGAAAAATTTTAAATACCATGTCGGCGAAGTTGAAGTCGTGAAAACATATGCTTTTTTTATATTAGTTAATTGCCCTGCGATTCCAGTTTTAGTTGGCAAATAAGCAAATCTTTTCTTCATAACTTTATCAATGAAGCCCTTTAGCATACCGGGCAGATCATTCCACCAGATAGGTGTTATAAAAATGAGCTGGTCGGCTTCTTTTAGCATTTCTTGGTAACGTAATACAAGTGGATCGAGTGTTTTCCCTGTGTTAAAGAGAGCAAGTTCTGCCTCAGTATAAAAAGGCATAAATTTTTCCGCATACAAATTTATTACTCGATATCTTGCCCTTCTTTGATTCATATCCTTTAGGATTCTTTCTAAAATAGCATGATTAAAACTTTTGTCGTATGGATGACAGTAAATAATTAAAGTTTGTCCCATATTTTATTACTCCTTTATTAATAAACTGTTCAAAGTGCTGGCTAAAAGAGGCTGGCTGAATTCAGTTACGCCTTTGTGGACTAGAAGTATATATCCTTGTAAAAAAGCCCAAATTTTAATAAAAGTTTCGCTAGGATCTAAATCTAGGGACTCATCTTTAATTATACAAGCAATCAATTGATGAACCTTATTCAGAAGTGGAAAGTTGTCTTGTTCTTTATTATTCTGTGCATAAACAGTCATTGAAACTGGATTAAAAAATAAAAAATCAAGTAGGTTTCCTTGTTTTTCAAAAAGGTTAAAAATATTTTTACCTAAAAGAAGAAGTTCTTCACGTGGTTTTGGTAAATTTTCTTTTTTATGACTGTTCTCCTTAATAAAATCTGCAGAAATTTCAAACATTAGTGAAGTAAATAATTCATCTTTACTTGAAAAATGTCTATAAAATGCTCCCGTTGTAAGCCCACAACTGTCAGCAAGTTTTCGAAGAGAAAGTTCTTTATATCCTCTCGTATCAATCTCCTTAATTGCCGTAGCAATAATTGTTTTTTTCGTATCGCTATAATCTTTAGCTACCAAATAAATCCCTCCTCCCAATATGATAACAGTGTTATCAGACGAGAACAAGTGTATAAAAATGTTATACTGAATAATACGTAGTTATTGAAGCAGGAGTTAAGCGGCGATACGATTAGTGGGCTAAAGATTTTACTTATTAATTTTGGCGGATTTAGGAGGGGTAATATATTAAAAAAATAATTTTATTGCGCGGTAATTCCGGTTCAGGTAAGACGACTACAGCCAAGAGCCTAAAAGAGTTTCTTTCACCGCGAGTATTATTGCTAAGTCAAGATGTTTTAAGAAAACAAATGTTAGCTGAGCCAGATCATATAGGAAATATGTCGATTGGTTTATTTAAGAATATTATTAATTGGGGAACAGTTAACACTGACTACATCATTATTGAAGGAATACTAAAGAGGAGTGTTTACCAGTCTTTTCTAGAAGCTCTTAAGCAAGAGTATGGGCCAAAATTGTTAAATTTTTATTTTAATATTTCATTTAAAGAGACAGTTACAAGAAATAATTTAAAAGCACTCCCTTTTTCAGAACAAATATTAACTCAATGGTGGCAAAACGAGGATCTATTAGGAAATGAAGATGCTGTTTTTACAGATGATGAAACATTGGAAGAACGTTTGACAACGATAGAAGGTTATTTAAATTGAGCAAAGAAGACAAAGCAGCAAGATTAACGATTGGTTATTATTCAGCATCAACTCCGATTACAGCAATTTCGCCGCTTAGATTTGAACGTGCGAAAAAATATCTTACAAAAAAGAATATTCAGCTGGTTGCGGGGTCTCTGACGGGAAAACAGGACTATTACCGTTCTGGGTCGATTTTGGAAAGAGCACAAGAAATCAATGAACTTATCCATAATGCAGATGTTGATGTGATCATGGCAACAATTGGTGGCACCAATACGAATGCTGTACTACCGTATATAGATTATGCCTATCTACAACAGCATCCTAAGACTTTCGTTGGTTATTCAGATGCAACTGCTTTACTGTTGGCAGTTAAGTCACAGGCTCCTAGCTGTCGGGTATTATATGGGCCTGCATTGGTAGCATCATTTGGTGAATGGCCACCTTTTGTAGATCAAACATGGGCGGCTTTTATAAAGATTCTGACTAATAACTGCCAAACGGTCACATTAAACGCTCCAGCTTATTGGGCTGATGAAGCTTTAAACTGGAATGAATATCAAAGAGCTAAAAAACAACTGAAAAATAAATGGGGATATACTGGTCGTCGAGAAGGAAAACTAAGCGGTAAAATAATAGGCGGTAATTTAAATACGATCTACGGTATCATTGCATCTAAATATTTCCCTAAGTTGCATAGTGATGATTTATTATTTATTGAAGATGCAGAAAAAGATGCAGCAACAGTTGAAAAAAACTTCGCAATGTTGAAAAATGCTGGTGTGTTTGATATTGTTAAAGGTATTGTTTTAGGTAAACATGCTCTTTTCGATGATTGCGGCAGTAACAGAACGCCGCTTGTGATTTTAAAAGAGGTGCTAGATGGACAAGATCTTCCTATTATTTATGGTTATGATTGCTGTCACACCGTTCCGATGTTAACAACTCCCTTAGGTGCACGAGCGGAGTTTGATCTTTCAGCACAGACAGTAACTTTTTCAAACTATTAATTAAAAACCTGCCAAGTAATTCTTCTAAAAATAATTTGTAAGAAGAGAATGAACTAGTTATAATTTAAGTAGATAATATTACACGGTAGAACTTATTAGTAGATGTTTAAAGTATGAATAATGAGGATGCCAGTATTGGGGTTTACGGAAGGATTGAACATATGAAGGTAACAACTTGGTGGATTATTAGTGCTATCTGGTTAGTTTTTTTTGTAGTTGCAGCACTTGCCGTTATTTTATTAGGGACGGCGGCAGATTTTAGATTGATGTCTTTTATTGTACTCAGTGTGGTTTTTATAATTATTTTACTATTGCAGTTATTGCTGCTGTTATTCGTGAGAAAACAGTAAATTCTTAAATAATTGGGAGGGGTAAAATGAAAAGCTACTCTTCAAAAGAAGATTTAATTGCAGCTATTCGCCTAAGCTATACCAAGTTTATTCAGGAATTTAAAGATATTCCAGCCAGTTTAGGCAATAAGCGTTCTGATCTGGTTGATAAGACGCCAGCTGAAATGTTGGCGTATCAGTTAGGCTGGATAGCACTTTTACTATCTTGGGATGAACAAGAACTAGCTGGAGTCGAAGTCCAGACGCCAACGCCAAATTATAAATGGAACGAGTTAGGTAATTTATATCAGGATTTTTATCGGCAATATGCCGACCTATCTTTAAAAGAACTACAAGTGAAGCTAGATAAATCAGTGGTACACTTGATTGACTGGGTCAAAAGTTTAGACAACCAAGACTTGTTTGAGCCTGGGCAAAAAAAGTGGGCTACTACTAAGGCAATGTGGCCGGTTTGGAAATGGATTCATATTAATTCCGTTGCTCCATTTACAAATTTTAGACCAAAAATCCGTAAATGGAAAAAAGCTGTTTTAGATTAAGTTGCATTATATAGTTATATACGCTAGACTTAACTTATCTTAAGAAAGAACGAGGTATTTGAACAATGCGCATCTAATTGGTTTTTAAGCTTAGAACAATTTTAGCTAGTTGTTTTTGGGCGGGATCAATCGGTGTGGCAATGATTCAAGTACGAATCAGTGTCCCCTATTTGGGGACACTTTTTTTATAATCGGTTAGTTTTCCGCCTCAAAAAGGAGGAATTCGATGTCGTTAATAATACTTAAAGATTTAAAAAAGATTATCCGTAGTCAACAGCTGTTTTATGTGGATCATTTAAAAGCAGCTAGGGGAGAGAAAATAGGTATTGTTGGTCGTAATGGTTGTGGAAAGTCAACACTTGCCAAGATTATGGCTAAGAAAGATAACAATTATACCGGGAACATACTTGTTAAGGGAAAATTAGTCTATGTTCCACAGTTACCAGTTCAAATTGCTGAGTTAAGTGGTGGGCAAGCTGCATTTGCTGTTTTACAAAGAGCATTTAAACAAAAACCGTCAATCCTAATTCTTGATGAACCAACTGCCAACCTTGATGAACGACATCAGCAATGGTTGTGTAAGCAGTTGTTGCAATCCCAAGGACTGTTACTGTTTATCTCACACGATCGCAATCTATTAACAAAAGTCGCAACAAGTATTTGGGAAATTAAAGACAAGCGGGTTACAGCATTTAAGGGTAAGTACGTAGATTATTCGTTGCGAGTTACAAGAGAGCAAAAGAAGCAGCGGGCATTGTACCAAAACCAAACTAAAAAGCAAAAGGAGATCACTGCTGCGGTGCAACGTAAGAAACAAAAAGCTGCCAGTGTTCGCAAGGGACGAAAGATGGGGCAGTTTGAGCGAAAAAATACTAAGTTTTTACGTGAAGCAACGGCTGCTAAAATCGAACAAAATGCACGTAAAATATTGAAACGTAATCGCCGCACGAGTACAATTACAAAACCGATCGATCCATTCAACATTAAGATGATGCAAACAGCTTTACCACCTTTTGAAGGTAAAACAGTTATTAGCGCTACCGGTTTTAATTTGAATTATAAGTCTAAGAAGTTATTGAAGGAAACCACGTTTAAGATTAAACCAGGTGAAAAAATAGCACTACTCGGTCCTAATGGTAGTGGAAAATCAACTTTACTCAGCGCGATTTTTAAATGTGCACAAGGTCTTTTTATCTCGAAATCCGCACGAATAGGCTTTTTTAAGCAAAACTTAATAAGTTTACCACAACATGAAGAAGTTGGGACGTTTATCCGCCAAAAAGCCGTTCTGGATTATCAATTTGTGCGCCGGTTTATGGGTGCTTTAGGAATCTCTGCTGAGTTTTTCACACAGAAAATTGCTTCACTGAGTGGAGGAGAGTTAGTTAAGCTACAATTAGCCGCTATTTTAACGGGGAAAAATAACGTTTTATTACTGGATGAACCAACAAATTTTCTTGACATGACAGCTATTTCTGCTTTAGAAGAGTTTTTACAGAAATATCCAGGGACTGTTATTTTTGCTGCGCATGATAAAATGTTTTGTCGGCATGTTGCCACGCGAACACTTGTATTTCAGCAACAAGACTTGATTGATCCTGAACAAACTACAATTAGGGTAACCCCTAAAACTGAATTACCACTGTTAAAAATGGAATACGATCGGGCACTGCTTGATTCTACAGTTACGATTGACCAATTAAGAGTATTAGCACAAAAAATTCATGATTTAGAGAAAAGTTAAAATTTTAGGCGTAGACTGAAACATAATGTTAAGCTTATCAAAAAGAGTTTTAGCATAAATAATCAACTTGACTTTAAGCGTTTTTTTCAATAACATGAAAAAAGATTAAAGTGAATTAATTTATAAAAAGCTGATATATATTAGACAATATTTGCTTTTTGAAGATTATTAATAATATGCACAATGATGACAGGAGATAATAATTATTATTTTAGCAGTATGTCATCATTACATAGATAAAGGGGAAGTAGCTATGAACGACATTTTAACTGTCGAAAAACTAAATAAGTCTTTTGGTTCAAAAAAAGTCCTAAAAGATGTTTCTTTTAATGTTCAACCAGGTAAAATTGTAGGTTTAGTTGGACCTAATGGTGCAGGTAAAACAACTATCATGAAGGCTATTTTAGGACTATTTGATTTTCAAAGTGGTAATATTTTGGTTAATGGTGAACGGATCTCAATAGTGCATCATCAACCATTAAGTGATGTTGGGGCGCTGATTGAGTATCCAGGTATATATCCATTCTTAACAGGAAGGCAGCACCTAGAGCTCTTTGCTGATAATGAGACTACTCGAAAAGAAGACATTCAAAATATTATTACGAAACTGAATATCGAGTCATACATTGACCGCAAAGCCAAGGGCTATTCACTGGGGATGAAGCAGAAACTAGGAATAGCATTAGCACTTTTAAATAAACCTAAACTCGTGATACTTGATGAGCCGATGAATGGATTGGATCCTAAAGCAACAAAGGAACTACGTGATTTAATTCTCCAATTGACTAAGGCAGGCACTACCTTTTTAATTTCAAGTCATATATTAAGCGAACTGGAAAAGTTGGTTGATGAGATCGTCGTAATTGACGATGGTAAGATTATTAAACAAACCAGCATGGAAGCTTTAAGTGATTCAAACGGAAATTATTTAGTTCTAACAACTTCTGATGATGAGAAAGCACGTAAGGTATTTATTGACGAAGGAATTAAATTAGAACAAACAACCGAGATAAGAATTAAGAAGACAAGTGATGATCAATTAGCAAGTCTGATCCAATTACTAAGTAACCATGGAGTCAATATTATTGATGTTCAACACGAACACAGCGACTTAGAGACGTCATTATTGGATCTTTTGGATAATAAGCAGGTGGAGGAGTAGAACGATGGTAACTTTAATAAGGCAAGAGATTTTTAAATTAATTCATAAAAGAAGCACACTTATCGGGACAATTGCATTATTAGTGTTAATGACTATTTTTGCAATTTTTAGTAAATTGCAGCCTAGTTTTTCAGATCCTAAAGGTGATTTTATTGCTGCCTACGGTGGTCTCTCATGGGTCGTGTTCTTTATGATCGCAGCTTGTAGCACAATTATTGCGATGGAATTCCAGTATGGAACGGTTAAAGAATTACTTTACCGCAAATATTATCGGGGACAGATTTTAGCAAGTAAGTGGATTACGATGTTCCTTTATTCACTATACTTTTATGTTTTATCATTTATTTTTTCTATTATCTTAAAACTAGTACTTTTCAATTCAAAATTTAGTTTAACTGATCTTTATTCCAATGATCAATCCATCATGCACACCACTTTAGTTACCTACGCGGGAAACTTTGTTGGCTTGTGGTTATTACTAAGTTTAGTTCTCTTGTTGGCAAATGTCTTCAAAAGCTCAGCAGCCGCTATTTCAGTTGGAATTGTTGGTTATTTTGCAACTAGCATTGTTTCAAGTCTGCTCTTTATGCTAATTAATAAGTGGGAATGGGTTAAATGGAACCCGCTTAATATGTTGAATTTACCAACACAATTAAGTAATTCAACAGTTGTTGGTACTTTAACAAGATTGTCAAATGCCGAATTGGTTTGGGGAAATCTGATTTATACAGCTATTTTCCTCTTCCTTGGTTACCTAATTTTCCGCAAACGTAATGTTTAGTACTTAATAATAATCTAAGAATAAAATAAACAGCGACTAGATCAAAGGAAACTCATTGATCTAGTCGCTGTTTATTTTGTCTATCGATACTCCGTGTAAAATGGTTGTTGAGACACGGAACCTTATTGCTTCAAGTTATTCTTGAACAGATAAATTCATTAAGTGAACATAATATTTATACAGCACTGCAGACTTATTTTAGCATAGTCTAAGAATGATAATCAGACTAGTAGGGATCTGTTTACAACCGTTGATCTTTAATCTAAGTCCAATTATCATTTTAGCATGTTAAAGATACTCGGTTATCGTATACTAAAATTGAAATGAAGGGGGTGAAATGAGAATGCGTGTTAACTTTTATATTGATTCGGAACAAGAAGAACATGTTGATTTCTTCTTGAAGAAGATTGAACCTTGGCATCAAGATATCGCAGCTAATTTACAACAAGAATTGACTTTCATTTGGGGATATAAAGAACGGATTGCAGCACCACTTGATTTGAAACACATCAGCCGTTTTTACACAGAGAATAAATATGTTTTTTGTAGTACAAAGCAGGGGAGCTTTAAAGTTAAGCAGCGAATTTATCAATTAGTCAAAGAACTGCCTGAACCATTTATTCAAGTTTCAAGCAGTGAGATAGTTAATTTTAATTTTGTTGATCATCTTGAGATGACTTCAACGGGGACGATTATAATTCGACTAGATAATAATGAAACAGCGTTAGTTTCACGACGATTTATGAAAGAATTAAAAAGGAGACTGAAATTATAATGAAAAAAAGAATATTTATAGTAGCAGCTGCTGGGGTTCCACAAGGCATAACTATCGGGTTATTAATATCACTTGTTTTTTCTTATATTTATCGACTTGAGAACTATGTTCCTTCTGCACCATATTTTACTGAAATGTTTAAGCATCCACTCAATGCAATAGCAGTTTCAATTGTTTTATGGGCATTAATGGGTATCTTATTTTCGACAACTAGTTTAATTTTTACTAAAGAGAACTGGAGTATCACAAGACAAACTGTTACTCACTTTATAGTGACTTTTGTTGGATTTGTTCCACTAGCGATCCTTGCGGGGTGGTTTCCACTTAGATGGGGAGTCTTTATTTTCTTTACGATAATATTCGTTATTATCTACGTTTTCTTATGGTTTATCAGCATGTTAAAAGCAAAGCATGATATCCAAAAAATTAATAGAAATATCAAAAAAAAGTAATTTAAAGTATGAAGATAATTTGGTATACTGAATAAGATAGTAAAAACACGGTCTGGTCGGTAGTCCAGACACTAGTTTTTAGCAGCTTAACAAACTAGTCAGTAACCTGCCTCCTTGGTTGTCCAGCTATCAGTACCAAAAAGGAGGGAGCGGCTTTTTATGTTACGCATAAAAGGAAGTTTAACGATTAGTTATGAACCACCATTTTATCATGGTATTTTTGAAGAAGAAACGGTGCACTCTTATCGTGTTGCACAAGTTAATTTTGGGACCGCGGTTCCTAAAACACGGTTTATCTATTCTTATCTACTAACACATTATCAAGATTTAGTGTTTTATGAGCAGCAGCAAGATGCGTCGCTGGCTTTACACCGAGTTAACCCTAAAAGACGCCAGCGCTTAGCGCGTAAAGCTATCAAGAAAGTCTTTAAGGGGACTAAGGCACAACAAACACTGCAAAAACAGTACCGTACCAAGAAACATGCAGTTAAAGTACATAAAAAAAGTGCATGAAGAACAAAAACAGCTGCAGTACCAACAAAGAAAAGTGAAACGATTACAAAAGCATAAAGGGCATTAAGTTTAATAGTCTTTTTACTATAATATTTAAGGATTGCAACTTGAACTTTTTAATCTGCAATCCTTTTTTATTAGCAGGAGGAAAAATGGAAAATTATATTTTTGATTTTGACGGAACACTGGCTAATTCGGGTAAAACAGCTGTTTTAGCAACGCAAGCAGCTTTTAGGGACTTTGAAATGTCACTCCCAACGACTTCTACCGTTAAATACTATATGGGTGTTCCAATTGAAGTTTCGTTTAAAAAAATGGCAGATAGAAAATTAGCGGATAATGAATTTGATGAATTACTTAAAGATTTTCGTACTCATTATCAAGTATTGGAAACAGCCAACCTAACCTTATTTCCAGGAATAGAATCCGTTTTAGAGCGCTTATTTACATCTAATAAAAAAATGTTCGTTCTTTCAAGCAAACATTCCTCTGCACTCAACCGTAATCTTGAACAATTAAATATTTTACAATACTTTCAAGCTACTTGTGGGTCAGATCAAGTTGAACATTATAAACCGGCTCCTGATGGAATCTATCACCTTGTTGGGAAGTACCAATTACATAAAAGTAAAACAATTATGATCGGTGATGCAATATATGACTTACAAATGGGATTAGCTGCGGAAGTGTCAACGTGCGGTGTTACGTGGGGAGCACATGCTAGTAACCTATTAGCCAATGAGAACCCAACATACCTCATTAATGATGTTCAATCATTACTGGACTTATAAACACTTGCCTTTACTTAATCAGGAGGAATTTAAAATGTTGGGTGATGCATTACTTGTTATTGATCTTCAAAATGGAGTCTGTCATCAAAATAAGGCAGATATTTATCAACTAGAACAACTTCGCATGAAAGTCTCTCAGCGGATTGCACGGTATACAGCAGCCGATCATCCAGTTATTTTTGTACAACATGAAAATGAAACGTTACTGAAAGGATCAGCTGCATGGCAACTGATTCCTGAGATCCCAGTTCCAGCAACTGCTTATTTTGTAGCCAAAATGCATGCTAACAGTTTTTTTCAAACCCCTTTAAATAGACTGTTGCAAAATTTAAAAGTAACAAAAGTAGAGCTTTGTGGAGCACAGAGTGAATATTGTATTGATGCAACGGTCAAGTTTGCACATGGCCTTGGATATCAGCTTTTAATGAGCCATCAGATGACAACTACATGGGATAATGAATTTATGTCGGCAGCAAAGACCATTGCATTTTATGAAAAAATCTGGGATAGACGTTTTTTACAGTTTGTTGACAGTTATTAAGCTGGAATTTTTTAGGAAAGGGCCTAGGGCTATGGAAGAAAAGCTATCTTTCAAACAGATTCAATCTTTAGATGATATACATTATCAATTACTACTAGAGGCAGACCCATCGCGTAAGCTTATTACAGACTATGCCCAAAGAAGTACTTGCATAGTTACTGAAGTAGCAGGGGAACTTGTTGGAATCATGTTACTTTTACCAACAAGACCTGAGACGCTTGAGATCGTAAACATTGCGGTTACTAAGACAAGACGGCAGCAGGGAATAGGTCAGCAAATGCTTATATATGCCAAGTCATGGGCTAAAGCAAATCACTATACAATACTTGAGGTAGGTACTGGAAGTACAAGTTTAGGACAGCTTTATTTGTATCAAAAAAATGGTTTTAGAATTTATGGTGTTGATACAGATTTCTTTATTAAACATTACGCCGAACCGATTTTTGAAAATAAACTACGTTTAAGAGATATGCTGCGTCTACGTTTAGAGGTTTAAACTAATTAAAATAAACAGTACCTAAGAGGGAGAAAATTATATTGTCAGAAATAGCTCAACTCGTTTTCCATCCTCAAGTAGCATCGAATAAACCTGAGAATGTGGTTAACACTAATAATGCGTGTCCCTTTTGTCAACGTGAAACCCTAGCTGGAATTCTAGCAGAAGAAGAGGATCGAATCTGGCTCGAAAATAAATATCGAACTTTGGATGAAACATACCAAACGGTTATCATTGAAGCGGCAGAACATGATGGAGATATTTCAACTTACCCACGTTCTAAAAATCGAGCTATTTTCAACTTTGCCTTGAAGGCTTGGAAAACAATAATTGATTCTGGAAAGTATAAAAGTGTTCTGATGTATAAAAATTTTGGACCATATTCTGGCGGTAGTTTAAGGCATCCACATATGCAAATTGTCGGTTTAAACAAAATTGATGCCTACGCAAACATAAGGAAACAAAATTTTACAGGACATATGTTTTATAAAGATCATGGAGTAAAAATAAATATTTCAGCTTATCCAATTGCTGGTTTTACAGAATTTAATATTATTTTACTGGATGCAGAGAAGATAGAACCATTCGCCGATATAGTACAAACTGTTGTCAACTATATTTTAAATGATTATTTCAAAGGTAGATGTACCTCATACAATCTTTTTTTCTATTATATCAATAGTCAAATTGTCGCTAAAATAGTGCCACGGTTTGTTGTTTCACCATATTTTATGGGTTATAAGATCCCGCAAGTAAATGATTCAAAACGGAACACAGAAATAGAGAAAGAATTAGCTACCAAGTTAGCACATGAAAACAGTGCTCAATAAAAAGGATATTACTTTATTGTTTATATAGGCTAATTTTATATTTTTTTAGGTTAAATAAAATTAGAGTGATTTAATTTTAGGCTCTTTTTAAGAGTATTGCTGTTAAAATGAATTAAGTAATAACTTTGAGGAGCTGAATTATTTGAGATTAAGTAAATCTAAGTATGTCCTTATTCAAGTCAGTATTTTAGTATGTTTACTGCTATTAGCAGGTTGTACAATGACTTCGAGTAAAGGGAGTACTAAGAATAATGAAACTAAAACACGTGAAAGTTTAAAATCTAAAAAACTTAGTATTAACAAAAACAAGGTTAAACCACATAAGGCTAAAAAGTGGGTTCACTACAAACAAAAGTGTCGTATTCCGATTTTGATGTATCATAGTATCTCCAGCGGTAATGCATTACGAGTTCCACCAAAACAGTTTGAAGAAGAGATGGCGTATTTAAAGGCTAATCATTACTATACATTATCTACAGATGAAGCTATTAGAGCTTTTGCAACTAATTCCTTACCACAAAGAAAAGTGGTCTGGATAACTTTAGATGATGCGTATAAAGATAACTATACAGCAGCTTTTCCGATTCTAATGAAGTACCATCTGCATGCAACAATTAACTACATTACTGGATTTGATCAAAAGCCCAATCATCTTACACTTGATGATGCAAAAGTGATGCGGCACAGCGGGTTAGTTGACTTTCAAAGTCATACGGTGCAGCATCTGGATCTGAATGAGTTATCGACAAATGTTCAGATGCAAGAACTTGCCAATTCTAAGAAGTGGCTTGATACTAACTTAAGACAAAATACGCAGATGATTTGTTATCCAGCTGGGCGCTATAACCAAACAACGATAAGGCTAGCTAATCATCTAGGCTATAAGGTTGGGTTAACTACAAACGAAGGGTTAGCATCCGTTGATCAGGGCTGGTATTCACTCTCAAGAGTACGAGTAGCGCCTGGAATTAGTCAGCAAACTTTTGCAACATTGTTAGAAAATGGTTATTAATAAATAACGAGCAATTACTCGGATCCATCAGTATTACTACGGATCTGGCTAAATTGACAAATTGAATAGATGTTGTTATATTACCCGTGTTCTGAGATGACTTGACAGTTGAAGGGATGAATAAAATAAAATGAAGCAAAAGCGTTTATTACTAACTCTGATTGGACTTACGATCGCTATGATCGGGATTGTTGCACTTACTGTTTAAAGTGAATGATATATGGAGACATTGTTTTAGCTAAATAACGGACTGATTCAGGAGAAGACTTCTGTTCAGTCTTTTTTAGTTATCGCGGTACTAGTTTTAAGAAAATATATTAAATTAGTGCAAAAAACTTGTTTAACAATTTAAGTTTGTGTACAATGTAACTATTGAAATGCTCAGATATGAGCATGAGGTTAAGTACTATTAAATGCAGGAGGATGATTATTTATGAAAGTCGTAGTTGTTGGATGTACACATGCTGGAACATTTGCTGTCAAACAAATATTAAGCGATTACAAGGATGCTGAGGTTACTGTTTTTGAACGTAATAGTGAAATTTCTTTCTTATCTTGTGGAATCGCTTTATATTTAGGTGGGCAGGTAAAAGATCCACAAGGGCTATTTTATTCTAGTCCTGAAGAATTGAAAGGATTAGGGGCTACGATCAAATCAGGGCATAATGTAAAAACGATCGACCCTAAAGAACACATCTTGGAAGTTGAAAATCTAACAACACATGAAGTGACAACCGAACATTATGATAAGTTAGTTATGACAACAGGTTCGTGGCCAATTGTCCCTAATATTCCTGGTATTAAGAGTGATAAAGTCATGCTTTGCAAGAACTGGACACATGCGCAGGAATTATTTGAGCGTGTCCCAAAAGTTAAAAAAATCGCTGTAATTGGTGCTGGTTACATCGGGGCTGAATTAGTTGAAGCATATTCATTAAAGGGGCATGAAGTTAGTCTAATTGATGCTCAAACACGAGTAATGCCTAAGTATTTTGATGCAGCATTTACAGATAGAATTGAAGCAGATTTTAAATCACATGGAGTCCAGCTAGAATTAGGACAATCTGTTCAAAAATTTGTTGAAAAAGATGATGTAATAGAAATTGAAACTGATAAAAAGACGATTACAGCTGATTTAGCAATTCTTTGTATCGGATTCAGACCAAATACTGGTTTATTAGCTGGGAAGGTCGCAATGACACCTAATGGAGCAATTATTACTGATGACTATATGCGTAGCTCAGAACCTGATATCTTAGCTGCGGGTGATAGTGCTGCCGTTCACTACAATCCAACTGGTAAAAATGCATATATTCCATTAGCAACTAACGCTGTTCGTCAAGGAATTTTAGTCGGTAAAAATCTAAAAAAACCAACAGTACGCTATATTGGAACACAATCCACTTCAGGGTTATCACTTTATGGAACTGCAATATGTGCAACTGGTTTAACAGCAGAAGCTGCTAAATTACAAGGGATTGATGCAGAACAGGTTATCTTTGAAGATAATTACCGACCTGAATTCATGCCTTCCACAACTCCAATTCTGATGTCACTTGTTTATGATGCAGCAACTAAACGTATTTTAGGTGGTGCCTTGATGAGTAAATATGATATTTCACAATCAGCCAACCTATTGTCGCTATGTATCCAGAATAAGAATACGATTGATGATTTGGCAATGGTTGATATGCTGTTCCAGCCAACCTTTGACCGTCCGTTTAATTATTTAAATCTTTTAGGTCAAGCAGCTCAAGCTCAAGCTGCTAAAAAAGAATCTACAGCTACACTAGCTTAAAGATTAAAATGAAGATAGAATACACCTGTTGAGAGGTATTTGAAAGAATAATGGAATTTAAAGCAAGGCAATAGATCAAAAGCTTTTTTGATCTATTGCCTTGCTTTTTTAGTTAAGATAGCTAAACATTTGAATTAATCGATTTGAGTCATTAACCTTAACATTGTTTGCAGGTATCAAGTTCAATAATTCCACAAATAAGAGACACCGTTTATAGAATAATACAGTCGTGTTTTAAGGGAATAGTTGCTATTCGATTAACTTCATGGTTATTATAAACTATTGAATTAAAAAAATGGTTAAGTCTTTTCTACATAAAAAAGGAGTTTTAATCTATGCCAAAAATATTTGTGATAGAAGATGATGAGTCAATTTTAAGCTCGCTCAAAAAAGAATTAAGGAAATGGCAATACCAGGTTAAGGAAGTTTCTGACTGGCAAAATATTATGCAGGAGTTTTCAAATTTTGCTGCTGATCTGGTTCTAATGGACATTACTCTACCAACATACGATGGTTTCTATTGGACAGCAAGAATAAGAAATATCTCTACTGTTCCAATCATTTTTATGTCTGCGGCTGAGATGGATCCTAATGCAGTTAGAGCGATTGCGACGGGAGCAGACGATTATATCACTAAGCCGTTTTCATCAGCTGTATTGATTTCAAAAATCCAGGCAATTCTTCGCCGTGTTTCAAGTGAAGCCGATTTACAAGAAAAAGTTATCACTGTGAAAGACTGCCAACTTAATGTCTTGACTAATTCTTTAAGTTGCGCAGGACAAACGGTAAGGTTAACACCAACTGAAGGTATTATGATGAAACTGCTTTTATTAAATTTAAATAAAACAATTTCAAAAGAACGACTAATGCAAAATATCTGGCAAGGCGGTCTGTTTATTACGGAAAATGCATTAAATGTTAATCTTAGTCGTTTACGAAACAAATTAGACGTAGTAGCTCTCAAAGAGAATCTAATAACTGAACGAGGTCATGGTTACCGGTTGGTAATGCAATGAAAGTTAACTTATCTAAAAATATAGGCACAAGCATCTGGTCGGAGTGGCCTTCTTGCATCTTTTATTTTGGGTCTACAGGTTTTCTAGCCATATTAGCTTATTTATATAACATCAATCTAATGTTAATTGCTGATTTAATTAGATTTACTTTAATTCCTTTTATTTTATTCCTGATTTATCGCGTTTATCATAAACAGAAGTTATTGGCTAATCTAAAAAAAGCTTGTACTCAAGGACAAGTACTTACTATAAACGATCCTCACGGTTTAATTGAAAAGGCGTTTAGCAATGCTTTTAACCAAGTTCAGCAACAAAGACTTCAGGTTGAGAATGGTGTACAGGAGCAATTTAAACAGCATCGAGACTATTTAATTATGTGGAGTCATGAGGTAAAGACACCACTGACAGCGTTAAGCCTGTTAGCAGAAAATGAAAATGAAGTAGCAAGTATCGATGTTCAACAACAAGTTGCTTTGGCTTACCATCAGTTGGATTTAATTTTGACCTATGAACGCCTAGCAGATTTTAATCACGATCTAGTTTTCGAATGGTGTACAGTAGATGAGCTACTTAACGTAATTATAAAAAAATATGCCGTTTTTTTTATTAAAAAGCAGATTACACCTCAGCTGGATATTACAAACGATGCTATTTTAACGGATACTAAGTGGATCGCGGTTATTCTAGAGCAGCTACTAATGAATGCTTTAAAGTACTCAAAGACACAAACAACGATCACGATTAAGTGGCGGGATAATAAAATAATTATCAGTGATACTGGTATCGGGATTGACACAAGCGACCTACCGCGTGTTTTTGAACCTGGTTTTACCGGGGAAAACGGACGCCAACATGGCTCAGCCACAGGGATGGGGCTCTATATTTCGCGACGTATCAGCAATTTACTTGGGTTAAAGTTAGTACTGAAATCACAGCTTAAGCAAGGAACTAGTGCGATCCTGCAATTTCCGCGGGAAAAGGTAAGACACTGTTAAATAACAAATTGTAAGGTTTCTATCGTTGTTGTAACTATTAAATAACGATAGAGACCTTTTATAATATTACTAGATAGAAATAAAGGAGTGTTTTAGATGAATATTTTAGCCCTAACACATATCCGCCGTGTTTTTGCGGATGATAGTAAGAATCAGGTACCAGCTTTAAAAGATATTTCACTTACTGTAGATAAGGGTGAGTATGTAGCTATAATGGGTGAATCGGGTGCTGGTAAAACAACTTTGCTTAATATTATCGCAACTTTAGATAAGGCAACTAGTGGGAATATTATGTTGAATGGTGTTGATTTAAATAAACTGCCAGAGAAACAAACAGCTAAGTTTAGGCGTGAACATCTAGGGTTTGTTTTTCAAAATTTCAATTTATTAGATACATTTAATAATCGGGACAATATCTTTTTACCGTTAGTCCTCGCTAAAACAAAATATACAGTAATGCAGCAACGCTTACAGCCACTAGCTAAACAACTCGAAATAGGGGATCTATTAGAACGATATCCTTATGAGATCTCGGGTGGACAAAAACAAAGAGTTGCCGCGGCACGTGCCTTGATTACACAACCAGATCTAGTTTTAGCTGATGAACCAACAGGAGCACTTGATTCACATAATACAGAGAAACTATTGCAACTATTTGAAAAAGTTAATTTACAAGGACAAACGATCCTTATGGTAACACATAGTGCAGCAGCGGCTAGTCACTCAAAAAGGACACTGTTTATCAAGGATGGTCAGATTTACCATGAAATCTTCAAAGGAGATCATTCACGAGCAGAATATTTACAAAAAATTATGACAAGTTTAGCAGCATTGACGAGTAAGGAGAGATAGTATGATTCATTTAAAACTGGCGTGGCATGGTGTGACACACCATAAACAAGAGTATGGTCCGTTCCTTCTGGCCAGCAGTGTACTTATTGCCATCAACTTTATTTTTTGGAATATTGTCTTGAATAGGACTTTAAAGTCAATGCCGTTAGGGGCTGCTACAATTGAAATAACAACGGTTGCTATTTTTTTTACATCCTTGATCTCAGTTTTTCTGATTTTTTACGCTAACAGTTTTTTGATGAAACAGCGTGGTAATGAATTAGGCCTTTATAATATGATTGGACTTAGCAATGGTGATTTACGGTGGATCCTACTGCTTGAAACGATCTTATTATATATTTTTAGTCTGATAGTAGGGGTAATAACCGGTTTTGTTTTTCTAAAACTTGCCTTTTTAGTTCTTCAAAAATTATTGGATCTTAAAGAATCACTTAATAGTTTTGAACCCCAAGCTGCTTTATTGATTATTGGTATTTTTGGAATAATTTTTTTAGCGTTACTTTTATATAATTTCTATCGTATCCACGCGGTTAATCCTATCCATTTATGGAATCAGTCTTTTCAAGGTGAGAAGGAACCACGGGCTAAAAAAATGCTAGCTATTTTCGGCTTAGCAATCCTTGCTTGGGGGTACTGGATATCAATTAGGACTAAGCCCAGTAGCCAAGCACTGACCAGCTTTATGCTCGCCGTTGCTTTAGTTGTAATTGGGACCTATCTCCTCTTCATCGTTGGCAGTATCAGTTTTCTAAAATTGCTAAAGAAACAAAAGAAGCTTTACTATAAACCTAACTATTTCATTTCAATATCAGGGATGCTTTTTCGTATGAAGCAAAATGGAGCAGGGTTAGCATCAATCTGTCTTTTATGTACTTCGATCCTAGTTACTATGGTCGGGACTTTAAGTCTGTATGTCGGCAAGAATAAACTAATCAGTTCGTGGAATCCCTACGATATCGTGTTCACAACTAAGAACAAGTTGAGTGATGAACAAAAGCAAACGATTGCTAAAACGGCTGCTTATTATCATCTTTCTGTAGGCGCTAAGAAACAAATGATCATTTCTATGCCAACTGCAGGAAGTATAGAAGGAAATCACTTCGAGAAAAGCACCATTATGAACGCAACACATCAACTAACTACGCTAACGATTGATGATTATAATCGTCTTCAGGGAACTAAATTAAAGCTAAAGCCTCATCAGATACTGTTATATGAGGCTTCTCAAAAGTTTAATGAAAAAAATCTTTTTATTTATGGACAACGTTACCAAGTAAAAAAAATAACTAATTTTAAGATGGCTTTTAATTACCGGCATTCCACTTTTCAACCACTTTTTATAGTGACAGCAAATGAAGCTGTGGGTGAGAAGATCAATCCCCAACCAAAATTGAATGTTACTGGTTTCAACATAGGAGGAACTAAGGCTAATCAATTAAAATTTGCAAATTCTTTGCAGCAAAAACTAAAGTTTCCCAATGAAGACTACTCTGCAGCACCTATTATAGAAAATCTTTTCAGCTCATTTTTCGGTGCCTTACTTTTTGTTGGTTCTTTAGTGAGCCTCACGTTGATTTTTGCAACAGCTTTAATACTCTACTACAAACAGCTTTCCGAAGGGTACGCTGATCGAAGAAGGTTTCAAACCATGCAGCAAGTTGGTCTAAGTCAAGCTGAAACTAAAAAAGCTATTCGCAGTCAAGTATCGATGGTATTCATGTTGCCAATCATTGGTGCAACAATTCATTTTATTGTTTGTATACCACTGCTTAAAAGTATTTTATCTCTTTTCTCAATGTATAATACGAGGATCTTTACAAGTGTCGGGATCATGACATTAGCTGTTTTAACAGGTGGCTATCTCTGTATTTATCTAATCACTACAAAAGTGTACCAACAATTGGTTAATGAAAAAGATTCTAGTCTCTAATAAAAAACCTAACTTTTATCTCTGTGAAGTGAACCCCCTGAGTTGGAGTAAATTCAAACTCAGGGGGTTCACTTTACTTGCTGTAACTTTAGATGCTTAAGGTGCAAAAACTACTAGCTTAAGTTATATTCCGTTATAATGAGGTTGTAGCACTATAAAAAGCAGTACAGGTTATATTAACAGCCGTATGTTCTGCTAAAGGGGTAGGAGAATGAAAAAGACTAAATGGATTCAATTCTTAGGCGGAAACAACCTGATTTTTACACTAATGACACTAGGTTTAATTGCAGTTATCATCTTACTGTTTAACCAAATATCATTTATTTTTAAGCCGGTCAGTATCATTGCAGGAACTGTTTTGCCGCCGATTATTTTTGGGATAGTTATTTACTATCTACTAAACCCACTTGTAAAGCTGTTAGAGAAAAGTCTCTCACGAACATGGGTGATTACGGCAATTTATGTTTTAATTCTTGTCCTGTTAGCAGTTGGTGGAATTCAGCTCTTATTTTTAGTACAAGATCAAGCAATTGAATTATTTAAACACTTTCCAGATATTTTGAAGGATTTTCAACGTAATTTTGATACTGCCACTAAAAAATTACCGTTTACAAGTGAGATCAATCAATTAGTAAGCTCAATTGACTTAAGCAGTGGTAAGGGGAGCGGTTTTAGTACTAAATATTTTTCAGACGGGATCAAAGGTTTTGGTGGAGTATTTTCTGCCGTTACGACCACCTTTTTAACTTTGCTAACGGGTCCAATCGTAGCCTTTTTCTTGTTGAAAGATAAAGAAAAGTTTTATGTCTTTGTCAAAAAAATGATGCCACCACTTTTTCGAAAGGATTTTAATGAGTTTCTCAAGATTATCGATCAACAAATCGGTGGATATCTCAAGGGACAAGTTGTAGCATCGATTATACTTGGGATTTTATATTGGCCAGCGTTCCTTTTAATCGGGCTTAATTATGCGGGTGCCATTGCGCTGGCTGCAGGAATCTTATGTATTATCCCTTATATTGGACCTTTTGCTGTCTTTATTCCAGGTTTGATCGTGGCTTTCCAAAGTTCATTGATGATGGCAGTTAAGTTCGTGGTCGTTTGGTTTGTAATTCAATTTTTACATGGTGAATTAGTTGTTCCACGTGTGATGGGGAACAAAGTACAACTGCATCCGATAACGGTACTATTAGTTTTATTAGTTATGGGTGATTTAATGGGCTTAGTGGGTGTTATTTTCGGAATTCCAATCTATTGTTTAGTTAAAGTAATAGTTATCTATCTTTTTCGGAAATTTAAGCAACGTTATAACCGTTTTTATGGTGGTCAAGGTAAATATGAAGATACTAAATTCTCAAAAGATGACTATCTCAAATAATGGGACTGGGTTAAGAACCCCATCTTAAGCTATTTTTTTACTAATTTTAAATTAGTTGTCAAATCATGCTGATTAGTATCATGACCTCACTTTTTTTCAGTGAGTTATCGAGAATTGACTTATTACAAATCTAAGTATAAATTTATATTATGCTATTTTAATCGAATACTTAGTTGAAGTTAATGTTTTGTTATTAAAAAACTCTACCTAAGCTGAAAGGAAAGTGATCCACAATGCATGTTTTATGGAATAATCAAATCGTCAAGCGTTCAGATGTCAAAATTGATATTGAAGATCGTGCCTACCAATTTGGAGATGGTCTATATGAAGCACTACGGATTTATAATGGTGAGATGTATATGTACCCAGAGCATTTTGCACGCCTTGAACGTTGTGCAAGGGAAATACATTTACAGCTACCATTCTCAAAAAAAGACCTTAAAGAAAATTTGGATAAGCTGATCGCGCTTGAAGAAATTATTGATGGGGAAGTTTATTTTCAAGTTTCACGCGGTCTAGCTGCACCACGAAACCATCGTATCCCAACCTTTGCGGAAGCTAAACCCGTTATAACGGCGAACGCTATTCCTTATGAAAGACCAATCGCTAAGCAAAAGGGGGGCGAAACAGCTTGTTTAGTTGAAGATAAGCGGTGGTTGCATTGTAATATCAAATCATTAAGTCTTTTAGGCAATATTTTGTCCTTAGATGAAGCACGCCGTAAAGGTTATGAAGATGCCTTACTGGTACGTAATGGCTACTTTACTGAAGCCTCAGCCTCGAACCTTTGGTTTGTCATCAACGGTGTCTTATACACGCACCCAGATGGTAACTTGGTTTTACCTGGCATTACCAAATTACGTCTATTGGAGATTGCGCACGCTGAAGGTTTATCAGTTAAGGAAGAAGCTGTTCCTGTAACTAACATAGATCAAATCGAGGAATGTTTTGTTTCAAACTCCCTTTGGGAAGTCGTTCCTATCACAAGTATTGACGGAAAACCAGTTAATAATGGTAGCTTGGGGAAGGTTACAGCCCACCTACAGCAGAAGTATATTGAATGGATCAGCAAATAAACCTTTCATAACAGGTTTGTACTTAACTACTACGCTCCCTTAAGATTTGAGCAGCAGCTCTTATCTTGAGGGACTTTTTGTTAACAAACTATAATGTCTTAATGGACCATCTTGATAGCTATTAATTTTAAAGTAAACACTATTCGCTCGTCATTATCAAGCAGTGTTGACAAAAGGTAACAACTTCAGTTTTTTATTTTTGACAATGTAGGGTTTGTCAGCTCCTTGTACACTTAAACCAATAAAGAGATGGGAGTTTGTTAATTTATGAAGAAAAAAGTATTACGCGGGTCTCTTCCGTATTATTCAGCCAGTGCATGTTTGCATATTGTTGGAATTGTTCTCTTACTTATTGCTGGGTTCCATTCACCAAGTTTTTGGGGAATGAGTTTTCTAGCCTATTCACTAGGTTTACGTCACGCTTTTGACGCCGATCATATAGCAGCTATCGATAATACCGTTCGTAAACTAGTGCAGCAAAATAAAAGAACTGAAGGTGTAGGTTTTTACTTTTCATTAGGGCACTCAACGGTTGTTTTCCTAATGGCGATCGTAGTTAGTATTTCAGTTAAATGGGCAAAAGTTAAATTACCTTTCTTAGAAGAAATTGGTGGCCGGATTGGTTCACTTGTTTCAGGAAGCTTTTTAATCCTTATTGCTTTATTTAACCTGTTGATCCTCATAAGTATGTACAAGTCATTAGAGAAAATGAAGCAAGGAAAATTTGACGAAGATAAACTTAATAAGATGCTTTTATCACGCGGTTTTCTAGCCCGCCTATTAGCTCCATTGTTCAAGTGTATCAACCATAGTTGGCAAATGTATCCAATCGGCTTTTTATTTGGTTTAGGTTTTGATACAGCTACTGAAATAGCTTTGATTGCACTATCTGCTAGCGCAGCTCAATCAAGTATCTCCAGTATTGGAATTATTGCCCTTCCAATTATATTTGCTGCAGGAATGAATTTGATGGACACGACAGATTCGGTTATGATGTCTGGTGCGTATAGTTGGGCTTTCGATACACCTGTTCGTAAGGTCTATTATAATTTAACTGTCACAACCGTATCTGTTATTGCAGCTTTTGTTATCGGCGGTGTTGAACTTCTACAGGTCATTACTAGCATGGTAAATGTCAAAAGCTGGGTACAAGATATCGATTTTAATAACTTAGGGTATATCTTAGTGGTCGGATTTATTGTAATGTGGTCATGTGCTTATTTAATCTGGAAATTTTTCATCAAGAAAAGAGAGGCTCTTTAAAGGGTAATCACTAACTATTAAATTCACTTTTTAAAGGGTATAAATATTAAGACTGCTGACAGGTTATAAATCTTTAATCGTTGTGAAAACTGTGTTATACTTCAATGGTCAAAGAAAGTGAGGGATTTTTTATGGTACAGTTTATGGACCAAAAAGATACAAAAGATAAAAATACCAGCGATATCTCAGATGTGTATCGTAAAAAAATGCTTGATCAGCGGATTGTCTTGATATATGGAGAAGTTAATGAAGAGTTAGCTAAAGATATAACTTCACAGCTGTTGCTTCTTGCTGCTTTATCTGATGATCCTATTACGATCATTGTTAACAGTCCAGGTGGACATGTTGAATCAGGCGATACAATTCATGATATGATCAAATTTATCAAGCCAACAGTCAAAGTTATTGGAACTGGTTGGGTTGCGAGTGCTGGAATAACTATTTTCTTGGGTGCCGACAAGGAAAATCGGTATAGTTTACCGAATACACGTTATATGATCCACCAGCCAGCTGGTGGTGTTCAAGGTCAATCAACTGAAATACAAATCGAAGCACAGGAATTGATCAGAACACGTAAACGGATCAATGAATTAATTTCGGAAGCAACAGGTCAGCCGCTTGAAAAAGTTGAAACAGATACAGACCGTAACTTCTGGATGTCTGTCGACGAAGCTAAGGATTATGGGATCGTTGGAAAAAAGATCACGACTTTTGCTGAGCTTTAAAAAGTAATTTAATAAAATGATATAAAAGTTATCTTAGAATATGAGGCCTTCTAGAATCTTGATATAAAAATCGAGGTTTAGAAGGCCTTTTCTATTATAATAAGTAATGCTGTATGCTCAGAAAAATAAATTAACTGTAGTAAAATAAAAGCAGGTACGACTTACTTTAGAGTTAGAACGTTTTTAATAGCGTTAAAAATAGACTTCTAGGAGAAGATAAATGGTAACCATTTATGATATTGCTAAACAGACAGGTATTTCTAAGTCAACGATCTCCCGTGTTGTGAGCGGTCATGGATACGTCAGTGCGGCTAAAAGAAAGCAGATCTTAGCTACAATACATCAACTCGGGTATGTACCAAATCAAACTGCTAAAAATTTACAGAAGCAGCGTACAAATACAATTGGTTTTTTTTCTAGAGGTTATTATCCTTTAGTTGGAGAATTTATTAATATCTTTATCCACAGCGCCGCAAAGTATAATTATAATGTTAATGTTTATTTTATTACTAGTCCTCAAGATGAAATAGACAAATTAAATTTATTAATGACTAAGCAAATTGATGCCGCTTACATTTTAACGCGCTTTAATTCGTGGGATACGATCGAATCCTATGCTAAATTTGGTCCACTCGCAACCTGGCAGCGTGTTGACAGTCCGCTAATTTACTCCAATTATGTTGATCATTATCCAGTTTACCTTAAGATCATCGCATATTTATATATGAAAGGGTATCGACAAATTGGACATGTTCTTTCAAATCCACGTAACGCTAACACAGTAGCGCGTCTACACGCAATTACTACTTTTAGTAATAGCCATCATGATGTCGATCAGAGCTATCAACTTTTTTATGCTGAACAACCAAATGCCGGACAGGATGCTGCTTTAAAATGGATAGCATCTGCTAAAAGGCCCGTAGTTTTGATTTTCTTTGCAGACTATGTAGCCGCTGAATTTAGTGCAACTTTACGGCAAAAAGGTTTTAAAGTCCCCCAGGATTGTCTTGTGATCGGAACAGACAATAGTCAGATCGCGCGGCTAATAGGGATACCAACCGTCGACCTATGTTTCCGCAGTCAAGCACGTAATGCTTTTACTTATTTATATAACCAACTAAATCAACAACAGTTGCCTTTTGAAAAGCAAGAACCACGGCAGCTATTTAGAAAGAGCGAGCTAAAGCGTTAAAATTGGAATGGTTATGGAACGGTAAAATAAACTAAAACATAACTTTTGATTGATGTAGTGACCACCGGCAGCTAGATTTCTGCTCTAACTTCTAGAGGTGATTCATTAGACCTCTTTATTTTTGAATTTAAAGCTTGACCTGGGAACAATCCCATAAATTAAACTTAGGATGTACTTAAGATAATGCGGTCTAATTTTAATAATGGAGGGATTCGATATGTCACATCAAGCTTTAAAAATAGTTACAATCGGCGGAGGATCTAGTTATACGCCCGAACTGATCGAAGGCTATATCAAGAGACAAGCTCAACTTGCAATTAAAGAAATATGGCTGGTTGACATCCCAGAGGGTGAGCAGAAGTTAAATGTTGTGGGCGCAATGGCAAAAAGAATGGTTAAAGCGGCGGGGTTAGACTGGGAAGTGCATTTAACGTTAGACCGCCGTGCAGCTCTCAAAGATGCTGATTTTGTTTCAACCCAATTCAGGGTAGGATTATTGGAAGCTCGTGTTAAAGATGAGAGGATTCCTGGCAGTTATGGTCTATTAGGTCAAGAGACTAATGGTGCAGGGGGTATTTTCAAAGCTTTACGAACTATCCCAGTAATTCTAGATATCGTTAAGGATATGAAGGAACTATGCCCTAACGCATGGTTGATTAATTTTACTAATCCAAGTGGAATAATCACCGAGGCTATTCAGCATTATGGCCAATGGAACAAGGTTATTGGGCTGTGTAATGTACCTGTTATGGCAATGATCAACGAACCGGCATTGATCAACAAGGAGCTCAAGGACCTAACTTACAAATTCGCTGGGATCGATCATTTTCATTGGCATCGTGTTTGGGATAATACAGGCAAAGAAGTTACGATGGATATTATCAATCAGATATATGCTGATAAGAATAATGGGTTACCTAAGAATATTTTTGACATTTCTTTCTTCCGTGAACAGCTTGAACAAATGAAGATGATTCCATGCGGTTATCATCGTTATTATTACCGACAAACTGAGATGTTAGAGCATAGTCTTGAAGAGTTTAAGAATAACGCTACTAGAGCTCAAGAGGTAATGCGGATCGAGCATGAGCTATTTACTTTATATCAGGATCCTCATTTAGATTACAAGCCCAAACAATTAGCTGAACGCGGCGGAGCACATTATTCAGATGCCGCATGTGAAGCAATCGCTTCAATCTATGCGGATAAGAAGACACATATGGTAGTTTCAACTTTGAATAAAGGTGCAATTCCTGATCTACCAAGTGACCACACTGTCGAAGTTTCTGCGCAAATTGGTGCGACTGGGGCTATTCCCATGACTTTTGGACATTTTCAGCCCGCAGAACGAGGCTGGATTCAGTTGATGAAAAATATGGAATTAGTCATTACGCAAGCAGCTGTAACTGGTGACTATGGGACAGCATTACAAGCTTTCATTATAAATCCATTGATTCCTAGCGGACGGCATGCTAAGAACCTGTTAGATGAGATGCTAGTCGCTAATAAACGATATTTACCACAATTTGCGGAAAAAATTACTGAGTTAGAGCAACAAGGAGTTACTGTTCACGATCAAGTCGCTGCTGCTATTGATAATCAAATAGGTGTTCTTTAATAGCTTTAAATAAATTAATTGCAAAATTAGCTACAGTTGAAAAATATGCAGTATAAATCATTTTTATAGCTAATCTTAAAGAAGGTACTAGGTCAAATAATTTTTTATTTTGATTGAGTATCTTTTTTTGTTTAGTTAGTAAAAAAGATTATGGTTTTAAAATAGAAATTACGAACAAATAGTTAATTTTAGCTGTAAAGGAGTGTAGTTGATCTATAAGAATAGGTTCTTTAAAATTATAATCCGGAATTAACTAAACTAATTAAAACTATAACTCAAAAGAATAGTTATAAATAAGTTTTTGATTTAATTTACGATTTATTTCTTAATCATTTTCAGCTACAATACGGATAGGTTGCTAAAGATTTTAGAGGTTTGCCCAATAGTCGGCTTAGGTGTCGCACAATCGTTTCTAGATTTTAAATCTTTAAGTACAATTATTTATGAGTAGGGGGTAGTGACATGATACAGGCGGAAAAAATTGCTATTGGTTCATATCACACTTGGCTTAATGTTGAAAAATCCACGTCTGAAGATATAGAAGTACTACAAAAAGAGTATAATTTATCGACTGAGCTACTTGAATATGTAACTGATATCGACGAACCAACAAACTATGATTACGATAAAGAAACTAACTCCCAATTATTTATTTACCATATTCCTTATAGAAACCAGCAGGGCTTTCTAACCGTTCCAATTGTAATTATTCTCATTGCAGACCAGCTGATAACCTTTAATCATTTTGATGATACAACAGTTAAACAGATCTTCACAAATGAAATTCTTAAAACAGACACACCTAATATTGAAACAACTGTTCTTGAAATTCTTAAGCATTTAAGCGATATGTATCTTTTACCGATGCATGAGATTCGGCATCAGCGTAAAGAGTTAAATGACCTCTTAAGTACACGAGCTGATAATAAAAACTTGATCGCACTTGCAAGCTTGCGAAAAAGCTTGATTTACTTTGCAAGTGCCACGCGAAATAATCAACATTTACTGGAAAACTTAACTGATAAATATTTTGGTCTACATTTCCGTGATGATCAAGTCGAATCATTAGTAGATGCTAAAATTGAGACTCATCAGGTGGATCAATTAGTTGAAACAGAATCGGAGATCGTGACTCAGCTGATTAATACTTTTGATACGATACTTAGTAATAATCTGAACTATATTATGAAAATTCTAACTATTTGGTCAGTTGTACTTGCAATTCCAACGATCATCACAGGTTTTTACGGTATGAATGTTAAATTACCGCTGGAAAACAATTCCTTCGCGTGGATTGCAGTAGTTGTTATTACGCTAGCAGTTATTTACTGGATTATACATATTTTACGCTATCATCGTATTATTTAATGTTCAAAAATAAAAGCTAATGACAGATTTATTATGGCAAATAAGAATAGTACGGTACCGTTCCCAATACCAATAATTGCACTACGCGCAACTTTAAATCGTGCAGCGAGCGGATACGACAGAAGTAAAACAAGTAACATTAGACCAGCTAGAACAAATAATGAGCTATCTTGAAAAACAAACTTCAAACCGATAAAATGGGTCAAAACAATAAACGAAATCCATGGAGCAATGTCATCTGAACGTTTTAATTTTATTAAAATGAGAGCTCCAATCAGCGCGACGATAAATTCTCCAATAGCAAAAAGAAGGTACCAACCAAAATGAGTTGCGTTATTCAGAATTGAGGGCGCATCCCAGTTATAGTAGCTAAGAACTCCACTAAAAATACTAAGAAGTAAGGCCGCGCTGCTTGCTAAACCAAGACCAAGCCGCCAGTTGGGCCTTGGTTTTTCTTGTGCCCAACCAAACCAGCAGAAACTAAATAAAGAAAAAATTGTACCTGACATAAGTTGATCACGTAAAAACTCCATTTGATAACACCCCTTACTTAAAAAGTATTCCGATTCTATCCGATCTCAATCTAGCATAGTGTTTAAAGCGCTTCAATATATTTGACTTTGATTTAAAATCTGTTTTTACTTGACAGAGATTTAAATTTAAGGCACAATAAGGACAAATTTTAAACGGAAAGGAGTATCATATCATGAATCTTACTTTAAACATTTGGCAAAGCTGGCATAGTTAAGTGTAAGTTTACCGCGATTGATAAAGAAAGATGCGTAGACTTACTTTAAGTTATTTAGTATTTAAAGAGAGTCTATGCTGATATGATAATTCTAACTTAAGGATATTATTTTAGACCGCATAGAGATTGACTATGCGGTCTTTGAGTATCTTTTTTAGCACTAGACTCTCCCTATAAAAAAATAAAAAAGGGATTATTATTATGGATAAAGCAATAAATAAAGGTTATTTCGGAGAATTTGGCGGACAGTATGTTCCAGACAAAGTAAAAAAAGCATTAGATGAGTTGGAAGAAACCTATGACAAGTATAAAAATGATCAAACTTTTAGAGATGAGTTGGCTTATTACCTCAAAGATTATTCAGGTCGAGCAACTCCATTGTATTATGCCGAAAGTTTAACTAAATATCTTGGTGGCGCAAAGGTCTATCTCAAGCGTGAAGATTTAAACCATTTGGGGGCACACAAATTAAATAATGTTTTGGGACAAATCCTGCTAGCTAAAAGAATGGGTAAGAAAAAGGTAGTTGCCGAAACAGGAGCCGGACAGCATGGAGTTGCTACTGCAGCAGCAGCAGCTAAATTCGGTCTTGAATGTGAGATCTTTATGGGAGCTGAGGATGTTGAACGGCAAAAATTAAATGTTTTCCGGATGGAATTAATGGGTGCAACTGTTAATGCCGTAACAGATGGAACTGCAACACTCAAAAATGCTGTCGATGCAGCTTTAGGATATTTTGCAGAACATCTTGATGACACTTTCTATGTCCTTGGATCAGCGGTTGGACCACATCCGTATCCAACAATTGTTAAAGACTTTCAGAGTGTCATTAGTCGTGAGGCTCGACAACAGATACTCGTAAAAGAAGGTTGCTTGCCAGATGCTGTGATCGCATGTATTGGTGGTGGTTCAAATGCTATCGGAGCTTTCGCTGAATTTATTGATGACAAGCAGGTAAGGTTAATCGGAGCTGAAGCAGCTGGCAAAGGTATCAATGATCCTGAAAATGCGGCAACGATGACAAATGGAACTATCGGCATTTCAGATGGAATGAAAACTTATGTTTTACAGGATGATCAAGGCCATGTTTTGCCAGCTTATTCAATTTCAGCCGGTCTCGATTACCCTGGTGTTGGACCCGAGCACGCCTTTTTAAAAGATACTCACCGAGCAGAATATGTTCCGATAACCGATAAAGAAGCCGTCGCGGCTTTTGGATTGCTTTCAAGAACGGAAGGAATAATTCCTGCATTAGAGAGTTCGCACGCTCTTGCAGAGGCAGTTAAGCTAGTTCCAACTATGAACAAAGAACAAATTGTAATTATTAATATCTCTGGACGCGGCGATAAAGACGTCGAGCAAGTGGCTAATTATATGCATATACACAATGAAGATAATGAAGATTAAGTTATTCTCTCTAATCCGACCGGTTTAAAAAGAAGCTCATACACTCTTGGTAGAAATAAAGCGTCAAGTGATTGGGAAGGAGTTTTCATATGAAAACGGAGCATGTTGTTGTTAAGCCTTATAATGATCGTTGGCCTTTAGAATTTGCAAAAATCCAAACATTTTTAAAGAAAAATATCGGATATTTGAGTCTACGAATTGAACACGTCGGCAGTACTGCTATCCCCGGCTTGAGTGCAAAACCAATTATTGATATTGATGTTGTTATCTCAGACTATACAAATTTTGAAGAGCTTAAACAGCATCTTTTCACTTTAGGCTATATATATGAAGGTACCTTGGGAATTCCAGACCGGCATGCTTTTAAATACAATCCTGCTTCGAGCACACTTTTTTTACATCATTTGTATGTTTGCCCACTTTATTCAAAAGAATTGCTTAAACATCTTTTTTTCCGGGATTATTTACGGCAACACCCTTTGGCATGTAAACGATACGGAATGATAAAACAAGAAGCCGCTACGCTTTTTCCAAATGATATTGAAAGATATATCGCTTATAAAAAGGATTTTATTATATCTATTTATCAACAAATGCATTCTTAGATATCATCCGCTTAGTTTTAGAGAATTAAATCCATTGCCTTCCCAGATAGGAGTTTAAATATGATAAAAAAGCCACAAATTTTGCAAAAGGGTGATAAAGTAGCAATTGTTAGTTTATCCTCAGGTATACTAGGTGAAGCTTTTTGTACTCATGAACTAAAGCAGGGTGAAAAAAGGTTGCGTGAAATGGGACTAGAGCCCATTTTCATGCCTCATTCTTTAAAGGGAATCACATATCTTAAGCAGCACCCAGAAGCACGGGCAGCTGATTTGAAACAGGCACTTTGTGATTCAAGTATTAGGGGTGTTATTTGTGCAATCGGTGGAGATGATACTTATCGGCTTGCACCATATTTGATGGAGGACACCGTCTTCAAAGAAGCTATTAGAAAAGATCCTAAGCTCTTTACTGGTTTTTCAGATACAACCGTTAATCATCTTATGTTTTATAAACTGGGGATGGGAACTTTCTATGGGCCAAATTTTATTAATGACCTTGCGGAACTAGATAATCAGATGCTTCATTTCACAGCCACTTCTTTTCGCAATTACTTTAGAAAAGAACAATCACTTGAAATTAAGGCTAGTGACTATTGGTATGAAGAACGAGTAGACTTTTCAGTAGAGGCACTTGGAACTAAGCGTGTTAGCCATAAAGAAACAAAAGGGTATGAAGTTTTACGGGGGAAAGGTGTAATTACGGGGAAACTTCTAGGCGGTTGTCTTGATAGCTTTTATGACCTTTTAACGAATGAAAGGTATCCTGATGAGAAACAGTTGGTTGAGAAATACGGACTTTTTCCAACCATTGCAGAATGGCAGGACAAAATTCTTTTTATTGAAACGAGTGAAGAAAAACCAACACCGGTATTATATCAAAAAATGCTGATATTATTAAAAAAATATGGTCTTTTTTCAGCTGTAAAAGCAATTATTGTCGGTAAACCACAAAATGAGGTTTATTATGCGGAGTATCAAAAAATTATCAAAGCAGTTACTGCTGAGACGGAGACACCAATTATATTTAATGTTAACTTTGGTCATGCTTATCCACGGACTGTTTTACCCTATGGTCTAGAAGCAAAAATAGATTTTGATCAAAAAAGAATTTTTATTACTGAACCGTTTTTTGCAAATAACACCGAGTAAGTATTCAAAAAACATTGACTGAGTAGAGATGTTCTAGTCAATGTTTTTTTGTGTTTTCTCCAAGTTTTAGAAGAGTTATTTCTTTAAACGGTATGGTATACTACGCTTGATTGAATTAGTAATATATCTTATTGGAAGTAGGGGTTAGATAAATGAAATTAGTTGTATTAGATGGTTATGCCTTAAATTCTGGTGATTTAAGCTGGAAAGAGTTTGCAAAACTAGGAGAATTAAAAGTCTACGACCGTACACCTTATACGGATACGGCTGAGATCTTAAGGCGAATTGGTGATGCCGAAATCGTTTTCACTAACAAAACACCACTTGAGCAGCAAGTGATCGAGCAGGCCCCAAACTTAAGATACATTGGAGTTCTAGCAACCGGCTATAATGTAATTGATCTGGAAGCTGCTGCCAAAAAGAAGATTACTGTTACTAATGTCCCAGCATACGGGACAGAGGCGGTTGCACAGGCAGTATTTGCACTGCTGCTTGAGATAACAAACCAAGTGAGTTTGCATAGTAACGCCGTTCACACAGGCGAATGGACCAAGAATCCTGACTTCACCTTTAGAAAAACGCCTTTAATTGAATTATCAGGCAAGACATTTGGCCTGATCGGATTCGGTAGAATCGCCCAAGCTACAGCTCAGATTGCCCATGCTATGGGCATGAAAGTTATTTTCTATAATCATCGTCCTAAAGAAATAAATAAACCTTGGATAAGACAGGTACCACTGGATGAATTACTTGCACAAGCAGATATTATCAGCCTGCATATCCCCCAAACAAAAACAACGACCAACTTTATTAATCAAGAGAAAATTACCAAAATGAGAAATGGAGTTATTTTACTTAATACAGCTCGTGGGGGGCTTCTAAATGAAAAAGATGTTGCTGCTGCGCTAAATAGCGGCAAAATATTCGCAGCAGGCGTAGATGTTGTCTCAACTGAACCAATTAGTTCAGATAACCCACTTCTAACTGCTAAAAATTGCTTTATTACTCCACACATAGCATGGGCACCCGTTGAAACTCGGGAACGACTTTTACAAATATGTTTGGCCAATGTCAAAGCTTTCTTAACAGGGGAAACTAAAAACAACATTATTTAATATAGTACTAATTAAGAGGGTCTGGTCAAAATTTAACTTTTGATTCAGGCCCTCTATTTGTTACGAATAAACGTATTTTATAAGTCAAAATTCTCCGTCTAACTTCGAATTACTCATAGCAAAGTTCTCGTTATGTTCGTAGCTTCAAATCAGCACTCAAATTTTCTAGACTTATGTCACGCTCCTTTGAGCTATATGCATGTATCACCCCTAGAACTGAATATCCAAAATAGTTTTTATCTTTTTTGAATCTTACGTTTTTATTTTAATTTATTTTTTAATGCGGCAGAAAGCGCCTTGACGATAATGGGGACAACGACAGCTGCAAGGATAGCTTCTGGAATACCATTTGTTCCAACGACACCTAGCAGTAGTTTTCCCAGAAGGCTTGGGTCCTTTAAACCATATGCTTGTGCAACTTCTGGTGTTCGGTAAGCAAGGTAAATCGTACCTAAAACAAGAATTGTATTTAGCAATGAACATATAAGGGCAGTTATTGCTGAGCGTGTGACTAAGTTTAGCCGGGAAAGTTTCATAAAAATGAGGGCTGCTACTATACCAACAATAATCCGTGGTACGATCGAAACCAGTGGGTTAGTAAAAACGAGTGTTTGAACGACACTTGTTGGTCTCGTCCAAGCATTGATAAATGAAAAGACACCCCATGTTGTTCCAGCAACCGTCCCTTCAAATAGACCAAATAAAATCGCGACAATTATAACAGTAATATGAATCGTTGTCAGGTTGATCACACCGATTGGAACATAACCCAACATGGGAAAGAGGCTCTGAGCAATTATTATAGCCATCACAATTCCTGAAACTGTGATACGACGGATCCGTTTACTATTTTCTAACATCTAATTACCTTCTTCTAGTGTATTTTGTTTCAATGGTTTAAAAATACAAGTACTCTGTTGGAGTAACGGTTAAATAATATTAAATAAAAGCTATTAATTTTTTTAATAGTGCTAATTGTTCATCGATATATTTTTCTGAAGCCTGATGTAGATAGCAAAAAACACTTAAGCCTTCAATTGTCAAAATAAAATGATCACCGATAGTAGGTAGATCCTCTTGATGAATCTTCTTTTGTTCGACTCCCAGATTAAGAACACCCAAGATCGTTCTGCGCATCTCATCAAGGTTTTTACCCAGAAACTGTGTTGCCTCTTCAGAGTTTTCTGAGTAATACTCATAACCCGACATCAACAACGATTTTGAAATATTAAGCAAACGTTCCTTTTGTAGTTCCAAGTACTTATCTAGAACTTCGTTAAAGGGCTTGCTTGCTAAAATGCTTTCCCTAATAATATCAAAACGTTTATGCTCACGTTCAGTAATGATCGCCTGCATTATTTCTTCGGTAGAAGAAAAGTATAAATACAAGCCACTACGGCTGAGATTAATTGTCTCCGCGATATCCTTCATTGTTGTATTAGCAAATCCTTTTTTTAGTAAAAGCTGTCGCGCACTCTTTAAAATCTCAGCCCTTTTACTTTCACGCAACTGTTTGTTTGCTTTTCGCGCCATCCAAAATCCCCCCTAAAAATAAAATGACACATGTGACACTTTATTTGAAGTGTATTTTAAACAATGGCTTTTGTCAACTATTTTTTATTTTTATATACTTTAATTAAATTGTAATTTTGCTAATAACAGTTATACTTTGGATAAAAGGAAAAGCTCAATGTTTAATTATAAAAGGGGATGATAAAATAAACAGCAATGAAAAAGTTGTAAAGAAGATAATCTATTCTAGCCAAGAATTGATGAATATTTTAGAAATTATTCAACAGCTCCAGCTACCACATGGTGCCCTGGCAGCTGGATGTATCCGTAATTCAGTATGGCAGGTTCTTAGTAAACAACCACTTATTTTAAAAAGTGATATTGACTTAGTTTTTTTTGATCCAGCAAGGCCACAAGACTTTGATAGGGATCTAGAGCACCAATTATCTAAGATGTATCCTACATACAAGTGGCAAGTGAAAAATGAGGCTTATATGCATAATTATGATTTTGAAAATCAGGCAGCTTTTAAGTCACTTGAAGATGCTATTGCACACTTTGTAGAAACTCCAACAAGTATTGGGGCCTATTTAAATAAAGAAAAACAACTTAAATTAATAGCACCTTTTGGTGTAGATGACTTAGTTAATTTCATTTGCCGTCCAGTTCCAGCATTCTCCCTTGATCAAGCGCACTTAATTATTTTTAAAAGGCGCGTAATTCAAAAACAATGGTGCTTACAGTATCCTAATTTAAGAATTTTAATTTAAGCCTTCTCTATTAAACAAAGTAAGTTTTATTCACAAGATGTATCATGTATAATTAGATTATTTAAACAATAACATTGGGGAGGATCAAAAGATGGGATTAGAAGAGCACCAGGCATGGTTAGTATCATTTTATAAAAAAAGAGATTGGTATAAGTTTTCACCTGAAATTAGGATGAACTTTTTAACGGAAGAAGTTGGTGAATTAGCTAGAGCCATTAGAACTTTTGAAATCGGACGCGATCATCCGGGTGAAAAGAAAAAGGATAAGGCCGAAAGATTTGACAACTTAAAGGAAGAACTAGCTGATGTAGTTGATCAAGTTTTAATCTTATGCCGTAAATATGAAATTGAACCACAGGAAATCTTGCATTATAGCGAGAATAAGCTAACTGAGCGTTTTAAAGATCAACAGTAGAACTACATACGAAAAGGGGGATCAAGATTTTAAAAGAAAATAAATTAAATTTTAAGATGTTTGCAGGAGCTTTAATTAGGCTACGAGCAGTCAAAGAAGATGATTTTGAAACAATAGAAGACTGGTATGAGGATACATATTTTTTGCGCAATGTTGATACCGCAATCGCACTTCCGCGAAATATCGATGAAATCAAAGAAATGTACGAACCCGCTACTGATGTAATTGAATTACTTATTTATCCATTAAAAAGTGAACTACCCGTAGGCTTTGTCTCTATCTATAATATTGAATGGAATAATCGTAGTGCAACACTTGCGATTGGGATCGGATACGAAAGGGATCGGCACTTAGGCTACGGCACAGATGCTTTGAAACTAATAATGCAGTACGCCTTTAACGAATTAAACTTGGATCGTCTTGAATTAGAAGTTATTGAATACAATAAAAATGCACAGAAACTTTACGAAAGATTAGGTTTCAAAGTTGGTGGTCGAAAACGCCAAGCTGTTTTACGTGATAATCAAAGGTTCGACATTCTTTTTTTAGATATATTACGCTCAGAATGGAATAATAAATAAACATGTTGGCTACTTATAGAAAAAAATCTGTATAATAGACAAGTAGTCAATTATATTAAAGATTATTTCTTGTTTTATAACAATTCTTTTGCTATTCTAATCAACATAATAAATAGATAATTAGGATGTGTCATTCGTGAAAATAACAAAATTCGGTGGAAGTTCTCTTGCCAATGCTAAACAGATCAAAAAGGTTTTTGATATTGTAAAAGCTGACCCTGATAGAAAAGCTGTCGTTGTATCAGCACCAGGCAAACGCTTTGCTACTGATACAAAAATAACAGATAATTTGATTACCCTCGCTGAACAGGTCCGTGATGGTAAGAATACTGCAAAGATTTTGACGATTATAAAAGAACGCTATATGAATATAATCAACGATTTAGACCTCGGACAAATAGTTAAAGCTAAATTAGAAACTAATCTTCAAAAAATGGTCACTGACTCCTATACTTCATACGATCATCTCCTAAACACCTTCAAAGCTAGTGGAGAAGATAATAATGCGCAGCTCGTAGCAGCTTATTTTCAGCAAAATGGATTGGCTGCAAAATATATTAGTCCGGAAAAGGCTGGGTTATACGTTTCCACACAAGATGGCCATACTCGTGTTTTACCTGAGACATACACTAATCTTGAAAAACTCCGTCAGATACAAGAATGTATTATTTTTCCAGGATTTTTTGGTGTTTCCAAGGAAAAACAGCGGGTTACTTTCTCACGTGGTGGATCTGACATTACTGGAGCTATTCTTGCGCGAGGGTTAAAAGCAGATTTATATGAAAACTTCACAGATGTTGATGCTATTTTCGCGGCTAACCCACAAATTGTCGCACAACCGCAAAAAATAGATCACTTAACTTATCAGGAAATGCGTGAACTCTCATACGCAGGCTTCTCAGTTTTACATCACGAGGCGTTACGACCAGCAATCATGGCCAACATTCCGATTAGAGTTAAAAATACTAATCGGCCCGAATTGCCCGGAACACTTATCAGCAGAACACGTACCGATAATAAATATCATATTACAGGTATCGCTAGTTCACATGGATTTATGTCTATTTCTATTAAGAAATACCTCATGAATGAAGAAGTTGGCTTTGGTGCCAAAGCACTTAATATTATGGCTGAACATCAGTTGAGTGTTGAACATGTACCTACTGGAATTGATGAGATTTCATTAATATTGCGTGCAGATCAATTCAAAGACAAAGAGGAAGAAGAAAGTGTGTTGCAAGAACTAAAAGAACGACTTGCAGCAGATGACATTTCTTCTGAAAAGGAACTGGCACTTTTAATGATTGTTGGTGAAGGAATGATTTCAACTGTTGGTACTGCGGCTAAGGCCATGACTGCTATGGCAAATACTGGAGTTAATCTGAAGATGATCGATCAGGGATCATCAGAGATTAGTATGCTGTTTGGGATTGCTGCTGCAGATGAACAACACGCCATAAAGGCCTTGTATAATACTTTTTTTAAAGTATAGGTTTGTAGCCTTAAGATTATTTATATTAAGTTAAACTGGCCTCCGTAATTTTAGAAGTAATTACTAGAGGCTTTTTTGGCAGTCCGAAATGCACAAGTTAAAAAAATTCTTTAAAAATGAAAATTGGAGGGTTTAAAAAATTGAAGTTATGGTCTTTGGCTAATATCTTTTGGTTAATTGTTTTTGTAGCAATGGAGATATTTATTTTGCTCCGCAAAGTTGATGGGGCTGGTACAGTTCAAGACTCCACAAGCCGCTTTGTGTCATCTGTTGTGTTACTCGTCTTCTTTGTGATTATTGCAGTTGTTCAGTTCGTGATACGGTTACTTCTCAGGAAAAGAGGATAGTTTACTAACGTAAATACGATAGTTAAAATAAATGGTTTTTGCTTATTTCAAAATTTTTTACTACACTAACTATAGAAACTCTTAGAGAGATGGAGATACAATATGAAAGCATTATATTTTAACCATTTTGGTGATAATTCGGTACTAGAGTATGGGACCTTACCTGATCCTCTGATCAAAAGTGATGAAGTCTTAGTAAAGACAGACTATATTGGGTTGAACTTTGCAGATATTTATCGGCGTCGAGGTCATTACCATATTGAAGACCACACCCCTTATATTAACGGTTATGAAGGTTTGGGCACGATTATCAAGCTTGGAAGAAGTGTAACCGGCATCACGTTAGGGACAAAGATTCTTTTTGTTGATGTACCTTTCGCTAATGCTGAACTAGTTGCTGTTCCAGTCACCAAAATAATAAAACTACCTGCTGATCTAGAAGAAGAGACAGCCGCCGCTATCGGGCTCCAAGGATTGACTGCCGATTTTTTAGCGCATGACCTTGCTAAGAATAAAAAAGATGATAAGGTTTTCATTCAAGGAATTAGTGGCGGTGTGGGACAGATTCTTCTCCAAATGTTAGTTGCTGATGGTATAGAAGTATACGGAGCAACTTCTTCTAATCACAAACAACAACTAGCTTTAACTCAAGGAGCAACGGAAGTTAACCTACGAACAGATAAAAAAATAAGTAGGGAGAATGGAACCTTTGCAACCGTTTTCGATGGCGTGGGACAAACTTTAGAACAAAGTATTGCTTTAACCCAAACCAAGGGAGCAGTGGTCTTCTTTGGAATGGCCGGAGGTGATCCACCTAAAGTTGACTTGATAAAACTACTTGAGCATTCTAAAAGCATTCTAACAGGAGATCTTTGGGATTACTTAACTAGCCAAACTGAGAGGCAGAACCGTTTTAATAGATTAGCCAATTACTTTATTGAACAGAAGATCCAGATCAAGCAACCTCAAATTTTTAATTTGGCTGAAGGTAAAAATGCCTATGCACTACTTGAATCAGGGAAAAGCAATGGGAAAATCTTGATGAAAAGTAATTAAGTTATTAGATACGACTATTTCTGCAACCTAGCAAGAACTCTGTTATAGGTTGAATTTATTCGAGGAGTTAATAAAAGTGAAATTAATTGAATATAATACATCCTTTGCAACTCAGATTGCTGAATATAAAGTATCAAGTACTGCTTTTACCGGTTTACCTCAGACAGCAATTAAAATCTCAGCAAACAATAAGGACTATCACTCCCTGTTGCTAGTTAATGAACAGGGGGAGATCCCAACCTTTTTAGTTTTAGATGCTGGGGAAACCAAATATAATTATACAAACAATAAAAACAGTTTATTATTACGAAACTTTTCTACTGATCAGCGCTTTTTACGCCGAAACTACGCTAAGACGGCTCTTACAATGCTGCCAAGCTATGTTAAAGCTAATTTTCCAAATATTCATAGTATTATCCTTGGTGTTAACAGCAGAAATATACCTGCCCAAAAGCTTTATGAAAAGAGTGGATTTCGTAAGAAAAAGAAGGTTTATCAGGGGAAAAAGGGGCCTCAGCTAATTTATAGCTTAGCCTTGAACTAGTTATTAGACATCAATCAGTTGTAGCTTAACTACTAGCTTTGGAATATAAAAAAAGGCAATCGACACTGTTTTGATATACTAGCACCAACAAGCAACTTATTAAGAAAAAGTGATTTTGATAAAAGCGTCTGGTATGTATACTAATAAAATACCTTCGTTGATCACCTAAGTTAGCTGAAAAGCTGGGATTACAAAAAGAGGCTGAGGTCCGACAAGTTCGTTATTATAAAAATAAATATTGAAATTCGGTAAAGTACGGGGTTTTGTGGGATGAATGGAAGATGAAAATAACTAAACAGAGTGATAATTAGTTATGCTAGTGGCTTTCGTGACGTGCTAACAATTAAACAATATTGTAGAAAAAGCCTATTCTAATAACTAATTTTCGTCAAAATGATTGACATCTTGAACCTTACATGACATAATTCACTTAAATTATACGTGATGGTGTTCGCGGTTAACTATCGAAAGATTGATGACACCTACCCTCTAAGTTAGAGGGTAGGTGTCTTTTTGTTTAACTAATTTTAGAAAGGAAACTGGTGGTAAGAAACCTGAAGTTGGACTTAGGCAAATCTATACTATACAAATATTAGAAAAAGGGGTTAAAATAATGAAAAGAAAATGGATAAACGCTTTAAGTGTCTTATTTTTTGGCTTTTGGGGTGGTGTACTACGTTACCTTTTTAGTCGGTTGTTTAATTTTAATGGAACTATCATGGTCAATCTTATTGGGTGCTTTCTTTTAGCCTTTTTAACATATTTTTTTATATCATTTAAAAACTTTGCAGAGTGGTTAACAGTCGGTCTAAGTACTGGCTTGGTTGGATCATTTACAACCTTTTCGAGCTTTAACCTGGATATCTTTAAATTATTACTTCTTAATAAAAACGGGTATTTGATTTTTTATGTGAGCAGCAGTATTTTGGGAGGTTTAGCACTTGCCTTTCTTGGTTCTTTCCTTGGAACTCTTATAGGTCACAGAATGGGCGCCAGGGAAGGGGGGCGAGAATAAAATGATCTGGTTAATTGGTGTAGGTGCGGCTCTAGGATCTCTGTTGCGTTTTGAGATAACTATTAAAACCAAAGTTTACTTTAAAAAGAACTGGCCTTTAGCAACTTTTCTAATCAATTTAAGCGGTGCCTTTTTTCTTGGTTATTTATTTGGGTTACAGCCTGAAAAAAACTATTTCCTTTTTTGGGGAACAGGTATAGTTGGTGGTCTGACAACCTTCTCAACTTTAAATACAGAACTACTTGGTCTCTTCAATACACATCATCCCCGAACAGGCTTAAGTTATATGGCTCTAAGCTATTTAGGTGGAATATTATTTTTTAGCTGTGGCTACTACGTTAGTCTGTGGAATTGAAAAAGGTAAAAATATCTACTAAGTCAAAGGGAGGTTTATCTATGATTACATACCGTACTTTTAAAGAAGACGATGCTGTCGAGGTTGCTCAATTAGTGGCGCTTACAATGCGGACGACTAACCGTAAAGATTATTCACAGGAATACTTAGAAAATGATCTTAAACATCTGACTAGTCAAGATTTCATTGAAAAAGCTAAATATTTTCATTGCTATATTTTTTACGATAATCAAGCAGACAAAATCGTTGCTGTTGGTTCGATTGGTCCATACTGGGGTAAAAAAGATGAAAGCAGCTTATTTAATATTTTTGTTTTACCCGCATATCAGGGGCAAGGAATTGGTCGAAAATTAATAACGGTTTTAGAAAATGATCCATATTTTATACGTGCTAGACGAATTGAAATTCCAGCTTCTATTACAGGCTTGAAATTCTACCAAAAAATGGGTTATTCCTATAAAGATGGTTATCGACAACTTGATGACGAAAAACTTTATCGGTTGGAAAAGTTTAATCATCCCAAAACTGTCTAATATTATGTTTGGACTAAGTAGCTTTTTAACTAAAACTACTTAATCTAATATTCAAGTTCTGGTAAATCTAAATAAATACTGGTAAAAAGTTAATTTTAACGTAATAAAGGGGCTCATTATGAACAAGAGTATTGGAATTGCATATGCTATTATTGGTTCAATTTTTTGGGGAACATCAGGGACAGTTGCTGAATATTTATTTGCCCGCCAGCATTTAGATCCACTTTGGCTTGTAGGTATTCGTTTGTTTGGAGCTGGTCTAATGTTATTACTTTGGTATGCAATAAAACATGGACATAAAATCTTCTCAATTTGGCATAACAAAAATAACATTATCAAATTAGTTCTCTTTGCCTTTTTAGGTATGTTGCCTTCACAGTTAACTTATTTTATGGCAATTAAATACGGTAATGCACCAACCGCAACTGTTTTACAATTTTTGGGACCACTATTTATTATTGGTTACTTAACTGTTTTTCAAAGAGTGTTGCCACGAAGAATTGATATTTTTTCAGTCTTATTAGCTTTAGCGGGAACATTTTTATTGGTTACCAATGGGCAAGTCACACACCTAGTCCTAGGTCCTGCAGCATTATTTTGGGGAATAGCGGCCGGTCTTAGCCAAGCATCATATACTTTACTTCCACGTCGCTTACTAAGTCTTTTCAACGATCGTTTAGTAGTCGGCTGGGCAATGTTGTTAAGTAGTTTGCCTTTTACAGGGGTTATTACAACACATTCATGGAGCTCCCTAGATGTTATGACAATTGCTGGAATTGGTTTTATTGTTATTTTCGGAACGATGTTTGCCTATTTATTTTACTTGAAAAGTCTTAAGAGCTTACTACCAGCTACAACAGGCATGTTGAGTGCTTTTGAACCACTAACCGCAACTGTCCTATCAGTTACTTTTCTAAGCACGCCTTTCTCGCTGATTCAAGCAATGGGTGGTATTTTAGTTTTATCTACGACAGTGATCCAAGCACTTCCCTCTAAGAAATATAACAAAAAAGTTGAAGAATAAGTAAGCCTAAAAATTTGAAACTTAAAATCAAGTAATGTTATATTGTAAGAAGGTTTTTAGTACTAATTTATTATAAATTTGGAAGCTTATTCTAGTGAAAGCGGGCAAGTATATGAACAATGTTACGAACTTAATCTTCGGTATTCTAGGAACTAGTTGGATTTCACAGAAGTTTGCTCATACGGTGGAGGCCAGTGAGCAAACAGCTGTTAGGGCTGTCTATTCCAGAACATCAGCCAAGGGACAAGACTTCATTAAAAATTTTAGAACACCAATTACTGTTTATACTAATATCGATCGTTTATTAGAGGATAAGCAGATCAACGCTGTTTATATAGCATCTCCTAACAACATTCATTTTTCACAGATTATGGCTT
>NZ_AZEF01000027.1:52576-351000 GCF_001434915.1 Liquorilactobacillus capillatus DSM 19910
AGTTGCAAATAATCAGAGAAATTTTAACTCAAAAACCGCAATTATATTTTATGGAGGGAATAAAAAATATTTTCCTACCAGCTTTTAAAAAAATCGAATCTTTATTACCACAGTTAGGAGCCCTAGATGGTGCTAACTTAGTTTATCTGACTTCGGGGTTAGCTGGCACAAACTTTAGTAATATGAAAAATCTCCCTGGTGTTGTTTCACGAAAAGCAGCAAGAGGTGTCTTATATGACCTAGGTGTCTATCTTATAAGCGCCTCTCTAAGTTGGTTTGGAAAGCCTGTTCAAGTAAACTATACCGCTAAGTTAGTAGATCATCCTGATGGTGCTGACTATTTTGGACGTGGACGGTTAATCTACCCAACTTTTAACGTTGATTTCTTAGTTGGTAATAAAACTTCTAGTCAAACCGTAAGTGAGATTTATGGAAGTGAAGCAACTTTGGTTTTAGACCGTCCAACCCATTTAGAAAAACTGACTCTTTTACGTAATGACCAAAAGGCTGTTACGATGAGTAGTCCAAAACTTACTAATACGATGATCCCTGAAGTAAAACATTTTGTTGAAATGGTTATGAAACAAAACCGCAAAGAAATGTGGCGTTTGTTTGAATTAACAACTACTTCAACCACTATTTTACAAACTATGCGGGACTCTGCTGGGATAGAATTTCAGTAATATCGATAGGTGTAGAAGAGGGGATCCGTTAGAAAAAAGATAGTTTGAAATAAATTAAGGTATATAATATAAAAAAAGTCTTAAATATAGTTGCTTATTGCCAACTACATTTAAGACTTTTTTATTCTTACATTTATTATAAATAAAGATTTAACAATTCTAATTAATAAACTTCTTGGAATAAAGAGATTAAGCGTTGATTACCTCATAGTTTTGTTCTTTAAGTACTGCAACGGCTGCCGTTGCATCCGTTTCTTTCACTAAAATATAGTCAGTGTTATAGGTTGAAACCGCAAAAATACTGATACTGTGTTCAGCAAGCAAAGATGAGATCTTAGCTAGAATACCCACCAAACTAAAGTCTAGAACACCTTGTATCTGGAAAGCTTTCCAGCCATCTTCACAATTAATAGTTGTATGCGGAACTCTGTCGGTAGGTGCTACAATTGAAATCTCATCATTAGTTAGACCGATAAACATTGGCTTAACTAACTTAATATCCTTGATACTAGTTACTTGAAAAACTGAAAAGTCATCTGGTAATAAAGCAATTTTCATATCTATATTCCTCCCTAATAGGCTAAATGGCAACCTCAGAAAAGTCGCGACAAGTTTTTCTGTTTTTAATAGTTCTAGCTGTGTATCTATTAATACTAGCTTCGACAAAAATTAATATCAATCCTTTTTGTAAAATATGTGTCTTTGAGGCATAGAGGAAAAAGCAATAGTTAAAGAAACTATTATAATAGCTAAAATAAGTGTTATCCCAAAGTTAATTCTAATACTACTAATTAAACCTCGTGGAAAGAGATTTAAAATAGCTGCTCCAACTGCGGTCCCACTAGCAATCGCAACATTTTGAACCATTCTTTGTAATGATCCAATACTACCTTGAGATCTTTGGTTTCCCAACTGCATAATAACAGCGATATTAGCCGGTTGAAAGAACCCACCACCAATACCATATACAAATAACAAGAAGGTAACTATTAAAGCTGACCAGTACTGATTGACAAATAATAATCCTGCTAGGGAAAAAGTGATAATTATAAGACCAATCAGACTGAAAAACTGATTTTGATGGCCATTATTTAGTTTCCCTGAGATGCGTGAAAAAATGACTAATCCTGCAGGAGCACCCAAAACGAGTAAGCCTGTTAAACCGACATTAAAGCCAAGAACTTTTTCGAATATGAAAGGCGGAAGTAGAAAAATCATCGCTGAAGCAAAGCCAAAAATAATGGTTTGCCCCAAGTATAGCCAGCTATGTAGATCATTCTGTAAACTCCCAAAATCAATTAATGGTGCATCCTGCTTAGTCTCTACTGAATATAATAACCAGCCAAGAAGTAAACTAATTATAAATAAGCTAAAGCTCCATATAAAATACACATAATTACTAAGCAGTGAAAAACCTGTTAAAAGGGAAATAATCAACAACGCACTAGTAATGCTGCCAAATAAATCAAACTTAACTTTCTTAGTCTTTTCAGAAGAGGTTCTAATTAACTGCCGGTTACAAATTAAACCGATAACGATGAAGGGTAGATTAATCCAAAAAAGAAACCTCCATAAGTTAAGTGCTAAGAAAAAGCCACCCACTGACGGTCCTAATACAGGTCCTAGGCCAATCATAATCCCTAAAACTCCCAGTGCATTAGAAATATGTTTTGCATCAATCAACGTTGTGATTAAGGCAGCTGAAGTTGCCTGCAGTGCGGCTGCCCCAATTCCTTGCAGTACTCTAAAAATAATTAAAGCGATAATATTAGAAGACATACCGCATAAAACTGATCCTATTCCAAAAAGAACTAACCCCCAGTAGGAGACCTTGAGTTTTCCAAAACGGTCACTAGCATAGCCAAAGGGGAGAATAAAAATAGCTAAGCTCATTGTATAACTAATGGCACTCAACGCTGCAATACTAGTTGTCGTGGCAAATTCTTTTTGTAAAAAGGGGAGTGCCACGTTGATAATTCCTGTGTCTAAGGTTGATAATAACATGCCTATTCCTGCAAGGACTATTACCAGTGTATTTTTTGTTATCTTCTTATTCATTCTACTTTCTCCTTCGCTCTTAAGTAATTCAATGATAGAATGAATCCAGAACTAATTCCAACGATTCCAGAATTTTGAAATTGAAAGGTAAATCAAATGACAATCAATATTAAGTTCAGTCCTTATGCTTTACAGAATAACGAAACATTAATGCAACGTGTTCAATTTGTTTATTCACCGTTAAATGAACTCTTTCGAAGTTTACACGTCTTATTGAACCCACGACACCATGGAATGCATATCGCATGGGCTTTGGATGCTCAACAGCGTCTATCGGACAAACTTTTAAACGATTTACAGTATTTTTCGTTACTTTACGAATTAGGAGTCCCGCCCATTTTACTTAATAATTTTGAGAGTTTAGCTCCTAACTTGGATCGTGAGATCGAACAGCTAAAGACTTATTTATCTACAATAGATCCCCAAGCTTTTTTAAATAGTTTGAAGAAAGTAGTAGCTGAGCGGAAAAGTAATTTTATTCCTACACTGGGAAAAAGTCTTGAGTGGCAAGATTTTCAACCAAGTCATACTCCCAGTTTACTTAAAGACTTAGCTGCTGATCCTCCCGCCGTTTATCAACGTCTGATTACTTTTATTCAAGAGTATCGGCAGCAGGTTTTTGATTGGACGTGGAATTCTAAGGGGTTAAAACAATTATTGTTAAATGAGATTGAACGGCAATCACTTTACCTGAAACGATATGGTTTTATAAAACTAATTAATAATTTACAAGTCGACCGGATATCTTGGCGTGAAAAAGAGTTGGTTATTGTAAAACCCTTTACGCAGAAGATTGAATTAACCAGTCAAGAAACAATCATCCTGCTGCCTAGTTGCTTTACGTGGCCGCACTTGTTTGTTGATCGATTCAAACATGGCATTGTTTTAAACTATAATGCTTCAAGTAAGCAGCAATTAACTCTGGGACCCAGCTATCTTGCCGATGTCTTTAACGCTTTGAGCGATGTTGTGAGATTGAAAATAATCAAATTACTGGCTGACCAGCCTAGTACAACGCAAGCTTTAGGACAGATCCTGACAATGAGTAACTCAACTGTTTCACATCATCTTAAACTGCTTAAAACTGCTGGTATCGTTACAACTAAAAAGGAGGGGAAATTTGTCTTATATGAACCAGCTAAAATGCTTACCAAACTGATTCCTGATTTCTATACCCTAATAAAAGATAATAAAAATTGGCTAAAATAACCTAAATCTGTGTTTTAAAAAATTAACTTTTTTACTAAACTAAATGAATTGAGGAACTTTAAGATGCATCTCAACACTTTGAAATATTTTGTTGATGTAGTTGAACTTAAAAGTTTCCCCGAATTTAACATTGAAGTACACCACCTAAAAGACTATACCAAAAGGCCATGAAGACCTATTCTTAAATCACCACAAAATAAGAAAGAGATGTCTTCATGACCCATAATCGGAATACCATTACTTATCACTATCAACAACTTCAATCTTACGAACGCGGTTTTATTATGATTCGACAATCTGACGGTTAGTACTGTCGTCAGACCGTACCAGAAACAAAGCGCTATATTCGGCTCACATTTAGTGCCGCCAACACACCTGCAGAAATACATTCGAGAACAAGAAGCAGAAGATCAGCTCAATGATAGCATCAGTAAACGAGAATATATTGATCCATTTAAAAAGTCAAAACGAGATTAAAATAATGCGGTAGCGGTTGGTAGTGTTTTGTTTGGCCCCTTTAAGGGGCTTTTTGTGTTGGGGCAAGCCCTTATAGGGCTAAAAAAAAGCCACCAGTTATGCTGGTGGATGATTACTATTTTATTATCAGGACTTATAAATAAACAGATAATTTCAACTGCTAGCTGTTATTCAGGACATAAAAATTAACATCAAATATTGCTCTTAAAAGCTGTATTAGCCCTTAACTTTTCGAAAATAAACAGTGCTGCGATAGACTTGATCGTATCCCCAGGAATAAATACTAAAACAGAAAGAAAAGCTTTTGGTAGGGGCATTTCTCCCAGAAATGCCAGACCAAGCGCTCCGCAAATATTAACGAAGACAACACCGACGATCCAAATGATGATAAAATCAACAAACATTTTCTTATTTGAGAACATTTTTAGAGCCTGTCCCATAATTAAAGGACAAAGTAAGAAACTAAGCAAGTAGCCGCCAGAAGGGCCAATAAAAACGGCAATACCCCCACGACCGCCCGTAAGGAAAGGACATCCTAAAGCAACCAAAATAAGCAGCATAAGAACCGCTAAAGTCCCTCTTTTTGAACCTAACAGAGCTCCTGCAAGCATAACACCTAAGTTCTGCAAAACAATAGGGACTGGGATAAAGCCTAATGGAATACCAGGAATCAACCCTAAAATAATCAAAATAGCTGTCATTAAAGCGACCTGTGTTATTGTTCTTATCTTCATAACAAACCTCCTAATTGAAATAAATACGCATTAAAGAATACAGCTTTGTTAACCATTTTGTCAAATTAAGTTAACAAAGCCTTGTTTTTCTTTTTAATCTATGCAATTATTTTATTGTTAACCATTAGTGAACAGTAAGATAACTAAAGGGAGTTGGATTAATTGGATTATATGAATTTGGCACAAGAGATATTAGCTGGAAATAGAAAAATAACTAAAGGAGAAGTACTTAACATTCTCCACAGTGAAGAAGATTGGTGGTCGATTTTTGCCGCAGCTATGTATTTAAAGAACCAAGTAACACAAAATTCTTTAAGATTGAATGTTTTGTTGAGTGCAAAACAAGGCATTTGTAACGAAGACTGCGGTTATTGTGCTCAATCAAGACGGAGCACAGAAGATATTGAAAAATATGGCTTAGTCCCCAATGCTGTAATTTTAAGAAAAGCCGTTCTGGCTAAAAAAAACCATGCGAGTGTTTTTTGTATTGCACTTAGTGGAACTAAACCTTCTAAAAAAGAGGTGGATCAGTTGTGTGAGATCATACCTACGATCAAAAAACGACTTGGTCTTGAGATTTGTCTTTCTGCTGGTTTTGTTGATAATGATCAGTTAGAGAAACTTAAGCGTGCAGGGATAAATAGAATAAACCATAATTTGAATACTCCTAGAGAAAACTACCGTAAAATAGCAACTACACATAATTACGATGATCGTTGTGAAACACTAAAAAGAGTTAACGCTCATCAAATCGATGTATGTTCCGGTTTTATCTGTGGGATGGGTGAGACAGATAGTGAATTAGTTGAACTTGCTTTTGATTTAAAAGATAGAAAGCCCTTTTCCATCCCTGTTAATTTTTTACTTGCAATCGAAGGCACTCCTTTAGCAGGTAAAAATGAGCTGACACCACTTAAATGCCTTAAGATAATGACTATGATGCGGTTCATCTTCCCACGTAAGGAACTGAGACTAAGTGCAGGACGAGAGAAACATTTTGGTGATCTGCAACCAATGGCACTCTTACTTGTAAATTCAACATTTTTAGGTGATTATCTGACTGAAGAGGGGGAAAATAAAAATGTTGATTTAGATCTTTTAGAAAATCTAGCTTTGAAAATCGAAAACAGCTAATTTATCTGATCTTCGAAATATCTGTAAGGGGAAAGTATGCTGATAAAAGCCAGTAAAGTTAGGCAGGGTAAGTGAGTAACCAAGATGTTTTTTCAGTATATGATTCTTAAAGTGAAAGGGCGTAAAAAATATTACTTTAGCTTATAGTCCACTGATTAATTCTCATTTTTTCTTTGAAACATAACATGTCTTTTCTTCAGCTAACCGACCATGATTAAAAAATCATGGTCAAACAAAACAGTATGTATCGTGAAATAATATGAGTACATTAGTGATAATAAAGCTAACGTTTTCAATGTGCTAAGTGACGTTGTTAGATTAGAAATCATCAAACTACTTTCTGAGCAGCCATGTACGACATGAATAATGACAAAAATGCACACAAACTTTAAGTTTTTGTTATCGTTTTTAGTAACAGTTATCCTAAATTACACAAAGGCCCAATAATTTTCGTCATACATCATAAAAAATTGAGTTATAATAGCGTATGTTGACTTGCAATCAAACCGTATAGCCGGTGTATACACTTTCAAAACTATCTTTAAAAAAGGTTTTTAGCGCCGTTAAAGAATTATGATTATCAATCATTATTTTAAAGTTCTTAAGGCAATGTGCTTAAGTTGCACTGCTGCTTTTACTCACAAAAACATTGATCCAGCATAATGAATCTCTCTAATATATACTTAGAACAACTCAAAATCTGCAAAAAGAGTTGTTTTTTATTTTAAAAATTTTAGAAATTTAAATCTTTCACAAATCAGATAATTGTAATTAAGTTAGATATCGCTATAATGAAAGCGTATTGATGTTTAGAGGGGAATTCCGTAGAAACTCTTCAGTCATAAATATTAAGTTGCCATGTCGCGTAGTAAAGGGGGAATAATAATGAAAAAAATGATATTCGTAAATTTACCTGTAACTGATTTACAACGCTCAATAAATTTTTACGAAGCTCTCGGATTTAAGAAGAACTCTGATTTTTCTAACGAAACTAGTGCAGGAATGATGTGGAGCAACAATATTTGGATAATGTTATTGACACACGAATTTTATAGCAGTTTCTTAAAAAAACAAACACTTGCCAACACTCAGAAAACTAGTGGTTCAATAACTGCTTTTAGTTTGGAAAGTATCGATGCTGTCAAAGCTTTTGCTGAGACTGCTAAAAAGCATGGCGGTGATTTTTATCACGTTGACTTAGATATTCCTGAAGAGCAAATGTATGAGCTGGAGGTTAAAGACCCAGATGGTAATCTCTTATCGGTCGTTTGGATGAACATGCCAGATACTATCTAAGATTTTCTATTGCCTATTCATTATAAGAATAAAAATTAAGCGTTCTTACTTAGAGTACCTAGACTTCTCGGATAATAATTTACTCCGTTTAGGCTCTCGCAGTTAGAACGCTTTTTTTGCATATTTTTTATTTCCACCCAGCTAATAATGCATTGATCCCCATTAAAAACTGTTGTTTCTTAGTGAACTGATCTTCTTGCAGCGTTTTTAATAATTCACCCCAAAGGACAGATTTAGCCTGTAGTTCCTCCATTAAAGTTGGGTTAATTTGTCCACCATGTTCAGGTTCAACAGCTTCTGCCCAAACAAAACCTAGCGTATACACGGTCAATGAATTGATTAAAAAAACAGTTGTAGGTTGTATTTCCATACCGGCTGCCTTTAACTTACGCAAAATATCTTCAATCAACATGAATTCCGTTCTGGTTACCATAGGGTGAGTGGAAACTAAGGGTAAAATTTTAGGGTGCTCCAACAGATTTTTACGTAATCCGGACATTATTAATATTATTTGTCCTTGCCAGTTATCATGTTGGCTATCTGTTTTAAAAACCAAAGCTTTCTCCCAAATCCACTCAACTAAACCATCAAAAAGCGCTCCTTGATTTGAGAAATAACGATAAACTGCCATTGGTGAAACGTTCATTTGCTGGCCCAGTTTACGCATTGTAAATTTTTGAAGACCAACTTTATCAATTAATTTAAGTGTTGCTTGTAGAATATATTTTCGACTTAAAGTTTCTTTTGTCGGTTTTAGTGGTTCCATGCTAATTATTTCCTTCTTTCAACGGTCGATAGTAAAAACCTATTAGAGATAAGACACATAAGATAATTGCCATGCACCATAAAGCAAGTAAACTATGGTAAACACTATGTAGATTACCATGATTGAGACTGATATCCTTAATAGCGGTGAGTGCCCAGTAAGCAGGATCGACCTTAGCTATAAGCTTTGCCCAATGTGGAAAAGAGTCAATTGGCGAGAGACTTCCACCAAGTCCGGCCATTAAAATTCCCAGCAGGTTAGATAACGATAGTGCCATTACTGCGGATTTTGTCCAGCTAATTAGTAACGTACCAAAAAAGGTTAGCGTTGCTGCAAAAGAGAAAATAATAGCAATAAAGGCTACCCAGCTACCATTAATATAAAACTTAAATAAAACAATACTAAGAACAACCACAGTCACAAGTTGGAATAATTGTACTAGATACGAAACAAATATCTTACCAAAAATGATTTCTGGCAAAGAAGTAGCAGAAACTTGTTGCCGATCCCAAGTATTCCAATTAGATTCATCAAAAAACATTTGAATTATTAATTGAAGTGAAAAAAATGAAAAGAGAATTGCTAACCCCGGGATGACTTGTTCAGAACCATTAGCATGCAAATAGCCTTCTGTGACTAACTGTATCTTAGCAGCTGGTAACATAAATGGTGCCATAACTAGCGGAACTAAGACCATAATAAATTGTACAGTAGGATCAGCTAATTGCAAGCGGCTATTTAATTTAATAACGGCTAATATTTGATTAATTTTCATTACAAACCCTCTTTTCTAATAACCTTGAGTAGGCCGATTCTAAATTAGCTTTTAAAATTTTTATATTATTAAGCTGATACTGTTTAACTTTAGGATCAGCAAGTGTCCTCTGCAAGAAGGATACGTAACTTTCTTCAGAATCAACTGATAGTAACGACTCCAAATGATCATGATTTTTTCGCCACCCCTTTAAGTTGGGGAGTTGTTTATCAAAATAGAGTTTTAGCGATGGTCGTGCATATTTGTGAATAACATCCTCCAAAGCACCAGCAAATTGGATCATACCATTATTCAAAAAAACGATACGAGCATTGAGCTCCTCCATCTCTTGGAGATAATGTGTTGTATAGATGATTGTTATTCCTTGTTCACTTAGCCTTTTAACTGCCCGAATAATTTGATTACGTGAAGATACATCTGCTCCCACAGTCGGTTCGTCAAGAAAAATAATTTTAGCTTGACTCATTAATGCAATAGCTGAATGAAGACGGCGTTTTTGACCGCCGCTCAAGTTTTGTGCTTTATTATTTTCTAAAGTCTTCAAGTTAAAAATTGTTGTCACTTGCAAATATTTCTGTACAATTTCTTTAGTACTTAAGCCGTTAAGTTCTCCAAAACTACAAAGATTTTGTTTGACTGTCAGTTGCGGATAAAAGGCTAATTCCTGAGGTGCAATACTAAGATAATGCGTTAAACGTTTTTCTTTAGTTAAAGAATGACCAAATATTTCGACATCACCACCATCACTTTTTAATAGACCCGTCATAATTTTTATTAAAGTCGATTTGCCTGCTCCATTAGGACCTAGCAACCCAATAATCTCACCTGATCCGATTTCCAAATTAACTTCATTCAAAATAACATGTTGCTTGAAACTTTTGCGAATTTTTTTCAGTCGAATAGCTAACATACTTTCTCCTTTTTGTTTACGTTGTAATTTATGTTTACATTGTAAATCAAAAAAAACATAATTACCAGTCCAGAATACATCTTTTAACGATATTTATTGTTTTTAAATTATTTATCTAGCTTAATGTCTTAATAACAATACAGTTCAAATGAGCTATATAAAGCTAAGTTAAGCAAAGTATTATTTATAAAAATCGGTTAGCATTTTAGCTTGTTTTAAGCTATTTTTAACGATATATTGATGATAGCTAATTTACTAACCAATTGGAGACGAGATAATGATCACTTACACTAATAAGCGAAAAATAACACCGCATGAGTTAGCACAGCTCTTTCGGGAATCCGGCATACATCGACCTGTAAACGACTTACCTCGTTTAAAAACGATGCTTGAAAATGCCGACATTCTTTGGACCGCATGGGATAATGACAAGTTAGTTGGTGTAGCAAGAGCGTTAACTGATTTTAGCTATGCTTGTTATCTTTCAGACTTAGCCGTTGCTAAAGTATATCAAAAGCAGGGAATAGGGCATACCTTGATTGAAAAACTTCATCTTCAACTTGGTCCAGACGTGTCATTAGTTCTTCTAGCAGCAGCTTCTGCCTTAGAATATTATCCAAAAGTAGACTTTGAAAGAATTGATAATGCTTTTTTAAGAAGAAGACGTCCATTCTAAAGACATTTTCTAAATACGTTATTTTTGTTGCCTCTGTCCATCATAGTCTTCTTATTCGGTGGATTAGGTAGATTACTTATTCAAAAAATTGGTCCAAAAGTATTAGTTTTTAGTGGTGTTTTAGATATAGCGTCATCATATTATAGGCTTTTATTAATAGATCTATTTTAAGTATTAGCATCTTAAAGTGTCATAGAGGTAAGCTAATCAAATATATAGTTAGGCGATTAAAGGGGACACGTTTATGCAGAAATTAATTGATAATACACTTATTCATTATCAAATTGTAGGTAAGGGAGAGACGATCGTTTTTCTTCATGGTTTATGTTTAGATCTTACTTCGATGAAGCTTAGTTATCAGCACTTACTTGCTTCAACTGAATACCAACAAATTTATATTGATCTTCCAGGAATGGGAGAGAGTTCAACTTTTTTGTCTCCCCAACCGACTGGAGATTATTTGATAAAGTTAATTATAAAATTGCTTGACACTATTAAAGTTAACGAATTTTATCTCGGTGGACATTCTTATGGCGGCTATTTAAGTCTTGGAATTGCATATAATTGTCCCAAACGCGTGAAAGGTATTTTTTTGACATGTCCAGTTATAACAGCTAACCGAGATAAACGAAAAACTGCCCATCACCTAAATATAAAAAAGGATGATTTTGATCTTCCTAAAAGCAAGTATGCAAGCGACTTTTTAGAGATGAATACAGTCATTACAAAAACGACATGGAAAAACTATTTGCGTAAAGTAATTTCCGGTCTTGAAAAGTGTGATTTTAGTTTTATTAAGAAACTACAGGAACATAATTACCAGAATTATCAATTGCAAGAAGAGGAAAATATTAAAAGATGGCAACCTGATATCCCGCTTTTTCTACTTCTTGGCAAACATGATCAAATTGTCGGTTTTAAGGAACAGGTACGCTTGGACACAAACTTTAAAAATAGCAGTCTACTTATTTTGGAAAATGCTGGTCATAACCTCCCAATTGACCAACCAGAGATATTTGCTAGCTGCGTAAAATCATTTTTCACAACCTAGCTTATATTTAAAAGTTGGCAAAGATAACATGAACTACTTTAATAAGTTCCAATCCTTATGAACAAAAAATTAAACTCAGCTCTGATGTTAGACAGTATAAGCGACTGACATCAGGGCTTTTTAGGACTGCTCAGACAACTAACTGATAACCTGGCTTGAAACTAGCTAGCGTCTTTGATGAATATGTAGAAAATAATCTGTTAGTCAAATAATATTTATTTAGTTTATGAGTTGACGAACAAAATAATTTGTATTATAGTTTATTTTGTTAGGAAGACATTAAACTAAATAAATAATAGAGGAGTTTATCTAATGAATAAAAATAGAGTTCTAAATAGCCTTATGACGATTACACGACAATCTTTTTTAGTTTTTATGAATCAGATAGAAGAAAGACCCGATAATACATTTGAAACGCTAAAACTATTATCAGAGGAAGAAAATGTAACGGCTGGCCGAATTGCAGAAGTACTTGATATCAAGCCTTCAAGTGTCACACAAATTATTAAAAAACTTGAGAAAGCGGGGACAGTAAAGCGGATCAAATCTGAACAAGATGCTAGAATAACATTTGTTAAACTAACGGCTATAGGTCGTGAAACCCTTAATACTCGTGGCAATCTGTCAACCGGACTAAAAGAAGAAATGTTTAAAGGCTTCAGCGATACAGAACTTAAAGATCTTAGTGGTTATCTGGACCGCCTTGGTGAAAATCTAACGAGTGATAGTTTTGAAAAAAAGGTTGCAAAAACATTTGGTGATGATCGACATTGGAGACATTTTGCACAGATGTCCGCACGTTTTGGACATGCACGTGAAAAAATGTTGGATCGACATAACTTTGAACATTATCATAATTTTTCAAATTGTGATGGTTTTAACCATGAAGATTTCAGAGGCTTTGATAGATGGAAGAGAGGACATGACAAATAATGGCACAAAATAATAATACTCATGAACTTGCCAGAAACTCAGTAAAAGCAGACCAAACTAAATTCTCATTTAAAGAATTTATTGGGTTGATTAAACAAACTGACCCCAAATATCTCTTATTAGTCTCGGGGATATTACTACTTACTGTCTCATCAGGTATTCAAGTCTATGTTCCTAAGTTAGCTTCCAGCCTCGTAAATAATTTTCAAAAAGGTGTTGATTACCAGCTATTAGGGACAGTCGTAGGCCTCTTCGTTTTTTCGGCTATCGTTTCAGCTATTGGTGGAACAATACTTGGTATTTTTGGTGAAAATGTCATTCAAAACATGCGGAAAAAACTATGGAACAAGCTCACTATGTTGAAAGTTTCCTACTTTGACTCTGTAAAAGCAGGGGAAATGAGTAGCCGTGTCACAAATGACACAACTCAAGTCAAACAGCTTTTAGCAGTGACTTTTCCACAAACGATCGCAAGCATCATCACCGTCATCGGAACAGTTTACATGATGATCAGAATGGACTGGCATATGTCATTAGCGATGGTGATAGCTGTTCCTGTTGTCATTGCCTTTATGGTTCCCATCATGGCGTTTGGATCTAAAGTCAGTCATATAAGACAAGATGCAATCAGTCGTTTTAGTGGAATCGCAACAGAAACCTTAAGTGAAATCCGTTTGGTAAAATCATCCAATGCAGAAAAACAGGCGCAACTTCGCGCTGCTGACGAAATCAATAGTCTCTATAGTGTAGGTAAAAAAGAGGCCGTCTTTGACGCTGCTATGCAGCCGATTATGATGATGGTCTTTATGTCAATGGTTTTTGGATTACTCGCCTATGGGATGCATCGTATCGCAATTGGTGTGATGTCAATTGGAACATTAATGAGCTTTTTAATGTATTTATTCAATCTAATTGGTGCGATGCCGGTCATTGCCACTTTGTTCTCCGAGATTGCCAAAGCAGCTGGATCAACTCGGCGTGTTCAAGAACTACTAAATAAGATACCCGAAAACTTTGTGACAGGGAAGAAAGTTGACTTAGCAGGCAAAGCCTTGACCGTTTCAAACGTCAGTTTCGCATTTACTGACGCTCCAAATGAACCTGTTCTAACCGATGTTTCCTTTGAGACAAAGCCTAATGAGATCATTGCTTTTGCCGGTCCCTCTGGTGGTGGTAAATCAACGACTTTTAGTCTAATCGAGCGTTTTTACCAGCCGACAAGCGGTTCGATCAAGTTTGGTGATGTTGATATAAATGATATTCAGTTAGCCGATTATCGTAGTCAAATAGGATTTGTATCCCAGGATTCTGCAATTATGGCGGGGACGATTCGCGAAAATCTAACCTATGGGTTAAGCAAAAATTACACGGATCAGCAGCTGTGGGAAGTGCTCGAATTAGCGTATGCACGTTCATTCGTCAAACATATGCCGCATGGACTAGACACCGAAGTAGGTGAACGTGGAACCAAAATCTCAGGTGGGCAACGCCAACGCCTCGCAATTGCGCGTGCTTTTTTACGTGATCCTAAGCTTTTAATGCTCGATGAGGCGACAGCCAGTCTTGATTCAGAATCTGAGGCAATGGTACAGCAAGCATTAGAAAAACTGATGAAAGGACGGACTACTTTAGTTATTGCTCACCGGCTGTCAACAATTGTTGATAGCGACCGTATCTATTTCATTGAAAAAGGCCGCGTTACTGGTTCAGGCAAGCATGCTAACCTTATTAAGAGTCATAAAACCTATGCTAGATATGTAGCCGAACAATTCAAAACAGATAAGAAGTAGCAATAATAAATGGGCGTAGTCAGAACTAAATTTTGACTATGCCCATTTATTTATATGCATTAAACGTTAAATTTAATCCAGCCATTTCAAAATAGTACTTACGGCTAAACCAATATTTCCTAATTGACAGTGATTAGCTGCAGATTCTTTAGCAGTAAACAGTCTAGCCGTCAGTGAACGAACATTAGTTAACGTGCTGATTTGAAGTGGTAATTGATCAGTAGGGACGTAATGGTCAGCCTGTCCCGAAAGAAGTAAGACATCTTGATCCACCAGTTTTGAAATTGAACTACTGTCATACCTGCTTGAGCATTCAACAAAAGCATATGGGCTTTTTACACCCATAACATGCATTCCCTGTTGAAACGCCCATTGAACCATTAAGCTTTGATCCATTAATGTCGTTAGTTTTTGGTTAAGAGCCAATTTATCCCTATGACCAGCTATTGCTTCTTCAACTTCTTTCTTTAATGGCGCCGGCAGTTGGCGGGTTACGCATTTAAATAGACTTGGTAAGATATCGAAACAGACGACTTTCTTGATTCTTTTTTCGAATGCGGCAGCCCTTAACACTAGGTTCCCGCCAAGTGACATCCCAATCGCAATCGCATCATTAACTTTAAAATAATCCAAAACAGCTTTAACTGGTTTTTCCCATTGAGAGGTCATCGGTATTTGATGATTTTCAAGAACATATCCTTGACCAGGGCCATCGAAATAAATTACCTCATAACCAGCATCCCGGTAAACTAACATCATTCGCGTAAGTTCTTCAATGTACCCATCAAATCCGTTAATAAATAAGATCGTTCCTCGCGGCTTCTCAGGTGCGACTCGATATGCAGAAAGTTTTCCATTCTGGTAAGGAATCAAAAAATGCTGCTTATCACTTATACCATAAAATTCATTGTTTAGCGAAATAAATTGTTCACGTAGCTTTTTCTTGTTCTTATCATCCTCAGGCAAATAGAATTCTGCCGCTCTAAAATACAACGCTGCTCTTAGCTTTTCGTTTTCATTTAGCGCTGTTTGACCCAGCTTTTCAAAATCTGCAATCAACGTCGTGTATGTCTGATCTGTTCCACCGATTGTTTTCATCTGATCTAGCATTACCTGATCATTTGACCAATTGAAAAACCGATTCATTTGAAAATTGACGCTTTGATCTTTATTCAATTGATATATACCTACTGGAAAATCTTTTGTAGTCCATTTTTTATTCATTTACAATCCCTCTTTTCTTTTTCTGGTTAAACTATACAAAGAATGAACTACCGTTTACAATAAGCAATAAATAGCTGTTTGTCGCTTATTAAACAGGCAGACACTGATTGACTATTTAAAACGACTTAATAGATAGAAGGGGTGTAAAGTGTCTATAAAATCTGATTTACGGACCAAAAAAACTAATAAAGCAATATATGCTGCTTTCTTTCAGCTCATCTCTCAAAAGAAATTCAGCGAAATCACTATTAATGATATCGCTAAGCAAGCAATGATCAACCGTTCCACCTTTTATTTGCACTATACTGATAAATATGCACTGCTTAACACACTGGTCGAGGATGGAATTACTAAAGTAATTAATTCAGTATCACCTAAGTCACATATTTCAGATAACAAGCTGGACTATAAGCTATTCGCTGCAGATCTAAGCCGCTCTTTACAAGTTATAGCAGGACAAGCTCAGTTGTTTAAATTTATTTTAAACGATCCTGAATCTTTGGGAATCAGGCAAAGAGCGGAAAAAGCGCTAAAAAAACGACTAACCAATGGTTTCCCTCTAGAAACGCACATCGTTAGAGATTTATTTTTAGAGATAGTTTCATCAATTTATCTTTCCGTTATCTGCTGGTGGCTAAACAACGATATGAAGTACTCGACCTCTTTTTTGACACAAGAGTTAGTAAAATTTTTTGAAGTAGGTCCAGAAGGTTTGCTAACTAGTGATTAAAAATCTTCAGCTGAATAAACTCAATTAAATAATAATTTTATGATTGCGTTTGTTATCTGTTAGTTATCTAAATACAGAGGAGAACTAAATGGAGAATATTTTACTTTCGTCTCGAGCATTCATAAACAAAAAAATTACACAAGGCTTCTTAAGTTTACTAGGAAACACCAACTTTGACTCTGATCAGTTAGTAATTATTGTAAATTCAGTCAGAGAAGGGAAAAAGCATCCCCAAATGATTGAATTGCAACAAACGGTTAAATTATTAGGATTTAAGAAAGTTATCCTCTTTGACGTGCTGTCTGATGATCCAGTTATCCTTAAAACTGCAAAGGGTATTATATTAAATGGAGGTTATGAATTTCTTCTATTAGATAGCTTAAAAAAATCTGGTCTCATAGATTTTTTAAAGTCTCTAGCGGTTCAGGGAAAACCATTTTACGGCATCAGTGCCGGAGCTATTGTCCTCGGACCTGATTTAGATTTATATAATGTCATCTATCCCGAAGACAACTTCAATAATACTTCGGAATTAACTGCGATAAATGCGACTGATATTAGAATTTATCCGCATTATGACAAACACATAGAAATAAATCAGCAATTAGAAACTACAATAAAATATTTCGAAAAACAAACTAAGACCGAAGTTACTAGGCTAGATAATGAACAAGCTATTCTAATAAAAAATAACTGTCTTCAATTACTTACAGCGATAAACTAAATAAGTAGGGAGCATACATTAACATCTGTATATTCATTTTTCACAGTGCAAATAATAAAGAAATTAACTTTTGAGGAGTAATAACTATTGATTGCCATTCACGGAATTAACGTAGATAAAGCTGGGCGTTGTGAACATTACCATCAAGTAAACGATATTGTCGGTTTAAAATGTGCACAGTGTCAGCAATACTTTGCTTGTTATAAATGCCACGATGCACTGAAAGATCATCATTTTGTTGCTTGCGCTAAGAATGATTTACCTGCTATATGTGGTGCCTGCAAGCATACAATGAATTTTCAAGAGTACTCTTTGGGACATTGTCCATATTGTCAAAACAAATTTAATCCAAAATGCTCTTTACATTATGCTATTTACTTTAAATAATTATTAAGTTTATTATATAGAACTATTTACTGGTACTTAATAAATAAAAACTAAGTGTGATATTTAACAATAACACCTAGTTTTTATTTGGATATAAAATACTATCCTTAAAGATACCATCACCCCAAATCTCACGTTCACTTAAAGTAGTTTCAATTAACTCAACCGGCTGATCGTTTAGCAATATCATTGCACAGCTATAGTCTTTAAAAGGGGTATATCTAGGCATAATAATTTGATTTCCCTGCAGCGATTCATCAAGATTAGTAACTGTAAAAGCAACATGCGTCATTGTTTGAATTCGTTTATCCAAACTTGAATGAGGTCCAAACGCATGAAGTTCAATTGGCAAACTCAGATTATTAGCTACATCAAGAGAATACATATCATATAATTCACTGTATTTTGTCTCAGGATTATCTCTAATAGTATTTAGTGTAACCGGCTTTCCAATATGATGAAATTTAATTATATTTTTCAAAATGATAACTCCTTATTATTAAAGTAATATTTAAGCTTATTATAACATTAAGAAATTCACTTCAAAATGCCTATCAATTAGGTGATTTTGTAACTCAGAGTTCTTATTATTATCAGTTGTATTTAATTGTGAAAAAATCAAGAGTGTTCTAATATTAAATCGACACTAGTGTGCTTTTTTAGAAAGGAATGGTTACATGTGTACTGCAGTTACTTTTCTTACTAATGATAACATTCATTTTTTAGCTAGAACAATGGATTTCTCCTTTGAACTAGAGGCGAGGCCAGTCTTCATTCCTCGCAACCACAAGTTCAATTCTTTAGTTGCGGGAACTAAATTTGCCACAAAGTATGGCTTTATTGGAGCAGGTCGCGATATAGATGGGTTCATTTTCGCAGATGGCTTTAATGAAAAGGGTTTTTCTATTGCGTCCTTATATTTTGAAAAGAACGCAAAATATAGTACTGTCACAAAAAAAGACTCCTTGAATATTTCGTCAACTGACCTGGTCTCATGGGCACTAGGTAATATTGAATCGGTAGCAGAATTTGAAGAACGGTATCATGAACTGAACATTGTTGAAGTGATCAATCCTCTTTTACAAGTTAATGTACCGCTTCATTGGATTATTTCAGATAAAACAGGAGCTACAGGGGTTCTAGAAATTACAAAAAAAGGAGCTAACTTTTATCGTAATCAAGTTGGTGTAATGACTAATTCACCAGAATTCTCATGGCACATGACCAACCTAAATCATTATGCGAACCTGCAGCCAACAGAATTTGAACAAAAAAAGTATGGCGATTATGTGACCGTTTCAGATGGTCCAGGTTCTGGAGCCTTGGGACTACCTGGTGATTTTACATCTGCTTCCAGGTTTATTAGAACATCTTTTCTAAGACAATATTCCAGTCGCACAAAGGGTGTGAAAAATGGCGTAATCGCTGTACTGCATATATTGAATTCAGTTGATATACCCAAGGGTGTTAAGATTACACCAAAAAATGTATCTGATTACACACAATATAAAGGTATCATGGATTTAAATAACTTAACTTATTATTTAATGCCATATGAAGATTCCGCACTGACGAAAGTTGATCTAACAAAACAACTTTTAGAGCAAGCGAAGGTAATAACTTTTTAAACAAGTTTGCGCGTAAAAAGATAGACCACTAAATACAATGTCCAGTTGAATGGAACACATCACTTCCATTGACCTTGAAAATTTACCTAATAATCAAGGTGAAGTCAAAATCGGCTATGGATTAGGGCAAGCTTTTAAACACAGAAAACAATAGTAAATCTAATTGTCCTCATAAAGAGGGCAATTTTTTGTTATGTATATATTGGTGTAACTATCATTAAAACTAGATTTGTATAATGCGATTAATATTGCTGTATATCCTAAACGTCACTGATATTCTATGATATAATGACAAAATGTCATGTTGTTAGGAGAATACCTTATGATCAAAATAACTAAAGTTGTGTTAGATGATCTACTATTATTACAAAAATTAAGTATTCGCTCGTACAAGGAAGCTTTTTATAGTTTAATAAATCACAATGATGTGGATTCCTATGTAGATCAAGTATACGAACTAGCTAGCTTAAAGGCTGAATTAACTGACCCTGCAAATGATTTCTATTTTCTAAAAGCGGGGGACAAACTTTGCGGCTATTTAAAATTAACGCTAGAAAACGATTCTTTAGAACTCAGTAGGATATACATGTTGAATGGTTTCAAAGGACTAGGAGTTGGTTCTTTTGCGGTAGAGAAGACTGAAGAAATTGCTCAAAGAAATAACTTGCATAAACTAGTCTTGGGTGTTCTAGCTATAAATACACCTGCCATATCTTTTTATCTGCATAAGGGCTTCGTAAAATACTCAGAGACATCAGTGAAGATAGGCCATGATTCTTTCAAACTATTATTAATGGACAAAGAGATTTAATTAAATAGTGAAAATAATTATTGATACATATAGAAAAGGCTGCAGCTCAAATGTCTGAAAGTTTGTAGCGAGGAGAGACCTCGATATTCACCGTATCAAAACGCAAAGTTAAAGATCATTTTTATTATGCCTTTAAATTTAAAATAACGATAATAAACTTTGTATTCTAAGGTAAGGGTAGTTACTAACCTTTTGTTACAAAAAAACTATCAATATTAGTTGACAGTTGTGTCTTAAACAATTAACCTAAGAGTAACATTAATATCTTCGAAAGGGGTTTCTGTTATGATTTACACTCAAAGCTTAACAATGGTAAATTGTTGTTCATGTTGTAAAAATTACAACATGCTATTTGATGTGTCGGTCGTGCAACAGGAAAACTCTATTAACTAAAAATAATTTTTTAGCTTATGATAGGGCCCTCGGTCACAAACTGACCGAGGGCTTTTTGAATATATTTAATGATCAGCTTTAATTAAAGAGGGGGCAATCTTATGAAAAAAAGGTTATTAGCTTTAACTGGGGTCGCATTAACAAGCATGGTAATGATGGCTGCGTGCGGAAGAAATAGTTCATCTGGTAAGTCAAAGCAGGTTCTAACAGTCGCAACCAATGCTGAAATGGCGACCTTGAGTACCACAAAATACAGTGATACTACTAGTTTAGAAGCTTTACAAAATTCATTTGAAGGATTATATCGGTTTAATACAAAGAATAAGCCAGTCCTAGCCGGTGCTTCAAATGTTTCAGTTAGCCAAGATCAAAAAACTTATACGTTTGATTTACGTAAAACCGCTAAATGGTCAAATGGTGACCCAGTAACAGCCACCGATTACGTGTATGCTTGGCAGAAGATGGTTGACCCTGCAACAGCATCACCAAACTCGCAACGGTTTCAACCAATTAAAAATGGAACTCAAATTGCTGACGGAAAGCTTCCCGTTAAAGATCTTGGAATCAAAGCTATTGGAACATATAAATTACAAGTTACACTGGAATCTCCTATCAGTTATTTCTCTGAATTAATGACTGGAGCTCCATTTTACCCACAAAATAAAAAAATTGTTGAAAAATACGGAAATGACTATGGAACTTCAGCTGCTAAAACTGTCTACAACGGACCTTTTGTTGTTAAAGACTGGTCTGGTACTAATCTTAAATGGGCCTATGTTAGAAATAAAAACTACTGGGATAAAAAAGATATTAAACTGCAAAAAGTTAACGTTCAGGTCGTTAAGGATCCATCGACAGCAGGTAAGCTCTATCAAACTGACAAATTGGATTATGCAATGCTGACTACAGATTACATAAAACAATATGAGCACACCGATGGGTACCATTCCAAAACAATTCCGCTCATTGGCTATATGTCATTTAATGTCCGTCGCAAAGCAACCGCTAATGTTCATTTCCGTAAAGCGATCGCTCTGGCATTTAATAAGAACTCACTCGTTAAAGACATTCTCCACGTTGGTTCGCCGTTAAATGGCATCGTACCAAAGGAATTTGCATTTAACTCTAAAACAAGCAATGATTACCGCCAAGATGCTGGTAACATGTTAACTTATAATTTAAAGGATGCACGGAAAGAATGGACAGAAGCTAAAAAAGAACTTGGCAGTAATAAGATCAATATTCAACTGTTGACTTCCGATACGACTGATTCTAAACAAATTGGTGAATATTTACAAAGTCAGTTAGAGACAAATCTGCCAGGGTTATCGGTTAGCTTGCAGTCAATTCCGTTAAAATCTCGCTTAGCAGCAACTACTGCGCATAATTATGATATTGTCTACGGAACCTGGCAGCCAGATTACGCTGATCCGGTTAACTTCATTAGTGATGGAGGACAATATCATATAAATGACGATTATAACAATAGCAATTTCCGTAATTTGTTAGATAAAGCTGCCACAACCTATGCCACTGATCCAGTTAGACGCTGGTCAACTTTGATTGAGGCAGAAAAACAATTATTGCAAAAAGATGCCTTTACAGCGCCTGTTTATCAGGGTGGCATGTCCTACTTACTGAAGAGCAAAGTCAAAGGTTTGCAGATTTCACCATATGGAACCGTGCTGTTCTATCGGAACGCAAGCATTAAGTAAAAAAAAGATTGTTAGCTTGGGTTGAAATTTAAAAAATGCAGCAAATATTCAATTATAGGTACAGTTTAAAAAATCGTTCTGTAAAAGGGCGATTTTTTCGTTTGAATTTAAAATTATAGTAAAACTTATTTTTGTAAAATAAGTTTAAAGTTTTGTTTGACGAAGCTCAAAAGGCTGCTATAGGTTCTACAGTTATTAATTTCGGAAATTACGATGAAAAAAATACCAAACTATTCATACGTCGAAGTAGCTGTGAAAATAACACTTTTATTTAATAGTAATGCAGTGGATTTTGTGATTACTGGTTATACTTCTGGTCAAGGAATGATGATTGCTTGTAATTCCGCGCGAAGATTGTGTGTGGATACATCCCTACACCTCATGATGCAAAGAGAAAGCAAGAAAATACAAAAATTTTCAAAGAATTAAGTATGATAGCTAAAATTAATTTTATGGATATCTTAGAACAATTAAGAAAAACATTTCTTGCTAACGTTTTATCCAATGACACAGGCATTAATTATATTTGCAGTAAATAAAATATGTTATTAGAACCGCTGTTATAGAGGAGCAAAAAATAATAGAACAACTAAGTTCTGCGATGAATTCTTTGCCTTTAATCACTACGGGTATACTGCCCCCAGCTGAGGATATGTTTTTAGTAAATGAGCTTAATTTAAAGCAAAAGTATCTTCTTGAAAATATCTTTATACTTCTCTCTTAATGAATTGTGCTATAATTAAGCACAATTTATTAAGAGAGAAGGAGTATTATGGCTAACACACAGTTAAGTGATGCAACACATATTTTAGTCTATATTGCACTGCATGAAAATGAAATAAACAACAGTGACAAAATTGCCAAAAGTATCAATACAGATCCTACTATGGTCCGAAGAATTATGTCGAAGCTAAGAAAAGCCAAGCTTTTAGGTTCAACTCAAGGAATTGCACGCCCTAGAATTTTACGTCCACTATTTAGAATCACGTTGAAAGATGTTTATTTAGCTGTTACAACAAAACGTTTTTTCCTAAACGTTGATTACAAAACATCTAGTACTTGTAAAGTTGGCTCACTAATTCCTGAAGTTATGTCGCAATATTTTCGTGAATTTCAAAGCAATGCAGAAGCTAAACTTGATAAAATTACAATACAGAACATAGTAGATGATATCATATTTTTACAAATAAAATAAAACTTATTTTTGGTAAGCTTTGACATCGGTGTAAGGCAGCTCTATCATATAGATGTGCTTTTAAAAAATACATCTATTAAAAACAATTTGGGGATAATTTATTTGAGAAAGATTAAAGCAGGTCATGCATTGGCAAAGATTCTAACAAGTTGGGATGTTGATCATCTTTATGGAATTACTGCCGATTCAATAAATAATACAGTTGATGGTTTCTACCAAGAAAAAGAAAAATTAAAATATATCCAAGTTCGCCACGAAGAAGTTGGTGCTTTAGCTGCCGCAGCTGACGCTAAACTGACTGGAACGATTGGTGTAACTTTTGGGTCTGCCGGTCCTGGAGCCGTTCATTTATTAAACGGTTTATATGACGCTAAAATGGATCGGGTTCCAGTTCTAGCAATTGTAGGTCAATCTGCAACAGGAGTTATGAACACAAATTTCTTCCAAGAAATGAATCAAGATCCTATTTTTGCTGATGTCGCAGATTTCCACAAACAAGTAACCACCGCAGAACAGATCCCATACGTTGTTGATGAAGCTATTCGTGCAGCTTATGCTTCTCATTCTGTTTCAGTCGTTATTGTTCCAGATGATCTTTCAGGCCAAGAAATTCAATTTAATGGTTTCAAAACGGCTCCGCTAAAAAACATTTCCAATTCAACTTTAAAGCCGCAAGTGCAAGATATGCTAAAAGTTGAAGAAGCACTTAAGGACGCTTCGCGTCCAATATTGTGGGTTGTTAAAGGGGTCTTTGGTGCTCAAAGTGAAATTACGGCTATTTCTGAAAAATTCAGTTTACCAGTTTTATCAACAGCACCTGCTACTGGTGTAATGCCAACTGATCATCCAAATTTTATGGGATCCCGTGGCCGCCTCGGAACAAAACCAGGATTTGAGGTTTCACAAGAAGCGGATCTTGTTTTATTTGTAGGAACTAATTTTCCATTTGCAAGATACTTACCGAGAAATATTAAATTTATTCAAGTCAATAATAATTTAGCTGATTTGGGGAAACAGCGAGACGCAGACATTACCGTCCTCGCAGATGCAAAACTCTTTTTACAAGAATTACTAAAAGCTGATTTTTCACTTAGACCCACTAAATTCTTAAAAGCTGCTCAATTAGATAAAAGTAACTGGGATCATTGGTTGAATAAAATAGCTGGATGATGCAGAAGGACTTAGTGCTGAAGGCGTAATGCGAGCCGTAAGTGAGAATTCTACTGATGATGCTGTTTTTGGTTTAGATGTCGGCAATAACACTGAATGGGCTCTTCGACAACTGCCGTTAAATAAACACCAGAAACTAACCATGTCGGCATGGTATGGCACAATGGGATTTGGTCTCCCTGCAGGGTTAGCAGCTAAGCTTAGTTTCCCTGATAAACAAGTTTGGAATATTTCTGGTGATGGTGGTTATGCGATGGTAATGCCTGACCTGCTAACTGAAGTAAAATATCACCTTCCTGTAATTAATATCGTCTTAGAAAACAAAGTATTAGGATTTATTCAACACGAAAAAATACTTGCTAACCAGGCTCCCTATGGTATTGACCTTATTGGAGCCGACTGGGCTAAAATAGCGGAAAACATGGGAGCCATCGGTTTTAAAGTCGCAAATTTAGCAGATTTAAAAAAAGCTATGACTAAAATTACTGATCTTCAACACCAAGGAAATCAATTACCAATAGTAATTGATGCAAAAATAAAAAATGTTGATCCAATTGACACAAGTTTTATGCCTCTTGACCCAGAAAAATTTGATAAAGAAACAATTATGCAATATCGTAAACAATATGCAATTAGTGAAAAAGATCAACCAGCTTTTAAAAAGCTTGTAGAGCTAGTCTTAAAGAGCGAAAACTATTAAAAGCAGTATATCTTCTGATTCTCAAAGAGAAACACATCTTTTTATCGTGTTTCTCATACATAGAATTATCAAAGAACGTTGATTATTATCTAACAAGAATAAAAAATCTTAAATTATGTTTTTAGTACTATTACATTTAAATTTAAAAGGAAAGTATTTATAAATTTTAAAAGTAAAATACTCAAATAAGAATACTGCTTTAAAAAAGCGCAAAATAAAAAGTTAAATATACATGATCCCGTTTTTATGTTCCGCATTGTAAAAAATTACTAATAGTAGGACCAATTTGATAAGTTTTAATTTTTTATTGCGTTAGAGTTAACTCCAACTGGTATATTATATGTATTCTAAGAAGATGGGGTAATGCTGATGACTTCTAATTTAATAACAACTATTGAAAAGGACAAATATATAAACGGTTTTAACCGGCAGGAGGAACTAACTGAACTCGAATTGCCAATAAACAATTTTTATCATGCTTTCAACACCAAAAATTTTAAGTTAATGAAAAAAGTATGGGCTAACGAAGAATATATTAGTATGGAGAATCCTGCAGGCGGTATGCGTTTTGGTTGGAACGATCTTGAAAATGTTTATCTGAAAGTCCTAAAAAATACATCAAACATACAAGCTGGGTTTTTCAATTACAGATTGTATAGAAATCAAAATACTTTCTGGTCTGTCGGCTATGAAAAAGTTATACTGAATCTAGATAGCGAAAAAAGAGTATTATTCATTAGAGTTACACGTATCTTCGAATTGTACGACAATTTATGGAAGTTGGTCCATCTCCACGGGTCTTTTGAGGATCCTATCGACTTAGCATTCTATCAGAAAGTCACTAAATCAAATTAAATTTAATAAGTTATTTTTAACATTCAAATAAAAAGGGTCTCTGTACCAGAGTTAAAAGCCATTAAGCTTTATGTGGCTTTTTTTGTTTCCTTCAGTTCAGCAAGTTCTTGTTCATATATTTTATATTTTTTGTGGATCAAATTAAGTGCCTGCTCAAGCTCCCGTTGTTTTTGAAGAATATTTATTTCGTGCTCAGCTAAAATCTGTCTTCTTTTCAAAACATTCTTAACATTTTTATGACTCATCAAGTTACCATATTGTTTAAGTGTCGATAAAGACATTCCCGTCGCCTTGACCTTTATCAAAAATTGGATCCATTCTAAATTTTTCTTAGTATATATCCTTTTTCCTGCGGAATCTCTTGAAACATTTCGGATAAGATCTATTTTTTCATAATAACGCAAGGTGTCTTTAGATAGACCCGTGATTTTACTGATATTGCTTATAGAATAAGATGCCTGCACTTTTATTTTCCCCCTAAGTATTAATGTTAAAATTACATTGAAATATATCTATCAAGTCTGACATTAGGATAATTATAATTCATGTCTAGTAGAAAAGACAAAGCACTCCTACGAGGAAGCCTTGTCTTCATTTTGAAGCAAAAACCAATTATTCAACATTTAGTTTCTTAGTTTCACAATAATATCCTCTACCACCGTAGCACTCACTAATTTCCTTAATTTTTTCAAGATTAGGTTGTAATGCACTTAGTCTGTTTTCGCTTTTTTTAGGAATTAAAATATCTTTTAACCCAATTGGTGCAATTTGAATTGGATACTCATCATCCAAAGCCTCAACCTCAAAGCATTTGAAAAATTTTTCTGGTGTAATGAAATCATAGTATACTGGTTTAGTTTGTTCCATAAAGATTTAATATTAATAGTAAGAACACCGCTCTTAGTTTCAATCGTATATTGAGATTTAGAAAGTTTCCTTAAATGAAATGCAACAATGCAGCAATGCAGCAAACGAACCGATTATAGTGTGACCGCATAAAGCAACTTCATCCCTTGGTGTAAAATACTCAAATCTATAATCAGCTATTTCTGATTTTGCTATAAAGGCTGTTTCTGCATGATCTAATTGTTTAGCAATTAACTTTTTCTGATCAGTAGTTAATGACTCCTCAAACAATACCATTACTTTCTATATTCAGAACGCTACTATAGCATAGAGAACATTTGTTCACTAGCTGCTCCCAGATTTCTAAAAAAGAGTATGCTGCATTCATAGATAGGATAGTCTGTTCTATAATAGAAATCTTCATTTCAATCATCAAACGCTTACAAACAATTGAAAATAATTCTTTATAGACTAAAAATCCTTTTTTTACTTAACCAAAATGGTAAAATTCTTTTGAGGTGAGAATAATATGAATCAAATAAGCAGGGTTTTGCTGATAAAACAAATGTTGAACGAAACGGATAGGGTGACTACAAAATATCTAACGGAGTATTTTAACGTATCTTTTGATACTGTTCGTAGGGATATATTGAGGTTGACCTCCACTGGTCAAGCAGTTCGTTTTCACGGTGGGATAATGAGCAATAACTTGAATGATGTCCCGAATTACCGTACACGTTCACATATCAAATCTCCAATCAAGTCGAATATGGCCGCTATTGCTGAAAAGATGGTCATACCCAAGCGATTATATTTTATTGGTACATCAACTACACTCACATTATTATGTGAACTTCTAAATAAAAAAAACATTACGGTGATTACAAATTCCATCGATAATGCTCTGAGCTTGTCGCAGAATATATTTCCACGAGTTGAATTACTTGGAGGACAGTTAGATAAGGGCAATCGTTATACCTACTCACTAGAAACATTGACTCAGTTAGATTATTTCACATTTGATACTATCTTTGTCGGTACATCGCGGATATGTGCAGAAGGCATTTATGTGGTTGATGAGGATGACGCGTTTATTTTAAAAAAGGCTATTGCACGTTCCAAAAGAATTATTGTCATTGCTGAACAATATAAGTTTAATTCAAAACAATCATCACCTTATAAACTAGCTGATTGTTCCGAAGTCGATATCCTCATTACAGATAGTAAACTACGCGAATCATATAAACAATGGTTTAAAGAATCTATTAAGATTCAATATGTCAAATGAGAGAAGGGATAATGATGATCAAACACATTTTTCTTGATATGGATAATACTTTGTTAAACTCCCAGGGTAATATTAGCATCCAAACACTTCACTTCTTACAAAAAACGGCATTACCAATTACTCTCGTTTCTGCTAGAGCCCCAATGGAAATGGATTTTGCTATTAAAGATCTAGCTTTAAGAAACGCTCAAGTTTCCTTTAATGGTGGACTAATTTTTGAAAAAAAACAAAACAAAAAGACCAGCGTGTTCTCATTACCGCTTGAATGCACGGATACCTATAAACTTCTAAAGCTAGTCACTGTTGATTACCCACAAGTATCCGTTAGTTGGTATACCAGAAACACATGGTACGCACGTAAAGTCGATAAAGGCACACTTTATGAATCCGAGCTGACTGGGTTTCAACCGGAGCTATTAGACAACATCAGCGTAGAAGCCTTAAAAAGCGAGCCAGTTTATAAAATAATGATCATTTCCTTTGCTAATGAAACACTTAAGAACATCGCTGAAAAGATCAATGAATTATCTTTGAATATCTGTGTCAAGTTCTCTGGTCATAATTATTTAGAGATAACTGGTTCTAATGCAACAAAAAACAATGCAATAGCATACATTCAGGCCAGCCAAAATTTAAAACAAGAAGAATTAGCAGCTTTTGGGGATGGTCAAAATGATATTGAGATGTTCAAGGCTGTTGGAACTCCAATCGCAATGGAAAATGCGGCAAATAACGTTAAAAAATATGCTAAGTTCATTACACTATCCAATGACAGGGATGGAATAGTATATGGGATTAAAAAATATCTTTTGTAAAACAGCATTTTTAATGCCACAAGGTAATTACATCGTAATAATATTTACGAACCTCAAATTCGAACAAATTCACTTTGGTCGGTCAACTGTAACATATTTTGTCCAATCCAAGTAAGTTAGAACAACCTTCATGAGTATCAAAATAAGACATGGTACACCATGGAATACTTACTTTAACAGTTATGATTATGTGAAAGATATGGAGTTGTAGAGGAGGGTAGTATGCGTTTAACGCACCCTTGCTAGGACATGTAAACAAGAAAAGAAAAAAGTATGAAAAGATTAATTTAACAAAATTTTAGAAGAATTATGAGTTATAACTTTATTTTTGAATTTCTTTTATTTTGCTTCTAAAGTTAAGAAAATACATTGACCATCCCCAAAAAAATTGTGCTGTGAAATAACTATTTATTGGAACAACCAGAGGGTACAAAAAACATATTATCGCAGCTATGACGAACAGCTTTTTTAATAAGCCTTTACTGATGTTGGGGTGTTTGTTTAAAAATGTAACTAGGTAATCCTCTAATAAAAAATAAATATAAAATTGAAGGGAAACTAATACAGAAATAACAATAAACACTAGCGGATTTTCAAAAAAATCTTCCAATAATTTGATTTCCACGATAAAACCAACTTTCTCAATATTTAAAATTACAAATTATATATTATGGTAAAACTATTAAGACAACAAGTAAATGTTTTTTTGTTTGACAGGTTTGTAATTTTTATTACTAAACTAACATTCAAATTAAGACTAAATATTACTAGCTAAACTATATGTTTTGATTAATAATACTTAATAGAAAGAAGGAGAAATATGCAGCGAAAACAAACTCACCACTTAGTACCATTTGAGTGTGGTCAAATTGATTATTTATGGAACATCGTAGAAATCCACAATCAAGTGAAATAGCCCATTGATTACACCTTATAACTGGGAATTTATCGCAATATGGTTTCCAGGAGTTTCAGAAGATAACTTGGCTACGCAGCTGTCAAAATAGCGGTATACGAAAGATGTTTAAACATGTACCACAACAGCAATTAGATAATCTTGTTATTTAGAGGAATTTAGCTGAGTTTTGCCTATTTTCATGAAGAAAATAGGACCTTATTTATATGAAAGGAACAATCTTTTAGGCTTATAAGTTCTCTATTCATTTTCATGTATTAACTTTCACAACGGACGATTTTTTTACGCAATCTGAGTATCTTAGGGGAGCTGTACTGCACTCCTGTCATGCTGCAAAAATCAATTATGAAATCGTGGGGAAACACTGATAATTTTCTGCACACCTATGTATTTCCCAGATAGATGAATTACATTAGAAAACAACTAATTATCTTATCAAATATCTGGATAACAAGAATTTTTTTCAATCAAAATGAGAAGAGAGGTCTTTTTTTGTTAATGGGATTGAATCATGATCAATTTTTATTAGTCGAACAAGGTGTTAAAACAATTGAGATTCGCTTAAATGATCCAAAACGCTCACTTTTAAAAATTGATTCATCAATTACGTTCAAAGATTTAAAAACGCAAAAGGAACTCAGTGTTAGTGTAAATAAAATATATAAATTTAAAACTTTTTTGCATTTTGGTAGATGAACACGGAAGTAGCCATTATACTTCAATGGCTAGATTACTAGATTCAAAAGTTAATCATGGATAGAAAGTGAGAAGGCCATTGGTCCAGTGACCTATACATGCCAGCAATGCTGGGTGTGAAGTGCGATAACCCAAGTAATTGGAGAGCGAAATACTATAAATTTACTAAAAATCAATTCTCTGATTTACAATGATAAAGGAGTAATTAAAACTATAATTATTATCAGAATATAAGTATAAGTAAACTAAGCTCAGTGAAAAGTCAATGCTTTTCAGACTATACAACATTGATGCCATATAAATGATGCATTTATTATCGTAATATCTAGAGATCCCCACAAACACCCAATTTAAGAAGGAAGCATGAATTACTGCTAAAGGAAAGTCTAAAAATAAAAGAGAAGAAACAAAAATAAAAAAGCGTTAAATATTCAAGAAATAATATAAAAGAGACCCGCCTACGCAATTTATCAATAACAGCACAAAAATATTTGTTTTTAATATAAATCACGCCTTTTAATTATTATTTTTGGCTTTTTATTAAATAAAATAAACGAAATCTAAAGAAAAGAGGTAAGAAATTTTGAAAATTGGTTTTGCAATAGCTAGTACTTTGCTTGATAAACATGATTTGTTATTCCAGATAATTAAAAGGGTTTCAGGAAAATATGGTCATACTGTTATTGATTTAAACAACAGTGAAAAAGAGACATTAGACTATATTGACGTTGCTATTTTGGGTGGTACTGCTTTAAATAAAGGTAAAATTGACTATTTTTTAACCGGTTGTAGCTCTGGACTAGGCATGCAAATTGCTTGTAATGCTATTCCAAATGTCATTTGTGGATACGGCACAAGCTCAATAGAAGCAAATTTATTTTCAAGAATTAATAAGGGAAATGCTTTCTCTTACCCTTTTGCCTTAAACTGGGGGTGGGCTTCAGAGAAAAAATATGAGAATGTTCTTGAATCCTTGTTTAAAGGATTTACACAATTACCTTATCCAGAGCGTGATACAACTAGAAAACTATCAGCAACTGAAAAGTTAAAACGTCTTAAATCCATATCACAGCTTTCTTTTGATGAATTTACAGAAAAATACAATTAGTTGATACCACATAAATGGCAAGCCTATAACGAGATATATTGATTCAAGAAAAAATTTCAAAGAAGAAAACCTGAATTATTACCAAAAAAGTTTTAGATGATAAATGGTCATACAAATGATCGCTGAGATATTCAAAGAACCAAAATCGAGTTTTAATACGGATTTATGACCGGCTTTAATGCACTATAATAATTTCTAGTATTATTTATATTATCAGTATAAACATCGCCACAGAAGCCACAATAAACAAATAAACAGTAGAGTAGAATAGATACTCAAGCGAAGAGAACACCTAAATTAAAAGCCAAACAGAATTTTAGCAAGTTATATCTTTTTTTACTGATCGAAAAATAAGGTAACAATAATATTACTCATAAGTAATTACAATTGGTGAATTGATATTTAATATATTATATACTATTGTTTTATAAAAATAGGTCGACCATAGCTTTGATTTGTTAAGGGGGAATTTAGTTGATTAAGAGAATTGACGTTATTACCGAAAATGAATTAAATCAAATTATGAAAATCTGGCTTAATTGCAACATAGATGCCCATAACTTTATTTCAGAAAAATATTGGCAAGATAATTATGACTATGTAAAAGATATTTTACCGTCTGCAGAATTATTTGCATATTATAAAAACAATGTAATAATTGGCTTTTTAGGGCTAACAGACAACTATATTGCTGGTATATTCATCAACAAAGAATTTTGTTCACTAAGTATAGGGACAAAATTATTAGATACTATAAAAAAGAAAAGATCTATTTTGAATTTATCCGTATACGAAAAAAACAAAAGAGCAATTAACTTTTATTTAAAAAATGGTTTTTTAATTAAGGATAAAGCTATTGATACTTCCACGGATGAACTGGAATATCAAATGCAATGGAATAAACAGACTGTTAACCTAAGGAAAGGTTGAAGCGGGGCTAAAAAAATGTGTCTTTTTATAATAAAAATCATAGTTGTTATTTCTACCGCCTAAATATTTTAAAAAGATATGCATTGAAAAACGGTTCCATAGAATTATGACAAAAGTAGGGTGGCTATTACAAATTGACTACATAAAAACGTTCTAAACGTCAAAAGTCAATGTAATTACTTGAGATGAGTGATAAGAAATGATATTGTTCAATTATTCACATTTAATAATGAATTTAAATTTCAAATCATGTCATATTTTGCATATCTATATAGTCTCTGAGAAACTTGGATCTAGCTAAAACGCTAATCGAACGACACTACGTAAGTATTTTCCAAAGAAATTACACTTTGAACACGTTACAAATGATGATTCAAGCTGTGCTTTGCCTAAAATCTGTTTAAGGAATATTGAAAGCACTTCAAAACGTTGATTTTAAGCAATTTTCAATAGCAAGCCTTAATTATTTTGAAAATACACGATTATTACTAATTAACGTAGTTTAAGTAAAAATCAGCTGTAAATCAATAAAAAATCACTGAATAAACCAATAAAATGACTAAATTAAACTTGAAAATCAAAATTAGCCACAAAAATTTTACCAGCGATTTGAATAAATTTTGCCGGTCATAAATCTATGTGATTGATTTTTTTGGAACTTTTTATAATTTTTTGAATTTATTTTTCTTTTTGAAAATTATTTTTATGGCTTAAAAACATTGCTTTAACAAGCTTTTAAAGACCTAAATAAGTAGTTAAACAACATGAAGAGAGGTAACTGGACTTGATATGCCTCTTTAATTTCTTATTTTAGCTAGTTTACATAATATATATTATCGAAAGTAGTATTGAAAGCAAAATTAGGTCCTGGTCTTATATTTTAAACAAGTTTAATCATTATTAGCTTGATTACTTATGCTTTAGGTTAACTCATGCTACTTTGGTTCTTAAAATTAACCAAAATAAAAAAGCAGCTGCTTTTTTATCCATAACAACTGCTTTTTCTAGTGACTTGATAGCTAAGTCTTACTTTTGTCCATATGAGTTAATTACATCACTTTGATCATTCCAGAAAACAACTTTAACAACTCCATCGATCTTACCCTTAGGCACAAAACCGTAATAACGACTATCATTTGAATTTCTACGATTATCTCCAAGTACGAAATATTTACCTGCTGGTACTGTAAAGGTCTTGCCTGTCCCCAAAGTTACACCAGGAGCCTTAGCTAGCTCTGAGCTTAACATTAATGTACCTTCGCGTCGCTGTGAATTTGTAATATAACTTTGCGACTGTTTCTTTCCATTCACGAAAACACTACCATCGTTACGATATTCAATCTTGTCCCCTGGCATCCCAATGACACGCTTCACGTATTTGGTATCATTAGTAATAGAAGGAGAACTCTTATCGACCCCATGAGCGTTGAAGACGATTACGGTGTTATGCTTAATCTTAGCTTGCCGCAGCATCATAACCCGTTCATTATTTTGCAGATTAGGATACATTGATGTTCCATCAACCTTAACTAGCGAAAATAAAAATTGCTTTACAAGTAATGCTATTACCAAACCAATTATTACTGGAAGAATCCAACTCATTATTTCCTTAAAAACTTTCATTTTTTCTCCTTTAAGTCAAAATTTAAACTCATTTTTTTCTTAAACCTAATATACCACTAGAATCGACTTGATATCAATAACGCCCGCTTATAAGATACGCAAGTACACTCAGCTGTATAATCTAAAAAATATCAAATTTAACTTTATCGTCGCAACTGTCTTTACTTAGTATATAGAGATAGATAAAAAAGATACTACACGTCAATAACTCGTAAAATAAGAACCAAGTATTACTTTCATATAGAAAAGGCATAAGTATACTTATCATATTCATCGTTATGCGTAATATAAAGTAAGGTTGTCCAAAAAAGAATAAATTACTTATGAGTGCCAAAAGACCTGTTAAAATCAAGAGAATCGTCACCACAACAATTAACGGCATAATAGCAGTATTTACTAACTTAGTAATACTTTGCGTTGTATATCCCTGTTGCTGGTACAACTTGATCAACATCTTAAAACATAGATCTTTAAGAACATAGATCATGCTCAATATTCCTACCAACATGTTTAAAAGTTTATTCAAAGTATCTCATCCCTCACACTCACTATTCTTTAAATAACATTGCAATCTCATTTTTCTATAATTACACTTACTCCGAAAGTAATTGTAACGCACTGTTTACTCTAGTAATAGCTGAATTAGGTTTCAATAAGACTTTTTAAATTAATTTTAAAATGTTGCTGTTCATTAGCTGTGCCTTTAACTATATAACGATGTATAAAGATCAGTTAGGTAACGATGACTTTCTACTTGCTCTTTGGCATCTTCTTGATTACGTAGATTTATTTCATAAATGCTGGTTGCTTGTGGATTTAACAACGGCAAAACTTCTTTCCAGTCAATCTTGCCTTGACCCAGTGTCAAACTATCATGTTTATTCTCGCCCATTGAATCCACTAAGTGATAGTGTACAATCTGCTCTTTAAGATGCCGAAGCGACTGCTGCAGTATTTTGTTGTCTCCTGCACATTTAATGAAGCAATGGCTTGTATCGAAAGCTAAGCGGTATTTTCGTGCTATAATAGTATTTTCTTCCTCACGCTCACCATAATAAAAGATCGGGGAGATTGAATTTTCAAACATGATATGATCTTTTCCCCACTCTGCTAGTTTATCTAACTGTAGGTAAACAGCCTGCCGTGCAGCAGCTAGACTGGGATACATATCAATAAAAAACTGCGTGTGGCGAGCATATGACCCATGTACAAGCACCTGCACATTATTATCAAATGCCAATTGTAGAAGTTTCTCTGTACTCTGATAAATAAACTTACGCAACTCTGGAAACTTTTTTTCAGGTGCTACCAGCTCAGTAAATTCGCCTCTAAACCGCATTGGATGATGTAAAATAATTTTATTTGTTGCTTCAGCTTTAACCCACTGGAGATCATATTCTAACCGTTTTATTCCTTCAGAGGTAAAATCAGCTTCATTTGTAAAAAATTCAAACACAACTGGCGAATATTGTAAACGATCTTTAACTTGTTTAGGATCAGAGCCCGCCTTAAGGCCCAAAACAGGTTTTTTAATACTCTTAGTCATTACTTGTTATTTCCTCACTCTCTGCACATTCCTTTAAAGATAAAAAAGAGACTAACATCATCATTCAGCCTCTAAATCATTATTATTCTTTATCAATATCTCTCATCCAAGCTAAAGCTAAGGCTTTCTCACCTAAATGTGTTCCAATCACTGGCCCAAAATAACTGATATCAACCGGATACATTGGATATAACTTATCTAGCTCATCCTTCCAAGCAAGTGCGGCTGCTTCATCATTAGCATGAATAACAATGAGACGCAACGGATAGTCAACTTTCTGACGTTCCTCCGCGAAAAGCTTTTCAACCCTTTTAATTGCTTTCTTTCGAGAACGAACCTTATCGAAAGCAATAATTTTATGTGTTTGACGGTCAAAAGTTAATAATGGCTTAATTTTTAAAACACTGCCAATAAAAGCTGAAGCATTAGATAACCGTCCGCCACGAACAAGGTTCTGCAAGTCATCAACTATGAAGTACTCGTTTGTCGTCAACCGCAGTTCACGTAATTTAGCCAAAATCTCGTCAACATTGGCACCAGCTTGCGCCATTCGTGCGGCTGCGATAACCATGTTTCCCATTAGCATAACTGTGATTTGTGAATCAAAGGGGATAACTTTAGTATTATGAACCTCTTCATGTAGGTTGGTTAATGTTTGAATAAAGCCCGATATTGTACCTGCTAAATGAATACTTATAACAGCATCGTAACCCTGATTGCCCAAAGACTTGTATAAAGAAATCAGTTCACCCACAGGTGGTTGGGAAGTGCTTGGAAAAGAGGAAGCAGTCTTAAGCTTCTGATAAAAAGCTTCAGTAGAGATATCTATGCCTTCTTTATATACCTTATTATCAATAATTACAGGCATTGGAACTACGTGAATATTGTAATCGTTGATCTGCTTATCAGTTAAATAAGCTGTACTGTCAGTAACAACAGCAATTTTCATGAATCCTACACCTACTTTTTGGTAAATTCCTACGTATGCTATCATAACACAAAACACTTTTTTCAGCCAGCAGACACGCACTCTGATGTCAGTAGAATTACTTATTCAAGACGTGCCATGCTTTGAACGAGCCTATTCAACAACAATTTAAGCAGTGCCGTCTCTTCATCCGACCAACGCGCAAAAAGCCTCTCCTCAAAATCGGCAATCGTCAGCCTCATCATCTGAATCGTTCGTTTTCCTTCTTCGGTGATCGTATAAATGTATTGCCCTCTCCCTTTACTTGAACTAGTAGCAGTCTTTCTGATAAATCTCTTGACTAATAAGCGGTTTAATTGTCGGCTTAAAGTCGAAAGATTAACTTTGAATTCAGCTGCGAACTGTTCTTGTGTCTCCAAGCCATCATTTATTTTAATTAATAGCTGCCATTCCGCAATTGTTAACCTATAGCTTTTAGTCATTTTAGTTAGCAAGTTGCGATACTTCTTCTCTAACACCCATAAACTATCTAAAGTTGAACGCATTTGTCTTTCCTCCCTACATATATCTTACTCAAGATAATACTACGCATTCCTTATCTTCAAAATCATTATGTTATAATTAGTAACTAATGGCAATACAAAGAGTATGGTCAACACACCGTTTAGATTGCCTTTTTGCGCTTTTTCTTTATAAAAGGTACAATTAATGACAGCTATAAACAGTGAATAAAAAAGATTAGTTATACTATTTATTATGAAAGCGAGTTGGTCTCCATGCCATTTGATGGTCTTTTTACACATGCGATGGTTCATGAGCTCCAAATGCTGGTTTCTGGAAGGGTTGGACGTATCTCGCAGCCATTTCCAAATGAAGTGGTAGTAGTTATACGCGCACAACGGCATAACTTTCCATTGCTTTTGTCAGCACATCCAAGTTATGCGCGCCTCCAAGTATCAGATATCCCTTATAAAAATCCACCGGTCCCGACCAATTTTACGATGACTTTACGTAAATACCTTGAAGGAGCCAAGTTAATCAGCGTTGAACAACTTGAAAATGACCGTGTCGTTTATCTTGGTTTTGAGACAAGAAACGAGTTGGGCGATCGCATGCCGCTATTATTAAGTATCGAGATTATGGGACGTTATAGCAATGTAATTTTAATCAATCAAACTAAAAATCAAATCATTGATACGATTAAACATATTGGTCCGGATCAAAATAGGTTCCGTACCCTTTTACCTGGAGCCCCGTACAATAAGCCTCCTAAGCAAAAGCGATTAGATCCCTTTGATGATAATTCAAAATACTACTTGAATTTAGCAGAACAATACCCTAACCGTGAAGTTCTCGCCGCACAGTTAAGTCAAACTTATCAAGGAATAGCCAAGGAACATGCACTTTACTTGGCAGATCAACTGCATGAACATGATAAAGATCTTACCAGAGGTTGGGAAAAAGCTCTAGCAGAGACGATCAACCCCATGCCTAGTATTATTACCGGTAAACGGGATTTCTTTACTTATTTTGTTTATCCTACAACGCGGGTCAAAAAGACATTTGTAACTCTAAGTGAACTCTTAGACAATTTTTACCGTGACAAGGCAACTTCTGATCGTGTTCAGCAGCAAGGTAGTCAGTTGATCCATATCATCAAAAATAATTTACAAAAGAATCGTAAGAAACTCAAGAAACTTCAAAAAGAACTTGCCTCGACAGCTAAAGCGGATCGCTACCGCATTAAAGGTGAGTTGTTGACGACATATCTATTTCAAATAAAACGTGGAATGACCGAGATTGAGTTGCCAAATTATTATGCAGGAGATGAGATGATTAAAATTACACTCTCAAATCAGCTGTCTCCTTCTCAAAATGCACAAAAATACTTTAAAAAGTACCAGAAATTAAAAAACGCCGTTTCTTTTTTGAAACAGCAAATCAACTTAACACAAGCAGAAGTTGATTACCTTGAAGAGTTGCAGGCTCAAATCGAGCTTGCAGAACCACAAGACTTACCTGATATTAAGCTGGAATTGCAGCAACAAGGTTATCTTAAAGCACAGAAACGTAAGAAGCATGGGAAAATTCGTAAAGAAAAAATTAGCCAACCGGCAATTTACTTCTCAAGTGATGGCACCAAAATTGCTGTTGGTAAGAATAACCTGCAAAATGACCGGTTAACTTTAAAAACAGCTCACAAAGACTACTTTTGGTTACATGCCAAAAATATTCCTGGTTCACATGTTATTATCTATTCACACGAACCTACTCAGCAAACACTGACTGAGGCAGCTAACTTAGCCGCTTACTTTTCTAAATCGCGTGACTCAGCATCAGTACCTGTTGACTACGTTCAAGTTAAAAAGATCCGTAAACCTAATGGCGCAAAACCTGGGTTTGTTATTTATGAAGGTCAAAAAACATTATTTATAACTCCACAACGACAGTTGATAGATTCTTTAAAATAACCTACTACCAGTAATCTTTAATATTTAATTTGTAAAAAGGTACCATACCAAGCATCTACTCTTGATATGGTACCTTTTTTATACTTTTCCAATTGATGTAAAAGTATTATTTGGTTTCTTCATCTTCATAATGATTTTTTTGGATAAACAATGGTTTGCCGAATTCATCAATATCAATAACAAATGAACCATTAGAGTAGCGATCAACACTAGGGTGTCTGAATGGTTCAATTGTTATTGACTGCATCTTATCAGTTAGAATATTTAGTGCCTTATTTGCTTGAAGAACCTCTGCTAGAATAACACGATGCGGATTACGTTTTAATTCTCTTAAAATCTGTACACCACGACGTGCCCGGGTGGTAGGCGTAACCTCCGCCACTTTCATCCGCTTAAAGGCACCACGCTGTGTTACGATTCCAATCTGATCTTCCTCATGCGTTAACAAAACAGCTGTTAAAATATCGTCACGGAGGTCAATTGCTTTAACTCCCGCCGCTTTTGCACCACTAACAGGAACTTCTTCTAACGTATATCTTAATCCATATCCTCCATGTGTAACTGCTAAAATAAAGAGCGGCTTTGTGCTTATAAGATCCGCTTCAGGAAGATAAACACTTGCTAATAGGCAGTCACTAGCTGTTTTGAGTTTCATACACTGCGCTGCACGGCTCTTATAAGTTCGTCCTGGTCGTAAGTCGTTAAACGCTGTCCGTTTTATATAACCCTCCTGAGACGCTAATAAGAAATTACCCTTTTGTTCCAAGTCATGAAAACTATAAGCTTGGATTATCTTCTCATCTTTATCTAGGCTGACTGTCTGTGATAGATGTTTACCCGTATCCTTCCATTTATACTCAGGAATCTCATGTACTGGTCGATAGATTACATTCCCCTTATCAGTAAAGATAAATAAATGGTCAAGTGTATTAACCTTAGCTTGATATATTACTAAATCATTACTTTTCAAACCATTGTCAGCTGTTCCTGAGGCTTTGAATGACCGTAAAGAACTTCTCTTTAAATAGCCATCGCGACTAACCATAACAATAACATCTTCAGGCGCGACGAGAACTTCAGTTTCAATCTTAAGTTGCTGCACCTCAGCTTGAATTTCCGTTTTACGTGGTGAAAGGTACTGTTTGTCAAGAGCACGCAGTTCTTTTTTGATTACCTTATCTAACCTACTAGGATCAGCTAAAATTGCCTGATAATCTTCAACCCTTTGTCGCAAGTCTTCGAATTCAGCTTGAAGTGCAGTTACATCAGTGTTAGTTAACCGATACAATTGCAGCGAGACAATCGCTTCAGCCTGAGCTTCGGTAAAAGTGTATTGTCTAATCAGATTTTCCTTGGCATCCTTTTTATTTTTGCTAGCGCGAATAGTTTTGATAACCTGATCTAAGATAGATAAAGCTTTAATTAGACCGCTGACAATATGTTTTCTTTCCTGAGCCTTCCGTAAATCAAACTCTGTCCGTTTAGTCGTAACAGTTCTTTGATGTTCCAAGTAGGCACTTAGAATCGCATTCAGACCTACATGTTCAGGTCGTTTATTATTAATTGCAACCATGTTAAAATTATACGATATTTGTAAATCACTATTCTTGAATAGATAATTTAAAATTCCTTGACCTGAAGCATTACGTTTAAGCTCAATTACGATCCTTAACCCTGTCCGGTCACTCTCGTCTCGAACCTCAGCAATACCTTCAACTTTTTTCAGTAAGCGCATTTCATCGATTTTCTTGACTAACAGAGCTTTATTGACTTCATAAGGGATCTCGGTCACAATGATTTGTTCTTTATTTCCCTTTAGCTGCTCAATTTCCGTTTTTGAACGCAGCATAACCCGACCGCGCCCTGTTGTATAAGCCTTAATAATACCATCTATTCCTTGCACGATACCACCAGTTGGAAAATCTGGACCTTTAATAAATTCTATTAGTTTTTCAAGTTTAGCCTTAGGATGTTCCATTAGATAAATAACCGCTTGAATAGCTTCATGCAGATTATGTGGTGGAATTTCAGTTGCATAACCGGCTGAGATTCCTGTCGCACCGTTTACCAAGAGGTTAGGGAAACGAGCTGGTAAAACAGTTGGCTCATTTTCTGTATCATCGAAGTTAGGAACAAATTCAACTGTTTCTTTTTCAATATCCTGCAACATCTCACCAGAGATCTTACTCAGCCGTGCTTCAGTATAACGCATTGCTGCAGGAGGATCACCATCCATTGAGCCATTGTTACCGTGCATCTCAATCAGCGGTTCACGTAGTTTCCAAGACTGGCTCAGCCGGACCATCGCCTCATAAATAGAACTGTCTCCGTGGGGATGGAAGTTTCCCATGACATTTCCAACTGACTTAGCCGACTTCCGGAAAGCCTTGTCATACGTATTTCCATCTTGGTTCATCGCGTACAAGATACGGCGTTGGACAGGTTTTAAACCATCACGGATATCAGGTAGTGCCCGCTCCTGGATAATATATTTTGAATACCTGCCAAAACGTTCTCCCATAACTGCTTCAAGTGATAGTTCTTGAATATTGCTATTTTCTTCTGGATTTTTAACCATTAGCTTCATCTCCTAGATCAACATCAGCTGCATCTTTTTCACCATGAGCTCCTTCAACAACTGCGTTATCAAGTAGACTACCATCTTCTTCAAGTGTAAACTTAACATTTTTTTCAATCCACTTACGCCGTGGCTCAACCTTATCACCCATTAGCGTTGTTACACGTTTTTCAGCTAATGCATCATCTTCAATCTTAACGCGAACAAGCGTCCTAGTTTCAGGATTCATTGTTGTTTCCCAGAGCTGATCAGCATTCATTTCACCTAAACCTTTAAACCGTTGTAAAGTATAGCCCTTTTTTAACTTAGCAGCTGCTATCTGAAGCTCATCATCTGTCCAGGCATACTTGATAACTATCTTATTCTTAACTTTCTTTTGCAATTTATACAGTGGTGGTAACGCGATATAGATCTTTCCTGCATTGATCATTGGACGCATGTATTTATAAAAGAAGGTCAATAATAAAGTTTGAATATGCGCACCATCAGTATCCGCATCAGTCATAATAATAACTTTATCGTAGTTTGTATCCTTAATATCAAAATCAGCTCCAACACCTGCCCCAATCGTATAGATCATAGTGTTGATCTCCTCATTTTTAAGGATCTCAGGTAATTTTGCCTTTTCAGTATTGAGGACCTTGCCACGTAAGGGTAAGATTGCTTGAAATTTACGCTCACGACCTTGCTTGGCTGAACCGCCCGCTGAATCACCTTCGACTAAAAAGAGTTCGTTACGCTTAGCATTTTTAGACTGTGCAGGTGTTAATTTGCCAGAGAGAAGACGTTCTTTGCGATGCTTTTTCTTACCACTGCGGCTTTCATCCCGTGCTTTGCGTGCTGCTTCACGTGCCTCTCTAGCTTTAAGTGACTTACGAACTAGATCCTGTGCAAATTCCCCGTTTTCCATTAAATAAAACCGCAGTTGCTCATTAACGACTGCGTCAACGATCGAACGAGCTTCAGGGGTTCCTAACTTTCCCTTAGTTTGGCCTTCAAACTGAAGTAGTTCTTCTGGAATACGAACAGAGATAATCGCTGCTAACCCTTCACGAACATCGCTGCCTTCCAGATTCTTATCTTTTTCTTTCAGCAGTTCAACCTGACGTGCATACTCGTTAAAAGCTTTTGTCCAAGCTGAACGCATCCCGGCTTCATGGGTTCCACCATCCTTGGTCCGGACATTATTAACAAAAGACATAATATTTTCAGAATAACCGTCGTTATATTGAGCCGCGACTTCAACTTCAACACCCTTTTTGATACCATCAAAATACATAATATTGCCCAAGGTGTCTTTATCCTCGTTCAAATAGGCGACAAACTCTTTGATTCCTTCGTTAAAATGAAAGATATCCTCTTGGTCCGTTCGTTCGTCAGTTAGTGTTATTTTAACACCCTTAAGTAAGAAAGCTGATTCACGTAGCCGTTCTGCTAGCGTGTCATAGTTGAAATGTGTTGTTGTAAAAATATCAGTGTCAGGTTTAAAGCTAACTCGTGTCCCTGTCTGTTTACGTGTTTTCCCCAATTTACGCAATGTTCCAACCGGATGTCCGCCGTTCTCAAAATCTTCTTCATATTCGATTCCATCACGCACCGTATTAACAGACATCTTAGATGAAAGTGCGTTAACGACACTAGCACCGACTCCGTGAAGTCCGCCAGACGTTTTATACTCGCCTTGTCCAAACTTTCCACCAGCATGTAAAACTGTAAAAATAACCTCAACTGTTGGAATCCCTAACGCGTGCATTCCAACCGGTAAACCGCGGCCGTGATCAACAACTGTCACACTGTCATCTTTGTGCAAAGTAACATTGATCTCATCACCAAAACCTGAAAGAGCCTCATCCACCGCATTGTCAACGATCTCATATACCAGATGGTGTAATCCCCGACTGTCAGTTGACCCAATATACATTCCTGGTCTCTTACGGACAGCTTCTAAGCCTTTTAATACCTGAATCGATTCATCATTATATTTCTCTTTTACCATGAATTTAAACCCCTTCTATTTTGGAGTATTAGTAATTATGTTTTTAGTCTATATTTTGAATTACAACTTTAATATCATAACCCCTGGTCTCAAAAAATGTAAAGTATCATCTATTTTAGCCAATAACGTCTAGTTAAGCATAGCATAAAAAAATGATTTGAAGCAGTAGTACAAACAGTGCTAAAATAAGTCGTATTAACCTAAGGAGGTCAATCCAGTGTGAACTCAACTACCATTATTATGTTAGTGATTGCCTATTTACTAGGCTCAATTCCGTCTGGCGTTTGGATCGGAAAATTTTTTTATAAAACAGATATCCGTCAATTCGGCAGTGGCAATACCGGCACGACCAACACTTTTCGTGTTCTCGGTAAAAAGGCCGGCTTTATCGTCTTACTAATGGACATGTTAAAGGGGACACTTGCAGCTTGTCAACCCTATCTCTTCGATGTCCACATCAATGTTTTGCTAATTGGATGTGCAGCTGTCGTTGGGCATGTTTTTCCTTTATTTGCACATTTCAAGGGGGGAAAGGCCGTTGCAACAAGTGCTGGTATCCTACTGGCGTATAGCCCTATTTTCTTTCTTGTCGCATGGTTTATCTTTTTAACCTCACTTTATCTATCAAGTATGGTGAGCGTTGCTAGTATGGTGGGCATGACTTTGATTACACTCTTGTCATTGTTTTTCCACGATCCGATTTTAACGATTATCGCGCTTATTTTGACAGTCTTTGTTTTCTACCGCCATAAGGGGAACCTCACACGTATTCGCAAGGGCGAAGAAAACATGGTTCCTTTCGGAATTGTTTATAACAAAAAGAAAAAGAAAAAATAATATGCATATAAAAAGCAGTGAAACGACAAAACGTCCGCTGCTTTTTTCTTTTACAAAACATTGATCGTATCACAATCTATGTTAAGCATTTTTGATGGTTAAAGAATATATTGACTAAGATCTTTATTCTTAACAATATTTCCGATTTTTTGATCGACATATGCTTCAGTAATCGTTATATCTCCCATTTGCATATCGGGTCCTTCATACAGTAAATCTTCAAGCAGTTTCTCTAAGATCGTATGCAGGCGCCGTGCGCCGATATTTTCTGTCTCATGATTTACTTGAAAAGCAATCTCAGAGATTTTCTGAATAGCTTCGATTGTAAACGTTACTTTGATATTGTCTGTTCCAATTAACGCAATATACTGCTTAACAAGTGCATTGCTTGGCTCAGTTAAGATTCGGACAAAGTCTTTAACCTGCAGGTCATCTAGTTCAACTCTAATTGGTAATCTTCCCTGCAGCTCAGCAATCAAATCGCTAGGCTTACTCTCATGGAAGGCTCCAGAGGCAATGAAAAGAATGTGGTCAGTGTCTAACAGACCATACTTAGTCTGGATCTGTGAGCCTTCAATAATTGGTAAAATATCACGTTGGACACCTTCACGTGAAACCTCACCACTATTTTTCTGTGACTTAGAGGTAATCTTATCAATCTCATCAATGAAAATAATACCAGTATTTTCAGCACGCTTAACGGCCAGATTAGCTATATCAGCTTCATTAACTAATTTAGCTGACTCTTCATGTGTCAACACTTCACGAGCCTCAGCAACTGTCATAGTTCTCTTAACACGTTTCTTAGGTGTTAATGCCCCCAGTGTGTCATTTAAATCAATTCCCATTTGACCCAGCATATTATTTTGATATTTATTTTTCTGAGTAGGATCATCCATTGTGATCGTTACTTCTTGATTTTCAAGCAAACCACGGTTTAGTTGTTCACTAACCGATAGACGTTCATCCCGAACTTGGTCCGTAACCTCTTCTTCGGCTGGCTGATTACCATTACCCAAGTTAGGCATTTTACCATTCTGCATATCTTGCAGCATTTTCATAAAATTCTGTTGTTCATTATTATTTTTACGCTGTTCTTTTTTCTTAGCAGGAACTAACATTTTCACCAGCCGCTTATTAGCCCTTTGTGCCGCCTGTGATTTGACGTTTGCGAACTGCTCGTTTTCTTCCATCTTATAAGCAACTTCTACTAGGTCTCGAACCATTGATTCAACGTCGCGCCCAACATATCCGACCTCAGTAAATTTTGTTGCTTCGACTTTTATAAACGGTGCATCAACTATTTTAGCTAGTCGCCGTGCAATCTCTGTTTTACCAACACCAGTTGGTCCAATCATCAAAACATTTTTAGGTGTTATTTCCTCTTGCATTTCTCCTGAAAGCTGCATTCTTCTGTAACGATTACGTAACGCAACTGCGATCGCCTTCTTGGCTTTGTCTTGCCCAATAACATAATTATCTAATTCTCCAACAATTTGTTTTGGTGTTTTATCACTTGGATTCATCTAAAAAGTCCTTTCTAATTTGCTTTAGAAATCTACAATTCTTCCGCAATGACATTATGGTTTGTAAAAATATCGATATCCCCTGCAATATTGATTGCTGCTTTAGCAATTTCTACCGCTGACATCTCTTTTGCATGTAACTTCATTGCCTTTGCAGCAGACAAAGCATAATTTCCGCCTGATCCAATTGCTAAAATATCATCGTCGGGCTCAATAACTTCACCACTGCCTGAAACCATCAAAAGATCTTTTTTATCCATTACAATCAATAATGCTTCCAACTTCTGTAAAGCCTGATCACTCCGCCATTCTTGAGCAAGTTCAACTGCTGCTCGTGGTAAATTACCACTATATTCATTTAACTTCTTTTCAAAACGTTCCTCGAGGTTAAAAGCGTCAGCGACACTGCCTGCAAAACCAACGACAACTTGATCGTTGTAAATACGCCGAACTTTACGAGCAGTTCCCTTCATGATAACCTTTTCGCCCATAGTAACCTGACCATCCCCTGCCATTGCCATATGACCGTTATGCCGAACTGCACAAATTGTTGTTGCGTGAAATGATACTCCTGCCATTACTTGATGTCCTCCTTCAATTAAACCACTTTTCTTTTAACAAACGTTCTTAATCTAATTACTAAGCACGCGGAAAAAATTTACGGTAATCATTTTGTAAATGTTCTTTTGTTACATGTGTGTATATTTGCGTAGTTGATAAACTACTATGACCTAACAGTTCCTGCACTGCACGTAAATCAGCTCCATTGCTCATTAGATGTGTTGCAAATGTATGCCGAATCTCATGGGGGTGAATCTCAGTTATTAGACTGCTGCGCTTAACGATCTGTTTTAGGATGTACGTAACCCCAGCTGCAGTCAGTGGATCACCATAATGATTAACAAAAACATAGTTATGATTTTTATGGTACTTCTCCATTAACGGTGTTCTTGTTTTATTGAAATAACGGTTAAGGGCTCGTTGACAATATCTTCCATAAGGTACATAACGATCCTTGCTTCCTTTACCATGCAACAGCATTGTACGAACATCGCTATCAAGCGCGTCTAATGTCAAACCTGTGCATTCGCTGACTCGCATTCCAGTCGCATATAGTGACTCCAAGAGTGCGCTATCTCGAATGATCATTGGGTCATCACCCTGAACTGCATCAAAAAGTGCTTGCATTTCTTTCTCATAAAAAAAGCGTGGTAAAGCGCGCGGATGTCGTTTTAATTGAACATATGAAAATGGATTGCTAGTAACATACCCGTTTTTCTCTAGAAAATGATACAGTGAGCGCAAACTCGAGATCATACGTGCAATCGAAGTTGTCTGATACTGCTTGTCATAAAGGAAATTCATATAAGCATGTACGTCCAGCCGTTTAATTTGTTTAAAGGAAGTTTCACCGCCGCTTTCCTTTAAGAAATCACTAAAAATCTGAATATCTTCAGAATAGGCCTTCAACGTCTCATCTGAATACTGGCGTTCAATTGCTAAGTATTGCTTAAATTCTTTGATCCAAATTTCTTCCATCAAAAAACCTCCACTTAATGCTTTTACTTTAGCACAAAGAATAGAGGTCAGTACACTATTAGCATCAATCTTAGAAAGAACTAAAACATTCTTATGTTATTAGTAACTGCTATTTTTGAATCTCTTCTTCATAATCACAATTACTGCACTTAACTTGTTTACCCTTCTTTGTTTTCTTCTCGACCAGAAAATGTTGACACTTAGGGCAATCACGACCAACTGGTTTGTCCCAAGAAACAAAATCACAGTCAGGATACCTTGAACAGCCATAAAAAATACGATTCTTCTTAGATTTTCGTTCAACTACCTGACCTTGGTGGCAGATTGGGCAAGTTACTCCGATCTCTTTTGTAATTGGCTTAGTATTACGACAATATGGGAAACGGCTGCATGCATAAAATTTACCGTAACGCCCCAGTTTAATAACCAATGGCGCTCCACAAATGTCACAGTTGATCCCAGCAGGCTCATCTTTGATTCGTACTTTAGCCATTTTAGCATCAGCAGCAACTACTTCTTTTGAAAAAGGCTGATAAAAACTATCAACTACTTTGACCCATTTCTGTTTTCCTTCTTCAATCTCATCTAGGTGTTCTTCTAGCTGAGCTGTAAAGTCAACGTTTAAAATATCTGGAAAACATTTTTCAATCATTTCATTGACGATTTCGCCTAACTCAGTTGGTTCAAACTTTCGCGAAACTAGTTTAACATAATAACGTTTCTGAATTGTAGCTAAAGTTGGTGCATACGTCGAAGGACGCCCAACACCATTTTCTTCCAATGTTTTAATTAACGTTGCTTCACTATAACGAGCTGGTGGGAGCGTGAAGTGCTGATTAGGCTGGTTTTTAACCATGATAACTTCATCATCTTGCTTTAACTCTGGAAGTTCATTATCCTTCTTTTTACTCTCAGCATAAACTTTAGTGAAACCAGGAAACTTCATTTTAGAACCCTTAGCTCGGTAGAGTACATCGTTTTGGACGATATTAACTGACATCGTATCTGAAATTGCTGGTGTCATCTGACTTGCGACAAAACGTGACCAAATCAATGAATAGAGCTTAAATTGATCCTTATTTAAATAATCCTTTAGGGATGCTGGTGTCCGCAGAACAGATGAAGGCCTGATCGCTTCGTGGGCATCTTGTGCTCCCTCGGGTAGCTTACCCTTACGTGGTTTGACTGCTGCATACTCAGCACCATAATTCTCATGAATAAATGTGGAAGTTTCATGCTTAGCTAATGATGAAATACGGGTTGAATCAGTTCGCATATAAGTAATCAGCCCAACTACTCCACCCTTACCAATATTAATTCCTTCATACAGTTGTTGTGCGACCATCATCGTCTTTTGTGTTCTAAAACGCAGTGAATTATTAGCAACCTGCTGCATTGTACTTGTCGTAAAAGGTAAAGCAGGGAATCGTTTCCGTTCTTTACGTTCAACACGTGTAATTTTGAAAGGCTTTTTCTGATCTATTTTTTGGATGATATTACGAACATCATCATTATTATGCAATGCCAGCTTTTTACCCTTATAACCGTAAAAAATGGCATCAAACTTAGTTCGCCCAGCTTTAAATTGTGAATCGATCGTCCAGTATTCTTCCGGCTTGAACTCACGAATCTCTTTTTCACGTTTAATAATTAGATTCAAAGCGATTGACTGGACCCGTCCTGCACTTAAACCTTTTTTTATCTTAGCCCATAACAAAGGACTGATGGAATAACCTACCAAACGGTCTAAAATACGTCGCGCTTGCTGAGCATCAACAAGATCCATATCAACTGAACGCGGTGTTTTGAATGCGTTCTTAACTGCATCCTTCGTTATCTCATTAAAAACAACACGGTTTTTATCTTTAGTATCTAATCCTAATAAATACGATAAGTGCCATGCAATTGCTTCCCCCTCACGATCTGGATCGGCTGCAAGATAGATGCTGTCTGCTTTTTTTGCTTCTTTACGTAATTCTTTGATAACATCGCCCTTACCTCTGATTGAGATATAATGCGGTGCATAATCATTCTCTACATCAACACCCATTGTACTTTTAGGTAAATCACGAATATGACCTAAACTTGCCATTACCTTATAACGTGATCCTAAATATTTTTCAATCGTTTTCGCTTTAGAAGGGGACTCAACAATAACTAACTTTTTCTTAATCTTTCTTTTGGTTTTTTTTCTTTGGACCTTTGGCATTTACCAAACTCCTTTATTCACATTTTCAAATTATAAAAATCGCTAATTATCTTAGGTCATATGCTTAACATTTGTCAAGTATAATCAAACTCTTCAATAATATGGCTGGCATTCAAAACAGGTTTTGCACCAGCTGCTAGCAAGGCGTTAGTCCCTGCAGATAAGGGTGCATTAATCGCCCCAGGAACAGCCAAAACATTCCGATTCTCTTGTAAAGCAAGATTGGCTGTTATCAAACTGCCACTGTGCTGTCGCGCTTCAACAACTAACGTACTGCGGCAAAGGCCAGCAATAATTCGATTCCGCTCTGGAAAATGATAACGTCTTGGCGGTTGACCGAGACCATACTCAGTTAATAAAAGACCACTTGTGCTGATCTTATCTTGTAAAATAGCATTATTTTGGGGATAAACAACGTCAAGTCCAGTTCCAATCACGGCAACAGTTCTACCTTGATAATCCATTGTTAACTTATGCACAAGACTATCAACCCCTTGAGCTAATCCGCTCAGGGTTACAATACCAGAAGAAATGACTTCTGGCAATAATCGTTTTAAAACCGTAACTGCATAGGGGCTATTTTCACGCGCACCGACGATTGCCAATGAAGTAGCGTAATTACTTAAAGACAGCTTTCCTTGGTAAAAAAGAGCAACTGGTGGTGCAAAAGTTTCTAACAGTTGTGGCGGATACTTTTTATCAATAATAGTGACCACCTTACTATAATACAAGTTTTGCGCAAGCCTTTTTTGTAAAATAGGACTAGTAAAATTACGCCAAAAAAGCTCTCTTTTCTTAAGTGAGCAAGTCAGTAGGTTATCTATTATTTTTTCTGTAGGAAGCTGCAGCTCATTTTTTATCATCCAGCGGCATATTCGGTATATATCCTTTCTGCTGATCCCGCCGCACAAATGTAATGCAACGATAAATTCTTGTATTTTCATTTAAATCCCACCTTAGTGTAAGTTTAACTAAAAATACGCTAAAGTCCCGCCAAGCTACGCTAAGATATTTGATTTAATTGGTTCAAATGTCTGCCGGTGAATCGGCGTTACACCATAAGTACTAAGTGCGGCAAGATGCTTAGCAGTTCCATAACCATTATTATCCTTAAAATCATAAGCTGGATACAAAGTATCATAATAATTCATTAGATGATCACGGCTAACTTTTGCAACAATGCTTGCAGCTGCAACGCTAACGCTTCTTGCGTCTGCTTTAATAAGTTTTAGTTGCGGGATCACAGTTTCAATTTGCATCGCATCAATAATTAATTGCTGCGGTGTAAGCTTTAAAGCTGTGACAGCATCTCTCATCGCTGAACGTGTCGCCTGGTAGATATTAATTTCATCAATTAAATTATTATCTGCATAACCGATTCCAACTGCAAGTGACTCTTCTAGGATTTTATCATAGAGATATTCGCGTTTAGCTGCGGAAAGCTGTTTTGAATCGTTGACTTCCACCCAACTGAAATTATGGGGCAAAATAACGGCAGCAGCAACTACCGGTCCAGCTAGAGGACCGCGACCAGCCTCATCAATTCCGGCTACATGTGCACATCCTTCACTCCAAAACTGTTTTTCAAAAGAAAAACGTTCCTCAAATTGAGCCCTTTGCTTTTTTATTTTAGCTGTCTTACGTAAATAGCTTTTTAACTGTGCTTGTGCCCCTTTACGCGGATCAGCTCCTAACTTATCAATAAATTCCTTATCAGGTTTTTGTGCTAAAAGTTTCTTTATCCTCGCAATGGTTAATTTATTTGTCATTTTTCTCACTCTCATACATCATATTCAGTACTTATTTTTTAGCTAGCTGCTGGAATCTCATCCAAGGTATAAGTGCCTAATTTTCCCTTACGGCATTCTAAGATCAACCGGTCACTAGCACGGTCATAATCATACTGAAATCCCATCTTCTTAGTGATCAATAGTAACAAATCAACTGGCGTCTTTTGTAAATCACCTTCTTCAAGATGATAACGTTCTGTTAGCTTCTTAGGGTTATTTTTTAAAAAGTGTTCAAGTGTATACAGCGCAACGTCATCTTTCGCGAACAATGTATCTTTAATTGCCCCTGTCAATGCAAGCTTTTTACCAATAATCTGATCCTCAAACTTGGGCCATAGAATTCCTGGTGTATCTAGCAGTGCTAAGTTTTTACCCGCCTTAAGCCATTGTTGTGACTTAGTAACCCCTGGCTTATTACCAACTTGAGCCACATTCTTCTTAACTAAGTGGTTTAAAAGTGTTGACTTACCGACATTAGGGATTCCAATACACATTACTCGAATTCGTTTATGCAAAATCCCGCGCTCTTTTTGAGTTGCAATTTTTGTGCTTAAGACATCAGTGATTTTACGTTCAATACTCTTCAAACTATCCTTTAAGCTATTTACCGCAAGCGCTGGACTACCATTTTTTTCATAATAATTAACCCATTCTTTTGTTTTAACAGTATTGGCTAAATCCTTTTTTGTTAATACAATGATATTGGGTTTGTTTTGTAAGATTTCAGAAAGCTGCGGATTACGTGAAGACTCAGGTAGACGAGCGTCTACTAGTTCTAACACAATATCAACTTTTTTTATATTTTCTTTAACTTGGCGTAGTGCCTTTGCCATATGGCCTGGAAACCATTGAATAACTGTCATAGTAGTAAGTCCTCCTAATTTTTACCAATCTTTTTCAAATCTATTATTGGCCAATAAACAATAAGCGCACGTCCGGTTATCCAACTTGCTTTAACAGTTCCAAAAGTCCGTGAATCCTTGCTTATTCTTCTATTATCGCCTAACACAAAATACTGCCGCGTGGGGACCCGACTCAACCCTGTCAACTCTTTCAATGAAAAATCAGAAGTATATGTTTGATTTGGCTCTTGTCTGATCACCCGTTTAAGAAAGTTTTCTTTAATATGGTCTCCATTAATATAAAGCCTATCATTATGATAAGCTATTCTATCACCCGGCATTCCAATTACTCGTTTAATATATGTGTTACCATCGGGCATTTTGATAATAACCACATCAAAGCGTTGGATGCTACCAAAATTTTGAACGATAACTTTTTGCCGTGAGTGCAATGTCGGTTCCATTGAATTTCCCTCGATCTCTAATGGAACAAGTAAAAAAGAGCGCACGAAAAGGGCACAAAGAGCTGCTAGAAAAAGCAATGGTATCCAGTAACTCCAACGAATACCTTTAAATTTAGCCATCTTTTTTCCCTTCTCTCGCGTGATATTGAGGGTAACATTCATTAATTTAATTTAACTCCGTAGTATACTGTACCAAAAAAAACACCGATGGTCGACAAACTCACCGGTATTCATTACAGATTTATAAATAAAAATGTACTAAATAAAGCCCTTTTCCCTAAGTTTTTTACTTTTTAAGTGATCTTCTTAGTCATTCTTCGTAAATTTTTTAGCTATACTTAGGAACTTATTTTGAAAATTTTGAAAAGCGAGATATTGTTGCCGCATCCGTTTTATTCGTTTATATCTTTGCGGATTTTTTTTATAAAACTGTTGGTGATAGTTTTCAGCTGGCCAAAAAGGAGCTACTTCTTCAATCGCGGTCACAATTGGTCTTTTATAGCGACGCGACTCAATTAAACGTTTTTTTGATTGTTCGGCTATCTGGCGCTGCTGTACATTTTCAACAAAAATGACGGGACGGTAATTACTACCTCGATCCGCAATCTGCCCGAACTCATCTGTAGGATCAGTTAAGTCCCAATAAAGCTCAACCAACTCTGCATAACTTATTATTCGTGTATCAAAGATAATTTCAACTGCTTCAACATGTCCCGTAGAGCCACTCAGTACTTGATCATATGTTGGTTCTTTCGTGTGGCCTCCTGTATAGCCTGACAAAACTGAAATAATACCCTTTTTAGCTTCAAAGGGTTCTACCATACACCAAAAACAACCACCTGCAAAAATCGCACGTTCTTGGTATGGCAGCCTTTCATTTTGATGTTGTGCAATATCGAAGTCTTTATTGGGAGTCCGCTCATTCGTAATTTTCCTATAAAAATCTGCTACATCTGGCGTCAAATTATTTCGTAAAGCTAATGGCCGCAAGGCAAATTCAAGTTCCCCAAGCGGCTGACTAAAACTATGATCAACTTTAAACTGGTTCTTAGCTTCTACCAATTGAGTCCGTTCCCACTCACGAGTTGCAGGATTAAGTATTAGGTTATAAATATCATTCAATATTTCTTCATAGTTTACTTCCATTACTATCACCTATCCTCGCATATTAGAAATTAAATTCATTCAAACTCAAACGACTGTGATCAAACCTCTGTCTAAGCAGGAAGGGATTGCCGATCTCTCCTTAGCAGTTCTTACTTGGCCTTTGAAGATAAATCCACATAGGAGATCGCCCTATCATCTTCATAATACATCACCTTATTCTTAATCTACACTTGGTTGCTTGTAACAAATAAGCTAAATACTGTAGCTTTTTTAAGTAGCATACATTATTCAAACCAGCTCCAAGATAAACTATAATTCAAAAGGTTTTTTACTTTCAATAAACCATTACTTACTACTAGAGCTAATTCAAACCCCTTTTCTAAATACGTAAATCATAAAAGATCCACGCCAGCATATATGCTAAAAAACCGATTATAATACCGCTACTTAATAAAACAATTCCTAATACTTTAAGCTGAACAACTTCAAGATTTAATACTGCAAATATAAGGATGGCACAAATTAAAAATATAATTGTCATTTTATATGCAAAAACAGTTGCCCGATTTGAGACTGCCCGCTCGCGTTCATCCTGAATACTAAATTCTCCAGCCATAAAACTGTAACCACCTTTTCTAGCAGTTTTTGAATATAGATACTTTAAAATACCAAATAGGATAATCCAACCTAAAAATATAAACCACCAATTACCTAATAAAATAGTATTTCTGCTAGAGGAAGTAACTGTCTGGACAAGTGCAGCCATCAGCAAAAGGACCATTCCTATATTTCCTATTTGTTCAAAAATTATTTTTTTCATACTCTTATATTCCCATCTGCTTATCTAAATAAAATATTTCGCTTATATTAACTTGAAAAAAATCAGCTAACTGTAGTGCCAGTAAAAGCGAAGGAGTATATTTCCCCTTTTCGAGGGAAATAATTGTCCTTCGAGATACACCCACCGCTTGAGCTAATGCTTCTTGAGTTAAACGATGTAGTTTACGATATTTTTTTGCTTGATTAACAATATCCATTTTCTTCAACTTCCTAATGTGAAATATATTTCACATTAACAATACCAAAACTTATATATGAAGCCAACTACACATTTATAAAGGAATATCGTTGGTATATATCAAGTGTTAAACAACGACTTTGACGAAATTAGTATTTACTACGTGTTACGTGTGAAAGACATTTTTTTCATTCTCAAGCATTTTAATCATTTCAAACTAGGGTAAAAAGTCTTTCATCAAAGTTCGATCATTATCGATTAGTTGAAAGAATACCACTGCATCTTTTAGCGGTCTAGGAATAACTAAAAATACGAGACATAGAAATGATATTGTTCAATAAACTTCAAAGTCAAACAATAAAAGCAGTTCAGATCTGTCTTAAAGTGCTTTTCATTTAATAATTATTGCACAATCACTAAAAGTTATGTAACATAGACTCGTAGGTTAGTTATATTGAAACCTACTTTAGTAGCTTAATTTATCAAATCCTGTACACTGCTCTTGTAAGAAATAAATTTGAATTCTCCTTCAAATGCTTATCTTATGCAGAGCTTGCTGTAAGGACAGTTTTAGTTCTAAAAGAACTGACTGCTATTTTTTAACCTACTTTCCATATAGGAAAACTACATTTGGAAATCTTGATTGCGGAAGTACCCCTGCAACCAAGATTTTTGTGTTTATAGCCATTAAATAAAACTATAATATAAGCATAATTTAATTAGATAAATTATGCTATTACCAATCATCTTCTAAGCAATATTCTTCAAAGAAACTATTTCTATATATCTTTAATTGCATAACGCAAAAAAAACAATTGCATTGTGCAATTAAATTGTCACAGCAGCTTAAATGCTATTTATAAAATTAATAAATATTTTTTTATACTAGCTGTTTTATAGATCATTTTATTCTATTAATTACATAAGACAAAATTAATATAAAGATTTAAAAAACAATTCATCAAATCTTTTTATTTGAGATAATCTCTTCATGTTCCCTGATGTGATTAAGTCGTTCTTTATCTTTTGCAAGTAATAAAAGATATAACGATTCGATCACTGTCATCGCGGCAACTCTTGAAAAATAATACTCGGCTTGTAGTACCCTTTGCCTGACTGCTGTTGTTAGGTGTAGATCCGCCTTTAAGGCGATTGGTGAATCAGCACGATTGGTGATAGCGATAATTTTTATTCCTCTTTGACGTGCAATATCTATTTGCTTTAATAAGGAGCGTGTTTCCCCTGAATTAGAAATCACCATCAAAACAGCCTGTTTGTTTAAGTTTAAAGTTTGTGCAACAGAAGTCTCCCATGATTCAGACCCAATAGTTAGAAAACCGCTTTGATTGAATTTGTAGATAGCATCTGCAACTACTGGATAGGTATCCCCTTCAGCAGCTATCTGAACAATACTGGCCTTTTGGATTATATCTAGTACTTTATCAATAGTAGATGGTGAAACCTGCATCATGGTATTGGTTATCTCGGCTATTTTGTTATCTTTAATACTTTCAAGTGCCTGACTGCTATTACGGCTATCAATTTTTCGATAATAACTATTTTCATCAGTGGCAACTTTAGCCAATTGCATCTTAAACTCATGAAAACCCGCTAGGTTTAAATTTCTACAAAAACGAGATACCGAGGCTTCACTGACCTGTGCTTTTTTTGCCAATTTTAAAATTGTGTCGTTAATAATTCCTGCAGGATCGGCTAGAACTACTTGCGCTATTTTCTGATCAGTCTTAGTCATGCCATTTACTTTACTGTAAATAAAGTCAATAATATTTACTTCACTGTTCATCTTTTCCCCCACTATCCACTAAAAAGTACTTCACAAAAGATTTACTCCAAATGTATTCCACATTTTATCAGCTTGTCAAGTGTGCTCATTATTATTGACAGCTATCACCGGATACGTTATCATTCATTTGTAAATATTTTTCTTATTTTTATTATTTATGAAATTAATATTCAAAAAAGAGGGATCTTTATGGAAACAATTATTGATGTTGCTTTAAATATGCTTCGACCTCATATGACCGTGAGTCTTGGTGGTGGCAGTAATGTTACTAAACTAGCATGTAGAATTGCCGAGACTCGCAATCTTCCGCTCACAATCTGTACTCCTTCTGAACTAACGGAACTAAAATGCCAAGAACTTGGGCTAACTGTCAAAACACTCTCACAGATTGGTAAGCTTGATCTTGCTTTTGATGGCTGTGACAGCGTAGATTACCAACTTAATCTTCTCAAGAGCGGCGGTGGTATTCATACATCAGAGAAGATTTACGCACAAACAGCAGTAAACTATATAATTTTAGCTCCCGCTGCGAAAGTAACTCCGCTCCTGAACCACCACATCCCATTAACCTTGGAAGTAATTACTGCCGCCATACCACAAGTTTTGCAGTTTACTACACGCCTTGGGTTACGAGCCGTTCAACGAAGCGGTGGCGGTATCGCCAGCTGGGCACGGACACCAGACGGTAACCAGCTAATAGATTGTTATGCCGCTTCATGGCAAAATATCAACGAACTACAAACGCAGCTCAGTCAGTTCAATGGAGTTGTCAGTACTTCGTATTTTCATCAGTTGGCATCTGCGATTATAACTGATCTAGGTGACAAAACGAGTTTAATAACCAAGGGGGAGCTAGCATGAAAAAATATAATTGGGGTTTAATAGGAACAGGCTGGATAGCACATGAAATGGCTGATGCTTTAAATCAAGTCAATGGTGAAATATATGCTGTCACAGCTTTAAATAAAGATCGACTGATTAAATTTGCTGCTGATAAACATATAAAAAAATACTATCTTACCGTAGCAGATATGTTAGCCGATCCTAAAATTGACATTATTTATATTGCTACACCACATATCTTTCATTATGATTATATAAAAAAAGCCTTGAATGCTGGGAAACATGTTCTTTGTGAGAAAGCTATTACTGTTAATGCCAAACAGTTTGATGAAGTTCAACAGTTAGCTAAAACAAAAGGGAAAATTTTATCAGAGGGTTTCACTTTATATCATATGCCGATCTTTAAGAAAGTGTTACACGAAATCGCTGCAAATAAGCTGGGAAAAATCAAGATGATTCAAGTTAATTTTGGCAGCCTTAAGGACTTTGACCCGCAAAACCGCTTCTTCAATAAGGATCTTGCTGGTGGGGCTCTTTTGGATATCGGGGGTTATGCCGTTGCTTTTGCACGGCTTTTCTTAGCTGAACAACCTAATACGACCCTGACAACCGTTAAATTTTTTGAAACTGGGGTCGATGAGCAAGCAGGAATTATCCTAAAAAACAGTCGCCAGCAGTTAGCCGTTATTTCGTTATCAATGCGCGCTAAGCAACCCAAGCGCGGACTCGTTTCAGGAACTAAAGGATATGTCGAGATAAATAATTACCCACGGGCAACAACAGCTGAATTTACTTATACCGCTGATGCACATACAGAGCAACATAACACGATCGTAGCTGGTAATTCAAGCCAAGCACTGTGTTATGAAGTAGCAGACATACAGCGCTATATCGAAAACGGCCATGATAATGGTCAACTAGACTTATCACATGATATCGCACATCTTCTTGACTCAGTACGAACCTCATGGGGCTTAGAATTCCCTTCTTAATTGGGAATTTAATAGGGTCTATCTTAACATCTTCAACAGCCTTTGTTTTTCATTGTCACCAGTACGCGTGCCCTCGCCATGGCAAGCTGATTATTTGCACATACTAAGTACTCTAGTAGTATATGAACTGTAAATAATTAAATAATATTGCAAAGGAGTGACCCTTAGTGGAAAGCGACAAGGAATTAAAGGAACGACTCTCAAAGGAAGAATATGAGGTAACTCAACATGCAGCTACTGAGCACCCCTTTTCCGGTAAATATGATGATTTCTATCAGGATGGTATCTACGTTGATGTCGTTAGTGGGCAGGCACTCTTCAGCTCAAAAGATAAATATGATGCGGGCTGTGGCTGGCCTTCATTTACGCAACCGATCAAAAAAGAAAATATTACTGAACATGTTGACAATTCTTTGTTAATGACACGAACAGAAGTCAAAAGCCAAGAAGCAGCCTCCCATCTTGGACATGTTTTTAATGATGGGCCTGTTGACGCTGGCGGCATGCGTTACTGTATAAATTCTGCTGCATTAAAATTTATTCCTGTCAACAAATTGGAACAAGCTGGTTATGGAGAATACCGTAATTTATTTGATTGAATAAGCTAAAGAGGACTAAGTCAAAATCACTCTGACTTAGTCTTTTAGTGTATTTATTTAAGTAAATTTTCGCTAATTATCAAGTACTTTTCCCATCGTTTCATGCCCATAAACAACAATCATAATTACTGCAATAATAATTGAAATACAAAACACACCAAAAATAATTGTGAAAGAAGCTCCTTGGCTTATTAAACTCCCTACCATTAAGGGACCTAGCACTCCGCCAATACGACCAACACCCGCTGCAACGCCTGTCCCTGTCCCGCGAATTTCTAACGGGTACTGTTCGGGTGAATATGCATAAAGCGTCCCCCATGCTCCAAGATTGAAGAAAGATAGTAAAATACCAAAAAGTAAGATTGAACTTATTCCATCCACAGTTCCAAAACCTAAAGCACTAACCGCAGTTCCTAATAAAAAAAAGGTTAAAACCCATTTACGTCCTAGACGCTCAACTAACCAAGCTGCAACAAAGTAACCTGGCAGCTGAGATAATGTCATAATTAAAGTGTATCCAAAACTATGAATTATACTATAACCCTTAAGAACAAGGACACTTGGCAGCCATAAAAACATACCATAGTAAGAAAAAACAACCATAAACCAGACTACCCACAACATTAAAGTAGCTCTAGCATACCGAGGTGACCACAATTCTTTCAATGCGGTAATAAGCTCAGGCCGCTCCTGCTTAACAAGACTATTTTTTTTAATATAGCTCTGAGACTCACGTAAACCATAGCGTAGGTAAAGAGCATATAAAGCTGGCAAAGCTGAGAAAAGTAAAGCAATCCGCCAGCCCCATACTGGAATAACAAAGTATGAGATAATTGCTGCAACAAGCCAGCCTCCTGCCCAAAAACTCTCCAGCAAAACAACTATCCTACCACGGCTTTCAACCGGAACGTTCTCTGAAACTAACGTCGAAGCAACTGGCAGCTCACCACCAAGACCGGTACCAACAAAAAAACGTAAAATAATAAATGATGCATAACCTGTTGTTAAGGCTGATAGTCCTGTTCCTATCGAAAAAACTAAGAGCGTCATAATCAAGACATCTTTTCTACCCAAACGATCTGCTAGAATACCAAATAAAATAGCTCCCAAAGCCATTCCAATTGAACTAACGCTGCCAATCCAACCTAGTTGGACCTCATTAAGATGCCACTCTAATTTAAGAGCTGCGATTACAAAAGAAAGCATCCCAACATCCATTGCATCAAATAACCATGCTAAACCAGTCGCAATGAGTAATGATTTAGGCGCATATTTGTTTTGCAATATTCCTGAACCTCCAATAATACTTTAAATTCAGCCCCCTAAGTGTCTTGACACCCATAAAAACTGTAATTAAAGTAAACACCTTTAGGGGGTGTCTTGTCAATAGTTCTCTCAACAATAACTACATAAAGTTTTTAATAGCTAGATGTCATAATAGCCAATCAACTATTCATTAGCACGTATTTGGATAAAATAAATAAGAGTAACTGGTTCAAAAATAAAATTTTGATTCAGTTATTCTTATTAACTTTATATTATTTATTTTTATTTCGGTTATTATTTTACGACCAATACTGAGCAATCAGCATTTCTTAAGACATAACTCGTATGTGAACCAATCATCACTTTTTCAAGAGCATTCAATCCGGTATCACCTAAAACAATTAAGTCAATCTTATGTTCTTCTGGAAAAGAAGTTGCTAAAACTGTTTTAGTGTTACCAATAATTACTTTACCTGTAACATCAATCCCAGTTTTTTGTGCTTTTTCCATATAGGGCTTGATTTTTCCTTCCGCTTCTTGTGCTTGATCTTGATAAAAGTCATCACTGACTCTGAATGACCAATCCATCCCGCGGTCCCGATTAACTACCCATAACAAGTATAGTTCTGCTGAAAATGTCCGCGCCAAGTCGCATGCTGCAGTATAAGCAAGATCCGCTTGTTTTGAACCATCTAGACCAACTAAAATACGTTCGTAACCCATAGAACTCCCCCCTATTTAAAAATTCAATTCGACTAACTTCCATGGATAACCCATGGAAAAACCAGCAAAAAATTCAAATAATAAGGTCTAATCTACATTTTAATCTACTCTTCCTTGCTGCCTTCATTGTAACATTATTATTCAAAAATAATGTACCTAAGCTACTCTTCTTTCCTGGGAGCATTATAAACAATATTTCATGATCAAAAAAGCACATTATTTATCGTCAATCTTCAACGACAAATAATGTACTTATTCTTAAGCCTATTAACCTAGCTCTCCGGGTTTAATATTACCGTGACTAACAGTAAACAGATCATTTAATGCCGCAACTGAACTACGTAACTGTGATGATTCATCTGTTAAGACATCGTAAGACTGCTTATTTTCTTCCATCATTTGGTGGGTAGATGAGATCATCGTAAGTGTTTCCTCAGAGCTAGTAGAAATATTTTGAACTTGTTGTGCAATATTACCGATTCTTTCCTGAATATTAATTGCTTCTTTATGAACTTGAGAGGATAATTCACGAATCTCCTTTGCGACAACATTAAAGCCTTGCCCCTGTTCACCCGCACGCGCAGCTTCAATCGCCGCATTGATTGCTAACATATTAGTTTGTCGCGAGATTTCACGAATTGCATTAATAATTCCGTCAGCCTGGGCAGCTTGTTTCGACAAAACAACACTTGTTTCCTTATTCTTTTCAGAAAAAGTCATAATATTTTGCATATCTTCCTGCAAGGAGACCAGTGTATCTTGCCCTGTTTTGGATAAATCATTTAGTGTTGATGAGATATTTTGAACACCCGCTAACGCTGTATTAGATTTCTTTGTCCGCGCGGTAATATCAAAACAAACCTTCATCACAGAAATAACCTGTTTTTTGTCATCTGTAATAGGAAAATAATTTGCTTCTAGATAAACCTTTTTATCATTTTTGCTTTTACGGATAATTCGGTCTTGAAAACTTTGTCCATTAAGTAAATTATTCCAAAAAAGGTGGTAAGCCTCACTCTGTGAAAACTCTGGAAAACATAGATCTTGATGATGTAGTTCCATCAACTCAGGAACACTATAGCCTAAAGTTTTAGCAAATAACGGTGTTGCGTAAATAACTTTTCTATTCGTATCAAAAAGTATAATTGCTAGTTTTTTTGAAAACGCAGTTGAAATTGCGGTTTCGATTATTTTATCGGTTTCCATCTTCAAAACTCCTTCAGTTAACGTCTTATGTTTAATAAGATTGACATTCTATTCACTTATCAGTACCACTAAGATTATTAATCGGTTAATCCGATTAAAATTTAAGTAAAAGTAACTATAATTTTTTATTTTTATCTCATTTATTTATCAAATAACTATTTTTCTTCTAATATCGCTAATATAGGCTCTTGACACTTTTAATTAGGCTTTGCCTCTAACTATAATATGTGCTAAAATAGTTCTGGTTAACGGGTTATTAGCTCAGTTGGGAGAGCGCCTGCTTCGCATGTAGGAGGTCGCCGGTTCAAGTCCGGCATGATCCATAAGTTAACATGTAACCAGTGATTATGGCTTGTAAAGGAGCGATATTGCTGGTTTTTTATTTTAAATAGATGTAGCCTACGTTTACTGAATTACAAAAAAAGAGAATCAAAAGGAGAACTACAAATTTTCTTCTGGCGGCAAGTGGCTGTTACTCAATCGAGTAGCAGTTTTTTAGTGCAGAAAACTACTTCCCTTAAAAACCAACATTATTAAAATATAAAAATAATTAATTGAGCCAAATAAACATAACACTTGTAACATAAGCAAAAATAATTTAACAAGAAAAGTAGTACGTGTCCCTGGAAGATATTTTCTTTCTACATAGCTTGACTTACTAACATAACTAACACATATTAATAACAAGGGTAATATGAAAACTAGATACTTTCCTCTTCCCCAATAATCCACGGAGCTTAACCCTATATGCAGCGGAACTATGCTTGGTAAATAAAAGTATAGGATACAAGCTAAAAATAATTCCAAAACATAAATTATCAGAAAGTAGTAAAACGAGCATTCATAAACTTTGTTAAACTTCAACATCTATATCGCCTCTTTAATTTTGATTAACACCTCTGCAAGACACACTGATATAATCTTCTATCTATTTCATTGTACAACTTAATAGTTAATGTTACGATATACAATCAAGATAATACCTAAAAAATATTATTAAAACTAGAGAAAATAGATAAATTGAAAAAATAAAAAGAACGTCTTACTTTTAGATTAACATTAAATGGTTCTACAATATTGAGTGTTGCTGAATTTTTACATCAACACTCAATATTGTAAAACCATTTTTTTGTTTATCAAAATTAATGTATCTTCTTAAACATTCACTAAAGTATAATATCCTTGAAATTCACACGGAGCTTGTTCTTTTTTTAATAGAAACACAGGCAATTCAGCGTTAATCGGTTGCTTATTTGTAACAGCTAGCTTCAACTGATAACGCAAATCAATGTGATAATGACTTGCTTCATTCTTTAAAGAGTTACGAGGAATATGAATGAGGTTAATGTCAATCAAGCTTTTGAGTTGCGATGCCTCATGTATGCTAGAAACAGCTTGGTGACCAGTTTCTTCTTTGAATTCTCTAATTGCACAAGCGTAAGGCTTCTCACCTGGTTCAACATGACCCGCTGGTAAAAGTATTTGTTTTAAATAGGGATGCATAATAAAAAAACATTTTTCCTGTTTAAAAACAACTGCACTGGCTGACAGGTGTAATGCAGTTTTACGGTTTCTCAGATCTCCCTCTGCCTTAAGCAACTCTTCCTTAATCTTACGTAGCTTATTAAGGGTTACCCAGGCAAAATCCTGCTGTGTTAAATAATCAAGCGCTGCTGAGACCTCAGTTTCAATCATCATTTTAAATCCTTCTTTCAAAAAGCCTTAAAATTCTTCGAATAATTTATAGATATCAAGCATCTCTTTGGTTTCTTTAACATCGTGTACACGTAAAAGACGTCCTCCTTGTTGAACCATCTGACTTTCAAACAATAATGTCGGCAGCAATCTCTCATTTTCTTTTAAATTAAACAATTTACTCATAAAGCTTTTACGGGAAATAGCGACCATTAACGGTAAACCTAATTCAACCAGTGATCGAAGTACCTTCACTTTTAAAAGATCAAACTCAAAAACGTTTGTTTTAGAAAAACCGACTCCTGGATCAAGTACAATATTACTTGTTTTTAAGCCACAATCTGTTAATCTTACGATTGCTTTTTCAAAATATTTTTTTAAATACTCATCGAAATGCTGCGTTTTCTCAAGATTATTACGGCCATTAAACATTGTCACAACTGCTGGCTTATACTCACTTACCGCTCTGAGTTTTTGTTCAGATACAAAGCCATCAATATCGTTTATAATTTGTACCCCTGCACTTAGAGCACGCTCAACAACACTATCCGTGTTAGAGTCTAACGCCAGAATCACGTCAGGAAAGACCCGCTTAATTTCTTTAATGTAAGGTGCGATTCGCTGCCATTCTTCTTCAGCGCTGATATCTACAAAATTAGGCTTTGAAGATTTGCCGCCTAATTCAAAAAAAGTCGCACCAGCCTCTTGTTCAAGCTCAATCTTTTTTAAAACCGTCTTAAGGTCATTATTGACCCCACCATCATAAAATGAATCAGGTGTAACATTTACAATTGAATAGATCAAGGGTTGTGTTGTTATATCAAAAGAAAAACCGGCTCCTGTAAAAAAGACACTATTTTCTTGTAAAATTTCTTTTAAACGATCACTTTCCATTCCAAAAATATCCGGCCATTTTAAAATTAACTTTCTCAATTTATTTAGTGGTACTACCGCCGTTATCTTGCCTTCTAACGTATTAAAATCCAATTTTTCTTCAACCAATAGTAGTAACAACTGTTTTATTTCATCCAAGTTCCCGCTAAATTTTAACGTTACCTGTGCCTTGAACTTATTCTTAAGTGCAGTCTTTTCTTCCGTAATAAGCAAATTTATTCCTTCCTCTTTTCATTCGTAAATAGTTGGCGAATTACTTTCAATAGATAAAATGATCCTACTACTAGTATCAACGCGTCCTTTTCGGGCTTAATTTTTAAAGCATATTCAAGAGCGGCGACTGGATCCGCGAACTGCGGTAGCTGTTTTCCCGTAGCATCCTGAAAGCTTATTTGTAATTCTTTAGCCGTCAGTTTTCGCTCCTGATTATCGGGTTCAGTAATGATAAATTGTGTTTTTTTGAGTTTCAACAACTCTTCAATACAGTGTTTATAATCCTTATCCCTTAAAAAGCCAACTAACAAAATCTTTTCAGAAGTTGGGTATAATTGATTTACAGTTTCCACGAAAGCATTGATTCCATCAATATTATGTGCCGCATCTAGTATAATTGAAGGTTGCGTACTGACACTTTCAAATCTACCCGGAATGACAATATTTGAAAGTGCTCCTTCAAGCAATCGCTGCCTGTTAATCTTTCTATGTTGTCTTTTTAAAAAGATATCCAGCCAGGTCAAGACTGTTGCTAAATTCTCTTTTTGATATGAACCCCGAAGTGAATAGTCAAAAAGAATCTTTTGCGTAGTCGTCTGCCAGCATGCTTTTCTAATTAGTGTCTTTTCCTCAGTAAACGTAATTTTTGTCCAAGCTGCTGAATGAATATGTGCATGCATTTTATATGCCTGCTTTTTTAGAACTGCAAGGGTCTTTTCACGCTGTTTAGGTGCAAGGATTACCGTTTCTTTTTCCCGGATAATTTTTGATTTGGTCGTTGCAATTTCCGCAATCGTCTTCCCTAAGACAGCGGTGTGATCTAAACCGATTTTAGTAAAAACAGCATACGTGGTCTGTGACACTGCATTAGTTGCATCCAACTCCCCACCTAAACCACATTCAAGAACAACATAATTAACTTTCTTATCTGAAAAATAAAGCATTGCAGCACTAAAAAGTAGCTCAAAAGAAGAAAGTGCCGTCAGTTCAAGCCCCATTTCAACTAATGTTTGTTTAACTTTATCAGTGTATGATTTTAGCATACTTTGAGCGATTGGCTGTCTATTTATCTGAATACATTCTGTTATGTTCGTTATAAAAGGGCTACTGAACAAACCCGTTTTATAATTCATATTCTGTAGTAAAGCAGCAATCATTGTACAAGTAGAACCTTTACCATTTGTTCCGCAAACATGGATTATTTTAAAATTCTCATCTGGCTGCTGTAATTGCTGTAAGACTTTTTTTATTAAAGCAATCCGGTCCCCTTGACCATAGAGTGTCGTCGGTAATCTTTCTTCTGAATTATTAGTTATCACTACTGTGTTCTTCCTTACATATTTATTTTAAAGTACTTAAAAATTCAGCCCGAAGTTGGGCATTCAAATCAAAATCACCTGTAAAATAAGTTGTACGTGTTAACGAGCTGCTTTTTTTAACACCGCGCATCTCAACACACATATGTCGTGCTTCAGCCATAACCGCAACTCCTGCTGGATTCAAGATCTTCGTCAACGTTTCAGCAATATCACTTGTTATCTTTTCCTGTAAACTTAATCTTCGTGAAACGAAATCAACTAAACGCGGGATTTTGCTTAGACCAATAATCTTACCATTTTGAGGAATATAGGCAACATGAACTTTCCCAAAAAAAGGCAGCATATGGTGCTCACACATTGAATAAAAGGGAATATCCTTGACCAACACCATTTGAGCATTATCCTTCTTCGGTGTCTTAAAAACTTTATAGTCTTGAAAATCATCTTGACTTTGGGAGGCAAAAATCTCTTGGTACATCTTAGCGACTCGTTTTGGAGTCTCAACTATTCCTTCACGCTTAGGGTCATCACCAATTGCCACCAGTAAGGTTGTTATAGCTCGTTCAATTGTTACAGTTCGACTGTCTTTTTTAGGAACACGTGTAATTTTCTGATCTTGTTCTTCCTGTTCTAAGATCATAATTGTTTCTTTGATTTGTGAGTAAAACGGACCGGTTTTTTCGTAAATATCAAGCAACGGAATCAAAACAAATAAGCGATTAAATGTCTCTTGGTGTGGAACAGTCAGTTCAGATGTCTTAAACTGCTTGTTTCCCCAAAAAATAATATCAATATCCAATGTCCGTGGACCCCAGTGCACTTTACGGATTCGTTTTAAAAATGCCTCTATTTTATGAATCTGTTTTAGTAATTCCCCAGGTGTATAAGTTGTGAAAACCTTAACAGCAATATTTAAAAAGTTATCCTGCACAATGTCTCCCACTGGGGATGTTTCGTAATACTCAGAGACCTGGTCAACTATTAGATTCTTATCATTACCTAGATACTCTATCGCTTTCTCAAGATTTTCTTGTCGATTACCGATATTACTTCCTAAGCTCAAATATATGCTTTCCATCTCAACGCTCCATCTCTATTTCAACATTATCAAAAATACCATCAATTGGTACAGCTAATTTCTTCAGATTAACTTTAACTGTCCCAATATGCTCTTGATCAATTTTTTTTATTTCATTTATAATTTCTAAAGCTAACGTTTCAATTAAATTTACTTGGCTATTTTTTACAATTTCTGCAATAACAGTATAAAAAGCAGCATAACTAATTGTTCTTTCAACTCGATCTTTAATTGTTGTTTCATCGATGTTAAAATCAACTACAAGATTTATCTCAATATTTTGGCCTAGTTTTTTTTCTTCTTGATATACCCCAATATGACTATGAAACCGCATGTTATTAATTTTAACTTTATACATTCTTATAATCTCCCTTTTAGGATCAATATCTAAATACAACAAAAAAAAGACACTCAGCAAAAAGCAGAAGTGCCCAGGCGGTCGACATTATATTGAGTCATACTCCGTGTGGTTCACCCACTCCCGCCAGTAATACAACTCTCACTGCAACTAAAAATATCATTATTTAATTTAATTGTCAATGCAACCGCTGCTATATGCTGCCACTACGTCCAAGTCATTTTTAGCTTTCTTAGCTTCAAGCTGGTAGAAAAAGCTGATAAACATTCCGCTGTTCCTGTGGATCATCTTGCATGTAAACTACACCGGTATAATTGAAGCCAGCCTTGATTATAATATGCTGCATCCGTTTATTCAAAATATGTGTATCTACCCTAAGCTGTTTCACTCCTAGCTGATAAGCGATGGTGTTGAGACTACTAAAGAAAAAATCAGCCAGATGACTTCCTTTGTACTGTGGGTCAATTGCAATTCGATGGATTACCGCATAAGCTTCTTTATTTGGAAATTGTTTCCAGCTTCCAAAATATAATTTTTGATAATTAGGTTCATCTCCTACAGCTAATGTTGCTGTGCCAGTAATTTTTCCATCAACAATAAGGATATAAGTTGCACCTTGATTAATATCTGCTGTAATTACGTCATAATTTGGATAACCATTTTGCCATTGTGGAATATTTTCACTTGCAAGTAAAACTTTTGCCTTCTCAATAAGAGGCATGATCTTTTCAATGTCTGCTGCAACAGCTTTTCTAATAAATTTAACTACCATTATATCATCCTCCTTAATCTTAATTAAATTAACTTTTATAGTCTTATAGAGTACTCTTGTACGCTCCTGATTCGCCTTAACTGTCCGTTACATCATTACCTGGTCTGTCTTTTAAAAACGTCTTTTTCAACGTGTATCATCTCCTGCAGAATCTACAGCAATGACATATCCAGCTAAAAACTAAAATAAATGCATTCAACTCCAATACCGTTAAAGACAGATGCCCAATCAATTAAAATGATAACGTCTTGGCTATCAAACCAACGTTAATCGTATACGAAATCATTTTAAAATTAATGTTTATCTTTGGTAATAAGAATCGTATCGAGCTTACTGTAATGATTAACAAGTATACCAAAAAAGTCGCACATTGTGTATGTAATTTATGTGATAATCTTATTCCATTATTGGTTAAAAGCTATACAAACCATAATTTTACCTCTTCAAGGACACCAATACTGCCTTCCAACTGAACAAGGAAATGAAAACTACTCTAAAATAAAACTAGAGTATCTTCAAACTCGGCACACTAAACGTAATAAACACTGACACCTTTAACACCTAACTTAAAAAGTCGAGAAACAATAAATAACTACATTATCATTTCCCGACTTTTTTATTGAATTTTTTTGAATCCTATGCTATTTAGTCCTTATTCATTAATTTAACTTGTTTAATAAACCATTTATTGAAAAAAGCAGCATCGATTCCAACCCCAACACGGGCATTAAAGTCTTTCTCAGCGTGCCATCGATGTAAAATATCCGCTACTGTTGCTCCAATCGCCGGACCTTCAGTAACAACATCAATATACTCATTTCGCAGTTTGATCATCTCTGGATGGAGAGCATACAAGATAGTAATGACATCATGCATTGGCTTTCCGCCCTCATGAACATCACCATAAGCATTAATGATTCCATGCAACATCTTTCCTGCTTCGCCTAAAGTTACTAACTGATCCGAAGTCTCTTTGCTTATTAGCGCCTTTAGAGTAACATCTAAGCCGATCATTGTAATCTTTAGACCACTTTCAAAGACAATCTTGGCTGCATCCGGATCAGTAAAAACATTAAACTCAGCAACAGAACTTGCATTTCCCCCTGAAATAGATCCGCCCATTAAGATCAGTTCATCAATTTTGACAAGCAGTTCTGGGTATTGTTTAATAAAAGATGCGATATTTGTATAAGCACCAGTCGCAATTAAGGTCATTGGTTCTTTACTATGGCTAAGCTCAGCAGCTATGGCTTCCGTTGCAGCTAATTTACTAACTTCCATCCGTGGAGTAGGAAAATCATATCCAGGTAATCCTGTTTCCCCATGAATAGCAGCAGCATCTTCAAACTTCTTTTTTAACGGTTCTGCAGCGCCTTTGGCGATAGGAATATTTTTACCAAAAAATTCGACTAGCTTTAGTGCATTAGTTGTTGTCTTGTCAACACTAACATTTCCTGCAACCGTTGTAATCAATTTAACATCAAGTCCTGGATTATTAAGTGCCACCGCAATCGCTGCAGCATCATCTATTCCAGGATCCATATCTAAAATTACTGCACGTACCATAAAACCCCTCCTTAATTAAATTTACCAAGCAAATAAGCCCGCACTAGCTGCTGATAACAAAGATACCAAAATACCTGCTAATAACATCTGCGGCACTCTACTTGAAATAAAGTCCGTCTTTTCCTTTGAAACTAACCCTTTGAATGCACCAATAATCATTCCTACAGTTCCAAAATTAGCAAAACTAGTTAGAAAAACAGTTAAAACTACACGTGCATGCTCATTAGCAAACAGCCCTTTTTGTGCCATCATGTTTTTTGTAACTTCACCCATAACAACAAATTCATTAGTAACTAGTTTTGTTCCCATATATTGTGCAAGTTGGAAGGCTTGATGGACATCGAAGCCTAACAACCAAGCAAATGGGAAGAGAATAACGCCAAATATATTTTCTAATGTTAACCAGTTCCAACCCGTTAAACTAAATAACTGATTGATTAAAGCTGCTAATGAAACATAAGCAATAACCGTTGCTGTAATGATCAAGATTAACTTACCCGCGTTTAAAATAGAGTCACCTAGGAATGAGAAGAACGGTTCACGTTTCTCGTTTTTGTGAATAGTAACAATTACATCTTCCTCTTCCGAAACATTAACGGGATTTAGAATAGCAGCGATAGCAATTGCACCTAAAATATTTAGTGGAATTGCCGTTAAAACATACTGTCCTGGAACCATCTTTATATATGAGCCAATAATCGCTGAAGTTACACAACTCATAGACATCATAGCAAGCGTAAAATTACGCCGTGCACTCATCTGCTGCAATTGATCCCTTGAAACTGCCAGAACTTCTGTATTTCCTAAGAACATCATTTCAATTGAAAAAAAAGCTTCAAAACGCGGCTGACGTGTAATAAACGATAAACCACGACCAATCCATTTTACTAACCATGGTAACAAACCGATATATGTTAAGATATCAAACAGCGGAACAACAAGTAAGATCGGTAAAAGAGCACTTGTAACGAAGTTGGGCGATCCAGTTGTCGGTTTCAGCCAATCAGGTAAAGCAAACGCTATTCCCTTGTTAGCTACAGCTACTAGCCAGTTAAAACCATCAGCTGCTCCCCGAATGACTTCACGACCTACGCTGAACTTCATGAAAAACCACGCAAGAAAAATTTCCAGAACAATAACTACTATAACTGATTTCCAATTGATTGAACGACGGTTATTAGAACAAAGAAATGCTATACCTAAAAAAACAAAAAAGCCTAGAATATTAATTAATAAAAACACAGTCTTAATCTCCTCTACAAAAAAATAGAATTCTACTAGTTTAGTATAACAAAATTAGTTTCAATATAGTATTTTCTTAGGATACTTACTATAATAGCCTATTGTTGTTTCCAAAAAAACTGCCACCATCTAACTCGCTCGGGTGCTTTATATTTTCTTAACTCTGTTAGCGCCTTTTCAGAAAAACCAGTCGTTGTGTTTCGTAAGCTATCATCAATAGCATGATTATCTCCACTTATAGTTCCTGCATCATGCTTATTTGAAGGTTGAGAAACAGTTTGCTTACTATCAAGCAGTTGGTATAACTTATTTAGTTCACTATATTTTTGTACAATCTTAATTTGTTCTGAGTGAATCTCTTGCTGTAACCTGCGTGTCTCACGAAGAATTCTTGCTTTTTCCTCATCATCATTCATCATTACCCCTCCTTTGATTGATTTAAACTAACCGATTTTATTATAGCACTTTTGTAAGCCCTTTATTAAAACTGAACAGATAAGTTCTTTTAGGCATGATGCCCTTAAACCACCATTACTGCACTAGATTAGTTCTGGTACTATTAATCAACTTACTATAGGCTTCGTCTACCTCTTGTGTTTCTTCCAATTGCAGCAGTTCTGAGTACGTTCCGTTAAAAACACACCGTTTCTGGTTAAGGCAAAAGATACGCGCTTTTTTATTTTTTAACTGACCAAGTTGATGTGTTGTCATCACAACTAGCTCTTTTTCGGCAAGTGAGCATAGAATATCCATAATTAAATATGCATTACTTGCATCTATTCCACTTAATGGTTCATCAAAAAGATACATCTTTCTTTGTAAAAGACATGTTCCATAGGTTAACACTATTCGTTTTTCACCACCAGATAACATTCCCATCTTAACAGTTTCAAGTGGCTTTAAAACCTCTGTATAAATATGTTCCATTACTGGTGTCTCTCTTCTACTGCCTGCATGGTCGATCTTTCTGTATATCTCTAAGGTCTGACCAACAGTCAATGTTGGGTAAAAAAAGGTACGCTGTAACTGATAACCAGTTTCTTTTGCATCAGGGACATCTATTAGTGATGATGCTGCACTTGGATTCAAATGTGCAAGTGTGTCTAGAAGCGTTGTTTTCCCCACCCCATTAGGCCCAATAATAATATTAGGTATCTCTGAACTAAATTTGATATTTAAATTGTTATAAATTTGCCGTGCATGATATGAAAAAGATAAGTTTTTAATCTCCAATATAAATTCTCCCTTCTTAGGCTCGCTCTAATATCGGGCGAATATCAAATCTAGAAAAACCTATTAACCCTAGTATGCAAAAAATTCCTGCCATTACTAGTAACTGACTAATTGACACTAAGTTAAGGTTAGTCTTAGTGAGCACATTAGTCAGTTGCTCCGACAAAACTAAAATAAATTTATATGGATTTAATAGTAGTACAATTTGTGCCAACCACGTTCCACCTCTTAGAGTAGCTAGATAAAAAAGTACAAATATCAGAAATGTTCCAATTATTGAAAGTGATTGCTGCTTAATTCGGAAAATAAATAAAATACTCAGAAACATTGTCACAGGTAATACTGCTAAAAGTACGGTTAGAAAACCACTAATTAAAATACTACTATACCAACTGTGCAACGCTAACATCACTACTATTGAAAAAGCTAAAACCTCACACAAAATAAAGATGGTCTGAACAATAAAATTTGCAATAAAGATTAGCCATTTGGAACCAACGATAAAATAAAATTCTTTATAGTAACCAACTTCACGTTGTGTAACAGTCGTTATAACAACCGTATTAAGTAATGCAATAAAAATAACATATGCCCAATACGGTTGAGCCACGGCTGCAATTTCGGCTACTGTATAAATCCGTGGATGTAAGATTGCTTTAGAATTCACAAATATGAAATAGATTGTTGGAAATAATAACGTATAAATAAAGACAACTTTGTTATCAAATGTGTCGATGATGTAAAGTTTGCTTAATGCTTTTAATTTTTCGATAAAAATAATTTCTCCTTCTCTCTTTTAAAAGTAAATTTAAATTTATTGTAGCATACCATGCAAGCTGATTATTATAATTAATAGTTCAAGTTAAACCTCTTGATCAACAAAATAAAAAAGCTCGGCTCAAAACTATCTACTAGTTTTAAGTCGAACTCCTATAAAATTTAGTTATACTTTATCAGCTTGTAATCCTTAACTAAGATTACTTATAAAGAGAAGACTGCTTTCACTTAACTTCCTGCACCGCCGTTTGATAAGCATCATCGCTTGCAGCTATTTTAGTAGCTGTTTTTTCTTCAAGCTTTTCGATAGTTGCCTTATCAGCCTTCCCTGTTGTCTGTAGTTTGTTATCACTTTGGAATTTCTTTAGACTACCTTGTGTTGTTGCATCAAAATAACCATTAGCTTTAATTTGACCATAATCTAAAGCATTCAATAAGACCTGTATTTTCTTAACTTGTGCAGAAACATCGCCTTGTTGATATGTTTTAGTTGTATCAATAGCTGTTTGATAAGCATAACTTGGGAAGTCTTTTTTTACAGTTGGTTGCAACCCTTTGTGATGGATCCATGAGCCATCTGGAGTCAACCACTTAGCGATCGTAACTTTAAGTTCAGTCTTATCGTTGAAAGGAACAGTATTCTGGACAGTCCCTTTTCCATAAGATTTTGTACCAATCAGTTTGATATTAGCTGATTGCTTAAGTGCTCCTGAAAAGATTTCAGCTGCACTTGCACTACCACCGTTAATTAAAACGACCGACTTCTCGTTTACCTTGAAACCATCATCATATTTCTTACCAGCCTTAAAGACTTGTGGTGCTTGATCTCGAGATTGCACCTGCATTATAGTTTTTCCATCTTTTAAGAACATTGATGACATTGCTAATGCCTGATCCATCAATCCACCAGGATTATCACGCATATCAATAACAAATGATTTAGCACCTTGTTTACGTAGTTGTTTAATTTCACTTTTGAATTCAGCTGCTGTTTTTTCTGAAAAAGTTGATACTCTAAGATACCCGACTGTTGGATGTTCCTTATCTAATTTTCCCGTAACAGTCTTTACTGGGATCGTATCGCGTACAAGCGTTTTAGTAAATGTTTCAGAATTACGTTTAATCGTTAAGGTTACTTTTGTCCCTTTCTTACCTCTAATATAAGAAACTGCTTTACTTAAAGAAACACCATTCATTGACTTACCGTTGATTTTTTCAATTACATCATTCGCCTTTAGCCCCGCTTTAGCCGCTGGTGTTCCATCGATTGGTGAAACAATTTGGATTTTATCACCATTTTTTCGGACTTCTGCCCCAATTCCAGTAAAGCTACTAGAAATAGTATCATTCAAAGATTGTGTTTCTGATTTTGACATATATTCAGAGAATGGATCACCTAACGCGTTGACCATCCCACTCAAGGCTCCATTTTCTAACTTTTGCCGACTGACATGGCGATAATAATTATTATATAAAGTCGAGTATACCGCCTCAATTTTAGCCATCGATTTATTAGTCCGCTGTGCCGCAGTTAAACGCTGATCCATAATGAAGAAAACCGTACCACTACCAATTAACAAAGTCAGCAACCCAACAATGACAACTGTCAATAGGCTATATCTTTTTTTGAACCTTCCCTTATTATTCTCAACTATTTTTTCTTCTTGCTGCTGCTTCTTTACCATTAGCTCTTTCCCTCTAACTGTATTTTATTTTTCTAACTCATTTTTTCAAGATACATCTGCCAAGCTTGGTCAAAAATTGTCATCGTCGGTAAATACTCACCGTTTAATTCAAGATATTGTGAAAGTTCTTCATAGCTTTGAGAATGCTTTGGAAAACTCTGGTCATAGAACGCATTATTGGCAAATTGGGCAACTTCGTCAGTGTTTTCTGGATTTCGCTCAGTCATTAAATATTGATAAAAGCTTTTACGATACATCTATTTCACCTCTTACATAGTTGTCTTATTGCTCTAATGGTACATCAACTTTGAATCGGAAGTCATCTTTCTTCAAATCTATTTTCTGTGCTTTAACGGTAATGCGCTGTTTATTAGTTAACTCACTTAAATTTAGGGTTATCGTCTTCTCCTTGCTATTGATTGTTATCCCATTACCTAGCTTATAATTATTTTTAACATAGTTCAAAATAAAAGACGGTGGTGCGCTAAGTGAGCCAATCGCAACTGATTTGGCACGCAAACGGATATTACCGTTATCGGTGACTGTTGGTTCCGTATAGAGAGAAAAGGAAACACTTTGACCTAAAATCTTAGTTGTACCCATCAAAATAGCTGCATCACCAACATAAAACCGGTATTTTATTTGTTGATCCTTCTGTTGCTGCTTTAAGTAATAATTAATAGTCCCATTTAACTGCTTTTTATTCATTGTAACTCCAATTGAAGTATGGTCACTCTGATTGCGTTGTACAGCCTGCTTAACTTCTTTTTGACCAGGACTTTGCATTGTTACTTGTTTAGCAATAAACAATGTGGTTCCGGCTATAAAAGCTACCAGTACGATACAAAGCCACTTCCAGAGATTTATTTTCTTCTTTTGTTCCTGCTTACTATTAGCTGACCGTTGCATAAGTTCATCCCCCCGACTTTAGCCATGTTTCTTTATGTTTTAGCATAACTTGATAAAGTTTAGCCGCCATATATTTATAACCTTTTAAATTAGGGTGAAAATGATCCGTAGCGGATAAATAATTATTTTTTTCTTTTTGATTATTTAAGACCTGCGTTAGCTTCTCACCGGAAAGATTATTATAATCTGTAACCGTAGTTTGCTTAAGCTTACTCCCGTGATCATAATACTGTCCTTCAGAAAGGCGGCGTTCAACGTTAACCATATATATTTTCTTATCCTTTGCGACTGTTTGGCTAACCAATGTATTCCATTGGGCCGTATATTTTTGCATTTGTGTTAAGGCTGGAAAATAAACATAAAAAGGATTATAGACTGTATATAGAAAAATAGGTGCATCTGAATTATAAGAACGTACTGTCTTTAACAATGCAGTTAACTTTTGCGTATAGGTCTTCTGGGCAGTCGGCATAAACGTGGTTAACTGATCTGATGAAACTGAATTAAAATTTTTCTGTAATGTTTGCATCAAGTCATTTCCACCAACCGTCATTGTAATAACATTGGCCTTTTTTAAATCTTGTTGCATTTGTTCTTGCTGCAATAATCTTTCACGAATCTGGTCGCTGCGATCACCGGCTTTACCGTAATTTTTAGTTGTCACTGTCGCGTTTAAACGTCTCTCTAGGACCTGCTTAATTAGGTAAACATAACCACCATTTTGTGTAGTATCGCCTACACCTTGAGTTAATGAATCACCTAACGCGACCAATCTGACTTTAGGCGGTGTCAGTTTTTTAGGGGTTGTCTTTTTTTGTGTAACCCTATTGTTAAAAGGCCGCGACTCTTTACTGGCTAGTTTGTTCAGTCCTACATAAAAAAGGCAGGTTAGTACGACCAAAACAGCGATTAGCGTAAATACTTTTTTTATATATAACACTTAATCTTCCCCTCTATTACTAAGTTACTAATTTTTTTCTAACAAGTTAAGACTAGAAAAGTAACTATAAATGCCATTAGTATAGCAAAATTTATTTTTTTATTCAGCTTTTTAGATATTACTTAAATATAATTTAGTGAATAACTTTAGTAATAGCTGACCTTTTACAAGAATATGGCAGCATAAACTAAAACAGCCCTTAACGAGTGAGACGTCGTTTGGACTGTCTAATTTTAATTCTTCTTACGGCGATAGACTTTATACTGATGCCGGTAAAGATTTTTTTGGTTTTGTGGACCGTCAACTTCAGAAACTAATTCAAATTGATGATAATCAATTTGAGGCATAATCGTATCTGCCTTAAAAGCAGCATTAATTTTTGTAACGTATAAATAATCAACATCATCTAACAGTTGCTTAAATAACGCTGTTCCACCAATAACAAAAAATAATTCATCCTTTTTTTGTAGCAGATGACGCAATTCTGTAAGTGAATTAACAACTGTTAACCGACTATCAAAATTATATTTTGCGGCAAAATCAGTTGCGGTTGTTAAAACAATGTGCTGTCTGTGTGGTAAGAAACCCTTAAAACTCTCAAAGGTTTTTCTCCCCATCACAATCGTATGTTGAGCTGTCTGCTTTTTAAAATAAGCTAAATCTGCTGGTAGCTTCCACGGCAGGTGCCCTTGATAACCAATGTGGTGCTTTTCATCTTCTGCCCATATATATGCAAGCAATAAACTACACCCCTTTATTTAAACTACACTGCTACTGGTGCTTTGATTGCCGGTGCCGGATCATATCCTTGGAGCTTGATATCTTCCATCCCAAAATCGAAAATACTTTTTTTAGCAGGATTAAGCCAGATGGATGGCGCATTCTTTGGCTGCCGAGTCAATTGCTCTTGGACTTGTTCAATATGGTTATTATAAATATGTGCATCACCCAAGGTGTGAACAAACTCGCCCACTTCTAGATTTGTTTCATGCGCAATCAGATGTACCAACAGTGCATAACTAGCAATATTAAAAGGTACTCCCAGAAAAACATCTGCACTACGTTGATATAGCTGACAGCTCAATTTTCCATCAACTACATAAAATTGAAATAAGTTATGGCAAGGTGGTAGCGCACTTTGCGGGACATCCTCTGGGTTCCAAGCAGTTACAATCAAGCGTCTTGAATTAGGTGTTTGTTTAATACCATCGATCACATTTTGGATCTGATCGATAGTCTGTCCATCGCGAGTCTTCCAATGCCGCCATTGAGCGCCATAAACATCACCTAATTCCCCGTACTTTTGTGCAAACCCATCTTCATTTAAAACTCTTTGACAAAAAACTTTTTTTTCACTGAGGTAACTTTCTTTAAAAGCCGGGTCGTGCAATGCTCTTTGTCCGAAATCACTCATATCAGGTCCCGTATATTCAGAGCTTTCAACCCATCTTTTAAAAGCCCATTCATCCCAAATATGATTTTTGTGCTGTAGCAAAAAGCGGATGTTAGTATCGCCACGTAGAAACCACAACAATTCACTTTTTATCAAGCCAAAGGCGACTTTCTTAGTTGTTAATAAAGGGAAACCTTTACTTAAATCAAAACGCATTTGATAACCAAACAGACTATGCGTCCCCGTCCCGGTTCGATCACCCTTTAAGTGTCCTTTATTTAAAATATCACTTATTAGGTCTAAATATGGTTGTTCTAAAATCGCCATTATTACCACTGCTCCATTATAAGATTATTGATCAAATTGACTTAAATATTCCCAACGTTGCATCTGTTCTTCGACTTGCTGGTCGAACTGATCAATTTTTTGCTGTAAATCTGCCAATTTTTCATAATCAGCCCCATCAGCTTGAGTTAATTGTTCTTGTAACCCCGCCTTATCAGTTTCAAGTTGGTCAATTTGAGTTTCAAGTTTAGCAAATTCCAATTTTTCAGCATACGTTAACTTAGACTTGGTTTTTTGCTTCTCTTTATGACTCCTACGCTGATCCTGTTTACTATTTTTCTTAGCTGTTTGGGATTTTTGTTTGCTTTGTTTCTTAACTTCTTCTTCCCTAAGATAATCCGTAAAAAGTCCTGTATACTGTTCAATCTGTGCATTCCCAGCAAATATTAATAATTTATCAGCAACTTTATCCAGAAAATACCGATCATGTGAAACAGTAATTACCGCACCAGTAAAATTATCCAGATAATCCTCAAGAACTGTCAATGTTCCAATATCCAAGTCATTAGTCGGTTCATCCAATAGTAGAACATTAGGTTGCGACATCAACAGTTTTAAAAGATATAATCGGCGCTTTTCTCCGCCTGAAAGTTTTCTAATAAGCACGCCATGCATTGAACGTGGAAATAAAAACCGTTCAAGAAGTTGTGTTGTACTGATGTGCTGTCCAGTTTGATCAACAACATTTTGAGCAACCTCATTCAGATAATTAATCATTCGCTTATCTTCTGGGATGTGCTCTGTCTGTTGACGATAATAGGCTAGTTTAACTGTTTCACCAATTGTAAGAATTCCAGCATCCAGCTTGCGTTCACCTGCTAAGACATTCAATAGGCTAGACTTCCCAGCACCATTAACCCCTGTAATTCCGATACGATCATGTGCTTGAACCAGCAATTCAAAGTTCTGTAATATATTGTGTGTACCTATTTTCAAGGAACCCGCTTCAATCCCAATAACTTTTTTTCCTAGTCTTTGCTGTCCTAAAGAAATATCAACATCATCATCAACCTGAACTTTGTGCAAATTTTGTTTAAGATCATTGAATTTATTAATTCGAGCTTGTTGTTTGGTCGTTCGTGCCTTGGCACCAGTCCGCATCCACGCTAACTCTTTTTTATAAAGTTGCTGTTGTTTATGCTCTGCTGTAACTTCACGTTCAACTCGTTCCGCTTTTTGGCCAACAAAAGATTGATAATTACCCTGATACGCATATATTTTTCCAAATGATAATTCAATAATTTGAGTAGCTACTTGATCCAAAAAATAGCGATCATGGGTCACGACCAACAACGCACCCTTATAATTAGCAAGATATTTTTCTAACCACTTAATTGAATCAAAATCTAAATGGTTAGTTGGTTCATCAAGCACTAATAAATCGGGTGCCTGAATCAGAACTTGGGCTAAACCCGCCCGTTTTTTTTGACCACCTGATAAACTGCTAATTTTTTGCTTTAGATCAGTGATGTGTAACTGTGTCAGAATTGTTTTAACATCACTTTCCGCACCCCAAGCGTCTTCTTGGTTCATTTTATTTTCAGCATCAACATAACGCTGTTGGTACTTAGCATTTTCAGGATCTTGTCCGTATAACATAAGTGCTTCTTCATAGTTGCGGATTATTTGAAAAATGGGTGCTGAACCTTCAAAAATGGCGTTCATAATAGTTGCTTCCGGGTCAAGTTCAGGAACTTGCTTTAAATAACTGATCCGATATTGATTAGGCTTAATAACTTCACCACTATCCGCTGTATCTAACCCCGCCAGAACATTCAGTAAAGAAGTCTTACCAGACCCGTTAGTCCCAATCAAACCGATTCGATCATTTTCATTTATCATAAAGTCAATATCTGCAAACAAGGTTTTTTCACCATATGTTTTCGATAACTTCTCAACGCGTAAAGTTTGCATAGATTCACTCTCTCATTTTTAAATTACTCTTCTTTATTTTACCCAAGCTGAAGCAGCAGTAAGCAAAAGATCTTGCTGATTATCAAGTTCACCGTTAACAACTTGATGCTCAAGACGTTCTAGAATTACTCCCAGTTGTGGCCCAGGCTTCATCTTCAGACGGTTGATCAAAAGACCTCCATCAACTTGTAGTTCATGCTTATCTTTGATTGGCAAAGCAGCATATTTTTGCTCTAAAATATCCTCGTTGATCCCGAAACCTAAAATCACCGCAACCTCATTAGCTATTCTTAAACAATGCAGCCCGCTCCGATAATACGTCCATGAATCCATCTTTTGTTGTCGAATTAAAGTAACCAGTTCTGTTGCTACTATCACGTTACTTATCAAACTATTTGAACTTTTCCAAGCACGCAATAATTCCTTAACTCCACTAGAAGCTAAGTTACTTAAATAACACAGCAGTGTCCATGCTGCTTCTTCTTCAGTTAATTGGCTAGAATTAAGATTCATGAGTTTATTGAAGACCTGCTTCTTATCACTGAAAAGTGGGCAATAATGATACAACTCAGTTGCCATGAAATCTTTAAGTCCTGCTTGTGGATTTTTCCCTAGCAAAAGTTTTACCCATTCAACATGGATCCGTTCAACTGCCACGTTAGACAATAAGTGGGCGTTATGGTGGATAGCGTTAAGAGTCTTCTTCTCAATAATAAAATCAAGCTGACTGGCAAAGCGAACTGCTCGCATCATACGCAAAGCATCTTCGTGAAAACGTTCTTCAGCTACTCCAACTGCACGAATCATACCTTCTTTTAAATCACGCAATCCTTCAAAATGATCGATAACTTCTCCATCTGGTTTCATTGCTAAAGCATTTATCGTCAAATCACGCCGCTTCAGATCATCTTTCAACGAACGGACAAATTCAACGTGGTCTGGACGGCGGAAATCTTGATAAGTCGATTCTGTTCGAAAGGTTGTTATCTCATAAGCTCGACCATGGTCAAGCACAGTTACTGTGCCATGTTCGATCCCTGTATCTACAGTCTTTTTAAAGATTCTTTTCACTTCAGATGGATATGCACTGGTTGCAATATCAACATCATGTATTTTAAGATTCAAAATTGTGTCCCGCACACTGCCGCCGACAAAATAAGCTTCAAATCCTGCATGTTGAATAGCATTTAGAACCTCTTTTGCTTCCTCAAACTCCACTGGTAAATTTTGGATTATCATAGAATATGTTCAAGCCCAACTAATAGTTCATCGTAATCTTGGACTTTGGCAACGGCAACGGCAACACCTGACATAAATGAACTGCGATCAAAGGAATCCTGCCGAATAGTTAAGGCTTCACCTTCACTCCCAAATAAAACTTGCTCATGGGCTACATAGCCTGGTAAACGGACACTATGGATATGCATTCCTTCATAATTAGCACCACGTGCACCTGCCAGAGTTTCTTTTTCTTGCGGATTTCCTTGTTGCTTCGGAGCGCGTACCTCAGCAATTAACTTAGCTGTATTGATCGCTGTCCCGCTTGGTGCATCTAACTTATTATCATGGTGCATTTCAATTATTTCTACATTAGGAAAATACTTTGCAGCTTGCTGTGCAAATTGCATTAAAAGTACTGCTGAAATTCCGAAATTAGGTGCAATTAAGCCGCCGATTTTCTTCGCTTTTGCGAGCTTTTGAAGTTCATTTACTTGCTCATCGGTCATTCCAGTCGTCCCAACAACTGGTGAAATACCATTTTCAATTGCAAACTTAACGTTTTCATAAACGGAAGTTGGCGAAGTAAAATCAATCCAGACATCTGCAGTGCTTGATGCAATATCAGCTACTTTAGAATACACTGGTACATCTATCCCTTTAAACTCAAGATTCTCACCAAGTGTTTTTTCAGTTGCCCGCGGGTCAAAGACCCCTACTAATTCAAAATCCTTATGATCAATGACCATATGTGAAGCTGTATTTCCCATTCGGCCTTTAAAACCAGCTACGATAACTTTTTTCATTTATATCATCCTTTTCATTCAAATCTATACTTACTCATTCTAACAGATTGTTTATTTTCTTGCATCTTCAACTATGACTAGTATTCTGACTGCTTACCAGATATTATTTACCAATTAACCAATGTAATTACTGACTTCTTGCTTTAACTTATGTTATCATTTTCTAGAATCTAACATAGTTTTTTTGAGCTTCAAGAGCCTTACTTTCAGGTTATTAAGATATATTTTCAATGGCTTCCTTATTAAATAAACAGGAGATGAAAGAATGTACCAAACTAAAGATAAAATTAAAATTCGGCTAATTGACTTTATTATGATTGCTTTAGGATGTGCTTTCTATGCTTTTGGCTTAGTTAAAATTAATATTGCCAATCGTTTAGCGGAAGGTGGAATAACCGGGATTACACTTATTATTCGGTACTGGTTGCATATTGATCCCGCCTACTCAACCTTGCTGATAAATATTCCCTTAATTATTATTGCGTTTCGTTATTTAGGAAAAAATGCTCTTATCTATACTATTCATGGAACTGTTGCACTTTCTTTCTTTATCTGGCTATGGCAACGTGTTCCAATCACGATCAACATCAACCATGATATGTTTATTGCAGGTTTACTAGCTGGTTTCTTCGGTGGTGTTGGTTCTGGCCTTATTTATCGTTTTGGAGGTACAACTGGTGGTACCGATATTGTTGCGCGGATTTTTGAAAAAAAACAAGGTGTTGCAATGGGAAAAACATTATTGTCACTTGACTGTGTTGTGCTTGCACTATCCTTGAGTTATATCAGTATTCGCCAAATGATGTACACCCTTCTAGCATCATATGTTTTCTCAAGAATTATTAGTTTCACACAGGAGGGTGCTTATGCTGCACGTGGCGTCATCATTTTTAGTGGTGCTTATCAAGAAATAACTAACCAAATTATTACTGAACTTGGACGTGGTGTTAGCCATATTCAAACAACTGGTGCTTTTTCTAAAGAACAAGGACAAGCTATTTATTGTGTTGTTAGTCCTAGTGAACTAACTTCTCTTAAACGAATCGTTGAAGCAATCGACGAGCATGCCTTTATTTCGGTTTTAACGGTTAATGAAGCAATTGGAGAGGGATTTACGTATGCTCAACCACAAAAGTCTTTCTTTAGACGACGGCTTTAACCGGTCTGATAATTATTTTTTTGCGCTGCGGTTTGTGCAGCGCTCTTTTTTGTGTATAATTAAGTTAAAGTAAGAATTTACAAATTATTAATTAGGAGGTGTCACCATCATGAATTACCCTTATCAACAACGATTTGAAAAATATTTGACACGGCAAATGCTGGCCGCCTCTACAATCTCAAGTTATCAGCAAGATTTAAATGATTTTTTTAATTACCTTCGCCATTTTAATTTTAATTACCAAGAAAAACCAGCAGTTCATCTCTTACAAGAAAGTGATATTCGTGAATATCTCACCATGCTGCTCGTCAAACGTTCAGTTAAATATTCAACCTACAATAAAGTCCTCTCACATCTCACACGCTATTTTGAGTACCTTTTCCATGAAAACCTAGTCCAGGTATTACCGCCACTCTTTTTACACGGCAAGAAAGAGCTTAAACCTACTATTGCTGCACTGGATTGGCCAGAAAAGCTTGAAGATCTACTTGCAGATAATGGACTTAGTCTCTACACTCGTTTAACGTTGCTTCTCTGTGCTCATTTTTACCCAGTCAGTGAATTTTTACAGCCGGGGTTCTATACGGTCTTAAAAAAAGAAACGTTGACCAGTGCTGAACGTCATTTTATGCTTACATTTCAAACCTTTATCCAACCTCTACAAGAAAAACAAAAAACCGCTGATCTATTTCTTAAACAGCGTTTTGATCCTATTGCACCTCAACTTACTTTATCAGCTCTGCATAAGTATTTGAAAGGCGACGCACCCAAGTGTCCCTTTCCTTTAGGTCCACAAAAACTTTATCAAAACGCAATTTGTCATTATCTCAAACATCATCAGCAAGTAACTGATCAAGCAATCATGACCAGCTTACACTTGACTCCTATGTCGCTTAATTATTATCGGCAACTTTACTGGCGCTCCAAGAATTAAATTACTTTTCAAGTAGTTTCGTCCTAAAAAAACTGTCATATTATCTTTCATAACATGCTAGACACTTGACATTAAAAAAGAGCGCTTTAACTTTAGTTGTCTTTTTATTCAGCACAAAAAAGACATAGTCAAAAAATCATTTTTGACTATGTCTTTTTGATTTTAATTGTAGCAACTAACTTTTGATACTTTTACCTGCCACTTGGCTATTAAAGCTATCACTACATTCTTTATATTTTTCTCATCAAAAAAACTATTTAATAACCTAGGTCATCCTGTAATTCAGCTTGCAAGTCAAGCATTTCCAAATCGCTTGGTACGAGCTTCAAATATGCTGTTATACATTTAGCTGCCTCATGCAGCTTACCAACACTCCGGTAGAAAAAGCTAACTTCACGTAAAAAGTCAGGCTGACTATTAAAGGATTGTTCGGCAGCTTGGTAATTTTCAAGTGCGTGCTGGTCATCTTCAAGCTCAGCATACGACTTGCCTAAGTTCCAATACAATTGCGGATCTGTTTCGTCAGCCTGCAAGTAACCAGTTAGTAAGTCAATATTTTCCTGATATCTTCTCAAAGCAACTAGAAGATTGCTCAACTGAATAACAATCGTCATATTATCAGGCTCTAATGCTAGTGCTGAGCGCAGATACTGTTCAGCCGACTGTGGCTGTTGTAATTTAAGCGCAACTGAACTTGCTAGCTGGTAAAGTTTTATATTATATTGGTCTACCCGCAAACCTTCTTGGAGAACTTCCAAGGCTTGTTGCAACAAGCCTTGCTGTTCATATGCTTCTGCAAGGTACGGATACACAGTCGTATAATCTGCACTACTCTTTTTTAGCTTTGTAAAATGTTTAATCGCTTCATCGTAATGTTTGAGCTGCAAGGCTGTAAAAGCTAACTGAAAACGTGTATCGTCATCGATATCATCTTCATGTACCTGTTCTAAATAGCCTAGTGCCTGCTCCAATTTACCGCTTGCAGCATATGCAAAACCTAACCGCTGTGCGAATTTTACTTGCGAGAGTTCAGTAACGCCTGATTTAACTAGCTTTAAGTATAATGGAATTGCTTGATGATATTTTTTAACGTCAAAGTAAAGTTCAGCTAACGCAAAAATAATAATCGGTTCTTCAGGCGCAATTTGATATGCATCTAATAGTTTTTGTTCGCTAACTTCAAATAAGCCTTGTGTCTGATATAAATCTGCAGCAACTAAAAGTGCCTTTAAATAGGCACTTGAACTTGGTTTCACAGCTGTGAGATAATTTAATGCTTCATCACTTTGGCCTTCACTTATAGCAATATCTGCTAAAGCTGTCCGTAATTCATCTTCTTGCGGGTATTTTTTTAAAAGAAATTGATAGGCTCTTTGTGCTAACTCTGAAAATCCCAACGAATAGAGTTCTTCCGCCAAACTATAAATTAAATCTGCATCATCTTCTTGAAGAGCTTTTTTAAATTCAGTTTGCAGCCCATCGAAATTTCCCATCTCAATCATTGAAATCACTTTAGCTGAACGGCTCATAAAATCATCCTTTTTTGTTAATCACTACTAGTAAAATCCTATTTTCTTGATGAAAACCATGGCATTTATTTACACCTACAACAAAAAAGTCAGGACTAAAGTCCCGACTTCATTCAGACGAATAGTGATCCACTATCTATTTAACAGCATCCTTTAAAGCTTTACCTGGTTTAAAAGCAGGTACTTTACTTGCAGGAATTTGAATTTCTTTACCTGTTTGTGGGTTACGACCCTTACGAGCAGCGCGTTGGCGTACTTCGAAGTTACCAAACCCGATTAATTGAACCTTTTCGCCTTCTGCTAATGTTTCTTGAATCGTTTCAAAAACAGCATCAACAGCTGAAGTTGCATCTTTCTTAGTCAAACCAGTCTTAGTTGCAACTGTTTCGATCAATTGTGCTTTGTTTGCCATGTGTTTCACCTCCTCATACGAAGATTTATACACAGATAAGTAATCTGTGAGCTTCCATTTTGGAAACACCAAAATGATGAAACAATGACTAACAAATCATTATCTCTTTTACTAAGATAGCATATAAAGCCTAATATAACAAGGTTTTTCACTTTTTCGGCTTAGAAAAAGCTCAAAAAAACAAGCTTACTATACCAACATCAGAAAATTACTTTTTATACTCTAAACTTACTTTCGTTTTCTTTCAATAATATGAATTGGTGTCCCCACAAAATCAAAAGCTTCTCTTATCTGATTCTCAATAAATCGTTCATACGAAAAATGCATCAATTCAATATCATTAACAAAAATAATAAAAGTTGGCGGTTTTACAGCAACTTGTGTCGCATAATAGATTCGCAGCCGCTTACCATTATCTGTTGGTGTTGGATTACGTGCGATCGCATCCATAATCACATCATTAAGGACGGCTGAACTAATCCTACGTTCATGGTTTGCACTAATACGTTTTATTAAATCAGGCAATTTATCTAAGCGCTGCTTAGTTACAGCTGAAACAAAAATAATTGGTGCGTAACTTAGGTACTGAAACTCACGTCGAATTAATGCTTCAAATTCCTGCATAGTTTGATTGTCTTTCTTAACAGTATCCCATTTGTTCACCAAGATAATAATTCCACGTCCGGCCTCATGTGCATAGCCCGCGACCCTTTTATCTTGTTCGCGAATACCTTCTTCAGCATTCAAGACAACAAGCACCACATCGGAACGATCAATTGCACGCATAGCACGTAAAACAGCATACTTTTCAGTATTTTCATATACTTTACCTTTTTTACGAATACCTGCAGTATCAATAACACTAAATTTATCACCTGTTGTAGTGACAAACGGCGTATCTATCGCATCACGAGTCGTTCCTTCAATATTAGAAACGATTACTCGATTCTCACCTAAAATAGCATTGACCAGTGAAGACTTTCCGACATTAGGACGACCGATTAAACTAAATTTAACTTCATCCTCATCTTCCTGAATATCCATTTTAGGAAAAGAACGACAGACTTGATCTAACAGATCCCCAATTCCAATTCCGTGTGTACTTGAAATAGCCACTGGTTCACCAAAGCCTAATGAATAAAAATCATAGATATCCCCCTTCAATTCAGGGTTATCCACCTTATTAACAGCTACAATAACTGGCTTATCAGAACGATATAAAATATGTGCGACCTTTTCATCTGCGTCCGTTACGCCCTCTCTAACACTAACTACAAAAATAATAACATCTGCTTCATTGATAGCTATCTCAGCTTGTTCCGTGATTTGGGTCAGAAAAGGTTCATCACCAAGGTCGATTCCACCGGTATCAATTAAATCAAATTTTTGACCTAACCATTCACTATGCGTATAGATTCGATCACGAGTCACGCCAGCAACATCTTCAACGATGGAAATTCGTTCACCCGCAATTCGATTAAAAACCGTTGATTTTCCTACATTAGGGCGCCCGACAATTGCAACTACTGGATTAGACATAGTATCCCACCTCGCTTTCTAAAAAAATAATAGTTCAGTAAAAAACTGACTCAAAAGTTTTCTTTTGAGTCAGCCAGATTGGTTTCAATCAAAAATTACTTGTCTTCATCATCATTCTTGAGATCACCTACAAGGTCACCAAGAGTGAAACCAGTACTTTCTTCTGGTGCTTCAGTCTTAGTATTCTTGTGTTCTGCCTTTTTCATTTCAGGTTCATTAGAAGCAGGAGTTGGTTTTTCTTCAAGTGCTTTAATTGATAAAGCTAAGCGATGCTCATCAGCATGAACATTAAGGACCTTAACTTTAACCTGTTCACCAGAAGTTAGAACTTCATTCGGTGTCGCGATATGTTTATGTGAGATTTGTGAAATATGAACTAAACCTTCAACACCTGGGAAAACTTCAACAAAAGCGCCGAAGCTCGTCAAACGTTTTACCGTTCCTTCAAGGATATCGCCTTCTGCAACTTTTTGATTAAGATCATCCCATGGTTGTGGTAAAGTTTGCTTAATTGAAAGTGAGATTCTTTCTTTTTCAGGATCAACTGCTAAAACTTTAACTTTAACTGTTTCGCCAACCTTCAAAACATCAGATGGTTTTTCAACACGTTCGTATGCAATTTCTGAAACATGCACTAAACCATCAACACCGCCTAAATCAATAAACGCACCAAAACTTGTTAAACGAGCAATCTTACCTTCGATAACATCGCCAACAACTAATTTCGACATTGTTTCTGCCTTCTTAGCTTCGCGTTCCTTTTTAACAATTTCTTTATGTGAAAGGATTAAACGATTTTCACTTGGTTCAATTTCAATAATTTTCAATTCTAATGTTTGACCCTTATATTGGTTCAGATCTTCAACAAAACGATCATCAACCATTGAAGCAGGGATAAAGCCACGAACACCAGCATCAACAACCAGACCACCCTTAACAACTTGAGTTACAGGGGCTGTAATCGTTTCACCAGCTTCGAATTCCTTCTCAATTTCATCCCAAACTTTTCTTGCCTCTAAGCGGCGTTGTGATAAGAGGTAACTACCGCCTTCTTTATCCGAACCAATTTTAGAAATAACAACAAGGTCAAGTACATCACCGACTTTGATTGTTTCTTCGATATCTTCACCGACCTTGGTGACTAATTCTTTGAAAGGTACGACCCCTTCAACACCGGTACCTTCAATTCCAACAATAACTTGTTTGGAATCATCAAGTGCTAAAACTTCTCCTTTGACAACATTGCCAATCTTAACCTCACTGACGCTATCTAACGCTTCTAATAAATCTTTATTTGCATCTGATTCATTCATGGACTATGTCCTCCTTAACGACTATAACTCTATTTCCCATTCTAGCTGAAATTAACAATAAATGCCAGTCAAAATGTCTTTTTAGCTATTTTTTACCCTTTTTTTGTATTATTTCCATAATTTTTGCGACAACTTCATCAATTGAGAGTTGAGTTGTGTCGACTTTTATTGCATCGACTGCTTGAACAAGCGGTGAAACTGCTCTAGTTGAATCTTTATAATCTCGTTTAGCTATTTCTTGTTCTAATTGTTTCAAATCTGCAACGATTCCCTTAGCTTTATTTTCCTTATAGCGCCGTAAAGCTCGCTCCTTGACACTCGCAACTAAGAAAATCTTAACGTTTGCATTGGGGAGAACAGTTGTTCCGATATCACGACCATCCATTACAATTCCGCCATTTGCAGCAATTTCCTGTTGTCGTTTAGTAAGAGCTTTACGTACACTGACTTGGGCAGCAATAGTTGAAACACTACGCGCTATTTCAGGTAACCGAATCGCAGTCGTAACTTCAGCATGACCAACATAGACTCGTTGACCATCTACAGCTGGTTTGAAGCTGATTTCTAAGTTTTTCAACATTTTCTCCAGTGCAGCATTATCGTCAGCCTTAATGCCCTCTTTACGAGCTGCCCATGTTACAGCGCGATACATCGCTCCAGTATCACAATACACATATCCTAGTTGATGGGCCACCAATTTGGCAACTGTACTTTTCCCAGCTGAAGCAGGGCCATCAATTGCAATTTGCAATAAATCATCCATCTAAAAAAACGCTCCTAACAACCTCTAATAAATTTTTTTATTTAACACGTACTGATTGCCCCGGCGCCAAAGTTGCCCCGCTACTTAAAGACGGATTCAACTGCAGCAACTCCTCAACGGTTAAACCATTATTGACCGCTACACGATAAATACCCTGACCGGCCCCGACGGTTGCATAGTTCGTAGAACTTGAACTGCTACTTGTCACGCTTGAAGAAGCCGCTGACTCATTTTGAGAACTTTGCGAGCTTCCGTTAACCACTTCCTCATTCGCTACACTTGAACTGGCAGCCGTAGATGCACTCGTGCTTTGGTTATCAACTTTTGATTCACTTACACTAGTTGTGCTTTTACTCGCCTTAGAATCAGTAGTTCGTTGCTCAGCGGTAGTTTTTTTCGAACTGCTTTTCTTTGTTTTCTTCTTGGAAGTTGAAGCAACGACGTTGACATCGCCTCCTTCCGAAGACGGCTGCATTGAACTTCGTTGTGATAAAAAATATGCCGCTACAGTACCAATTATGATAGCAATAAAAATAATTAATAAAGATGTCGTCAATACTGTATTGGTCCGTGTCTTTTTCCGATTAGCTGTCCGCGAATAGTTACCGCTATCATCACGCTCATCTTCAAATGTCTTAGCCCAAGGTTGATTGTTTCCTTGTTCTTCCTTCTCATGGCTCATGCCTTATCCCTCCCTAACTTATTATCATTATTTTACCATAAGAATAATTATCCAGACAGCTCAGTTACTGTTAAATAGCAATTTCTCTTTAGCCTCAAAGATTAAAGAGTTTTTCTATTATACGGCGATAATTATTTTTGGCTGGTTCAGGGCTGTCTTCTTCAGTGTCTCTTATCATCCACAAAAATTCAAGCGGAAGCTTTTCGCCCAGTAACTGACAGCAGTGGCTATTGTGCTGTTGCGTATCTTTTTCTCCAAAATATTCCCTTATGTATCGTCGTCGGCAGCCGCTTGTGTTAATATACGCCAAAATCTCACTTAAATTACGGTTTTTACTCTGACGCCTTCTAGTGAAAAGCTCTTTAATTGCAGTGCTAGATAAACCTTGCTTCCGGTAATAATCTAATAGTTCACCTTGCTCACCTACATGTCCCGTAAGACGTTGCGCATTATCCATATAATATTGGATCAAATCATTGTCAGGCAATGTAGCATTCATTAAATGTCTCTGAAGGTTAGCATCATTCTGATGATACAAAAGAATAGCGATGCTCTGCTTCCCATCACGTCCTGCACGTCCAATCTCTTGCAAATAGCTTTCCAAATCGGCAGGTAGATGATAATGAATGATGTAACGGATATTTTTCTTGTTGATCCCCATCCCAAAAGCACTAGTAGCACAAACGACATCTAACTCACCCTGCATAAACTGTTGCTGAATAGCATACCGGTCAGAAGAACTCAGACCAGCATGATAGGAGTTGACACGCAGCATTGTTTTCTGCCTAAGCAGATCTGCAATCTCATCTGCCTTTTTCTTACTTGAAAAATAAATCAAGCCAGGCGTTCTTAACTGGTTAACCAAAGATATTAAACGCTGTTTTTTCTCTTTTTGATCACTAATTTTTTCTACTGCTAAAAAAATATTAGGTCTGTCGACTGAATACCGGATAACCGTTACTTTTTTGGTACCAAAAAGGCTGCGGCAGATATCTGCCGCAACTTCGTCAGTTGCCGTAGCGGTCAAAGCCAATGTAACCGGATCACGTAACTGTTTACGCAAGTTTCCTAATCCGAGATAGTCTGGGCGAAAATCCGGACCCCATTTTGAGATACAGTGTGCTTCATCAACAACTAATAACCCTAAATCGAGATTAAGTAAAGCTTGAATAACTTCTTTTTTATTAAGCATTTCAGGTGCAAGGTAGATAAAATCAAACCGAGCAAGATTCGCAACTGCCTGCTTTTTATATCTACCAGACAGCGCAGAAGTCAATGCAATTACCCTTTTTTCACCAATAAATTGTAATTGTTCAACTTGGTCCTGCATTAATGATATCAACGGGGAAATAATAACTACTGGTTTTTGAAGCAGTTTTCCTACCAATTGATAACACAAAGATTTACCTGTTCCCGTTGGTAAAATCGCCATTGTTGATTCGCCCGCTAATAACTTACGGATAATTTTTTCTTGTCCCTCACGGAAAGTAGTAAAATTAAAATAATGTTTTAATGCTTTTTTTAATTGCTCGTCAGTAGGTTGCATTTTTCCTCACAATTTACCTTTCTTTATTCACGGCAAAATCCAATTACCTAGACAACTCTACTTTACTCTGTTCTATTTGATACAATCTGAACTTAGTAAATGAACTTTGCGGATCAGCTTGTTGTATTTTTTCATACCGCCAGTTATCGATCTCACCTTGAAAAATTTTATTGAAAAGCACATAGTCCTGTGGGGTAAGCAGTCTTTTAAAATCAAATTCCGGTATAAAAATTGCTGCTTCTAGTAAGTGTTCACTGACCGTACCAGCTTTTAAGTTACGCATTTTCCCGATCCTAGCGAGCGGTATACCTGCTTGGTATAACTTGTATGTTTCAAGTGTACTTTGCGCCAATAGATTTTGTTTTAACAACGCTTGTGCCAAGGACTTAAAAATACTTGTTCCCTTAGCCAAGAAGTCAATTAGCTGACTACCTAAATCTCGTCCCAGATTTTCAATGTCAGCTCCTGTATACGTACTATTATAAGCTAATTGTTCTGCCGTTTTTGCAATTACCTTATGCCCTGAAAATAATTGCATAAAAAGGTCTGCGTCGCTTGAATTCATTTGTTTTAAAAACTCCAGCAGTTGATTTCCAAGCTGCTGCCCAAGATTTTTACAGTAATATTTTTGATACCATTGCTTAATGATAACACGAGCCTGCATTGAAGAGTTCACTACATAATACTGTTTGTTTTGATAACTTGTTTCAGATACCACTTGGACTAAAAGCTGTAACACTTCATGCCACAAGGGCGTCTTCAACCGACTAAACAAAAATGGTTTTGTTATCCGATAGTGCTTTTTCTCAAATGCCTGACTTTGATTTAGACCGGCTAGACTTAACCTCAGTCCTTGCTTTTCCTCAATTAGCCAGCCTTTTACCAGCATTGTTTTAATTACTGCATCAAATTGTTCCCGCTGCAATTGAGGGTAAGTTGCCAGCCAATCAAGGATTCCATACCGTAGACCCCAAAAAAGGTTTGACACAGTCCGCTTATTTAACAATACTTGACGGATAACTGCAGGCCTCCTAGGTTGAGTCGTTGAAAAAAAGTAAAGCAACTCCTCCATTATTATCCCCTTCCTTAACTTCCTTAAACCTAGTATAACCACCTAAACTAGTAATATAGCTTTTTTAACGAGAAAAACAAGGTATCACGTAAGTCTTTACGAAGTTATTGTTAACCTCAGTATATACTTAGTGATATCCTTGCCTAATCTTACCTTATTACAATAGAAATTTTTTTATTAGTGTAATACAACCGACTTTTTCGTCAACCAAACGCGCATCTTAGCAAATGCTATCCAGAACACACCTCCAACTAAGATCCCTTTAATCAAGTTGAAAGGCACGACTCCTATTAGGACTAAATCTGCTAATGGTAATGAGAGTTTCATTCCTAAAACCGCCATATACAACGGTGTTATCACCAACCAGTTAGCCAACGAAAGTAATATAGTCAAACTGAGCGTTGCTAAAGTAATTGTTTTGATTATATTTAAAGGCGTCACACGTGGATTCCTTCTCATAAGGTAAAAGAGCGGTAATGTAAATACCAATGAAGCAAATAGATTAGTTGAAACACCGATCAAACTTGCAAGTGAAGGTCCTGAAATAAGGAAATACAGTACCGACCTCAATAACGCAATTTCAATTCCACCAAGCGGACCTAGTACTAACATCCCGAAAATAATCGGTAAGTCAGAAAAATCGATCTTCATATACGGTACAATAGGAATAACAGAAAAAGAAACAAACATTAATAAATAAGAAATCCCTGCAAGACAAGCAGCAATAACGTACCTACGAGAACCAGAATATAACATCAAAAAAACCTCCATGATGTCTATCTTCACGGCGCTTATTGAAAAATAAAAGACTCTGCTGATCAGAGGATCAACAGAGTCTATTTGCGTCATTTCATCAAATAAGCCCTATCTTCTTTATCCAGACTTTACTGTCGGCACTGGAATCACACCAGTTCAACTACATCACTGTAGGTCGCGGCCTATTACCGCCGGTCGGGAGTCTCACCCTGCCCCTGAAGACAAACTAATTATTTTTTTACGAATTAAATTTATCATACCATATCTTTTATTGCAAGCGATATCCTTTATTATGGCTAATTATTTTTTAAACGTTCGACTTCATCCCGTGTCAATGGCCGGTATTCACCTGAAACCAAACCTTGTAAAGTTAAGAAACCATACGAGGAACGTCGTAACTTTTCAACTGGATATCCAATTGCAGCCAACATTTTCTTAACCTGGTGATAACGTCCCTCATGGATTGTTAATGAGATCAATGCTTTTTTCTTTTTTTGGTCTGTTGAAATAATTTTGCTCTTGGCAGGTGCTGTTGTATATTTGTCGATTTTAACTCCTAAACGCAATTTTTTCAGTGCGTCGTTATTAGGAATGCCAGTCACTTTAGCTAAATAAGTTTTCTCGATCTTATAACGAGGATGCATCAATTTGTTTGCCAATTCACCATCATTAGTCATCAACAGTAATCCTGAAGTATCATAATCTAGCCGCCCAACAGGGTAAACACGTTCTGTGATTGCGGTAAAGTAATCTGTTACTACTTTTCGACCCTTATCATCCGAAACAGCTGAGATAACCCCCCGCGGTTTATAAAATAGATAATAAACTTTCTTTTCACGTTCAAGAACGTGACCGTTAACTGTAATTACATCTTGTGGACTAACCTTAGTTCCCAATTCACTAACTACTTTTCCATTAACCTTAACTCGGCCTTCTGTAATCATCTTTTCAGAAGCACGACGTGAAGCAACCCCCGCATTGGCCATTACTTTTTGTAATCGTTCAATCTCCATTCTAAGCTCCTTCCCTTTCTACTCCATTTTCTATAGCTTGGTCAAAAAGTTCCATTAAATTTTGACTGCTATTTTCAAGCTGTAGTTCATCTTTGACTGGTAATTCCGGTAGATCAGCTAATTTTTTTAAACCAAAGTAATCTAAAAAACTTTCTGTTGTTCCATACACGATAGGTTTCCCCGGTGCATCCAGCCGTCCTTTTTCATTAATTAAATTAAAAGCCAGTAGTTTATGCAACGTTCCATTCGACTGAACCCCTCTAACCTGTTCAATTCGAATACGTGTCACCGGCTGATAATATGCTATAATCGCCAATGTTTCAAGCGATGCGCGTGATAATACAGTGGTGCTCGGTTCTTCAAAGTAATGTTTCAACAAGGCTGCATATTTACCCTTCGTAGCCAGCCGATACCGCTCTTCTGTTACAAGGAGCTCCAAACTACACTCAGAATCCTTAACGTACTTTTTCTGTAACTGAAGGAGCTGTTCTTGGACAGCCGGCTTCATTAGCCCGGTACATTCAGCCAACTGCTGCAAAGAGATCCCTGTACTCCCGCTCGCAAATAATAAACTCTCTATTTTAGCTAAATTTGATAACACCTACACAACACCTCTCACCCATATTGGACCTAAATCTTTCATCTGTGTGGCAGTCGCTGCCCCACGTTTCATTAACTCTAGCAACGCTAAAAAAGTTGTTACAAAATATTCAGGTCCATTTTGGTCATCGAATAAGTTTTCAAAGTTAAGTGGCTGATTCGCCGTTCGGAGTCGTTTAGTCAACCTAGTTACAGCTTCTTTTAACGTATATTTTTCTTTGTGTACGTGTTGTACTTTTGGTTTATGAAGCTGCTTTTTGAGCAATACTTGGACTAATGCTTGTTGGAGCTTCTGTGGACTAACATGACCGTTTAAATATTCTTGCTGTACGTCTAACGGGGCATCTTCCTGTTCACGTGTATAGTGTTCTGCACGTTTAGCAGCTAATTTACCCAGCTCCTCAGAAACAACTTGAAAACATTGATGTGTCAACAACTGCTGTACTAACTCTGTACGCGGATCTTCCTCTCTTTCTGGTTCGACTACTACTGGTCGCTGTGGCAATAACATTTTGCTTTTTATATTTATCAAGGTTGCTGCCATAACTAAATACTCCCCAGCAATGTCAAGTGATAGAACCCGCATTTCATGCAGATACTCAATATACTGAGAAGTAATTTCAACCATTGGGATATCGTAAATATCCATTTTATTTTGTTTAATCAAATGTAATAGTAAATCTAGCGGTCCCTCAAATGCGTCTACTTTAAAGGTCAGTTTAGTTGAAGAAGCCAGTAGCTGTTCTTTATCATTTACTGTCATTTTTTCTTTCCCATTTAGTTATTAACTTCGAAGTATCAAAACTTCCCATTAATTTACAGTTTTGATACAGTTCCGTAAGAGCATCTAACATCTGAAAACTGACACCCTCATTTCTTTCTGTTGGTGTCACGGCTATATGCCTTATCATTAAAATATCATCACTAGCTTCTACTCCAATAACACCAATAAAATCACCATCACCATTTTTCCATAAAAATAAACTTCTCTCTTTTTCGCTAGCGTACCATTTAAGCTCAGCTTTCAGATGAGAAATTTCCTTTAAATCAGGTATGAACGATAACAAGCCCATCGTGATTTTTTCATAATCGTTTTTATACTTGTAAAGCATGTTTGACCTCCTGTGGTCCCAACAAATTATCGCTTAATAAACTTGCACTTACTTTACCACAGTTTAATCTATTACACAAATAGCCTACGCACGCGGATGATACTGCTCATAAATATCGGTCAGTCTTTTCTTAGACAGATGTGTATAGATTTGGGTCGTTGCAATATCTGCATGTCCAAGTAATTCCTGTACAACACGCAAATCAGCTCCATTTTCCAATATATGCGTTGCAAATGAATGTCTCAGCGTGTGAGGGGTTACCTTTTTAGTAATACCGGTTTTAAGAACCTCTGCTTTTAGGTTTTTCCAAATACCTTGCCGTGTAAGCTTATGCCCGTGGTTATTCAAAAAAAGGTACGGACTTCTCTTCTGCCCTAAAAGCTTTGGACGAGCTTGTTGCAGGTACTGTTCCGCCCATTTGATTGCCTGATCGCCAATTGGCACCAACCGTTCCTTACTCCCTTTGCCCATCGTTTGAATCAATCCCATACTCAAATGAAGGTCTGAAAGTTTCAGGTTCACAACTTCACTGACCCGTAGACCAGTTGCGTACATAACCTCAAGGATCGCACGGTTGCGCAACCCTAGCTTTTGGCCTGTATCTGGTGAAGCAAGCAGCTTTTCAACTTCTTTAGTTGAAAGAACTTCTGGCAGATGCTCCTTACGTTTAGGTGCATCGATCAGCTGCATTGGATCTTTCTTGATTTTTTCTTCTTCCACTAAAAACTGAAAGAATTTGCGCAGACTGGTAACTGAGCGAGTAATGGAGCTTGTTGCCTTTTCTTTCGTCGTTTCCTGCTGCATAAAAGCAATTATCAACTGCCGATCGACCACGTCAAAACTATTAAGCTTTCTTTTTTTTAGAAAGAGAACAAATTGGAGAAGATCATTGCGATAGCTCATCACTGTATTTTTGGCTAAGCCACGTTCAACTGTTAAATAATGCAGGTAGTCTTCAATAAGATTATTAATTATCCCTACCCCCTTTAAAAATATTCTCAAACGTAATTATTCTTGCTCCAAACACCGCTCTTTTTGCCTGCAGGTAGAACAGATACCGTGAAAAGTTAAGCGATGATCTTGAACTTTAAATCCATATTTATGCATCACTACCTCTTCTACCTCAGTAAGCAGATCTTCATGAACCTCTTCCACCTTCCCACATACACTACATAATAAATGATGATGGAAATGCTGTTGATTTTCATGGCGTAAATCATACCGGGCCACTCCGTCTCCAAAGGTTACCCGATCTACAATGCGTAGCTCTGCTAGTAGGTCTAAGGTACGGTAGATCGTTGCTAAGCCAATCTCTGGTTCCTCTCTTTTGATCAGTGTGAATAATTCCTCTGCTGAAAGATGTTTTGTTTGATATTTCAAAAGTGTGTTGACAGTTGCTCGTCGCTGAGGTGTTAATTTCATTCCTGCTTGATGTAGCTTTTTACCGATTTCGGTAATTCTTTCCTTTTGAAAAACCATCGTACTGTTACCTCTTCTTTATCATATGTCTTAGTCCTGCTGATTCAAAATAAGCCTACCGTCGGCTTGTCTAACTAATCCAGCCTTCATCAAGTGTCCCACTGCACGCTTGAATTGCCCTTTGCTGATACCAAAAAAGGCTTTGATTTCATCCGGAGTACTTTTATCAGTATAACCTAGCTCACCATTCTGATGTTTCAATGCAGCTAAAATCATCTGTGCATCATCGCTAATAGCTTCATAGGCCCTTGGTCGCAAGGATAGATTCAATATTCCATCTGGTCTGACTCCGATTACCCGAGCTTGCAGCTTTTGTCCCAAACGAGGTTCATCATCTCGTTCACTTGGATGAATAAACCCTAAATAATAATCATCTGTCAGGACATGTGTTCCCGCAATCTTCATTCGGTATGCGGTTGCCTCAACGTCTTTATTCTGCATCTTTTGATCTGCCTTAGCAGCTAAGCCACGAAAAATCTCTTCAGAGGCTAGTTCACCCCATAGCCGGTTTTTATTATCAATTTTGAGACCTATCATTAACCGATCACCCTTTTTAGGCCAGATTTTAGTAACTTCTGGCAGATCATCTAATGACACAACAATATCTTTATTAGGAAGTCCAATATCAACAAATACGCCTAAATTTCGTCGCACATTAACTACTTCGCCAAAAGCATACTGATTAAGTCCGCTTTGCGGAACTTTTTTCGTTAATTGTAGTTCATGTTCTGCATTTTCATAAGCAAATCCAGTTACTGCTGTTCCAATTTTTACCGGTTGTTCAAGTTCATCTTTTGCAAGTCTAAACGTCAAACCTTTTTGCTGCATAAAGTAGAACTCATCATTTTCATCTGTTGCAACTGCTGTAATGACTCGTCCAATTAAATCCTTCAATTCATTTTCCATCTTACTTCTCCTCTATCCTATTAGTTAAAACTAATATGTAATAAACTAACAATACAATAGGCAATCCCTGAAGCAATAACTGGCCCTGCAGCTACACCATGAAGAAAAACGACACCTATGATTGTACCAATAACCAACGCGACTGTCACTTGTGGCGAACTCGCTAACATAGAAACACCATTCCGAGATAAAACAGCTACTAATATCCCGCATGCAACCGCGATAACACCTACTGGTGACTTAAAAACTGAAACTAAATCCCGAAAACCAATTTCACCTGTTGCAATAGGCACTAAAATCGCTACCGAAATAACTGTTACTCCCCAGTTAATTCCACGACTTTGAATAAACGGCAACCATTTACTCGTATATGGAATTGCTTTGATCACCAAAACAACCGCAGCCGCAAACGATAACGAGGCATTCTTAACTACCAATGCAATCACTAATACTAGTCCTAAAAATAACCAACTCTCCATTTTTTACACTTCATCACCCTTCAGTCTTCTTTATTTTAACTGATAGTATCCTAAAATGCTAACGGCGCTTTTAACTCACGAGAGATATAAAAAAACTGCGGCAAAATAATTTTGCCGCAGCCCAGATTATTAAACTAAATCTTATTCTCTAATAACTAATTATTAAAGAGCGTTTGAAGCACCACGATAAACAATTCCGCGACGTGAGTCAATAGTTACGACTTCACCATCAGAAACTGAAGTTGTTGCATCTTGTGCACCAACAATAACAGGAATTCCCATTGAAATACCAACTACGGCTGCATGTGATGTTAAACCACCATTTTCAACAACCAATGCACTTGATTTTTCAATAGCAGGTAAATAAGCTTTATCAGTTGTCTTTGTAACTAATACTCCGCCTTCAACAGCTTTTTCATTTGCTTCTTCAGCTGATGTAGCAACAACTGCTTTTCCAATTACTGTTTCATCGCCAACACCTTGACCAGAAACTATTTTTGAACCAATAAGTTGAATCTTCATAACGTTGGTTGTTCCTTTTTCACCTACAGGAACCCCGGCAGTGATCAAGATCAAGTCGCCTTCTTTAGCAAAACCGGCTTCTTTAGCCTTTTCTGTTGCTAAAGTAAACATATCATCTGTTGAAGCAGGTGCTTCAGCCATCACTGGATAAACACCCCAGTTAACTGCTAAACCGCGACGAGTACGATCGTCAAATGTAACAGCTAAAATGTCTGCATCTGGACGATACTTCGAAATCATACGAGCAGTATGACCAGACTTAGTAGCAGCAACAATTGTCTTAATTCCTAAGTTGTCAGCTGTTTCAGCCACTGCACGACCAATTGCTTCTGTAACATCTGATTTATCGAAGTCATTGATTGAGAATGTCTTGTGTTGACGTAAAGCATTTTCAGCCTTGATATCGATCCGTGCCATTGTTGCAACTGATTCAACTGGGTAGTCACCATTAGCACTTTCACCAGAAAGCATTGTTGCATCTGTTCCATCAAAAACAGCGTTAGCAACATCTGATGCTTCAGCACGTGTAGGACGTGGGTTTTCTTGCATTGAATCAAGCATTTGTGTAGCAGTGATAACAGGTTTGCCTAATGCATTACATTTCTTAATTAGAGTCTTTTGAACTAAAGGTACATTTTCAGCTGGAATTTCAACACCCATATCACCACGAGCAACCATTAAACCATCTGAAACTTTAACGATTTCATCAAAGTTATCGATTCCTTCTTGTGATTCGATCTTAGGAAAGATTTGAACATGTTCCATGTTCTTTTCTTCAAGAAGTTTACGAATATCTAAAACATCTTCAGGTTTACGTACAAAACTTGCAGCGATAAAGTTGATTTCATGATCCAAACCGAAACGAATATCATCAGAATCTTTTTCAGTAATCCCAGGTAAGTTAATTGAAACACCAGGTGCATTAACACCCTTACGTGAGCCAAGAACACCTGCATTCAATACCTTACATACCAATTCTTTGTTTTCACGATCAATTTTTTCAACTTGCATATCAATCAAACCATCATCAAATAATACATGACCGCCTTCATGAACATCATCGATCAAACCTGGATAAGTAACGGCAATTTTATCATGAGTTCCTTCAAGTGAGGCATCCATTGAAATACGGACTTCATCACCGATTTCATATTGGATCTTACCTTCTTTTTGAACCGTAGTACGGATCTCGGCACCCTTAGTATCCAGCATAATACCAACCATCTTGCCGGTAACCTTTTCTGCTTCATGGACAATATTTAAACGACCTAAATGTTCTTCATGATCGCCATGAGAAAAGTTAAAACGAAATACGTTAGCTCCTGCCTCGATTAATTTTACAATTGTATCTAGATCTGAACTAGCTGGCCCAAGTGTGCTTACAATCTTGGTTTTCTTCATGAGTAAAATCTCCCCTTTGAATAATTTTAAAGATGACTTTAATGTCTAATCTTTACCTAAATTAGCTGGTACAATCTGTTTCTGCTCAAAACCGCTACCTAAAAGCGCAAACGGTCATTCAAATCTTGGAGCGAAACATCTGTGATATGTTTGTGGTTCTCTAATGTATCGATGATATCTGAAGCAACAAGCTTATTGTCTCTGATACCAATTGCAAGACCACCTTTACCTTCAAGTAAAAGCTTGACTGCAAAATCACCAAAGCGGCTGGCCAAAACACGGTCTCTAACAGTTGGACTGCCGCCCCGCTGCACGTGACCTAAAGTAATAGCACGTGTATGCAGAGTTCCAAACTTATCTAACTTCTCTTTGAATTCAGCAGCTGACATTACGCCTTCTGCTAAAACAACTAAATTATGGTCCTTACCGTTTGCACGGTTTTGCTTGATTTTTTCAGCAATCGCCTCAATGTCGTAATCTCGTTCAGGAATAACAATTGCATCTGCATCCGAAGCAATTCCTGCCCATAAAGCAATATCCCCTGCACCACGACCCATTACTTCAACAATAAAGGTCCGTTGATGAGATGTTGCAGTATCGTTTACACGATCAAGTGCATCAAGAGCAACACTGACAGCCGTATCAAAGCCAACGGTGAAGTCAGTTCCTGGGATATCGTTATCAATCGTCCCAGGCATACCAATAGAATTGAAACCATGTTGTGTTAAGCGTTCAGCTCCATGATATGAGCCATCCCCACCAATAACAACCAGAGCATCAATTCCGAATTTTTTGAGTTGTTCAATACCTTTGAGCTGTGTTTTTTCTTCCGCAAATTCTGGGAAACGTGCAGAGTACAATACAGTACCACCGCGCGAAATAATCCCATCCATATCAATGGACTCTAATTTATGGATATCCCCTGCGACTAAACCAGCAAAGCCATAATTAATACCGTAAGCTTCAAGGCCTGCCGACATTGCAGACCGCGCAATTGCACGTACTGATGCATTCATTCCCGCTGCATCGCCACCACTTGTTAAAATACCTATGCGTTTCATTTTTTCACCTCAAGTAAATATTATGGAACAACACATTCTCCATTGCTTATCTTATCACTTTTATAAGTAGATGTCTTGCAAAAACAGAAATTAATTCACTTTATCACAATATGTTTTCATTTATTTTCATTTGTCAAAACAATATTTTCTTGCCCCAATAGATTTGACAACGCTGTAATAACTTTCTCATCATTTTTCAACCAATAACGCCGGCTGAGAACTATTTTTTTAGCCGTTGTTTCTTCAAATAAAATAACTGGTATCTGCCCATGATACTGCAACATCAATTCTAACATCTGCCGCCGTATTCGTTGGTTGGTTTCTTTGGTTAACCTAATATAATAAGTCGCACTATTTTGGACATTCAAGGTCTGTGCAAGAGTTAGTTCTCGGGCAATTAACTGTAATCCACGTTTAGTTTGTTCACTTTTACCCTTCACCAGTATAACGGCCTTCTCCGTAAGTAGCTCTGCCGTTTTTTTATACAAATCCGTAAAAACTGTCATCTCGATTTGACCCGTCTGATCTTCCACAGTTACAAAGGCCATCTGCTGCCCCGTTTTTGTTCGGATAACTTTTACTTTTTTTATATAAACTAACAGTTGCAACGGACCAGTTTGTTCAGCTATTTTTGCAATAACTGTTGTATTTTGCAAAAGTGCTAGACGACTAAATTGTTCTACCGGATGTGCTGAAAGATAAATACCTAAATACTTTTCTTCATTTTTTAAACGTTCTTCTAAACTGATCTCAGCAAAGGTCTGATATTTTGGCGTTAAAGCTGCAAATAATTCAATGTTATTACCACTTAATTCGACATTGCTCAACATCCTAGGTAAATTCTTCAATAAAGTTGCTCGGTTATGTCCCAACTTGTCAAATGCTCCAACATAAATCAAGGCTTCTAACGGCTCTTGCTGCAGGAAATGATTATCTATTCTCTGTAAAAAAGACTGAAAACTACGATATTTTCCATGTAAGCGTCTTTCAGAAATTATTTGTTTTGCAAAATCACTCCGAATTGTTTTGATATTCCGCAGTCCTAGATAAATCTCCTGTGCCTGCAACGCAAACAACAGCTGGCTTTCATTCACATCTGGTGCATGTATCTTTAGATGATGCTGTTTAGCTTCAAGTAAATAATTCTTCAGCTTAGTGTTGTCACCCGTTACTGTATTCAGCAGCGCTACAAAGAATGCTGCCGGATAATGCTGTTTGATATAAGCTAATTGAAATGCCATTTTAGTATACGCGACCGCGTGTGAACGGTTGAACCCATAATTAGCAAATTTCTCAATATATGCGTAGACCTGCTCTGCATTTTTAAGTGTAAAGCCCTTATCTTTTGCTCCAGTAATAAAACGTGTCTTCATTTGCTCAATTACGGCTGCCTTTTTCTTACTCATTGCGCGCCGCAGTAAGTCTGCTTGTCCAAGCGTGAAACCGCCCATGACAGATGCAACTTGCATCACTTGTTCTTGATAAACAAGTACTCCATATGTTTTCTTTAAAATTGGTTTTAAAATCTCAGCTGGATAGGTCGTTTTCTCAAGTCCATGTCTACGACGAATAAAAAGATCGATGTTTTCCATTGGGCCTGGACGATACAATGCATTAACAGCCGCAATATCTTCAAAAGAACTAGGCCGCAACCGCCGCAAAACACTCTTGATACCAGTCGATTCAAATTGAAAAACACCAGCTGTATCAGCTGTCTGAAATAAACGTAACGTCTCCACATCATCTAAAGCGATGTGCTGGACATTTAGTTCATGTTGATAGCCGCTGTGAACCAATTGAACCGCACGGGCTAAGATGCTTAGATTACGTAAACCTAGAAAATCAATCTTCAGCAGGCCCACCTCTTCAACCGTTTCCTTCGTATACTGGGTCAAAAGTAATTCATCATTACCCATCTGCAAAGGAATAATGTCTGCCAGATTTTTATCACTCAAAATAATTCCAGCAGCATGGATTGAAAAATGGCGTGGGAGCCCTTCAAGTCCTTGTGCTGTCTTAAAAAGAAGCCTATTTTTTTCGCTGTCTGTTACTAAGTTGCGTAACCGCTGTGAAGACTCATACGCTTCTTTTAAAGTAATATGCAACGTAGTGGGTATCGTCTTGCTCCACCTGTTCATTTCAAATTGTGGCATCCCAAAAACGCGACCTACATCCCGTAAGACTTGCTTAGCACCTAAGGTTCCGAAAGTAATAATTTGAGCAACATGTTCAGCACCATACTTTTGATGAACATACTGGATAATCTCCTGACGGCGGTTATCTGGAATATCCAGGTCAATATCCGGCATCTGTGCACGTTCCTCATTCAAAAAGCGTTCAAAAAGCAGATCATATTCCAAAGGATCCACATCTGTAATAAATAGTGTATAAGCTACTAATGACCCAGCTGCAGAACCGCGACCAGGTCCTGTCATGATTTGAGTTTGGTGAGCATAATTTGTAACATCCCATACAATTAGAAAATAGTCATCAAATTTCATCCGGTGAATAACACTAAGTTCATACTCCAGCCTTTGCTGATATTTTGATTGTATTACATGCGGTGTTTCTTTTAACCTTTTCTTTAACCCATCTTCGCATAACTTGCGTAAAAAATTTTGTGCTGCCTCACCAGCTGGTGTTTTAAAATGTGGTAATTGAGGTGCTGAAAAGTGTAATTTGGGATTTAGCTCCTGGCATAGTTGCAGCATTGCCGCTAAATCCTTAGATAGTTGATGCTGCTGATATTCACTTTCAAGTTCTCTTTTAGGACGTAACCACTCTTTTCCATTCACTGTTCCAGCCGATCGCAACTGTTTGGCATCAACCTGTTTACCATCTCTCAATGCTTCTAAAACTTGCATCTCAAAGATATCATTTGGGTTCAGGTACTTGACCGGTTCGAGTACTAGCGGTGTTACCTGTACTTTAGCAGCTAGCTGATGCAACGTTGCCAACAAAACCGGTTCCATTTGCAAGTTGATTCCGAGATAGATATTCTGCGTCTTACCCACTACAGTCGCTAATCGCTCAAGGTATTGTTGTGCTCTAGATAAATCCCCGTTTGATACCGCCGTTATAACATAGCTTTTTTGAGGTGGCACAATAATAGCCAAATCTTGCAATTCTTCTGGACGATTTAATTTAAATTGTGCTTCATTCTTTGACAGTGCTAACATTTTTTGCGTTGATAGGTGCATTAAGTTGCGATAACCCTGTTCATTTTTGGCAAGCAGCAGTAACTGATCTTCTGGACCAAGATCAAGTGTTAAGCCAATAATTGGTTTTATACCGTTTGAACGGCATTCATGATAAAATTCAATCGCACCATACATCACATTTATATCTGTCAATGCGAGAGCCTCGTAGCCTCTTTTTTTAGCTTCTTGGACAAGCTGGGGAATTCTTATAGTACTCTGAAGTAGACTATAACTGCTGATAACCTGTAAAGATCCAAACAATGTCTTCCCCCCTTTTCCTTCTTTTTATCCTCATTATAGCAACTTTTCCCTAGCAAAAAAAACTGTAGTTTTCTAAGACTACCTAAAAAATATTCAAAAATCCCCCAAAATATGCTAAACTACGGTTGTATTGTGAGGTGTTGTCTACATGTCAAAACAATTAACCATTTTATTTTGGGGTTTTGTCTACGGTGAAGTTATCGGTTACATCAGTTCGGCTTTATCAGGAGTCAGTTTTTCTGCATTAACTAGCGGTTTAACTGCAATGATTGTCGGCTTTGTCGCTATAAATGCACTTGACTTTTTTGTAAAAGATCCCAAAACAACCAAATAACAATAAAAACTCCCTTTCAATTCGAGTCTTGGCTGATAGCCAAAAAACTACGATATCGAAAGGGAGTTTTTCATGCTAAAACTTTTTCACTCCGTAAATAAATTGTAGTTTATTCACAAATATCAAAGAAGTACTGACTACATTCGCAAATTCGAGGTAACACTTCGATTTTACCGCTTTATACCACACATTTTCTAATTTTACCAATCCGGTTAAATAGCTGCCTGGTTTTCCACTGCTTTGAAAACAAGCTCATGGTGATTCCCAAGATCAATTGTTACTACCGAGTGTGGTAACACTTTGCCTGCGATAATCTGCTTAGCAAGCGGAGTTTCTACATAGTTAGTAATAAAGCGTTGCAACGGTCGTGCACCGTAAGCAGCATCATACCCTTCATGAGCAATCCATTCTTTGGCTGCGGCAGTGATCTCGAGTTTGATTTCTTGCTCAGATAAACGATCTGACAGTAGGTTAACAAACTTATCAACAATTTGAGTTATCGCATTCAAACTTAACGGTGCAAACATAATGATATCATCAATCCGATTCAAAAACTCTGGTTTAAAATGTGCCTGTGCTAATTTCATAACTTGCGACCGTGTTTCTGGCAATATTTTGCCATTCTCTACCACGTTATCTAATAAAATCCCCGATCCTAGATTAGAAGTCATAATTATGATAGTGTTTTTAAAATCAACTGTTCGACCTTGACCATCCGTTAACCGCCCATCATCAAAAACCTGCAGCAGAATATTAAAGACATCCGGATGAGCCTTCTCGACCTCATCCAATAAAATAATAGTATACGGATTACGTCTGACTGCTTCTGTCAGCTGTCCGCCTTCTTCGTATCCAATATAGCCTGGTGCTGCCCCAACTAAACGAGATACAGACTGTTTCTCCATATATTCACTCATATCAATCCGAACCATATGTTTTTCAGAGTCAAAAAGGTTCTCAGCTAAAGCTTTAGCTAATTCAGTTTTGCCAACACCAGTCGGTCCGAGAAATAAGAACGTCCCTAACGGTTGGTTAGGATCTTGCAACCCAGCCCGTGCACGGATAACCGCATTTGCAACTGCGTCCACTGCTTCATCTTGTCCAATAACGCGCTTATGCAAACTTGCCGGTAAATTTAATAGTTTCTCCCGCTCACCTTGGACTAGTTTAGCTACAGGGATCCCAGTTGAGCGACTGACAACTTGTGCGATTTCATTTTCAGTAACTGATTCCTCAACTAACCAGTTATCCGGTCGTTCTGCATGCTCTAATTGTACGAGCTCTTTTTCTAAGGCCGGTATAGTTGCATGCTGTAACTTGGCAGCATTCTCTAAATCATAATTATTCTCTGCTTCCTCCAAATCATGTTTTGCCTGATCAAGTTCCGCCTTTTTAGAACTCAATTTTTGGATATCCGCCTTCTCATTTTCCCAACGCATTTTAAGTGCATTAGTTTTCTGACGTGACTCAGCTAATTCAGTTTGTAACTCACCAAGGCGTTTTTTAGAAGCTGGATCACTCTCTTTTTTTAGGGCCGCTTCTTCAACTTCTTGACGCATCAGTTGACGGGTAACTTGATCAAGTTCAGTCGGCATCGAATTCATTTCAACTCTGATCGTAGCACATGCTTCGTCGATCAGATCAATTGCCTTATCCGGTAAAAAGCGGTCAGTAATATACCGGTTAGAAAGTGTTGCGGCTGCCACGATTGCATTATCATGGATTCTAACACCATGATGAATCTCAAAGCGTTCTTTAAGCCCACGTAGAATCGAAATCGTATCTTCAACGCTAGGTTCTTGGACAAGCACACGCTGAAAACGTCGTTCAAGCGCCTTATCTTTTTCCATATACTCGCGGTATTCATCCAGCGTTGTCGCCCCAATTAAATGTAACTCTCCACGTGCAAGCATTGGTTTAAGAAGATTTCCTGCATCCATACTGCCTTCAGTTTTCCCTGCACCGACAATATTATGGATCTCATCAATAAAAAGAATTATCTTTCCTTCACTCTTAGTAACTTCTTTCAAGACTGCTTTTAGTCTTTCTTCGAATTCACCACGGTATTTCGCACCTGCAATCAATGCCCCCATATCTAGTGAAAAGATTGTTCTATCCTTCAAGTTATCTGGAACATCTTTACGTACGATTCGTTGGGCTAAACCTTCAACAATCGCGGTTTTCCCTACTCCTGGTTCGCCGATTAAAACAGGATTGTTCTTTGTTTTACGCGAAAGGATCCGCACTACATCCCGAATTTCTTCATCACGACCGATTACCGGATCCTGCTTACCACTGCGGACCTGTTTAATCAAATCAACTCCATATTTTTCCAAAGCTTTATATTGCTCTTCTTGATTTTTAGATGTCACGTGTTCACCCCCACGAAGATCTTCAATAAGTTTCATCATCTTTTTTTCTGTAAGTTCCTTAGATTTTAAGTAGCTAGTCAAAGGATGATGTTTTAATCTAAAAAGTGCTAAAATCAGTGTTTCTACCGCTACATACTCATCTTTTAGCTGTTGACGCAGTTGATCCGCTTCTTGCAACAGTTGAAAAAGGTTTTGACTTAAAGTCTGACCGTAATTCACCTGTCCTTCAACAACTGCAAGTTGATCAAGTTCCCGATCAACTTCACGTTCCACTTCAGCAGTGTCCAGCCCCGCACGCTTAAAGATTTCAGCACCAAACTCACCTGGCTGTAATAAGAATTTAAACAACTGCGGAATATCTATTTCTTGCTGATGCCGTGTAACAGCAATTTGTTGTGCTTCTGCCAATGCCGCTTGAACTGCACTCGTTAATTTATCTTCCTGCATCATCACTATCTCCTTTATCATCTATCATCTAATTAGCCTGAGTTTACCGCTAACTAATAAGCAAGTAGCTCACAGAAATTTTCTGGAATCTCTCACTCAAACTTTCGCCTTATACTTCTTGATCAACATAGACCAACTATATTATAATATGAACATACGTTCGTGTTAACTACTTTGTTTGAGAAATTTCCTTGATAATTTCTAAAAGAACTGTTGTAGCTTGTTCCATCACTTGCACTGAAACATATTCAAACCGCGAGTGCATATTTTCTCCACCTGCAAATAAATTAGGTGTCGGTAACCCCATAAATGAAATTTTAGAACCATCTGTTCCACCACGGACCGGGTAAATAACCGGCTTGATCTTGAGGTTGTGCATTGCTTTTTTAGCTATTTCAACCACCGTCATATCTTTTTCAATTACCTCACGCATATTATAGTATTGATCTTTCACTTCGAGTTTAACACGGTCAGCTCCTAAGGCCGCATTCATTTCAGCAGCAATTTCCTTAAAAAGCCGTTTACGTGCTTCAAACTTCTGGCGATCATGGTCACGAATAATGTAAGTCATTTCTGCCTCATCAACCGTTCCGGTTAATTCCACAAGATGGAAGAACCCTTGACGACCAGATGTTTTTTCAGGTACCTCACGTTGCGGTAATTGTGCCTGAAAATCAAAAGCCAATTGGAGTGCGTTAATCATGACACCCTTAGCTGTGGCTGGGTGAACATTTTTACCGATCAATTCTACTTTTGCCTGTGCAGCATTAAAAGTTTCATATTCAAGTTCACCTAACGGTCCACCATCAACAGTGTAGGCAACATCCGCCCCAAAATCTGCAACATCAAAACGGTCAGCTCCAGTTCCAATCTCTTCATCAGGTCCAATCCCAACCTTGATCTCGCCATGTTTTATTTCAGGATGCTCACTTAGATATTCAACTGCCGTCAAGATTTCTGCAATTCCCGCTTTATCATCAGCACCTAAAAGTGTCGTTCCATCCGTTGTAACTAGATCATGTCCAGAATAATTCTTCAGATTAGGGAATTCTTCTGGACTAAGTTTATAGCCGTTTGTCCCTAACTTGATTGCTGATTTACCATCGTACTCTTTAATAACCTGTGGATTAATATTTTGAGCATTAAAGTCGGCTGTGTCCATATGTGCAATGAAGCCAACGACCTTAACCTTTTCTCCTTGGGGTAAATTTGCTGGTAAAGTAGCAAAGACATAGCCACTTTTAGATGAGCGACGAACGTCTTTTAAGCCTATTCTTTTTAATTCTTCAACTAATTCTTCAGCAAAAATCGTCTGACTTACAGTTGATGGAACTGTTACTGCTTTTTCATCTGAACGTGTTTCTTTCTTAACATAATCAATAAAACGTGGTAATAAATTTGGATATTTTGTCATTCAAAGAACTCCCTTATTTATAATTAAACAAAGATAAACGGATCAGTTTTAAGTTTTGATGCAATAATTTCTAATTTCCAATTATTCTCATTATTCCAAGTTGTAAATAAAGTTGCCAATTTTTCTTTACAAATACTTTCGATATGATGACCGGGATCAAGTGCAGCCAATCCAGCTGCCAAAATATCATGTCCTGTATGGTAAGAGATATCACCCGTGACATATAATTGTGCTCCACGTTGCTTCGCTGCTGTGTAAAACTGACCGCCACTTCCACCTAAAACAGCAACACGATCAATCTTCTTATCAGGATCAGCTGCAACCATCCGTAAAGCTGAGACTTTAAAGATTTCCTTGCAAAATTCAGCATATTGTCTAACTGTTTGCGTTTCAGCTAGCGTTCCAATTCGTCCCATTCCGTATTTTTGCCCCATTCCTGCCGTTTGAAATAAATCAAAAACAGGCTCCTCATAAGGGTGAGCCGCATACATCGCCTTCAAGATTGGTTCTTTTTGATGCGCTGGAAAAAGGACTTCTACCTTTTCTTCCCTCACTGTAGTTAATTCTTCCCTTTCACCAATAGCAGGCTCAGCTTGTTCATTGGGTCGAAAACGCCCGTAGCCTTCATATGAGTACGAGCAGTCATCGTAATTTCCAATTTTTCCAGCTCCAGCTGCAGCCAAAGCACTACGCATCCCCTCTGCTGCCTCTCGTGGAACAAAAACTGCGAGTTTAAACATTGGTTCAACTCTTTCCGGCATTAAAATAGCTGTTTGCCTAAGACCCATCTTTTCAGCAAGCCAATCATTCATTCCACCATTCGCATTATCCAAATTAGTATGTGCCGCGAAAACAGTGATATGGTGTTTTAATAATTCTGCATACATTCTATTTTGTGGATCAGCTAGATCAAATTGCTTAATTGGATGAAACATTGCTGGATGGTGGGCAAAGATAAAATCCACTCCTGCTTGGACAGCTTCTCGAACAACTTCAGGTCGAACATCTAAAGTTACCATTACTTTGTTAACTTCAGACTCCTGGCTGCCAAGCTGCAGCCCAATTGGATCTCCATCCTCAGCCATAAAAGCCGGTGCAAATTCCATAAAACGTTTTACAATATCACGCACTTTAACCATTCAACACACCACCAATCTTTTTTATCTTGTTTTCTAATAATGCTTTTTGCGTATAAGGCACTTGACGCGCCTTACTAATTTCACCTAAAACATGTTTCAATTTTTCTTGTTCTCTTTGCCATTTCTTAATAAAAACCGGACTTTTTTCTTTTCGCAAGAAAGGGCCAAATAAATAATCATCATCTGTCAAAGCTGATACTTTTTTTTGCCTTTCAGCTACGATGATTTCATAAATGTGCTGATCCTCTTCGATAATTTTTTCAGTCGTAATCTGATAGTTATGCTCTGTCAACCATGTTCTAACTTGCTGCTCACCGACATTGGGCTGCAAGATTAATTTAGGATACTGCTTTAATTTTCTGAGATCAGCATTCAAAATCTGATAGATCAAAGGCCCCCCCATACCGCAGATCGTAATCACATCAATCTCATCTTTCGCAGTAATCGCCGCCAAACCGTCTGCTAGACGAACTTTAACTATGTCTGCTAAACCTTCTTTTTTTATTTCATGCACAGCATTTAGGTAAGGCCCCTCAACTACCTCGCCTGCAACCGCATAACTAATTTTGTTATTCAGTCCTAAGTATGCAGGTAGATAAGCATGGTCAGAACCAATATCCGCCAGCCGAGCGCCTAGTGGAACGTATTTAGCTACCGCTAATAAACGGGCTGATAAATGTTTTGCATCCATTAAGATATAACAACTCCTTACTAATTTAAACACCTTTAAGTATAACTAACTAGCAGAAACAAGAAAAGGTTAAGGCATTAAAAAAGTATACTAAAAAGCAGCTAATATGCTGAGATCAGATTTGACTGTACATGCTTGCATTCATGTGCGAAAGAACGACAAAGCAAGCCAAATTTCTTCAGCTTGCTTCCGTATAAACTATTTAAAATTAAAGACACTTGGTTTAGTATTGTTGAGAGTTATTTTTATCACCTAGCGTTTACTTTATTTTGCCTTAGCTAACGCCTGCCGCAGATCTGAAAGCAGATCCTCCACTTGCTCAATTCCCACTGATAATCTAATCAATTCATTTGAAATACCGTTTTTTAACCTTATTTTTTCTGGAATGGCCCCATGCGTCATAACAGCGGGCACTTCAATCAAGCTTTCAACTGCACCTAAGCTTTCTGCTAAAGTAATGATTTGAAGTCCTTCAATGAACCTTTGAATCGAAAGGCCCTTTTTCAACTCGAAGGAAATCATCCCTCCAAAACCATTCATTTGCTTCTTAACAATTTTAAAATCTTTTGCCATTGGATCACCAGGATAATAAATCTTAGCAATATCCTTATTTTCTTTTAGAAACTCAAAAATTTTTTGGGTATTTTTTTCATGTGCTTGCATTCTAACTGCTAAAGTCTTGATGCCACGCTGTAGTAACCAACTATCTTGCGGTCCCAAAATTCCTCCAATCGCATTCTGCAGATAACCGATCCTTTCACCCAGTCGTTGGCCCTTCACAACAACTAAGCCTGCAACTAAGTCACTATGCCCCCCTAAATACTTTGATGCGCTATGCAATACAATATCTGCGCCTAGCTTGAGTGGCTGTTGGATATAAGGTGTCGCAAATGTATTATCTACAACTGTTAGTAGTTTTTCTGCCTTTCCCAACTCTGTAATTGCCGTAATGTCAGTAATTTGCATCAAAGGGTTAGTTGGGGTCTCAAGATAAATTGCCTTAGTATTTGGTCTAATAGCCGCTTTAACTTCGGCCAAGTTACGAGTATCAACAACTGTAAAGCTAAGTCCTTGCCGTTTTAAAACCGTGTTGATTAATCGAAATGTTCCACCGTAAACATCATTCCCCACAATAATATGATCACCAGTTGAAAAAAGTGAAAAAACATTATGAATTGCAGCTGACCCAGACGCAAATGCAAATCCAGCTGTCCCACCTTCCAAATCCTTAATTAATTCTTCAACTGCTCGTCTCGTTGGATTGCCAGTTCTTGAATATTCATATTCAGGGTGACCGCCTAATTTAGTTTGTGCATACGTTGAGGCCTGATAAATAGGCACATTAACTGCTCCTGTAATATTATCTCGACTAACTCCCGCATGAATTAATTTTGTATTAAAATTCATTTTATTTTTTCTCCTTTATGAATAAATATTCTGGCTTAAATAACGCTCACTGCTATCTGGAAAAATAGTAACAATATTACTGTTAGGTTTTAACTTTTCAGCTAATTTTAAACTGGCAGCCAAAGCTGCTCCACTGGAACTCCCCAATAACAGCCCCTCTTCAAGTGCCATTTTTTTAACTAGCATAAAAGCATTTCTATCACTGATTGTATAAATGTGGTCGACATCTTTTTTCTCTAAAAACGGAGGAATGAATTCTACACCTATTCCTTCAATTCGATGTGCGTGCCTAGGACCGCCATTTAAGATAGATCCTTCCGGTTCAACAACTGCCGTTTTTATCTTCGGAAAGTTTTCCTTCAAATAACGTGCTACTCCCACAAAAGTTCCACCGCTGCCAGCTCCAGCAGCGAACCCATCAATAGACAACTCATTTGCCTGCATTTCTTTTTTTATTTCAGGTGCAAGCGAGTGATAGTAAGCAGCAGGATTATCACGATTATTAAATTGCATCGGAACATAACTGTATGGGATTTCAGTTTCTAACCTGCGAGCCTTTTTTATTGCGCCTTTAATTCCATCAGCACTAGCTGTGTGCACTAGCCTTGCTCCTAAAGCTTTCATTAGAATCTGTTTCTCTTGGCTGAATTTTTCTGGAACAACCAGAATCGTTTTTAAACCCAACTGGCTTGCTGCCAACGCGATCCCAATCCCTGTATTCCCTGCAGTGGGTTCAATTATGGTTGTCTTTTGATTGATTAATCCCTTTACTTGCGCCTGTTGTAACATATATTTCCCCAAACGATCCTTGATACTTCCGCCAGGATTAAACATCTCAAGTTTTGCAAATATTCGTACTTTGTTTGGTGCCGTTATTTTCAACCGTATTAACGGTGTGTCCCCTATCAATTCTTCAACTCCTTGATAAATCATTTATCAATCTACCCCCTTTTTTACGTAAAGAAAAAGAGCGCGAATCATTTTAAGATTCGCGCTCTAATCGTTAGAAAATTAAACAGCTACTCCCACTATAGCTTAAATCGTGGTCGATAAGATGAGTAAACCCAAATAGCCGTATTTTCAACGTCAAAACGCGAAATACGACAACAGCATGAGTTATCCACAAAGTTTATCTTAAAAGCAGCCATCTTTTTCCCCTCTTTTCCTTATTACAGCTAGAATACTCTTATCAAACTCGAAAAGCAAGTAATTTATCGTCGAAAAAATTATCCTAGTAGATCTTAGGTTTTATGATTTATTCTAAGAAATCCTTCAATTGTTTTGAACGTGATGGATGTCTTAATTTACGTAAAGCCTTCGCCTCAATTTGACGAATACGTTCACGCGTTACGCCAAAAACTTTACCGACTTCTTCCAGTGTTCTTGTCCGACCATCATCAAGCCCAAAGCGTAAACGTAAAACATTTTCTTCACGGTCAGTTAAAGTATCAAGCACACTCTCAAGTTGCTCCTTAAGTAATTCATACGCAGCATGGTCAGCTGGACTAGTTGCATCGTGATCTTCAATAAAGTCTCCTAAGTGTGAATCATCTTCTTCTCCGATAGGTGTTTCAAGTGATACCGGTTCTTGAGCGATTTTCAAAATCTCACGTACTTTATCGGTTGGCATATCCATTTCCGCGCCAATCTCTTCTGGCATAGGTTCTCTACCCAAGTCTTGCAGCATTTGACGTTGAATTCTAATCAGCTTATTAATCGTTTCAACCATATGCACCGGAATCCTAATCGTTCTTGCTTGGTCAGCGATCGCACGAGTAATTGCTTGTCTGATCCACCACGTTGCATAGGTCGAGAATTTAAAGCCCTTACGATAATCAAATTTTTCAACGGCCTTCATTAGACCCATGTTTCCTTCTTGAATCAAATCAAGAAATGACATTCCGCGACCTACGTAGCGTTTTGCAATTGAAACTACTAGCCGTAAGTTAGCTTCTGCTAGCCGTTGCTTAGCCTCATCGTCGCCTTCTTCGATCCTCAAAGCCAAGGCAACTTCTTCATCAGCCGTTAGTAAATTCACCCGTCCGATTTCTTTAAGGTACATCCTGACTGGATCATTAATCTTAACACCTGCAGGTGCAGAAACATCACGATCTTTAGTCGCCTTCTCAGCTTCATTTGAAGCAGCTTTCAGACTATGTTCGCTTGGTTCTCCCTTTTCATCCACAACTGAAATGCCAGCATCCTCAACCTTTTGAATCATCGTTTCTATTTGTTTAGCATCTAAACTAAACGGTATTACTAATTTTTTTGTCAAATCATCATAATTAATTTGTTTTTTTGGTTTATAACTTCTAATAAGTTCACGTAAAGTTTTGGTGTATCCTACCTCATTCAATGCATTATTCTTTTTCTTTTCTGCCATGGGAGGTCCTCCTTATAATGATGTTGACTTTTCTTCTTGTTGCTGACGCAGTAAAGCAATTAGTTTAATGGTTAAATCCGTTACAAGTTGACTATTATTCATTCGTTTAGCATCTGAAAGCTGTTTCTTAATATTATTTATCTTACTTTCAAGCGGAGACTGTCTCATAATTAGATTTAGACAATCATTGATTTCCTCTTCATTTGTACCCTCGGCGTAGACACTAAGTGCTATTTCAATTACTAACTGTCGTAATCCATCGTCTTCAAGGTAATCAAGAAAGCGAGCTGTCTCATATTTATTATAAACTTTAAAATACCCTTCCGCTATTATATAGATTGTTTGATACATGTCATGAACAAACGAAAAGTCCTCCAGCTCTTTAACTTTTAACCAAGTACTATGGTCATGCAGTAGACGATACAACAGTAACCGTTCAGCCTTTTCAACTCGATCAAGATGGCGTTGCTCAACTTTAGTCTTAACTATTGGTTCTTTATGCAGTACTTCTGGTTGCTTAGTCTGCGTTTTATTCTGAGCCGTGTACTTTCTCAGGTATGTCTGTAACTGCGCCTCAAGATTTGTTTTTTCAATCCCAAAACGTTTAGCCAATTGATTAAGGTAAATATCTCTTTCAACTGGAGCCTTAACTTTAGCTAATTGTTGCAAGACATCAGCCAAATACGCTAGTTGATCAGCTTCATTCGCCAGATTACGATCTTGTTCATAATAGCGCATATAAAAAGCCGTGACTGTTTCGGGTGCATTCTGTGCAAGTTCAGCAAATTTTTCTTCGCCATACTTTTTGACATATTCGTCTGGATCCATCCTCTCAGGGATCGGCAAAACACCCAGTTGCATTTTAGTCAACGGTTCTAAGAGTGTTAGCGCACGTGCCGTCGCATGCTGTCCCGGATCGTCCCCATCGTAACAAATATCTAAATGATCAGTTACTCTTTCAAGTAAATAGATCTGTTCATTAGTCAAGCTCGTTCCCATTGAAGCCAGTCCATTTTTAACACCAGCACGGTATGCTGCCAGAACATCCATAAAACCTTCAAATAAAAGAGCTGACTTTTGATGACGAATCTCACTTTTAGCTTTATCAAAGTTAAAAAGAACTTTACGTTTATTAAAGATCTTAGTTTCCGGACTATTTAAATATTTCGGCTGCTTATTATCTTTAACTAAAAGCCGTCCAGAAAATGCAATCGTTTTTCCTTGCGGATCACGAATTGGAAAAAGAACCCGGTTATAAAAGCGTTCTTTCAAGGAACCATCTTGTAATTCTACAAAAAGGCCGGATTTACGTAACAGCTGTTGTTCAAGACCCTTTTCTTTAAAAAAAGCCGCCAAAAGTTCTTCTGTGGGTGCGTAACCTAGATTAAATTCTTTAATCATTGCATCATTCAGGCCACGTTCATGCAGATATGTTAATGCTTTTTCTCCCATGGCTGTATTTACAAGAATATGATTAAATAACTGGGCAGCATCACCATACATCTTCTTTAACTTAGTTGTTTCAGACGACTCAGCTGTACCATTGTTATTCAAGTTTTGTGTAACTTTCTGCGCTAATTTAATATTTCCCAATTCAGCGACACGAAGCACAGCATCCGGAAAGGAAAGATTTTCAATTTCCATAATAAACTTAAAAACATTGCCACCACGGTGACACGAAAAGCAATGGAAAATCTGTTTTTCTTCAGTAACTGAAAATGATGGTGTTTTTTCTTCATGAAAGGGACAAAGCCCAAAATAATTCTTTCCTGACTTACGCAACTGAACATATTGCCCTACAATATCAACGATATTGACACTTGAGCGGATAGTTTCGATAACTTCTTCGGGAATCCGTCGACTCACATTACCTCACCTCATTTTGGTAATAACAGTTGCGTTTATAAAGAGACTGGGTCAAAAATTAAATTTCGATCTAGTCCCCCTATTTATTCTGTATAAATTGTATTCTATAAACTGAGATTCTCCATTAACCTTTTAATACTCATATCAAAGCACTATACTACATTTAATGTTTTGCGCTAAAACTTGATTTAACAGCTTATTCATATTCTTTTTAGAAAAAATTACAATCGTATTAATGATACAATACGGTATTTAAAAAAGCAACTAATTAATTTTTTATTTAAGCATTACTACCCTACAATTAAAAAAAGGCTTTATTGTTAACTAGTATTTCACTAGTATCAATAAGCCCCAACTACTATCAGCTTAAATTTTAGTAGTTTAATTAAAAGTTACTATTTTACTTAACATTTAATTTGTTTAATGCACCAAATCTATACGTTAACGCTGCAATTTTTTGCAACTGTCTCAGACGATTCAGCCGCACCTTCTCATCTTCAACCATTATCATAGTTTCATCAAAATAGCTATTGATCAATGGACGTAATGATCCCAAGGCAGCGTAAAGTTCTTCACCAGAAAGGTTAGCTGCCTTACTCTCGATTTGTGAAACAGCCGTAAATAAATCTTTTTCTGCTTTATTTTCAAATAGGTCTGTTTTAACCGTCCCTATTTCCTTCGCTGGTAATTTTTCTGCCAAACGTAAAACACGTGTAAGTGCCTCGATATTAGCCTTAAAATCAGTTTCACCTTGATGTTCTTTTAAAATCTCTGCAGCTTGATACATTTTAATAAAGGAGTTAGCTGCAACACCTGAAACTGTTTCAATAATATCAAAATCAAATTGCTGACCACTGAGTAATTTCCGGAGACGCTCAATGATAAAGTCAGTCATTTTCTCAACATTTTTTACTGGCTTGATGTTGGCATATAATCCAGAAACATTCTGATAATTACACATAATCATTTCTTGCAAAGACACAGCTGAGAGGTCCCAACCGCGAGCAAGTGCAATTCTAACAATACCTGACGCTTGTCTTCTCAATGCATATGGATCATTCGATCCCGTTGGAACCATTCCAGCAGAGAAAAAGGCACTGATACTATCAATTTTATCCGCAATAGCAAGTAATGCACCAATTTTAGTCTCCGGTAATACACCTTCTGCTGAATTAGGTAAATAGTGTTCTCGAATAGCTGTCGCAACTTCTGGCTTTTCTCCCATTAACAACGCATATCTTTCTCCCATAACACCTTGAAGTTCGGAGAACTCACCGACCATCCCTGTAACAAGGTCAAATTTATAAATTGCAGCTGCTCGCTGCAGTTCTTCATTTTCCGCTGTTGTCAGGGTATCTTTTTTATCTAAACTAGCCGCTAACAACTGACACAAAGCTTGGACTCGCTGCAGTTTCTCATATGTTGTACCGATCTTGTCATGAAACATAACTTTTTTCAGACGTTCAACATAATCTGCAATCGTTTTTTGTTGATCTTCGTGATAGAAGAAGGCCGCATCTTCAAGTCTGGCAGTCAAAACTTTCTCATTCCCAGCAACGACTTTCTCTAAATGTTCGCTATCCCCATTGCGAACTGATACAAAATACGGTAACAGTTTGCCTGCTTGGTCTAAAACATAAAAGAAACGTTGATGATCCTTCATTGAAGTTATCAAGACCTCATCAGGGATATCAAGATATTTATCGGCAAAACTACCACTGAAAACTGTTGGAAATTCAACTAAGTTATTTACCTCTTCCAGTAATGAGGCATCAACTACTATGTGCCACTTATTTTTTGCTGCCAATGTCTTTATCTGTTCTTCAATCAATTGTTTGCGCTGAACAGCGTCTGCAATAACATGTTGAGCAATTAATGCCTGCGGATAATCGGCTGCGTCAGCTAAAGCGACTTCAGTCCCCAAGAAACGGTGTCCTTGAGTTAGCCGATCTGTTTTAATATTTAAGATACTGAATGGGATTACTTCTTTATCTAAAAGTGCTACTAACCAGCGAATAGGCCGAACATATTTGAAATCATTACTCCCCCAGCGCATCATCGTTGGGAAAACCATTGCAGTTAAAACTTGTTTGATACCGGTCAAAATTTCAGCCGCCGTTTGACCTGCAATATATTTTTTGACATAAGCATATTCAGTTCCCTTAAGTTCTTTAAAGAAAATATCTTCAGGCTTCATTCCTTGCCCACGTGAAAAACCAATTGCAGCTTTAGACCAGTTACCATCCTTATCGAGTGCTATCTTTTTAGCCGGGCCCTTAGCTTCTTCTTCGATATCACTTTGCTTATCCGCGACACCTGTGACTTTAACAGCCAGTCTTCGGGGAGTGGAAAAAGTCACTATTTCTTTAAAGTCAAGGCGTTGTTCCTCTAAGAAGGAGCTAACACGCTCTTTTAATTGCTGAACACTCGGAGTTACGACATGTGCAGGGATCTCTTCTAGCCCTACTTCAAGTAAGAATGTATGACTCATACCTATTTGTCCTCCTTCAATAATTTATTCCGCAATTTTTCATCCTTTATTAAAGGGAATCCTAATTTCTTTCGTTCTGCAACAAAGACCTTTGCGATTGACTTAGCCATATTACGGATTCTAGCTAAGTATCCAGCTCTTTCAGTAACCGAGACTGCACCGCGGGCATCAAGTAAGTTAAAAGTATGACTACATTTCAAAACATAATCATACGCCGGATGGACTAAACCATTTTTTATTTGTTTCTTAGCTTCAGCCTCATAGGTATCAAACAGCTTGAACAACATTTCCTGATTACTTTCTTCAAATGCATATTTAGAATGTTCAAATTCTGGTTCTCCAAAGATATCGCCATACTTAACACCAGCTGCCCACTCTAGATCAAAAACAGAATTAACATCTTGAATATATGATGACAGGCGTTCTAAACCATAAGTAACTTCCGAAGCAACTGGCTTTACCTCTAAGCCACCGACTTGCTGGAAATATGTAAACTGTGTGATTTCCATGCCGTCTAACCAAACTTCCCAACCAACACCGGCACAACCCATTGAAGGATTCTCCCAGTTATCCTCAACAAACCTGATATCATGTTCGTGCGGATCAATTCCTAAAGCACGCAAACTATCTAGGTATAAATCCTGAATATTTGCTGGTGACGGCTTCATAATAACTTGAAACTGATGATGCTGATAAAGGCGGTTAGGATTTTCTCCGTAACGTCCATCAGCAGGACGTCGTGATGGTTCCACATAAGCTGCATTCCACGGTTCGGGCCCAATTGCACGTAAAAACGTGTAAGGGCTCATCGTCCCAGCACCCTTTTCAGTATCATAAGCCTGCATTAACATACAGCCTTGTTTAGACCAGAAATGTTGCAGTGTCAAGATAATATCCTGTAAAGACATTTTGTTTGACATTTTGTTCCTCCTCAAAATTAGAATAAAATTATTCGTCTATAAAAGCATAAAAAAACCTATGCAACTATAAACAAATAGTTACATAGGGACGATTTCAGTATAACCGCGGTTCCACCCTACTTCTAGTTCTATAAACTAGCTTCTTCATTCACTTAGGCTCCGAAAATGCCAATATACTCCTTCAAGTGTCCGCTCTCACCAACTATCGGACTCGCTGTGACTTTATAAATATACCCTTTCTCATCACTGCCTAACTTATCATGTTAAGGATAAGCGAGAATAAGCGGTTTGTCAATTACTTATCGTCATTTAAAACGCTTTGCGGCCATTCCTTAATATCATCCAGAAATTTCTTTGCCTTAATGTTGACACCAACATCATTACGATAGATTTGATTCATCGTTAGCCGTAATCTATCCTTCGTCTCATCCTTGATCTTAATTGATCCCAAACGCATAAGATCAACTTTCGAAAAAAGACGCAAAAAATAAATTGTTCGTCGGTCTAAATGTAGCCGCCGTGGATCGAGATGCCAATGTTTCTGACATAAAAGACCACCATAGCTTTCTGAAAAATCATAAACAGTTGCTTCTTGATGGCAAATAACACAATCTTTCAAGTTAGGTTTAACACCAAACCGACCCAGCAGCTGCACTTCAACGATGTTCGTTACAATTGCCGCATCAAGCCCTTGATCAATTAAAGAAATTGCCCGCTCGATTTTTTGATACCATTCATTTAATGGATGGCCATCATTAAAGGCTGCTTCCGCTAAGCCTAAAATATAAGCTGCATAGGCATTTAGAACTATATCTTGGCAAATCGCCTGATACTGACCAGCTTCTTTAACAGCGCTAATAAAGGATAGGCCTTCATCATTAATCGTGCCAACATAGGTCGCTTTTGTAAAGGGTAAGATCGCCGCACTTAGACGAAAACCTCTTTTACGAGCACCCCGGATAAAAAACATCTTAAAGCCGAAACGATCCGTTAAAATTTTAACTAACATATCACGTTCACGATAGTCTTTTCGATAGACAACGACCCCTGAAAACTCAGCCATTTTTGTTGTTCCCAAAATGATCGCCTCCTCGCTAGCCTTTAACTATTAAAGACCGTTCTAATAACTTTAATAATCATCTTGCCTGTATCCTAAAGCTTTTAAATCCGTTTTTTTATCACGCCAATTGCTTTGGACTTTGACCCACAATTCAAGATAAACCTTATCTCCTAAAAGCAATTCGATATCCTTACGGGCTTTTGTTCCAATCGTTTTTAGCATTTTACCGCCCTTACCGATTAGAATACCTTTTTGTGAAGAGCGCTCTACAATAATTGTTGCTTGAACAAGAACTTTTTCCTCATCTTCCCTTTTGACCCTTTCAACAATTACTGCAACTGAGTGTGGAACTTCCTCTCGCGTCAATTCGAGCACCTTCTCCCGAATCAATTCACCAGCAATAAATCTTTCTGGATGATCAGTTACCTGGTCTTCAGGATAAAATTGCGGTCCTTCAGGCAAGATTGAGCTAACTGCACCTATTAATTCTTCGCAATTATTTCCTTGGAGCGCAGATATTGGATAAACTTCTTGAAAATCCAATTCACGACGATAATCGTCAACAATCTCCAGTAAATGATCTGGATGGATCTGGTCAATTTTATTTATTACCAAAAAGATCGGCTTCTTAACTTCCTTTAGACGCTTGATAATAAAATCATCTCCACGTCCTCTTTTTTGGGTCGCGTTAACCATAAATAGCACGGCATCAACTTCATTTAAGGTTGATAAGGCTGACTTCACCATAATATCTCCTAGTTGACTATGCGGTTTGTGAATACCTGGTGTATCGATAAAAACAATTTGTACTGCCTCAGTAGTGTATATCCCTTGGATCTTATTACGTGTTGTCTGTGCTTTATCACTCATAATTGCAATTTTTTGTCCAACAGCGCGGTTTAAAAAAGTTGATTTACCAACATTTGGCCGCCCAATAATTGCAACAAAACCTGAATGCTTTTTTATATCCATTTTTTACCCTCTCAACTTAACAATAAATTATAGATCTTAGGAACGAAGATGATCAGTGCCACGATCAATGCAAAAAACGCCGAGAGCAAAACTGCTCCTGCAGCCATATCCTTCGCTTTCTTTGCCAAAATATGATACTGGTAATCGGTTACCAGATCAACAATATTTTCGGCAACTGTATTCCAGATCTCATTAATAATCACTAACGTAATACTTAAAAACAACCATAACCATTCACTGGCTGCTAGTTTTAAAAACCAACCTAAAACAAGGGCTAGCGCGGCAGCGAGCAGGTGAAAACGCAGGTTGCGTTCCTCACCCATAACTGTTTTGAGTCCTTGGCAAGCATGATAAAAGGATTGTTTAAACTTAGTATGTTTCCATCTGTTTTTATTATTTTTTAAGTCCATAAGCATCCAAAATCTCACGTTGTAAATTAAACATTACTGTCTCATCTTCCTGACGCATATGATCATAGCCATTAAGATGCAGAAAACCATGAACGACTAAAAAGCCTAGTTCTCTTTCTTCTGAATGGCCTAGATAAGCAGCCTGTTCTTTAACCTTGTCCAGTGATACCATAATATCTCCAATGTTCTTTGGTAAAACAAAAGTACTATCTTCCGGCATAATGATCGGTGTATCATCATCTGTTTCTTCTTCAATCGCAAAACTGATAACATCCGTCGGCTTATCAACACCGCGGTATTGCTTATTGATCGCATGTATTTTTTCATTGTCCATTAAAGTTACCGACATTTCAGTATTCTCAGGTAGTTTAATGTAATTACCAGCAAACTCTAATAACTTTGTTATTAATTCAATCCATTCTTGACTTACTTGCTTAGTTTCATCATAAATTTCCAGGTCCACTATTTTTGCCCCTCTTTTTCAGTCTCACTCGCATAGGCTTGAATAATTTCAGCAACGACTGGGTGTCGTACAACATCGGATGCATCGAAATTAACAAATTCCACGTGCGGTAGCTGCTGTAAAATATGCTCTGCATCAATCAAACCACTTTGACGATGGCCGCGTGGTAAATCAATCTGTGTTTTATCACCATTAACTACCATTTTAGAGCCAAAACCCAATCGTGTTAAAAACATCTTCATCTGTGCCCTTGTTGTATTTTGTGCCTCATCTAAAATAACAAAAGCACTATCCAACGTTCGACCACGCATATAAGCTAGCGGTGCTATCTCAATTACTCCGCGGTCTAATAAGCGTTCCGTATGTTCTTTGCCAAGAACCGTATACAAAGCGTCATATACCGGACGAAGATACGGGTCAACTTTTTCTTTAAGATCTCCTGGCAAAAAGCCTAATGATTCTCCAGCTTCAACAGCCGGTCGTGTCAGAATAATTCGTTCCACAATGTTCTTTTTCAGAGCGGCGACTGCCATTACAACTGCTAAAAAAGTCTTTCCTGTTCCTGCAGGCCCGATTCCAAAGACTAAATCGTTTTTCTTGATAGCTTGTACATATTGCCGCTGCCCAAAATTTTTGACACGTATTGGTCTGCCTTTTTGATCTTTAAGCAGTACATCTGTATATAAGTCCTTAAAGTAATCTAATGTCCCCTTATCTGCCATTTTTATGGCAGAAATAACATCTGCGCTTCCAATAGTAATATTCTGACCAATCAAATCAGATAATTGTTGTAAAATATTCATAACACGGTTAACCGGTTCTCTTTCTCCGGTAACTCTTATCATGTCTCCAAAAGGATGAATCACAACATGTTCATTTTCTTCGAGAATCTCAACGTACTTATCATGGGTTCCCAATAGAGCTTGGCCCTGTTGCGAATCAGCTAATTTAAACTCTTTTTCAACCAACTGTTTTTCCGTCAATCCATTTTGCTCCTTCAGTTAAGCATTAATATGCTTAAATCATAGCATAAAAGGGCTAACAACAAAAGGTAAGGTGTAGATTCTTTCCTCAAATACAGGCAAAAAGACAGACTACCCATAATTGGCAATCTGTCTTCTTATTATGACACAATAAAAACTTATTGAATCAAAATTAACTTAGTAATGATTTTACCACTGTATTTACTACTTTTCCGTCAGCCTGTCCCTTTACTTGAGGCATAACTGCACCCATCACCTTACCAAAATCGGCTTTTGATGTTGCTCCAACTCGTTGGATAGTTTCGCGAACAATAGTCTTTACTTCGTCTTCTCCGAGCTGTTTTGGCAAATAACGCTGAACAACTTTAATCTCTTGCTCAAGGCCAGCGACTAAATCAGTCCGCCCCGCATCTGAAAACTCTACGGCAGCATCCTTACGTTGTTTAAGCTCACGCGACAAAACAGCTAACTCTTCATCAGAAGTTAACGTGTGACCCACTTTGATCTGCTCATTCATCGCAGCAGACTTTAACATACGCACAGTACTTAAAGTCACCTTATCGTGAGCCTTCATGGCAGTTTTCAAATCATTATTCAATGAATCAAGTAAGCTCATCAGTTCTATCCCCCCTTAGGAATTAGAAACGACGTTTATTCTTACGCTTTCTTGCTGCTTCAGATTTTTTCTTGCGTTTCACACTAGGCTTCTCGTAAAATTCACGTTTACGGTATTCTTGTAAAGTACCTGTTTTTGAAACGGTACGTTTGAAGCGACGAAGAGCGTCATCAAGAGATTCGTTTTTACGAACGACTGTCTTTGACATTTTGTTTCCCTCCCTCCGAGCTTAAAATGTAACCGTTATATTCTGCGTAAACACACAAACTTCTAACAGTTCTATACTATTATAACTAAACAGATGCCATGCGTCAATATAACTTTACTAGTATTCACTAAAAGCTAAAAGTTTTTGTGATGATTGTTTTATCAATCAATTCATTATACTATAGACATAAGTTAATAAAGCGTTTTTAATTTGATCAGTTGGAGGAACAATATGCCTAACACTAAGAAAATGTCCATTTTTATAATTTCTGATTCACTTGGAGAAACAGGTTATAATCTCGCTCAATCTGCTTCTGTCCAATTTCCTGATATTGATTTTTCACTGCATCGGTTTCCACTTGCTAAAACAACTTCACTTTTAGCTGGAATTCTTGCCCAAGCTAAACGAGCTGATGCTTTTATTATTCACACCTTTGCGGACCCAGATCTTTCTAAATATGTTACTTCATTTTGTCAGACTAATTCTTTAGCCGTTCTAGATGCTATTTCACCACTGATCGCAACTATCCAGGCCAAAACCGGTTCCCATCCCTTGCAGCAAGCTGGGTTAAATCATAATCTCAACGAGACCTATTTTAACCGTATCAAAGCACTTGAGTTTGCGGTTACTTATGATGATGGCAAGGACCCAGCCGGGTATCTAAAAGCCGATATCATTCTTCTAGGCGTTTCACGTACATCTAAAACGCCGCTATCCTTATATCTTGCTAATAAAAATTATCTTGTAGCTAACCTACCACTTGTTCCTAAGGCTAAAATCCCAGATGAGATCTGGCAAGTTAATCCCCAAAAAATTATTGGGCTAACTAATGATCCTAAAATTCTAAATAGTATTCGGCGAGAACGGATGTTGACATACGGACTAAATCCTGATACTAATTATTCTAATGTTGATAATATTGAAGCGGAGTTAAAGTATGCTCACGAGTTATACCGAAAACTTGGCTGCCTTGTTATTAATGTCTCCAATAAATCCATTGAAGAAACAGCAACTTTAATTACTGAAAGCTTAGCAGAATAGCTGATTGTTTCAAAAAGACCGCTAAATAGCAACTGAAGAGCTACTGCTATTTAGCGGTCTTTTTATCTTCATTTCTAACAATTATCATTACTTAAAACGTGGTAACTGTCCTTCACAGTTAACGATGTTAGTTAGTGTTTCTGGATCAAATTTTTGCTCCTTAAACATTTTTATCTCATATGCATATGGTGGGAAAGCGTGTTTTTTATCTGGACCAACATATGGCGTCTCCATAATCTTTGGAATTTGCTCCAAGCTACTATGATGAACAATGTAATTCAGTGCTTTAAAACCGATTGTTCCAAAACCAATATTTGCATGCCGATCCTTATGACTCCCTATCTCATTCTTCGAGTCATTAACATGCACGACTTTAAGTCTTTCCAGACCTATACGATGATCAAACTCATTAAGAACTCCGTCAAAATCATCCTTAACATTATAACCGGCATCATTTGTATGACACGTGTCCAGCGTTACTGATAACTTCTCGTTATAAGTTACTCCAGAAATAATTTGTGCAAGCTCTTCAAATGTCCGTCCTACCTCAGTCCCCTTGCCAGCCATTGTTTCAAGCGCAATCTGCAATGATTGCTCCGGCTCAATCACTTCGTTCAGGCCTTTAATAATGTTTGCAATAGCCGCGTCAGCACCTGCGCCAACATGTGCACCAGGATGGAATGTCATTTGCTTGGCACCGAGTGCTTCAGCACGTTTAACCTCATCTCTCAAAAAGGCAACCGCAAACTTGAAATTTTCAGGCTTCTTAGTGTTGCCTAGATTAATAATATAAGGTGCGTGGACAACAATATTACTGAGGTTATGCTGCTGCATAAAATCATGTCCAGCTTCAATATTCATTGCTGCAATTTTTTTACGGCGTGTATTTTGCGGTGCGCCCGTATAGATCATGAAAGTCGTTGCACCATAATCAGCTGCTTCTTCAGCTGAACCTAAAAGCATTTTCTGTCCTTTCATCCCAACATGTGATCCAAGTAACATTTTAATTTCTTCCTCCTCTTCACTACTTAAGCTAACTGCTGTCAAAAGTTTAGCCAAAGTAATGTTTAATGATACGTGCTGTAGCTTGACCATCGTTTCTAGTGTTCCATAATTGATTAAATTGCCGAAAATCTTGCCGAAGCAAAGGCTTTTTTAAAGTCTGAGCCAGTTCCGCCGTTGTTAATACTAATGGGCCCGGCAACCACTGCTCAAAATCATGTTGGAGTCCAACTTGGTTCTGGTACTCATGCAGATCATAACAGTAAAATAAAATTTCTTGTGCATTATCCAAGAGTGTATAATCAAAAGCAACCGATGAATAGTCTGTTATTAGGCGATCTGTGACAGGTAAAAGGTCTTCCGTTGTAAAATCATCCATCCATAAGACCTGCTTACTCTTGGCTAAACGCGTACGAATAAGCTGACTGATGTTTTTCAGATGCGGATGAAGTTTAATTATCAGAACTTGATTCGATGCTAACCGTCCCACCAGTTGAAAGAAATCTTCCGGCAATTCTAATGTGACTCCCGTAGTACTTTCACGATAAGTAGGTGCATATAAAATAACTTCTTTGCCTTTCAAGGCAGGATTAACTTGATAAAAGCGTCTTCTCTTTTGGGTTATCCATTCTGCACGCAAAAATTTGTCTGAGCGGGGGTAGCCTAGAGTCAGCATTTTTTTCTTATCGACATCATAGCTTTCGCTAAAAATCTCTCCCATTTTTGGTGACGCTATAACGTAATCATCAAACTGATCATAAACTGCCTGAAACCTTTTCTGTGCAGCTGCACTTCTTAGTTGCGTTTTAGGTTCCTGCCATCCAAATGACTTAACTGCCCCGTTTGCATGCCACACTTGAACAACTCTTGTTTTTTGACGTTTAAACTGGCAACCAGCTAAAAAAGCGTAATAATTATCGCAAAACAGCAGTTTAGCAGCCACAACAAACCGCAAACCTGAAAACAAAAAATGAAGTCCTTCCGTGAAACTAACCGTTTTTATCCCTGCAGCAGCTAAGTCATTAGCCGCACCCGAACAGCTTGGATAAAATAACACTACCAACTGTTTCCCTTCACGCGAACATTTTTGTCCAAGCTTTACAATAAATTCGTTGTTATTTCCAAAACTCATTAAATAAACAACTAATGTCGGCTCTTTTTTACCCCACCAAGCCGCAAAGAAACGAACCAACCAGATATAAAGTACTTTCTTCATTATGCAACATACTTTCTGATTTACTCATAAATTTTATTTTTAATGCTTAAGGTTCTGGCTCATAGAAGTGTCCCATAATCTTCACGTTATCTGAGATACTAACGAAAGCATAAGGATCAGACTCCTCCATTGCATTTTTTAATTCCAGCTGTTCATACCGAGAAATAACTGTGAAAAGAATTGTTTTTTGATCATGCCGGTAGGCCCCTTCAGCACCGTGGACAATAGTAATCCCACGGCGCATATGTGTCTGAATACAGTCAACCACACTTTTCGGCTTATTAGTCACTATCATGACTTGCATTTTCTGCTGTCGCGTATAGACGATGTCCATAACGCGTGCATTAACAAAAATTCCCAAAGCTGAGTAAAAAGCATACGGCCAACCATAAACCGCACCAGCAGCAAAAATAATAAAAGCATTAAAAATAATATTAATTGTTCCAATACTTTTTCCCGTCAGTTTCCGTAAGGTTAAACCAATAATATCCAACCCACCAGTTGAAATACCATTTTTAAGAGCCAAACCTGTTCCAAAACCATTTATTGCCGCTCCAAAAATTGCACAGATAATCGGATCTTTTGTTAACGTAACTGTTGAAATCGACTTGATCATAATACTTGAAAAAACGACCGCTAAAAATGTAAAAAACGTAAAGCGATGACCGATTTGTTTCCAAGCTAGAAAAAACAAAGGCACATTTAGTATGAAAAGTAGAGCCGCTGTTGAAAGTTGAAAAGGTAGGTACCGTTTCATCAAGGTTGTACTTAGTTGGGCTAAGCCAGTTATTCCAGAAGAATAAATTTTTCCCGGTACCCAGAAAAAGTTCATAGCGACAGAAACTAAAATACCATAAATAAATGCTGCCGAAGCACGGGCAACATACTGATGCCTTTTCCAAATCTGTTGAAGTTCATCCATAAATCTCTCTTAGCTCCTTAATTTCTTAGCCACTACTACTTTGACCAATTTTTTTCTTTAAAGGCTTGCCGCTGCATCTCTTCCAACTCAAAGCGAGTAGGATCTTTTTTATAAAAATCCTGGTGATATTCCTCGGCTGGGTAAAAAGGCTTAGCATCTTCAATCTGAGTCACAATAGGAGCCGTAAAACGACCACTTGCTGCCAAAGCCTTTTTAGAAGCAAGTGCACTTTCACGCTGGATAGCACTATTCGTAAAAATAACGGGCCGATAACTATCTCCCCGGTCTTGAAATTGTCCCATTGCATCAGTTGGATCGGTTTGCTGCCAGTAAACTTGCAACAAGTCTTCGTATGAGATCACTTCAGGGTCAAATGTTATTTCCACCGCTTCAGTATGTCCTGTTTGATGTGAACAAACTTCTTCATAGGTTGGATTGGGGACATGCCCACCTGTATAACCCGCTGTAACTGCAATAATTCCAGGTTGCTCATCAAACGGCTTAACCATGCACCAGAAACATCCACCAGCAAATATTGCTGTTTCTTTTTTACTCAAATCGATCCCTCCAGAATTTTTACTCTTGTGATTACCTTCTAAGATAACCTAATTCCATCCATTCAGCAAGATTAGCAATCTTAAAGTAAAAGCACAACTTTATCTGCACATATTAAAGGGATATATTATTGCCAAAAGTAGCTACAGCAAATAACATATCCCTAAAAATAGCTTTAAGAAATACAATCACCAAGATTGAAGTTGTGTCCTAATAGACTAGTAAGCCAAATTTAATCTTCAGTTGTATCAAGATGTAATTCATCTAATTGTTTTTGGGCAACCGTACTTGGTGCATCTGTCAACGGCTCAGACGCTTTCGAGTTCTTAGGGAAAGCAATTACTTCGCGGATGTTATCTTTTTTTGCAAGTAACATTGCAAAACGATCTAAGCCAATCGCCAAACCACCATGGGGTGGGAAACCATAATCCAGAGCATCCATGAAGAAACCGAATTGTTCTTCCGCTTTTTCCTTCGTGAATCCAAGTGCTTTAAACATTTTTTCTTGGATATCACGTTCATGAATACGAATTGACCCGCCACCGAGTTCATAACCATTCAAAACGATATCATAACTCTGTGCATGTGCTTTATGTGGATCAGTTGTTAATAAAGCAACATCCTCCTCATTCGGCATTGTAAATGGATGATGCGCCGCTATATAGCGGTGGAAATCTTCGCTGTATTCGAATAATGGCCAGTCAACGACCCATAAGAAAGCAAATTTTGTTTGATCAATCATATCAAGTTCTTTGGCGATACTAGTCCGCAAATAGCCTAAGGAATCAGCTACTACTTTACGCTTATCAGCAACAAATAAAATTAGATCACCAATTTTTGCACCGGCAGCTTCTTTAATCTGAGCGACATCATTTTTAAAGAACTTCGCGATTGGTCCAGAAAAACCAGTCTCAGTTACTTTTAACCACGCTAAGCCCCTTGCACCAAAACGCTTGATATATTCTTGCTTGCCTTCAATATCTTTACGTGAATATTTATCTGCACCATGAGAGACAGTAATGGATTTAACCTGCCCACCTTTTTCAAGGATCGTTTTGAAGACTTTAAAATCAACATTTTTCACAGCATCAGCCATATCTGTCAATTCCATTCCAAAACGGATATCCGGTTTATCAGAACCAAAACGATCCATAGCTTCATTCCAAGTCATCCGTTGGAGCGGCAAAGTCATTTCAATTCCGAGCGTATCCTTCATTACACGCTGCAATAATCCTTCAGTTAAATCTTGGATTTCTTCAGCTGTCATAAATGACGTCTCCATATCAATCTGAGTAAACTCAGGTTGACGGTCACCACGTAAATCTTCATCACGGAAACAGCGCGCTACTTGATAATAACGGTCAAAACCCGCACCCATCAATAGTTGCTTAAACAGCTGTGGTGATTGTGGCAAGGCATAAAAATGACCTGGGTAGACACGGGATGGTACTAGATAATCTCTGGCACCTTCTGGAGTGGATTTAGTTAAATAAGGTGTTTCAATATCAATAAATTTGTTTTCATCTAGATAACGATGAATTGCTTGCGTGATTTTGCTACGCATAATAATTGATTTCTGCATTTCTGGACGACGCAAATCTAAATAACGGTACTTCAAACGTAGGTCATCTGAAACATTGATCTGATCTTCAATATAAAAAGGTGGTGTCTTAGCTTTATTCAACAACTTAACGTCATGGATCTCAACTTCAACCTTACCTGTTTTCATCTTAGGGTTAATTGCATCGTCAGCCCGTGGAACAGCTTTACCCTTAACTTCAATGACATATTCATTTCGTAAACCATCAGCCACTCTTAAAGCTTCTGCTCCGAATTCCTGGCTAAAGACCAACTGAACGATTCCTTCACGATCACGTAAATCGATGAAGATCAGATTCCCTAAATCACGGCGTTTTTGAACCCAGCCCTTTAAACATACTTCTTTCCCAAAATAAGACTCATCTACAAGACCACAATATATTGTCCGGTTCATTTTGTTTACTCCTTCTCACTTTTAATTGCATTTCGATATATTTTATCAAAACCAGCATAGATATCAGCTAGCGGAACAGTTACTTCATTACCTGTGTGCATGTTCTTCAAGTGTGCTTCTCCCACTTGTAATTCTGCTTCACCGATTGTCAGCGTTAAGTGCGCGTTCATCCGATTGGCTGATTTAAACTGTCCTTTAGGTTTACGCCCGAGATAATCACGTTCAGCACTGTACCCAGCCTGACGTAATGCCTGTACCAATTTCAATGTCTCAGTATTGGTTACCTCGCCAATACCCACAATATAAAGATCAAGATCATCAGCTATCGGCAGCTCAACTTTTTCAGCCTCTAAAACTAGCAGTAAGCGTTCAACACCCACGCCAAAACCAATTCCTGGAATCTCAGGCCCACCAAGTTGCTCAACTAAGCCATTATAACGTCCACCAGCACAGACGGTGGTCCATTGGCCCCCAAAAGCTTTAGAGTTACTCATAATTTCAAAGATCGTATGATTATAGTAATCGAGTCCACGTACCATATTTGTTTCAATTTCAAATGGTATTTGCAAAGCCGTAAGTAATTTTTTCACTGTTTCAAAATGAATTGCTGCTTCCGGAGTTAAATAATCCAAAATTGATGGTGCTTGGGCTACAATCGCTTGGTCTTGCTTATCTTTGCTATCAAGAATCCGTAAAGGATTTTTAACAAGACGTTCCTTTGAATCATCACTTAGTTCGCTTTCATGTGGTTTAAGGTACTTAACCAATGCTTCATGGTAGTCTGTTCGTGACTGCGCGTCACCCAATGTATTAATAACTAGTTTTAAGTCTTTCAGACCGCACTGCCGCAGTAAGTTAACCGCCATCGCCATTACTTCAACATCTAGCGTTGGGTTATCCACTCCAAAGGCTTCAACCCCAATCTGATGAAATTGGCGTTGCCGACCTGATTGCGGACGCTCATAGCGGAACATCGGTCCCATATAAAAAGCCTTAAACGGTCTTTGAACTTCTGGACCGTACAACTTGTTTTCGACATATGCACGCACAACCCCAGCCGTTCCTTCTGGACGCAGCGTGATATGCCGTTCACCTTTATCAAAAAAATCATACATTTCCTTAGTTACAATATCAGATGTTTCACCTGAAGTTCGTGAAAAAACTTCGAAGTTTTCGAAAATCGGTGTTCTGATTTCATTGTAACGATATTTCTGAAACAATTGCCGCGCTGTTTGCTCAATATACTGCCATTTAGCGGACTCACCTGGGATAATATCTGTTGTCCCCTTTGGTCGTTGGTACTTCATCTTACTTTCCCCTCTTCTTTAAGAAAATATACTAAAATAAAAAGCCCTTGTCGCTAATGCTCGACAAGGGCGCAAATATGCACGGTACCACCTTTATTTATACTTCAAGGGATAACGCTACAAACGGCATACATCATGTATGCACCTCGAAAGTGTCTTTCACTCGTTTAACCAGATGGAAATTACAGCTAAATTCCACTCTCTTGACAGGTTTTACCAGCTACTCTTCTTCCGTACGGCTCAAATTATACTGTTATCAATGTACTAGAATTGCCTCTTAAAGTCAAGAGGTGTCGGCATTTAGAAAAAGAATATCAAGAGATTGTTACTTTATCGTTTGTTATTACATTCTTTTTGCTATAATAAAAGACGGCAATAACAAACGGGGTCTTAATTTATGAACACACACAGAAAAAAATATAGTCATTTAATTTTAATTTTTTTAATTTTACTTTTAAGTGGAATTTTACTTTACCGTACAACCAGTTACTTTAAACAGCTAGTCATCGAAACCTCAGATGCAACTTTAAAAAAAGGACCCGGTATTGAATATAAAACAATCACACCACTCAAAAAGAATTCACGGGTTACTGTTATTCGGACAAAGTATCACTGGTCGTATGTCAAAACAGCAGCTAACCATTTTGGCTGGGTCGCCGACTGGATGATCAACCCTAAAAAGCCCCACCAAATATCTTCTCTATCTAATGCAACTATTGTACTTGACCCAGGACATGGCGGCAAAGATTCAGGAGCTCTCTCAAGCACAGGCGGAATGGAAAAGAAATATACTTTACTTGTGGCTAAAAAAGTTGCGCATAAGTTACGTGCACAAGGAGCAAAAGTCTATTTGACCCGGCATAAAGATGTCTACACAACACTTAAATCACGTTCTGATTTATCTAATGCCGTTCATGCGGACGCCTTTATCAGCTTCCATTTTGATTCTTCCCCCGAAGAAAACGGTGCTTCCGGTTTTACAACTTATTACTATCACCGCAAACTTTCAAGTCAGCTCGCACAAAAGGTCAACACACAGTTGGATGATCTTCCACTGACTAATCGCGGAATCGATTTCGGTGATTTCTATGTTCTGCGTAATAACCATTTTCCGGCATTATTATTAGAAATGGGCTACATTAATTCAGAACGTGATTATGAACAGATTAGTTCACAAACCTACCAAAACAAAGTCGCGGCCGATGTCTTTACAGGTCTTAAAAAATACTTTACACGGTCTTAACCGGTTTCCATTTAAAAAGAGAGTGTGACATAAGCCGGGAAAATTTGAGTAATAACTCGAAATTACGAACATAGCGAGTACTTTGCTATGAGTAATTCGAAGTTAGACGGAGAATTTTGACTTATGGAACACGTTTATACGTAATAAAAGAGGGAGCTGTGCCAAAATTTAACTTTTGGCACAGCTCCTTTTTAAATTATTTAGCCTATATCAGCTAGCGCTAGCTATCTGGTTTATAGTGGTTTCTCCAATAATTCACTAAAATGTTTGATTCGTCTTTCAGGACGAACAGCTGACGTGATTAAGGTATCTGGATCAAATAAAATTCCTTTTATTCCTGCACGCTGAGCAGCCACAATGTCCAGTTCTCGATCACCAACCATAAATGCATCAGTCTTATCTACTTGATATTGCTTGCATAAATAATTCAAAGAAGTTGGATCTGGTTTCCGTGGAAAATGATTTGCGGATGTTACATAAGCTGTAAAAACTGGTTTAAGTTGATCGCGTTCAAGCAACCTACAGGCACTTTTATCACGGTGTGTCACCAAGAAATTACGGTCGCCTTGCGTAGCGACCTGCTGGCAAATCGCGGCGGCTCCATCAAATGGGACCGCATTAACTTGTTCAAGTTCTTCGATACTCGTATACTTTTTTATAATAGCCTGTTTCTTCTCAAGATCGACCCCGGTTAGAAAAAGATCAAAGGCCTGGTGTAATGATTTTTGCCGCATAATCCGATACACCGCTAAATGATCAGTTTTAACCCCATAAGCTATACAAGCATCAACAAAAGCCCTCACCATTCCTGGATAAGTATTATAGAGAGTCCCATCGAAATCCCAAAAATAATCTGTCATTTAATAACCTACTTTCGTCTCTTGCCATTCCTTTTGATCCAGTCAACTGCAATATTCATTGCCAACCGACAAGCATTGGTTCGATCTAACATATTTTTGACCATAAAATCATGCGTGATTCCTTGAAATCTGATCTGTACAACATCTCCGCCTGCATCCCTTATCTTACGAGCAATTGCTTCGCCTTCATCACGAACAACATCAGCTTCAGCTGTCATAATCAGAATCTCCGGTAGTTTCGCCAACTGTTCTAACGAGGCTTGCAGTGGTGAAAAAAGATAATTTAAACTATCCGCTTGTAAGCCAAGATACTGTTGCCATGACCACTTCATTTGTTCGCGAGTAAGGTCATAACCGCCTGCATACTGATGATAAGAGAATGTATCAAAATTAGCATTAACAACTGGGCAAAAGAGTAGCATTTTGTAAATCGGTAGCTCTTGTTCCTCATTCATTAAAAGTGCAAGTGAAACGGCCATCCCCCCACCAACATCATCTCCCGCCACAATTAACCGTGTTAAATCAAAGGGATACTTTTCAACGATCATGGGTAAATGTTGGAACAATTCTTTTAACTGTTTTAGCTGTGTTGGTGCCTTTTCTTCAGGTGCTAACGAATATTCGGGAAAGATTACCCCCACACCCGCACGGTTTACTAGCTCGTTGATCAGCTTACGGTGAGTTTGAATATTTCCCGTCATAAATTGACCACCATGGACGAAGAAAACTACCGGTACTTTTTCATTTGCTTGCAGTCCCACAGGATAAATAATCTTAAACGGAATTTCTTGTGCGAACTTATCCGAGATAAAGTTTTCTGTTTTCTCAGTAACTACGTGCTGATAAACGGGAGCACTTTGTTCTAATTCAAGCCGTTCTCGAATCACCTTCACACCGATAGTTGTAGGTACAAAGACGTTATTTCGTTGTTCACATAACTTTTGAGCAGCACGCTCTAATGATATCAGTTGCATCAGATCACTTCCTCGCTAAACTAATAATTATTTTCGGTATCGTAAATAATAGTTACTGGGCCGTCATTTACTAGCTCCACTTGCATATCAGCTCCAAACACACCTTCAGCAACCATTAATCCTTCCGCCCTTAAAGCTTTATTAAAAAGGGTATAGTTCTCACTAGCCTTTGCTGGATCTTGAGCAGCCGTAAAACTAGGCCGGTTTCCCTTACGTGTAGCAGCATACAGCGTAAATTGTGAAATCGATAAAATTGCGCCATTTGTTTGTTTAATATTCAGATTCATCTTATCAGCTTTATCAGCAAAAATTCTTGCGTTAGCAATTTTGTGAACTAAGTACTCAATTTCTTTTTGATTATCTTCTTCCTTGAAGCCGACTAACAAAACTAAACCATTACTTATTTTGCCCACTTCTTTTTGATCAATAGAGACTGAAGCCCGTATAACGCGCTGTAATATAACTCGCATAGTTATTTCCCCTAATTAATGAATTATTCTTTTAACCACATAAACATCAGGTACACGCTTGATATTATCGATTACACGTTGGAGATGAATCAAATCACGAATACCAACGGTGACATCTATCGTAGCCATCTTACTACTGTCAACACGTCCATTTACTGAGTTTAAATTGCGTGTACTATTATTGACTGCTTGTAAAACATCGTTCAATAAACCAGAACGGTTATACCCTTGAACTTGTAAATCTGTATTATAATGCGTTTTATCATCGGGCAGTATATTCCATGAAACCTCAATCAAACGTGTCCCAGAATTTTGAGCATTCTTGACGTTAGGGCAATCAATCCGATGAATCGAAACCCCACGCCCCTTAGTTATATAACCGACAATCTTATCTCCTGGAATAGGATTGCAACAATGGCTAAGTCTGACTAATAGGTTATCGACCCCTGCGATCGTCACGCCTTCTTCACTTTTGTGCCCCTCACCAGCTATAATATTTTTATTCTTATGTGCAATCTCTTGGTGATCTTCCAAAAGGGCTTTTTCTTCCTGCAGCTTACGATCAGCTTCTTTTTCTGCTCGAATCTTTTCCGTTAAAATATTAATAACTCCTAGTGGAGCTAACTCGCCAAAACCTAAGGCTGCATACAGATCTTCAATGGAAGAAAACTTGCGCTTATGCAAGACTTTTTTTATATTATTCTGTGTTAAAACTTTCTTGGGTTCGAAGCCCATTTCAAGTAAGTTTTCGTCAATAATCTCTTTACCTTTATCAATATTTTCTACCCGGTCCTGTTGTTTAAAGAAGCGCTTAATCTTATTACGTGCTTTACTTGTATGCACGAGCTTTAGCCAATCGCGACTAGGTCCTGCTGAATTGGTAGAGGTTAAGATATCGACAATATCACCATTTTTAACCTGATAATCCAGTGGAACAATTTTGCCATTAACTTTCGCACCTACTGTCTTGTTTCCAATCTCAGTATGAATCGAGTAAGCCATATCAAGCGGCCCAGCTCCTTTAGGTAACTCTAAAACATCACCCTTAGGCGTGAAGACATAGACCCGGTCACCAAATAAATCACCTTTAACACTCTCAACAAACTCAGCTGCATCACTAGTTTCATCCTGTAATTCAATTATCTCCTTGAACCAGTTTAGCTTATTACCAGTATTATCCTGGTAGACTCCCTCTTTTTTACCTTCTTTGTAAGCCCAATGTGCTGCAATCCCATATTCAGCAACCCGATGCATCTCATCTGTTCTGATCTGGACTTCAAACGGTTTACCATTTGGTCCGATAACAGTTGTATGCAATGACTGATACATATTAGCCTTAGGCATGGCAATATAATCTTTGAATCGTCCCGGCATCGGTTTCCATTTAGTATGAATTGCCCCCAAAACAGCATAACAATCCTTGATTGAACGTACGATGACCCGGACAGCTAATAAATCATAAATTTGGCTGAACTGTTTATGCTGGTCCTTCATTTTACGATAAATAGAATAAATATGCTTAGGACGACCATAAATTTCACAGGTTAAATTCAGATCGGCAATCGCTTCTTTAATTTCAACAATTGCTTCTTCAATATAACGTACTCGCTCAGTTCGTTTAGAATTCATTAAATGTACAATCCGATAATATTGTTGCGGATTTAAATAACGCAGCGAAATATCTTCTAACTCCCATTTAATTGTACTGATCCCTAAACGATCGGCTAATGGTGCATAAATTTCAAGTGTTTCATTTGCGATCCGCCGCTGTTTATCTGGTCGTAAATGGCTTAAAGTACGCATGTTATGCAACCGGTCAGCTAACTTGACAATAATGACTCGCAAGTCTTTTGACATTGCTAGTAATAACTTCCGGTGATTTTCTGCTAACTGCTGCTGGTGTGATTTATAGCGAATCTTACTTAACTTAGTAACTCCATCCACAATTACTTCAACATTGTGTCCAAATAACTCTTCAACATCCCCTAAAGTAACGGGTGTATCTTCAACAACATCATGCAAAAAGCCAGCACAAACTGTTGCAGGATCCATTTTCAATTCTGCTAAAATACCGGCAACTTGAATCGGATGAATAATGTATGGCTCTCCTGACTGACGATACTGCTCTTTATGAACGTACATAGCAAACGCATAGGCTTTACGGACCAAGGCAACGTGTTCCTCGTTCATATAGTCTTCAATCATTTTAATGACATCGTCTGCACTCCAATTGGTCTCTTTCTCCATCCCATCAACTCCTTAAGATAATAATGTGTAAAATAAAAGCACGTATTTAAAATTTAAACGTGCTGTGACAGTGCTCGGTTATTCTCGTGTAATTCCATATGCGAGGTACGTAATTGCTAAATAGACTAAAGCAAAATAGTACGCATAACTTTCAAAAAACAACTTAACACCCAACAGATAAATAATCGGAAAAAATAATAGATAAACAGCTGGTTCTTTCTTAAAACCGACTGTTAAGCCTGACAAAATAGCATAAATAACGTTAACTCCAAAAAGTGCAAAACCAATTTTTTGGATATCACTAAAATTTAGTTCTGTAAAAATAATTGGAACTACTAATGAAATAGCAAAAGCAACTGTCAGGTACCATATCGTTGTAATAGAAAAGATTCTTTTAATCGCCATTAATGTCCCCACTTTGTTAATAATTATGTTCATTTTAACCTAAAATTACGGTTTATACAACGACAATCCGCCTGTTCATGCAGAGACTACCAATATATGTCTTATGCAAGTTCAAATGCATAAGATAATGCAACAAGCATATATAACGGTGCTGTTTCCGCCCGCATAATCCGTGGACCTAGCCCTGCCAGTAAAAAATTATTTTGCTGTAAATACTGTATCTCAGCCGGTGAGATACCGCCCTCTGGACCAAAAACAGCTACAAGATGAGTTTGAGAGAGCTTATCGACTGTTTTTAATCTACTAATCAGCTGTGCTAGAATACTTTTTTCTCCTTGCTTAGCCGCCTCTTCATAGGCAACTACTCTTTCTGAATAGTGTTCCAGCGTTAAGGAATGAAGATCCTCAATATATTCAACCGTTGGGATCGATAACCGATGCGCCTGTTCTGACGCTCCAGTAATTATCTTCCTTAAGCGAGCAAGTTTTTTCGTACGTTTTTTCTGATCCCATCTTGCAACTGAGTAATCTCCTGCAAAGAAAATGAAATGTTGTGCTCCAAGTTCAGTCCCTTTTTGAACAATCCAATCCGCCTTATCTTTTTTAGACAAGCCGCATACAATCGTCACTTCCAGTGGTAATTCAACTGTTTGCGTAAATTTATGGCAGACTTTCGCAACAGCTGTTTCATCGGTAACCTCCACCAACTGCATAACTGTCACCTTTTGATCTGCTGCGACAGCCTCGAAACGAGCGCCTGGCTTCAGCCGCATAACAGTAATTGCGTGGTGATATACATTTGTAGGTAAAACTAAACGTTCATTTATTTGTGGAATCTCTATAAAATACCTTTGCATAGCCTACTCCTTGTCTGTCACTTTATGTGCAATAATTGAAACCCACTTCCCATCAGTTGCGATCTGATCAATGATCAAACCTTCTTTCAAGATCGCTTCCTGCAAAACATCCTTTTTAGCTGCAATAATTCCCGAAGCAATAAAATAACCGTTTTCTTTTAAGTGTGCTGGAACCTGTGGCAAAAGTGCCAGTAAAACTTCTGGTAGAACATTTGCGGCGATGAGATCAACACAGGTGTTTATCCCTTTTAATAAATCATTACGCCTAATACTGATTCCTGTCGCAAAAGGATTTAGTTCGATATTTTGACGAGCAGATGTAAGAGCATCCTCCGTAATATCAAATGCCTGAATTGGCCCCGCACCTAAAGCTTTAGCAGCTAAACTTAAGACTCCTGACCCAGTCCCAACATCAATCATCGTCTCGCTGCCTCTGATAACATCTTCTAATGCACGTAAAGCTAAAACAGTCGTTGGATGTGTCCCTGTACCAAAAGCCTTTCCCGGATTAAGCCTGATTACTTTCTCCTCTGACTGTTCGGAGCGGTACTGCTCCCATGAGGGGACAATCGTCAGATAACGCGTTATCCGTGTAGCATGATAATATTTTTCCCACTGATCAGACCATTGTTCTTTGATATCTTTTAAACTAAGTATAACTTTACCTGGTTCCAGTCCAAATTTTCGTAACTCCTCAACTTTGTTTCTTATGATCGTTATTCTTGTAGCAATATGCTGTTCACTTTTGAAATAACCGCTCAAACTTACACCAGTCAGTTGCCCTTGAAGATCCTGCTCATTATTTTTTATTCCAGCAGCACCCTCTTCAATTAAAATATTTTCAACTGCCGCTCGAACTTCATTTGAACTTGTAATCGTTAACTCTTCCCACTCCACTTTTTTTCCTCCACCATTATTAATCAGATCTAGTATTTTGGGTATAATAAGCGTTCTGTTTGTCCGTTTATAGTCTGTTGTAAGATCTTTTGATATTCCTCATCAGACCATTCAAGTTCAAAAACATCCGCATCTTCATTATTTAAGAAGTCCAACAGATCAGATTCACCATTATCAAGTACAATCTGCAAATAAGTAAAGAATGCTTTTCCTTGTGCTACTGACCAGCCCTTTTTACCATCAAATGGCAAACAGACTAAATAATCATTTTTAACCTGACTAGCATCAAACTTAGTTTGGTCATATAACAAGATTGAATCAACAAATGTAATAATCGGCTCATCAGACTCAACTTCCTCCATATCCAAGATAATCTCTTGTGCCTTATTTTCCGCATAAAAAGTTAAATCTAAGGTAAAGGTATGTTCTTCTTTTTGCCAAGATACTTCTAAGCTCCCATCAAAATCAAGTTTTTCTAAATTGGCATCTATAAAATCTAAAAGATTATTTTTCATTTTGCCTACCGCCTTTTTCCATTATTCGATTATTCCGCTGTTTATTATACTATCAATTACTAGTTTTATACTTAGCATATTATATTTATTAACAATAATTATATATCATACTTCATTATAAAGTAGCAATTCCTACAAACTAAAAATTGTCCTAACTAGTTTTGAGACCCGTTTTTTGCTAAAATCAGGGTGTGTTAAATTATCAGAGGAGGGTTTAAATGTCAATTTCAAAGAAAAAAATGATCTTAGATCTAGACACCGGGGTTGATGATGCATTAGCGCTAGCATATGCTTTAGCTGATCCTGACTGTGACTTGATCGGAATTATCGGCTCTTACGGTAACGTCTACGTTGAACAAGGAGTTCAAAACAGTCTTGACTTACTAGCTTTATTAGGTGCAGATGATGTTCCTGTCTATCTCGGTGCACAACATGCTTTACATGTAGATGGTTTCAAAGTCTTACCTGTCAGCGCGCAGATTCACGGTGATAACGGTGTTGCTAATTTACAATTACCAACTGCTAAACGTGGACCTGAAAAACAAAGTGGGATTGATTTTCTAATTGAAGCTGCACATAAATATAAAGATCAATTGCTTTTTGTCCCTACTGGTCCTTTAACCAATCTAGCAGCTGCTCTTAAAAAAGATCCTACAATTGCTGATTTGATTGGACATGTCACACTGATGGGCGGAGCCTTGACTATTCCAGGTAATGTCAGTCCTGCTGCCGAAGCAAATATCCATCAAGACCCTGAAGCGGCTAACGAGGTCTTCCATACAGCACTCCCTCTAACTATGGTTGGCCTTGATGTCACTACGAGGACACTGTTGACAAAACACGAAACCGCTTGTTGGCGAGCATTAAATACTAAGGCTGGCACAGTTTATGCAGATCTAGTTAATTATTACATTGAAGCCTATAAAACAACCAACCCCCACCTCCACGGCTGCGCGCTCCATGACCCTTTAGCTGTCGGTGTGGCGATTGAACCAGCGCTAGTTGAGAAAATACGCCTCAACCTCAAAGTTGAGACCACCGCTCCCTTTGAAGGCCGAACAATAGGTGACGAAGCCAGGCTAAATGAGACCAATATTTCGACTGAAGTCGCTGTTAACGTTGACAAAAAAGCTTTCCTCGATAAATTTATGAATCGCCTGACACCTTTGTTTGCTGCGCACTAGACTAAGAAGGTAAAAAAATGAAATATATTGGAATTCTTTTATACGTTTTTTGGCTTCTTCTGTTGCTACATCGTTATGCTAGGACACCCAAAGAAGGCCCCTTCTCATACAGAAAGACCTTTTTTGGAGGTTTAACTTGGTATCGTAATATCCGTAATCTTATTTTAATTATTGCACTTTTTATTATTGAACTATTTTTACCACTCAAGTTGCTTTATCTGTTATTTCTGATTACTAGTGTAGTTATTCTTGCAATTTGCATTAATAATCTGCGTATGCGTATTGGATCCCTTTTACCCACACTCTTCGTTTTTTTTATTGGAATTGGCATGTTAAGCCTCGCTAGTGTTTTTGTTTTTAACCTATAATTATAAATTTTTTTGACAAAAGTCGTTTTTTAGTAAACAAACGGCTTTTTTTGCTGTATGCAAAAATATATATTGCATTACGCAAAATACCTATTAATAAGTATTTGCTTTAATTTATTAACAGTCAGCTGCTTTCAGGTAATCAATATTTAAACAACCTATTTACATAAATAAACTGTAGTTAAAATTAAAATTAGTATGTGTAAAACCAAATTACATCGCAGCCTTTATCTACCTTTTAAACAATAATTATTCCCATTTAAAAACTTAGAAAACAGTTTAGTTGCATTTTTGATTCAATTTACCCTATGATAGTGATAAGAAATGATAGCGCTCTTAAAACTATCATTCCTTTTTAAAGGGAGGTGACCAAATGGATACATTAAAGTCGATTTTTAAATTTATGTTAGCTAGTACACTTGTAGTAGGTGGTCTTTTAATTGGCGGAACAATTTTTGCCGCTAAGGGAATTGATACTCTGGGTGATAAACTGCGCAAAAAGATCCACCATTAATACAGAACTGTCATCCAAGGAGGTGGTGAAGTGCCGCTATGGAAAAAAATACTTGCCGTACTTATCGGTTTGAGCCTAATTGCTGCCGGTTTACTTGTTGTCTTTTACACTTACTATTCTGATCTAAGTATCCTCTATTCTTGGAACCATTGGCTGGAAGGCACTGAAAATGGGCAATTACTTTTACTTGGAAGTCAACTTATTGTGATCATAGTGGGTTTTATTATCCTAGCCTATGGTTTATTCAGTACCAATAATGCCAAACAATTAGTCATTTTCCAAGACCATACAAACAAGCTCGTAATTGATCGTTTGGCAGTTGAACGTAACTTAAGACTAATTCTTTCACAGGAATATGAACTAGCAAATATCGACGTTAAGATTCACCTTTTGAGAAATAAAAAGGCAGCTATTGTCAGAATTACAGGCAAGTTGATTAGTACAACTGATATAGATATTTTGGAAAAAGATATTGCTGCAACTATTCAAACTAATCTAAAACAAATCTTAAATATTGATTTAAAACACCTTACTTTAAAGCTGACTCCTTACCATGACGGCGATAAAGTAACAGTTATATGAAGGAGGGAGGTCTATGAAGTTAAGTTATATTGGAGCCCTGCTCGGGTTCTTGGTTACTTTCAGTTGGATTTTCTTTGGTTTTTGGAAAATGGTCCTAATTCTAGCTGCTATTCTCATTGGGAGTGCACTCGGTGCTTGGCTTGATTTACAAGGGATCACTTTAAAAGGAATGCTTATAAAACTACTAGATAAGTTAACTAATTAGGAGGAAAAATAATGGTTGAAAATAAAAATGCTGAACAATTAAAAACAAAGCTAACTTTTGATGATCAAGTTATTAAGAAAATTGCAGGTATCACAACTAACCAAGTGGATGGGATCATCTCCCTTGATGGTAACGTCTTCACTGAACTAACTGACCGCCTAACTCCTGGTTCAGATTCTACCAAGGGGATTGCCGCAGATGTTGGTGAACAACAAGTTGCACTTAAATTAGAAGCAACTATCGAGTATGGTAAGAATGCTACTCAAATTTTTAGAGAAGTTCTTAGTAAAGTACGACAAGCCTTAACCGAAATGACCGGTTTAACTTTAGTCGAATTTGAATTGCATATCAATGATGTTAAAACTCGTGCTGAGATGAAAAATGAAAACAGCGCAAAAGAATAATAATTTGGAGCTGTATAAGGACCTCCCCTAATTTCTTACGGCTAGATGTGCTGTAATCCTTTCGGGAGGTTTATTTTAGTCTTACCGCCTACTCTAAAACAAGCATTATCTTTTTTCGAATCATTAGCTAGCAAATATTTTTAAGCTTAAGGAGATGTCAACATGTCAATTTATAACTTTGAGGTAACCCTTGAAAACGGTGAATCATATCGTTTAGAGCGCTATCAGGGGCACCCTTTACTGATCGTGAACACAGCAACTAAGTGTGGACTCGCTCCGCAATTCAAAAAGCTTGAACAATTATATCAAACCTATCAAGATAAAGGCTTAGTAGTTCTAGGCTTTCCTTCAAATCAATTTCACCAAGAATTAGCCGATAGTCACGAAGCAGCCGTAGCTTGTCAAACAACTTACGGAGTTACTTTTCCTATGCACCAAATTAATGATGTTAATGGTTCTAAAGCCCTTCCCTTATTTAAATATTTAACGACTCAGGAAAGCGGTATAGTCAATAAAGCAATTAAATGGAATTTCACTAAATTTTTAATTGATAAACATGGTGAAGTCATCAAACGTTATGCTCCAACCACAGATCCTTTGAAAATTGCTCCCGCACTCGATCAGCTATTTCAATAGTACTTTTTTTAACTTAATTGATTAATAAATTACTCATTAATATAATTTTTTTGTTCTTTAGTCTTGTAATTCGTATACCGACATACTATACTTTAATTGTTAGTTAATTGCTATCTAACACTAGGCTATGAGTGGGGTTGCTCATTGCCTTTTTTATTTTATTGTAAAAGTGAGATTTTCACTTATTATTTATATCCGCGCGACTAACTTATATTTTTTATTGCTCACACTAATAGACGATAATAAAAAGAGGCTGGTCAAAACTTACTTTGCCCTAAACCTCTTGCTTATTTCATATAAAATAATCTCTAACTAACCTCGTATGATTGTTCCACCAAACAACGATCTTCATAGCGTCTAATTAGAACTCATACCCAACTAAATCAATACTTTTACTCATATTTAATGTAGCGAGGTAATAAAAGTAATCAGTCCAAAAAATATTCCTGGAAAATTAGCCCAAAAGACTGGCCAATCGCGGTTCATTTTAAAATAGGCATAAACACACCAAAATGTACAGTTAAGCGCCGCTACTAACGGCTGAATCGGATTACCATAATTACCTTGTAAATTGTTCATAATCTGTGGAATGTAAGAAACATACATTAGTACCGCTAATACGGTTGCTACTCTGCCTAGAATTTGAATAAACCTTGCTTCCTGCTTCAAAAAAGAACCTCCTCAGGCTTTCATCTTATTCGACTTACTATTTTATTTATTGCTCTTCATCCGTCTTTAACACAGCCATAAAGGCCTCTTGGGGTACTTCAACTGTTCCAACAGCCTTCATCCGTTTTTTACCACGCTTTTGCTTTTCTAACAACTTAGCACGTCTATCAGGATCACCCGTGTGAATTTTAGCTGTTACATCTTTACGGTAAGCTTTGATATTAGTTCGTGCGACTATTTTTGCACCAATCGCAGCTTGAATTGGTACCTCAAAGTTCTGTCGCGGAATAATTTTTTTCAAGCGCGATGCAATCGTTCGACCGCGTTCTGCTGAAAACTGTCGGTGTGAGATAAAACTCAGCGCGTCAACCTTAGCTCCATTCAGTAAAATATCTATTTTGACTAAATCACTAGGTCTTGTTCCATCAACTTCATAATCAAGTGATGCGTACCCGCGTGTACTTGATTTCAGTTTATCAAAGAAATCAAAGATAATTTCTGATAAAGGCATCTCATAAATAACGTTCACACGGTAATCATCTAGGTAATCCATTGTTAAAAAATTACCACGTTTACGTTGACATAACTCCATTACTGCACCTACGTAATCATTGGGAACCATAATCGTTGCTTTTACAAATGGTTCATTGATTTGCTTAATACTAGAAACCTCTGGCATTGAGGCTGGATTATCAACTTTTTTATGTGTTCCATCTGTTAACTCGACATCATAGGTTACAGATGGTGCTGTTGTAATCAGATCCATATTAAACTCACGCTCAAGCCGTTCTTGCACCACATCCATATGCAATAACCCTAAAAAGCCACAACGAAAACCAAAACCTAACGCCTGGGATGTTTCAGGTTCAAATTCTAGAGCCGCATCATTTAACTGTAGCTTTTCCAAAGCTTCACGCAGATCGTTATATTTTGCATTATCAGTTGGATACAAACCAGAATAGACCATTGGGATCATCTCACGATAGCCCTCAAGTGCTTTTTCTGCTGGATGAGCTACGTTCGTAATAGTATCCCCAACACGTGTATCTTGAATATCCTTGATGCTGGCTGTTAGATAGCCTACATCACCGGCAATCAAAATATCCCGCTTAAGTGGCTTGGGTGAATTAACGCCAACTTCAGTAACCTCATATTCAGTTTGAGTATTCATTAACCGAATTCGATCGCCAGGCTTTACCATGCCCTCAAAAACCCGAATACTCAAGACAACACCCCGATAGTCATCATAAACTGAATCAAAAATCAATGCTTTGAGCGGTGCATCCAATTGACCCGTCGGTGCAGGAACCTCACTAACTACTTTTTCAAGAATTTCTTCAATCCCGATTCCTCTTTTAGCACTAGCAAGAACTGCACCTGATGCATCGAGCCCAATAACATCCTCAATTTCCTGCCGAACTTCTTCTGGACGAGCAGAAGGAAGATCGATTTTATTAATAACCGGAATAATTTCAAGGTCATCATCAATGGCTAAGTAAACATTAGCCAAGGTCTGGGCTTCAACTCCTTGCGCAGCATCGACAACTAGGACTGCACCTTCGCAGGCAGCCAGACTCCGTGAAACCTCATACGAAAAATCAACATGTCCTGGAGTATCAATTAAATGAAAAATATACATTTCTCCGTTTTTAGCATGATAATGCAATTCAACTGCATTTAATTTGATCGTTATCCCACGTTCTCTCTCAAGCTCCATCGAGTCTAAAAGCTGATTTTTCATTTCACGTTTCGAAACGGTGTCAGTCATTTCAAGAATACGATCAGCTAAGGTTGATTTACCATGATCAATATGTGCAACAATGGAAAAATTGCGAATGTGTTTTTGACGCTCTTTCATTTTTTCAATATCCATTCGTATTTCCTACTTTCTCTCAATCAAATAAGATTAATAAACTAAATTCAATTATACCAACGGTAGCATCTAAATACAATTAGGCTTGTTTTTACATCCACAATAAAACCTAATAAAGAGCCCTGAAATATCCTCGCAACAGGACACTCAAGACTCTTTAATTTAAGTTGAGACTATCGTCTTTTACGCTTCTTTAGTTTTTCAAAAAAAGATTCCTCACCCGTAACTTCTTCACCACTAGCTTCTGCAAAAGCCTTTAAAGCCTCTTTCTGCTTCTGGTTAAGATTCTTAGGTGTTTTCACCTTCACAGTCACATGTTCATCGCCATTACCATCGCTGCGTAACTTAGGTGCACCTTTACCGCGAAGTCTAAACGTCGTTTCCGTCTGTGTTCCGGCCGGGATCTTCATCTTAACATCCCCATGCACCGTCGTAACCATTACTTCGTCTCCCAATGTCGCCTGAACGAAACTGATTGGTAAATTAAAGTAAATTTCAGATCCTTCACGTTCAAAGGTCTTACTTGGTTTAACATTGAAGACAATATACAAATCGCCGTACGGCCCACCATTTTCACCAGCTTCTCCTTGACCTTGCAGACGCATTTGATTACCGTCTTCAACGCCAGCTGGAATATTAACTTCGACTTTGTGTTTTTCACGAGTAATACCTTCACCACCGCAAGTTGAACATTTTTCTTTAATAATCTTGCCCTTGCCATGGCAAACATCACACTCTTGCTGGGTCATTACACGACCCAACGGTGTTTGACGAGCGACTTGGATAACTCCTGTACCGTTACACTTCGAACAAGTCTCGACTGCTGTTCCTTTTTTAGCACCGCTGCCGTTACAAGTCTTACATACCGCACTGCGGGTGTATTCAATACTTGTTTTCTTTCCAAAAACTGCTTCTTCAAATGTAAGTGTCATCTCATACTGCAAATCTCTTCCTTGACGTGGTGCATTTCGTGAACGTGATGAAGCACCGCCACCAAAAAAGGAGCTAAAAATATCTTCAAAACCGCCAGCGCCGCCACCAAAATCACTAAAGCCGCCAAAGCCACCAGCACCACCGCCAAAGCCCTGCTGTCCGCCAGTTGAACCATACTGATCATACTGTGCTTTTTTCTGCGGATCACTTAAGATTTCGTATGCCTCATTGACCTCTTTGAACTTTTGTTCTGCACCTGGTTCCTTATTTAAATCAGGATGATATTTCTTCGATAATTTTCGATATGCTTTCTTGATTTCAGCAGCAGAGGCATCTTTTGAAACACCTAAAGCCTCATATGGATCTCTGTTTTCTGCCATTTTTTTCCTCCAATAATATAATTAAGAAGTTTAACTAGAACTAGCGTACCATAAGCGATGATAAATAAAAAGTCAAAGTCCAAACCGGCCTTTGACTTTTTATTTATTTGTCCCTACGACTATTTCTTATCGTCTGGGTCGACCTCTTTAAAGTCACCATCCACAGTTTCATCATCTTTATTATCACCCTTAGCAGCATCACCATCTTTACCAGCTTGAGCTTGTTGTGCTTCTTGAGCCTGTTGATAAAGTTTAACTGATAAATCTTGGATGATCTTATTCAAATCATCTTTCTTAGTCTTCATATCTTCAGTATTATTAGCTTCTTGGGCTTTCTTCAAAGCGTCACGGGCATCTTCTGCTTTCTTGATCTCTTCATCAGAAACTTTGCCCTTGACATCCTTCAATGTCTTTTCTGTTGTAAAGAGTAGTTGATCAACTTCATTCTTCAAATCAACTTCCTCTTTGCGTTTCTTATCGTTATCTTCGTTTTCTTTAGCTTCTTTAACCATTCGTTCGATCTCTTCATCAGATAAACCGGATGAACTCTTAATCGTAATTTTTTGTTCTTTGTTTGTCCCCAAATCTTTAGCAGATACATTAACAATCCCGTTTTTATCGATATCGAATTTAACTTCGATCTGTGGTACACCCCGTGGTGCAGCTGGAATATCAGTTAACTGGAAGCGACCCAGTGTCTTGTTATCGGCAGCCATTGGACGTTCACCCTGTAAAACATGGATGTCAACAGCTGGTTGATTATCAGCAGCAGTTGAGAAGACTTGTGACTTACTTGTTGGAATTGTTGTATTACGGTCGATCAACTTAGTGAAGACACTACCCATTGTTTCAATTCCTAATGATAATGGTGTTACATCAAGTAAAACAACGTCTTTGACATCCCCAGTAATTACCCCACCTTGAACTGCAGCGCCAAGTGCAACAGCTTCATCGGGATTAACTGATTGATTTGGCTTATGATTTGTTTCAGCTTCAACAGCCGCTTGAACAGCTGGGATCCGTGTTGAACCACCAACCAAAATAACTTCATCAATATCAGACATTGATAAGTTTGCATCCTTCAAAGCATTACGAACAGGAATCTTTGTCCGTTCAACTAAATCAGCAGTTAATTCATCAAATTGAGCACGGGTTAAGTTCTTCTCTAAATGTAATGGACCATTTTCACCAGCAGTAATGAATGGCAAACTGATTTGTGCACTTGAGATTCCTGAAAGATCTTTCTTAGCTTTTTCAGCAGCATCTTTCAAACGTTGCATTGCCATCTTATCATTGGATAAATCAATACCATTTTCTTTCTTAAATTCGGCAATCAACCAATCCATAATCTTCTTATCGAAATCATCACCACCAAGGTGTGTATCTCCATTAGTTGAAAGAACTTCAAAAACTCCGTCACCTAATTCAAGGATCGAAACATCAAAAGTTCCACCACCAAGATCAAAAACTAAGATTTTTTCATCTTTATCAGTTTTATCCAAACCATAAGCCAAAGCTGCAGCTGTTGGTTCATTAACGATTCTTTCAACTTTCAAACCGGCGATCTTACCAGCATCTTTAGTAGCTTGGCGTTGAGCATCGTTAAAGTAAGCTGGAACTGTAATAACTGCTTGTGTAACATCTTCACCCAAGTAAGATTCAGCGTAATCTTTAATGTATTGTAAAATCATTGCTGAAATTTCCTGTGGTGTATATTCCTTATCTTCAACTTTAACCTTATACCCTGCTTCGCCCATATGACGCTTGATAGATGCTACTGTATTAGGGTTAGTAATTGCTTGGCGTTTTGCCACTTCACCAACTTGTGTCTCACCATTTTTAAATGAAACCACTGAAGGCGTTGTCCGGTTACCTTCTGGATTAGCAATAATTTTAGCTTCCTTGCCTTCGAGAACGGCAACGGCAGAGTTAGTTGTCCCTAAATCAATTCCAATAATCTTTGACATATAATCTCAACCTCTTTTAATTTATTTTTTTATTGCGCAACTACAACCATTGCTGGTCTTAGTACGCGATCCTTTAACATATATCCATCTTGAAATACTTCAACGACCGTTTCAGATTTCTGACCTTCTTCAGCCTGGACTGATTTTACGGCCTGATGCTTAGTTGGATCAAAAGATTGGCCCAGAGCATCAATTTTAATGATGTCATTCGCAGTCAGTGCTTTCTCCATGTCCTTATAAACAAGTTCGATTCCATGTTTGATTTGCTTAGAAGCTTCATCTTCGACCTCAATTTGCAAAGCACGGTTCAAGTTATCAATAACTGGTAAAACATCTTTAGCCAGGTTCTGTCCGTCATACTTAAGTAGCTTTTCTTGCTCTTTTTTAAAACGAGTATGCATATTAGCCATCTCTGCTTCAGCTCGAAGATATTTATCTTCCATTGCAGCATACTTTGCTTGCATTGCAGCTATTTTTTGCTGTAGATCTTGATTTTTAGCTGCAGGAGAAGCTTCCTTTTCGGTTGTAGCTTCGTCTTCGACCTGTTGCTTTTTCTCATGATCAGTTGTATCAGTGGCAGTTTGTTCTTCTTTTAAAGCTGTTTCACCTTGATCTTCAATATCTTGTGCATTCTTTTTATCCTTCTTATTATCTTTGGACAAGTGAACACCCCTTTTCCTTAATCATCATATGAATTATAATAATCTAGCAATCTACTTGCCAATTCTTCACGCAATGTCCCGAGCAGTCCGATCATCTTTGAGTAGGGCATATTGGTTGGCCCTAGCAGGGCAATCAACCCTTTGCCATGTTGATCAACATCGTAAGTTGCTGAAATCAAACTGTAATTGGCAAGTGATCTATTTATCAATTCTTTACCGATTTTGACCTGAATATTCTCACCTGAGTTATTAATTAAACCATTAATATCATCATAACGGTCAATCAATGAATACAAGGCCTTGATCTGCTCAACATCGCCACTTTCAACAAAATTCAGTAAATTCAGCTTCCCACCAATAAAGAATTGATCCTGTGCTGCTTTATCCAAAACTCTGCCAAAAACATCTAGAAAGCCGCGCGGTTGGTGAACATAATGCAGCAGCAATGGAATGCTCTCCTGTAGTTTTTCAACAACTTGGTTGATTGGTACACCACTAACTTGATCATTAATTACCCGGACCATCGCTTCGAGCTCTTCACCGCTAATATACTTAGGTAAATTAAAGATCTGGCTCTCAACGGCTCCATCACTCATTACAAGGATAACCATCACCCGCTGTTGACCCATTGGCATAATCTTAAAACCTTGTAAGAAAATATCTTGGGATTCAGGTCTAAAAGCAATTGCCGTATAGTTCGTCATCTTAGATAGAATCTGCGCGGACTCAGCTAAAATCTCATCGCTCTTAAAAAACTGACTGCCAAAAGATGCTCGGATATTCTCAAGGCTCTGTTTATCAACCGTATCAGGCTTAACCAAGTTATCAACGTAGTAGCGATAACCCTTTAGTGAAGGGACTCTTCCAGAAGAAGAATGCTCTTTATTTATAAGTCCCAAACGTTCCAGAACTGACATTTCATTTCGAATAGTTGCTGAACTAACGTGCATCGGTAACTGCCGCTCCAGAGCTTTTGAGCCTATTGGTCGACCAACATCGGTGTAATCTTGAATAATTGCCTCAAGAATCAGTAACTGCCTCTCTGTTAGCATCACAATCACCTCGTTTACCGCTTAGCACTTAACCTCTTTGAGTGCTAAGTCAATTATTAATATACAAGAAGTTTGTACATAAGTCAAGAATAGTCAACAAATATCCGTCACACTTAATAATCAAGCTTACTCAAAATATCTTTCTGTGGCTTGTTTATCATGTTCCAGTTGTAAGATTAGGCTTTGTGCATTGGGAAACCTAACCTGCTCACGTAATTTACAATACCACTCAACAACGACTTGTTCGCCATAGACCATTTCTGAAAAAGCCAACAGGTTTATTTCGACAGTTTGCTGTTGTCCTACACCAAAAGTTTCATTTCGTCCGATCGAGGCCATCCCTATAACCGTTTTTCCAATAATTCTTACTTTGACCGCATAAATTCCTTCACCTGGAATTCGTTCATCAGTCGGTATCCTCAGATTAATCGTTGGATAGCCTAGCTTACGACCACGTTGCTTACCATGAACAACAACACCGCTTGTTTGGTAAATATACCCCAGCAACTTATTTGCATCCCTTAATTTTCCTTCATCAATATCTTGCCTAATCGTTGTTGAACCAACCTTAAAACCTGCTTTTTTTAAGTGTGGGATTGTAATAATCTTAAAACGATCTCGCCCATAATCCGCAAGTGTCGTCATATTAGCGATTTCTTTTTTCCCATACGTATAATCTGCACCTGCTACGACCGTAACTGCGTTTAAACCCACCATATATTTATCAACAAATTCTTGTGGTCCCATAGGAACGATTTTGTCATTCAATGCCACAACGTAGGTAATGTCTGCACCTAATTTAACAAATAATTCCAGTTTACGTTTTAAGGGAGTCAGATATTTTACGCTTGTTTGTGGAACACCTTGAAAAGCAATTGAAGGGTGTCGGTCTAGAGTCATTATAGCAAGCTTGATCCCCTTTTTCTGTGCCTCCTGTTTCGCTTTTTCTATTACCCGTTGATGCCCGAGATGAACACCATCAAAAAAACCTAATGCCAGAACAATCGGTCCAGGGTAGATAGTCTTGCTATTAAATGGCTCATCTAAATAAATTACTTGCACGTTACTTTTCTCCTTCAGTCAAGTCAATCATTTGTTCAGGCTGATAGCGTTCTTCGGCTTGATTAAAGCGATAGATTGCCCTAGCCTTTTCTGCGTACATCAATACGATAAACGGGCGCTGCTCATCCTGTAAATAGCGCGGCAATAAAAAACCACCGTTCTGCACGATCCGCCACTGTTCTTCTGTTAGTTTATGATGTGGAAACTTTGTAAGCGCATGGTCAGCTGGAAATAAATACTGCTCGAGCTCACCTTTTACCGCAGCTGCACTTAAATCAGCCAGCTTGACTGCCTGACTAATTTTAAAACCACCGCTCGCTAAGCGCGTAAGTTCCGACATCACCGCAGGAACACCAAGTTTTTTACCTAGATCAACTGCTAAAGTTCTAACGTAAGTTCCCTTACCACAGCCTACCTCAAAATAAATTTTTTGCTGACCCTGTTCGTTATCGAAAGTCGCTGCCCTTGCCTGCTTAAAATAAGTAACCGTGATCTTTCTACGTGGGCGTTCGACACTCTCGCCCGCACGCGCATAATCATATAACCGACGACCCTTAACTTTGATTGCTGAATACATTGGTGGAATCTGGATCAAGTTTCCCGTTAACGACTGCATTGCTTCATCGATCGCAGCCGCTGTAACCGGCTTAGCTAATCGCTGCTGTGCAATGATCTCGCCCTCAAGATCTTCCGTAGTTGTTGCCATTCCAAGCGTAATCTCTCCAAAATAAACTTTACCTGAATCCATTAAGTAATTAACAACCTTGGTTGCCTTACCAACACAAATTGGCAGTACACCATCAACATTCGGATCAAGTGTACCGCTATGCCCAACCCGCTTATTTTTTAAAATCTTACGACATTTAAAAACACAATCGTTGCTTGTCATGCCACGTTCTTTATATAAAGGTATGATGCCATCCATTAGTTACCTCCAGCAATAATACATTAATATTTTTATTTTACTACAAAACAGAAAAGAAGTGTGCTAATTAGGCGTTAGTCTGTGAGCATTAACGGTAAATTAGTTATAGCATTTGACTATAACTAACTAGCAGTTAAGCAGAGAAGATTGCCTACATTGAAACACGTTAAAGAAGTGTGCTAATTGGGCGTTAGTCTTTGAGCATCAGTGCCCATAATTATTTTTATGATGCTAATTAAAATAAAGGAGCCAGACCAAAAATAATTTTTGATCCAGCATCCTCTTTTTTATATTCAAAATTGCGGGACTCAACTCATTCAAAGCAACATTACTCTTCTGAATGATGCAGTTTGTTTAAGAGTCGGTCAATCTTATCACCGTACTGTACTGACTCATCACGCGCAAACTTAATTTCGGGTGTAACATAGATACTCAATCTTGCACCTAACTCACGGCGAATCAATCCAGTTGCTTTATTCAAGCCAATCTGTGTTTTTTCTCCATCAGATGCAAGTTCAGATAAAATACTGTAATAAATCGTTGCTTGCTGCAAATCACCTGTTACTTCAACCCCAGTAATCGTTACACCCTTGACCCGTGGATCACGGACACGCTTTAAAAGGATATCACTAACTTCTTTTTGGATCTCTTGTGCTAAACGCCCAACACGATAGTTTTGAACCATTATGTTTCCCCCCTTATGCTATAAATATTTTCTTTAATCGGCGGGAACTTCTTCCATTACGAAAGCTTCAACTTGGTCGCCAACTTTAATATCATTGTACTTTTCAATCATTAAGCCACATTCAAAGCCCTGCTTAACCTGTTTAACATCATCTTTAAACCGTTTTAAGCTTGCAAGCTTACCTTCATAAATAACAATTCCTTCGCGAATAATCCGAACACCACTATCACGTTCGATATATCCATCAGTAACATAACCGCCACCAATCGTTCCTAACTTAGAAACTTTATAGGTTTCACGAATTTCAACCTGACCGATAACCTTTTCTTGATAAACTGGTTCCAGCATTCCTTTCATCGCAGTCTCAATTTCATCAATTGCCTGATAAATGACACGATGCAAGCGGATATCTACCTTGTCACTATCTGCCTGGGATTTAGCCTGCGGTGTTGGTCGGACATTGAATCCAATAATAATAGCATTTGATGCTTCAGCTAAAGTAACATCACTTTCGTTGATTGCACCTGCTGCCTGATGAATAATATTGACTCTTACGCCTTCAACTTCAATCTTTTTCAGGCTACCTGCCAAAGCTTCAACTGAGCCCTGCACGTCAGCCTTGATAATAACATTAACTTCTTTTAACTCGCCCTCTTTAAGTGAATCAAACAAGTTATCCAAAGTAACATGATGAGTATTACTACGTTCCTTGATCAATGCACGTTTTGCTCGTTCTTCACCAGCCGCACGTGCTGTCTTTTCATCTTCGAAGACAATAAAGCGATCACCTGAATCAGGTACATCATTCAAACCAGTAATTTCGACTGGTGTTGCTGGCAGAGCCTTTTGGATCTGCTGTCCCTTGTCATTGATCATTGTTCGTACACGTCCAAATGCGTTACCAACAACGATTGGATCTCCAACATGCAAGGTTCCTTGTTGAACCAAGAGGGAGGCCACGGTTCCTTTGCCTTTATCCAGCCGTGCTTCAATAACAGAACCCGCACCATGTTGTTTAGCATTCGCACGGAGTTCAAGTACTTCTGCTTCAAGCAGGATCATATCCAATAATTCATCTAAGTTCTTGCCAAATTTAGCTGAGATCTCAACAAAAATCGTATCTCCGCCCCAATTTTCAGGAATCAATTCATACTCTGTCAATTGTTCCATTACATGATTAGGGTTAGCTCCTGGCTTATCAATTTTATTAACGGCGACAATAATTGGCACTTTAGCTGCTTTCGCATGGTTGATCGCTTCGATTGTCTGTGGCATAACACCATCATCCGCTGCAACTACTAAAACAGTAATATCAGTAATATCTGCACCACGCGCCCGCATATTAGTGAAGGCCGCATGTCCTGGAGTATCAAGGAAAGTAATTGTTTTGCCATCATGCTTTACTTGATACGCACCTATATGCTGGGTAATCCCGCCAGCTTCACCTTCTGTTACATGCGTATGACGTAGCTTATCCAGCAGAGTTGTTTTACCATGGTCAACGTGTCCCATAATTGTAACGACAGGAGGACGTGGAACTAAGTGTTTCTTATTTTCTTGTTCCTCTTCGAAGAATTTATCAATGTCAGCTACATCGACCTCAATCTTTTCTTCAGCCTTAATACCATAATCGGCTGCTAAGATTTCAATAGTATCTTTATCTAATGACTGGTTTTGGTTAACCATAACCCCCATCATAAAGAGTTTTTTAATGATTTCAGCTGGCTCACGATGGATTTTCTTAGCAATAGCAGCTACATTCATCCCAACCGTATAAACAAGCGTTTCTGGCAATGGACGATCCTTACGTGGTGGAACAGCTGGCTTCTTATTTTCCTGACGGCGATTGTTCTTCTTATTTTTTCGTCTCTTCTTGTTACTAAACTTATTTTGACTGTATGGATTATAACGGTTATTGCCAAAACGGTTATTGTTGCTCGAACGATTTCCTTGTGTCTGGCGTTGGCCACTATTACTGCTGCTTTGGCGTTGACTGCTACTACTGCTGCTTTGGCGTTGGCTACTATTACTGCTACTTTGACGCTGACTGTTGCTACGTTCTTGCGACTTAGCTGAACTATTATTAGTAGTATGATGTTTCTGTTGTGTATTACTCTGTTGCTTATTATTGCTGGTGGCATTTGTGTTAGTTCTTTTTGTTTTTAGGGTCTGATTATTTTTATTAGAAATAGACTTTACCTCATTCTTATGATTATTTGTACGGATATTCTCCGTTTTCTGCTGAGTATTGCTAGCACGATGCTGTTGTGGCTGCTGCCCGTTTTTACCTTTGGGATGAACTACAACCGGCTTGGTGCTTTTGACACTCTTTGTATCTTTTTTAGTTAAAGCTTCCCGCAATTGCCGTTCTTCATTCTCACCAATCGTTGACATATGATTGCTGACTGAAAAACCCTTTTGCCGTGCAGCATCAATAACTGCCTTACTATTGAGCTTTAATTCTTTAGCTAGTTGATAAATTCGCTTTTTACCCATACGTTCACACTCCTAACTTCCTGAATTGCTTTATCTTGGCTATTAACCATTAATTCGCAAAGATTACTCTCGTTCTAATAATATAGTAATTTTTCGACTAAAGCCACTATCATCAACTGCAATGAGTTTGCGGCTAATACCGATTGCGTTACTTAATTCAGCTTGGGTAAAACTGCTATCCATTGCAATCTGATAACTATGACATTTATTTGTGTATTTTTTTAGGGTCGCTTCAGAACTATCACTGGCAACAAAGACAAAGTATGTTTTCTTATTACGAATATTTTTTAAAACATTTTCATCTCCGGTAGTTAGCTTACTGGCTCGCCGTGCAAGTCCCAGCAACTGAAGAACCTTTTGCCTATTTTTCATTTCCAAATAGTTCACGCCGTGCTGCTTGGTGATCAACATATTCAACCAATTCCGTGTAAAACGCAGCTGGGATCTCTGTTTCAAAAACCTTATCGAAAGTCCGTTCAGCCTGCGCTTTTTTAGCAATGGCAACATCTAAAAAGATATAAGCTCCACGTCCAGCCTTTTTACCCGTTGGATCAAGGCTGACTTCATTTTCTTTATTCTTAACAACGCGGACCAGTTCCTTTTTAGGCTTCATTTCACCTGTTACAATATCTTTTCGCATTGGTATCTTGCGCTTGTGAGCCATTAAAATACCCCCCTTAGTTATTGTCAGTTGTTTGATTTGCTACTTCTTCCTCATTTTCATCCTCAGCACTTGAATCAAATTCTGTTTCAGATTTGATATCAATCTTAAATCCAGTAAGTTTAGCTGCTAAGCGTGCATTCTGACCTCGTTTACCGATCGCAAGGGAAAGTTGATCATCTGGGACGACAACAGTACAAGCACGTTCATTTTTAGGATCAAAAACAACATTTAAAACTTCGGCTGGGTTCAAAGCATTGCTGATAAATTCTGCTGGGCTATCACGCCATTCAACAATATCCATATTTTCACCCTTCAGTTCATTTACAATAACTTGAACACGTTCACCGCGAGGCCCAACACAGGTTCCTACTGGATCAACACCCTCACTATTAGAACGAACTGCAACCTTGGCACGATCACCTGCTTCACGGGCAATTGAAACGATTTCAACTGTGCCATCAAAAATCTCAGGAATTTCTTGTTCAAATAAACGCTTGAGGAGATCTGGATGTGAGCGGCTAACAAAAACTTGTGGCCCCTTCGAAGTATTCTCAACTTTGTAAATATAAACTTTGATACGGTCATGTGGCTTATATTCTTCACCTGGAATTTGATCTTGATGGGAAAGAACAGCTTCAACACGTCCCAAGTTCACATAAACATACCGGTGATCATGACGTTCAACTTCACCTGTAACAATTTCGTTTTCATATTGGATATACTCATCATAAATAATACCACGTTCAGCCTCACGGACACGCTGCATAATAACCTGCTTAGCTGTTTGAGCAGCGATCCGCCCAAAATTCTTTGGAGTTACTTCAAAACGAATCGTATCACCAACCTCGTACGCCTTATTAATCTCAAGTGCTTCTTTCAAACTAACCTCTAACCGTGAATCAAAAACTTCGTCAACAACTTCACGAACAGCATAAACATGAATATTTCCACCTCTTTGGTCGAAATCAACTTCAACATTTTGGGCTTGTCCATAGTTACGTTTATAAGCTGAAACTAGAGCCGCTTCAAGAGCTTCAAGTACAACTTGTTTTTTAATACCTTTTTCCTCTTCTAATGCGTCCAAGGCATTCAATAGTTCCTTACTCATCTTACTTTTCTCCTTAATAATAATTAAAATTTGATAGCCAAGCGAGCTTGGGCAATCTGTTTACGGTTTATTTCAATTGTTTTTTGACGTGTTTTATCCATGTATGCAAGCGTTAATGACTCATCATTCAGATCGACTAATGTCCCCTCATAGACCTTTGCACCATTTAACTGTTGATATAGTGATACATGAATAAACTTATTGAGTGCTCTTTCAAAGTCACGTGGTTTCTTCAGTGGACGTTCAGCCCCTGGTGAAGAAACTTCAAGATAATATGCTTGAGGAATCGGATCCGGGTCGCAAGCGTCAAGCTTTTCACTCAGCTGATCACTTACCAAAGCACATTCTTCAATATTAATCCCATCTTCTTTGTCGATAAAAACACGCAGATACCAGTTTTTACCTTCCTTTACAAATTCAATATCGACTAATTCGAAATTATTTGCCTCCAAAATAGGTGTAACTAGCTCAGTAACTGTCTTCACTACGGTACTCACGCATTGACCTCCCTATAACTTCTCCGATTCTACTGTTTACTTCAGTAGTTGCAATAAAAAGAGCGAGCATCACTGCTCACTCTTAACGAGTTATCTAATTACACTGTTGATTTTAACATAAAAAAGCGGTCTAAACAACTGTAGGCACTGAAAAAAGCTTCATTTAAAAGAATTAAAACAGTGAATCAAAGAGACTCAATTGATTTTCATCTGGTAATTCATCTAGAACATGTTGTTCAGTCATAAAATCAATTATCGTTTTAGAGACTTTTCCTCTCTTAGCAAGATCTTCTTTTGATAGAAATGGTCTTTCCTCTCTAGCAGCTACGATTTGCTTAGCAACGTTAGTCCCCAATCCTGGAACTGCATTAAAAGGTGCGATTAGACTTGTTTCCTCAATCTTCCAAGTCGAGACTTCAGATTTCTTAACATCGACCATCTTAAAATCAAAACCGCGTTCTAACATCTCGTTAGCAAGTTCTAAAACAGTCAGTAAGTTTTTCTCTTTCGTTGAAGCATCCATTCCCTTATCCGAAATTTCCTTCATTGCTGCCTTAACACCATCTTTACCACGTGCCATCGCAACCAGGTCAAAGTCATCTGCGCGAACACTGAAATAAGCAGAATAATACAACAATGGAAAGTAGACTTTGAAATAAGCGATCCGCAGCGCCATCATAACATACGCAGCAGCATGGGCTTTAGGGAACATATACTTGATTTTTAGACAAGCATCAATGTACCATTCAGGAACCTTTGCTGCCCGCATTTCCTTCTGCCAATCATCAGGAATCCCGCGGCCTTTACGAACATGTTCCATTATTTTAAAGGCACGATCAGCCTCAACACCCATATGGATCAGATCCATCATAATATCATCACGACAACCAATAACTTCTGGCATAGTTACAGTACCATTTTGAATTAAATCTTCAGCATTTCCCAGCCAAACATCCGTCCCATGAGATAGACCAGAAATCTTCAATAATTCTGCAAATGTTTTTGGCTCAGTTTCCTCAAGCATCCCACGAACAAAACGCGTTCCAAATTCCGGGATCCCCAATGTTCCTGTATTTGAATTAATCTGCTCCGGTGTAACCTTTAAAATCTCTGTTCCTGAAAATAATTGCATGATCCCAGGATCAGTTGGTGGAATCGTCTGCGGATCAATCCCAGAAAGATCTTGTAGCATCCTGATCATTGTTGGATCATCATGCCCTAAGATATCAAGTTTAAGAATATTATCATGGATCGAATGAAAATCAAAATGAGTTGTTTTCCAAGCAGCAGACAGATCATCAGCTGGATACTGAATAGGTGTGAAATCATAGATATCCATGTAATCCGGTACAACAATAATCCCTGCTGGATGCTGTCCAGTTGTTCGTTTAACCCCAGTAGCGCCCTTAGCTAACCGGTCAACTTCAGCATTACGCAGTGTTTGTTCCGTATCACGCTCATATGCTTTAACATACCCATAAGCCGTTTTATCAGCCACCGTTCCAATTGTTCCTGCCCGATAAACATTTTTTTCACCAAAAAGAACTTTAGTATAATTATGCGCAATCGGCTGATAATCACCTGAAAAGTTTAAATCAATATCAGGAACTTTATTACCATAAAATCCTAAAAATGTTTCAAAGGGAATATCATGACCATCTTTGACTAAACGACCACCACAATTAGGACATTTTTTTTCGGGTAAGTCAAAACCAGAACCGTATTCACCTTTCTCATAAAAATGACTCCATTTACACTTAGGGCAGCGGTAATGTGGTGGTAAAGGATTGACCTCCGTAATTCCTGCCAAGGTTGCGACTAGACTAGAGCCGACCGAACCACGTGAGCCAACTAAATAGCCATCTTTATTTGACTTGAAAACAAGTTTTTGTGCAATCAAATAAATAACTGAAAATCCATTTCCAATAACACTTTTTAATTCTTTATCAATTCGTTTCTGTACGATTTCCGGCAGTTGCTCACCATAAAGTTCATGTGCCTTATCCATCGTTAATTCTTTAATCTGGTCTTCTGCCCCTTCCATCTTCGGGGTATATAATTTATCTTTCACAGGTGTTATCTCGGCAGCCATATCTACGATCGTATTGGGATCATCGACAACAACCTTCTTGGCGTCTTCTTCACCCAAAAAAGAGAATTCATTCAGCATTTCATTTGTTGTTCTGAAGTGTGCGTCTGGTAACTGTTTAATACGATTAAGTGGATTCGCGCCACCTTGAGAATGTATCAGAATTTTGCGGTAGATTGCATCTTCTTTATTCATGAAGTGAACATCACCAGTCGCGGCAACGGGAATTTTTAATTCCTTCCCTAAATCGACCATGTTCTTAATTATTTCTTCTAAATTTTGCGTATCTTTAACTAGTTCTTGTTCGAGCAATGGCGCATATAACGGCTTAGGTTGCACTTCAAGATAATCATAAAACCGTGCTTTTTCCTTAGCTTCGTTGTAGCCTTTCTGCATCATAGCCGTAAAAACTTCACCATTAGCACACGCGGAGCCGACAATTAGTCCTTCACGGTACTTAGTTAATTCTGAACGTGGAATTCGTGGAACCCGATAAAAATATTTAACCATTGAAAGCGAAGCTAGTTTGAAAAGGTTTTTCAACCCAGCCTGGGTCACAGCCATAATAGTTGCATGGAAAGGATGTTCATGTTTATAAGCTGCACTTTCACCAATATAATTATTTAACTGGTCATGATACTCTATCTTGTATTTCTCTATGGCTTCTTTCAACATTGCAAAATAAATATGGCCCGTAGCCTCAGCATCGTAGATAGCCCGATGATGATGTTCCAAATTAACATTCAGCATTTTAGTCAACTTGTTCAAACGGAAACTTTTAAGCTGTGGATATAGCAAACGTGCTAACGTCAGTGTATCAATCCATGGTTCCTTAATAAGCGGTAAGTTGTGCCGGGCATAGCCTGTGTTCATAAAATCAACGTCAAAAGTCGCGTTATGCCCTACAATGATCGTGTTCTTGCAAAATTCCTGAAATAACTTAAAAACCTCTTTTTCACTCTTAGAACCGCGAACCATATCGTCTGTGATACTCGTCAAATTGATTGTTGTTTGTGATAAGGGATGCCCTGGGTCGATAAACTCCTCAAACTGATCAATAACGTTCCCCTTATTCATCTTAACTGCAGATAATTCAATTACTTTATCAAAACGTGCGGATAACCCTGTTGTTTCAGTATCAAAGACTACATAAGTCGCGTCTTTTAAACCGATATGCGCATCGTTATATCCAATTGGAGTTCCGTCATCAACAACATTTGCTTCAACGCCATATAAAATCTTTACGTTATTTTTTTCTCCTGCTGTATGCGCCTCAGGAAAAGCCTGCAAAGTACTGTGGTCGGTCACGGCAATTGCTTTTTGGCCCCATTTAGCTGCTTGTTCAACATAACTGGTAATACTTTCAGTTGCATCCATCATACTCATGTTAGTATGTAAATGCAGTTCTGCTCTTTTTTCATCTTGTGGCGCTGTATCTTGTCGTGTAGCATGTGGAACTTGATTGATATCATAAGCATTAATTACAAGATCATGCATAAAATTGTCTTCTTGAACACTTCCGCGGACCTTGACCCACTGCCCTTCTTGGATAGCATTGAAACAAGCCTCATCTTCATCTGTCCGTGAAAACTTCTTAACGATAATGGAAGAACTATAATCTGTTATCTTAATGATTAATAGCTCACGTGAAGAGCGTAGTTTACGGACTTCCTTATCGAAAATATAGCCCTGAACAACAACAGATCTTTCTTCTTCGATAATATTGACCATTTGCAGTGGTGCTTCTCTATTATCAATTTTTTTCCCCAACACGACTGGACCATCAATGGTTGGCAATACCTGCTTATTTTCTTTTTTCTGTTCATTTTGTTTTTTAATTGCTGCAACTGCTTTTTGAGCAAGTTCAGCATCTGTTTTAGCCTTACGTTCTTTAAACTCATCTATTTTTTGCTGTGATTTTGATTCATCAATCAATGTTTGGATAGAAAACTTAGGAAATCCTAATTTATGATACTCTTGTTCAATTGGTCCTAGAGCTTGCGTCGTTAAAAATTGTTTGACAATTTCGTTTTCTGCTGCAAACATTACCCGCTGTTCATCTAGGTACGGAACATTTTTATTACACAATTCCTGAACTAGCGAAGATTTTATCTCACAATTTTTTACGACCCATTCCCAGTATTCACCAAGATTTTTATCACTCAGATGTGGTGCAGTCGTCAAGATAATAATATCTGTCTCTGCAATATCCTTAAATCCTAGTTTTAAATGCTGCCAAAATTCTAAAAAAGTCGCAAAGGGCCAGATAGTCTGCGTTTCAATCACGAAATCCCATCGCTGCGATTTACGATGGACTTCAACTTTTTTTATCTGTGTTCCTGCAAGATCTTTTTCTTGTTCCGGTGAAGGCTGCCACTTAATCTGATCAAGCAGTTTACGGAACAACGATTGTTTATCAAGCTCCAAAGTAATTATCCTTCCTTTGCAATTTATAAAAAGGCTGGAACAAATTCAACATTCATTTCAGCCTACATATTTATATTAGACTAATTGCCTGTCTTGAAACTACTGAGCTTTCTTTTCTTCTCCCAGTAAAATCGTAACTGAATTAAGCAACTCGTCCGTTTTGACTTCTAGTGTTTCACCGTTTTTTCTCAGCTTGATTTCAACGATACCTTCTTCAGCCTTCTTCCCGACCGTGATTCTAACTGGTAAGCCCATCAAATCTGAATCGGCAAACTTAACCCCTGCTCTTGCTTTACGATCGTCTAGTAAAGTCTTGTAGCCGGCCTTTTGTAAAAGAGCAGTTACTTCTTGCGCAAGGTCCATCTGTTCCTTATTCTTGGCATTAACCGGAATAATGTGTACATCAAAAGGCGCTATATTTTGTGGCCAGATAATTCCATTTTCATCACAATGCTGCTCAACGATTGCTGAGAGCAAACGAGAAATACCAATTCCATAACAACCCATAATCACTGGTTTTTGGCGGCCGTTTTCATCTAAAACATTTGCTCCAAGTGCTTTAGAATATCGTGTTCCCAACTTAAAAATATGACCAATTTCAATTCCACGAGTAAAGCGCAGTTTTCCCTTACCATCAGGTGCAATATCACCTTCATTAACGAGACGCAAGTCTGCGTAAGCCACAACTTTAAAGTCACGATCAACATTAACGTTTATTAAATGGTAGCCATTTTCATTCGCACCAACGACGTTATTAGCCATCTCTTTAATGTCCAAATCAGCGACTACTTCGATCGTATCGTCAATCCCTACCGGTCCTAAGGCACCAAAATCGGCCCCTAAATATTTCTGAGCTTCCGTATCACTTGCCAACCTCATTTCATTTACACCTAGATAGTTTTTAAGTTTAACTTCATTAAGCTCATCTGTTCCACGTAGTAAGACCTCAACCGGTTTTTTATCTGCGATAACCAGCAGTGTCTTTATAACCTTGCTTGGATCAACCTGCAGGAGTTGCGCAACATCTTCAATATTTTTTGCCTCTTTAGTAGCTACTTTTTGTAATTCTTGCAAAGCTTCGTGCCTTATTTGAGTCGTTCTTTTATTAGTTGCCATCTCAAGGTTAGCTGCATAATCTCCCTGATCGGAATAAACAACAGTGTCTTCTCCGATATCAGCAATGGCCATAAATTCTTTAGAATCATGGCCACCCATTGCACCAGCATCTCCAATGATGCTTCTAAAATCTAGACCACAGCGTTCAAAAATATTTTGGTACGCTGTTTCAAACTGGTGGTAGACTTTATCTAAACTGTCTTGTTCAGCATGAAAAGTGTATGCATCAAACATTAAAAACTCGCGCCCACGTAATAAACCAAACCGAGGTCTATTTTCATCCCGATATTTCATTTGAATCTGATACAGTGTTAAAGGTAACTTCTTATATGATTTAACAGCATCACGCATAATTGCGGTAAAAGTTTCCTCATGCGTTGGTCCCATGATGAAGTCTCTCTTATGGCGATCTTTCAGCTTAAACATAGTTGGTCCATAAGTATCATAGCGACCAGATGCTTTCCATAGTTCGGCAGGAATAATGGCTGGGACAAGCATTTCTACTCCATCAATCTTATCCATTTCTTCACGTACGATCTGTTCAATGTTACGCAATACTTTATGTGCCAACGGTAAATAAGCGTACATTCCAGCTGTGATCTGCTTAATATAACCAGCACGCAGCATCATTTTATGACTAACTGCTTCAGCATCACTTGGTACCTCTTTAATAGTTGGAATCAATATTTTTGACTGTCTCATACAAAAATCTCCTTTATAAACTTAACTATCATCATTCTCTCACTCGTGTAAAAGAATGTTTATTCTTAATTAAAGAAGTAACGTTGGATATCATTCCATGTTACCAAAATCATCAATAGCATCAAAAAGCCGAAACCAATCAGCGTGATAATACCTTCCTTTTCAGGAGAGATCGGCTTTCGCCGAACACCCTCGACAACATTTAACAATAATTTACCGCCATCTAAAGCAGGGATAGGTAATAAATTAACCACTCCAAGGTTAACCGAGAGAAAAGCTAATAGGCGAATTACATTAACAACACCATACTTTGCTGCTTGTGAGGTGTATGAATACATCGCTACTGGTCCCCCTAAATCATTTAAACTAAAGCCCTTGGTAAACATTCCCACAAGTGCACCAAAGATTGCAGTAATCATTCCCCACGTCTCTGTAAAGCCATATGTGACAATTGCCAATGGTGAACTATCCTTAGTTATTTTAGATTCTATTCCGATCTGACCGATTTTTTGACCATTACTTTCTTTAACTTTTGGCGTCAACTCAATCTTTTTTTCTTTACCATTCCGTTCAATCAACAAACTAGTTTTTTTACCGCCTTGCTTGCTGATTTGAGTTACCAGTTTTTCCCACGTATTAGTCTTTCGCTCATTAACTTCAATAATTTTATCGTTTACTTTTAAACCAGCTTGTGCAGCTGCTGAGTCTGTTGCTACCTTACCGATTTGATTAGTTGAAGTCAAGACGCCCCCTTGTAGTACCGCTACGAGCGTAAATGCTACGATCGCTAAAATAAAATTATTAAGCGGGCCAGCAAAATTAGTCAGCATCCGGCGCGGCAGGGTCGCTGACTGAAATTGAACATCAAGAGGAGCAATCCGAACTTCCGTTCCATCTTCCTCAATAATCGAAGCATCGTGATCTACCGTATAACGGCGATATTGATCCTCAGCACCATTCTCATACCCTTCAATCCATAACTCTTTTTCCAGATCCCACTTAACGACTTGCAGGGGAATCCCATTAAACAACATTTTCTTTTGGCTCGTATTGATTTTAGCAACCTGGCCTTGCTCATTTAAGATGAGTGTAACAGGTTTACCTGTTTTTAAAGTCTCATCATCATCTTCTAAACCAGCCATCCGAACATAGCCCCCTAAAGGCAACAGGCGGATTGTATATGTGGTTGCATTCTTATGGTAAGAAAAGATCTTAGGACCCATCCCAATTGAAAACTCACGCACAAGAATATGCGCACGTTTAGCAAAATAAAAATGTCCGAATTCATGCACAAGCACAAGGATTCCAAAAATAATAATAAAGGTAATAATAGTTGTAATCATCCAATATTCCTTTCATTATGGTTAAGAATAGTCGTTTTTAAATTAAACCGACAAAGTGCATCACAGGTAAAACAAACAATAATGAATCAAAGCGGTCTAAGATTCCACCATGTCCCGGTAAAATTCGACCTGAGTCTTTAACACCATAATATCTTTTTAAAGCAGATTCAACAAGGTCTCCCAATTGTCCAACCACTGAAGCTAAAAGAACGATTAATAACATTGTACCCCAGCTGTAAACCTGTGGGAAAAAGGACGTATAGACTGCCCCAATAATTAGTGCGATAACCGAACCGCCAATCGTTCCCTCCCAAGTCTTGTTAGGACTGACATGTGGTGCAAGTTTATTTTTTCCAAACTTGCGTCCAACCATGTATGCCCCACTGTCAGTTGCCCAGACAGTAAAAAGAATTAGAAAAAGCGTATCTAGTCCTGCATGCCGTGCGGTAATCAAAAAATGAAAACCAACTGAAGTATAAAGCACACCTAGAATCAAGACACCCGCATCATCGAATGAAAAACGATTACGTGTTATTACAGTATATAATAAATACAGCAACACGAAAAAATAAAAAATATTAAAACGCCACTCTGAGTTAGGTAAAAAAGATAACCAATTTTGCGGAACAATAATTGTCAAGCCCGCTAATGACCCAATTGTCGCTTCAGGTGATATCAGTAATTTTTTCCGCATAATATAAATCTCAGATAAGCCAACTAAGCCAAGCAAGATGCATAATATCTCAAACGGAAGACCACCATAAATAACTAGTGGAATAAAAATAATTAAAGCTACGATTGCGGTTATTACCCGTTGTTTCATACTACATTACTCCTTCTTTAAACCCCCAAAACGCCGATTGCGACTCTGATACTCGTGAATATCTGTCCTTAAAGACTTCGCCGTATAGTCAGGCCATAAAACATCCGAAAAGACAAATTCACTGTATGCAAGCTGCCACAGTAGAAAATTAGATAGCCTTATCTCCCCACTGGTCCTGATTAGTAATTCTGGGTCGTTATACGGTGCCACCGAGCTTGTCATCAGTGTTTCAGTAATTTTTTCATCATTTATCTCATCAACTGCAAGTTGCCCGTCTTTAACTTGTTGGGCAATTTTTTTAACCATTGTTGTAATTTCAGCACGTCCACCATAATTAATCGCAAAATTCAGAACCATCCCATCGTTTTGTGCAGTCTTTTCCACCGCACGTCCAACGGCTGCCTGTGTTTTTGCAGGTAATTCATCTATATAACCTATCGTATTAACTCGAATATTTTTTTCAACCAATTCCGGCACAAAAGTGTCAAAAAATGTTATTGGCAAGCCCATTAAGAAGTCAACTTCCTTTTGCGGTCGTTTCCAATTCTCCGTAGAAAAAGTATATAATGTTAAAACCTTTACACCTAAACTACTGGCTTCTCTTGTCACTTCCTTCACAGTCTCCAATGCTGCTTTATGTCCTGCAATCCGTGGTAAATGACGTTTTTGAGCCCAGCGACCATTCCCATCCATAATTATTGCAATATGTGTCGGAATTCTTTCCAAGTCAATTTTATCATTTTCATTTTGTGAACTACCGTTATTTTTATTTAAACGCGAAAACAAAGATACACCCCCAATTAGAAGTTAAAGTAACTGTTGCTAAAAACGAACAACGGGGCAAAGACGAACTTTCCAATTGATACCATCAACTTCAAATCTAAAAAGATTCCGTTAATTTACTCAATCAAAAAGATTCAACAATGCGACCCGTTGTCCGTAACCATCTGCTAGTGACGGTTGTCTACTCTAAACATCAAGAATTTCTTTTTCTTTTTCTGCTTGTATTGTTTCAACATTCTTGATAGATGCATCCGTTACCTTTTGGGCTTGATCTTCTAAAGAATGCAAATCATCTTCAGTTAAGTCACCCTTTTTTTCAGCTTTTTTCAAATCATCCATCATATCACGTCGAACATTTCTAACAGCTACTTTAGCATTTTCAGCTTCAGCCTTAACTTCCTTAGCAAGATCTTTCCGACGTTCTTCTGTTAACTGTGGAATAACTAAGCGAATAGCTGAACCATCATTTGCGGGAGAAATCCCTAAATCAGAAGCTAGAATTGCATGTTCAATATCTTTCAGTGATGACTTGTCGTACGGTGTCACCAACAACACACGTGCTTCTGGGACCGAAATCTGTGCGATTTGATTTAACGGTGTTGAAACACCGTAATAGTCAACCATAATTCGGTTCAGCAAACTGGCATTAGCACGGCCTGCACGAATATTACCCAATTCACGCCGGAATGCCTCTTCAGCTTTAGTCATTCTTTCTTTTGCTTGCTTAATTATTGGGTCGTTAATTTGCATAATATTATTTTCCTTTCACTGTTGTGCCGATTGTTTCACCTTCAACAACACGTTTAATATTGCCACTCTCATTCATATTGAATACAACTAGTGGAATATCGTTATCCATTGAAAGTGAAGATGCAGTTGTATCCATAACCTGTAAACCTTTATTGATAATATCCAAATGTGTTAATTCTTCATACTTCACAGCATTGGCATCTTTTAGCGGATCAGCAGAGTAAATCCCATCAACACCATTTTTAGCCATTAAAATGACATCAGCATTAACTTCTGATGCACGTAAAGCTGCCGTTGTGTCCGTTGAGAAATAAGGCGAACCTGTCCCACCAGCAAAAATTACGATCCGTCCCTTTTCCAAATGACGAATAGCCTTACGGCGGATGTACGGTTCAGCAATCTGTCGCATTTCAATTGCCGTCTGAACGCGTGTTGGAACACCGATTGATTCTAAGTTATCCTGTAATGCTAGAGCATTCATAACAGTCGCAAGCATTCCGATATAATCTGCCTGTGAACGTTCCATACCCATTTGAGCACCAGCTTCACCACGCCACATGTTACCGCCACCGACAACGATCGTGATTTGAACACCTAAATTATGTACCTCTTTAATTTCTTCCGCAACTTTTCGAATTTCTGGAGGGTTGATACCGGTACCTAAGTCCCCTGCTAACGCCTCACCACTTAATTTTAATACCACACGCTTATACTTAACGTTTGCCATTATGGCCCTCCTCGTTCATTGTAAATTTACAATCAATATTTTAAGAACACATTCTTATTTATTTTAACATACTTTCACTAACTTGAATATCATAAAAAGCTATTTAACACTAGCCCTCTCTGAAAAGCAAGCAATAAGCAACTATAATATTCAGAACATGAAAAACATCCTCAAAAGTAATTCTTTTAGGTGCTAAATAGATTAGTGATCACACAATTTGTCCGGAGAGGTTAATAAAAAAACCAGCCAAAATATTACTTCTGGCTTGGTTTTTTTCTCGTAATATACAGTTTTAACTATTGTTTGCAATCTTATTAATCATAAGTAAACCAGACTAAAGCATCTTTTCGCCTTAATCTTTGATTTGACTCATTACTTCATCAACAAAATTGTCTTCTTTCTTTTCGATTCCTTCGCCAACTTCATAACGAACGAATGAATGAACCTTGCCACCTTTTGAAGCAACATATTTACCCACAGTTTGGTCGGGATCCTTAACAAATTCTTGATCATCCAAGCTAATTTCAGCTAAGAACTTATTCAAACGACCTGCAACCATCTTTTCAACAATCTTTTCAGGTTTACCTTCATTCAAAGCTTCCTGAGTCAGAACTTCTTTTTCATGGTTCAGTTCTGCTGCAGGAACCTGGTCGCGATTAACATATTTTGGATTAATTGCAGCAACGTGCATTGCAACATCCTTAGCAGTTGCCTCATCTGCTTGATCAAGGACCACGAGTGTTGCGATTTTTCCACCCATATGCAAGTATGCACCAAAGTTTTGATCATCTGTCTTTTCAGCCAAAGCGAAACGACGTAAAGTAATTTTTTCACCAATAACTTGTGTTGCTTCGATAATTTCATCATTGACGGTCCCATTAGCTGTTTTAACCTTCAGGGCTTCTTCAACAGACGCAGGTTTTTCAGTTGCAATAACACTAGCAATTTTCTTAACTAATTCTTTAAACTGCGCATTTTGTGCAACAAAGTCTGTTTCGGCATTAACTTCAACGATAGCTGCTGTATTTCCGGCAACTTCAACGTCAGCTAGACCTTCTGCAGCAACACGGTCACTCTTCTTAGCAGCCTTCGCAATTCCCTTTTCACGCAGATGATCAACTGCTTTAGCCATATCCCCGTCTACTGCAACGAGAGCTTTTTTAGCAGCCATCATTCCAACACCTGTTTTATCACGCAGTTCTTTAACCTGAGAAGCAGAAATTTTTGCCATATCAATGGCCTCCTTATTTTTTAATAAAAACTGCCTCAAACTTAAGGCCCTTAACGTGCCTAACGTTTGAGACAGCCTCTGTTTTAACTATTCAGCATCTTTAGTATTGTTTTTGCCTTCAACGGCTTCAACAATATCTTCAATTGAATCAGTTTTTTCGGTTTCACCAAATGACTTTTCTGTAAGTTTTTCTTGATCTTCACCTTGATGTGCTTCGATAACAGCATCAGCCATCTTAGAAGTAATCAAACGTACCGCACGAATTGCATCATCGTTTGATGGGATCTTAACATCAATTTCATCCGGATCAGCATTAGTATCTACCATTGCAATGATTGGAATATTAAGTTTACGTGCTTCCTTAACTGCAATTCTTTCTTTACGAGGATCAACAATAAACATTGCATCTGGAATCCGTGGCATATCTTCGATACCGCCAAGGAACTTTTCAAGACGTTCTCTTTGTTTAATCAACAAAGCAACTTCTTTTTTAGGTAAGACATCAAATGTTCCATCTTCAGCCATAGCCTTGATTTCCTTCAAACGTTTGATCCGTTTTTGGATTGTATCCCAGTTTGTCAATGTTCCACCTAACCAACGATGGTTAACATAAAATTGACCTGCACGTTTTGCTTCTTCTTCAATTGCATCTTGTGCTTGTTTCTTTGTTCCAACGAACAAAATAACACCATCATCTTGAGCTGCATCCTTAACGAAGTTGTACGCACTATCGATTAATTTAACTGTTTTTTGTAAATCGATAATATAGATCCCGTTACGTTCTGTGAAGATATATTTCTTCATCTTAGGATTCCAGCGACGTGTTTGATGTCCAAAATGAACACCAGCTTCAAGCAATTGTTTCATGGTAATTACTGCCATAATTTGTTACCTCCGATATTGTTTTTTTCCTCCCCTATGTTCGACTGATAGAAGACTCAAACTGAGCAACCTTCCGCTCATCGCATAGAGTGTGAATTGGTGCTATTACAGCAACCTTAAGTATTTTACCCTATTAACGGCAAAAAAGCAATTCTTTTTAAATGAATAGCCTTACTTAAACTTGTTCATTTTAATTTATCAATGTTTCTGCCGTTCCAGTTTCGCAGACTGCCTTGGCGCTGTTTAATGCAATATAAACCATATTTTGAACTGCTATTTCTGTATAAAAGGCTACATGCGGCGTTACGAGGACATTATCAAGCTGCAATAATTCGTTAAAAGTTTCATCCTTGATCTCTTTATTACGCCAATCATGATTGAATAAAGTACTTTCGTTTTCATAGGTATCTAATGCTGCTCCAGCTACTTGACCATTTTTGACAGCTGTAATTAAATCAGCTGTGTTGATGAGCGAGCCACGTGCTGTATTAATAATGTAAACGCCCTTTTTCATCTTGGCAATCGAAGCTGCATTTATCAGATGATGATCTGCAGGTGTTGCTGGCATATGCATTGTAATAACATCAGCTTGGGCAAATAACTCATCGTATGACGAAACATAGATTCCTTCTCTATCTAATGCTGGATTAGGATAAACATCATATGCAATAACTTTTGCGCCAAATCCCCGGTAGATGTTAATTGCAGCACGCCCAATCCTACCAGTTCCAATAACACCAACTGTTAATGAACGTAGTTCTTTTCCAACAAAAGGAGCCCACCGGAAATCGTGTTCAACCACTTTGCGTCTAAAAACCGTCGTATTACGCAAAAGCTGCATTAATTGTGTTACTGAGAATTCAGCAATTGCATTTGGTGAATAAGCTGGGACATTAGTAACCTTAATCTCGTTTTGTTTTGCTTCCTCTAAGTCAAGGTTGTCAACGCCAACATTACGGATAGAAAATACTTTAATATTATTTTCCTTCAGCTTGTTAAACATTTTTTGCGGGTATGTTCCTGTCTGCAAGCCCAGAACACCATCATACCCAGCAAGCTGATCCAAAGAGTCAGTTGTTAGTGCTTCATGTACTGTATCAACTTGGATACCATTTTCCTTTTCCCAAGCTTTAAAATACGGTAACTCATCTTCACGAACATTAAATGCAATAAACTTCATTGTGAACCTCCAATTAAATAAATGATAATTATACGGTGAGAAACCAAGCTTAACTTATAATTAGCTATGGTTACCAAATGTTATTGTACCACGAAGTTAATCTTCAAATAAAAATTAAGCTTTTTATTACTTTAAGTGTTGTGGCAGTTTAGCAGTTACGCCCGCTGCGCGTAAATAAATAAGTTTTTGTGCACGACTTTGATGCTTAAATGCATACTCAGCTTGTAAGGCTAACCTTTTTTCTTTAAATGTTTCATAATAGAGTATCTTTACTGGCTGTCTCTTTTTGACACGGGTATATTTTGCCCCTCGCCCAGTGTTATGTGCAGTCAATCGATGTTGCAAGTCGGTTGTATAACCACCGTATAGAGTTCCATCCGCACAAAGTAAAACATAAAAAAAATAATTTTTAGTCTTCTTTTTTTCCATCGTATAAAATCTCCCGTACAAAAGAGCTATATTGATTATTTTCACCATAGACCGTTATTGGCGGTAAAAAGCGGAGCCCCTGCTGCCGCCCATCTTTAATCGCTTCAACTAAAATCATATTGGCCTCACGTCTCTTTTTAGGATACACCAGTTGAATCCTTTTAGGTGCTAAACGGTGCTGCTCTAAAAGTGTTAGCAATTCAAAGGCTCGTTCTGGTCGGTGCACAAAATATGCCTTACCATTCATCTTTAGCAGGCCACTGGTAACCTCAATTATTTTCGCTAGATTAACGGTGATCTCATGCCGAGCAATCGCAAAGTAAGGATTTTCATTTTTCTTACTATTATCTAAATTAGCAAAATACGGCGGATTACAAGTTACCGTGTCAAATGAATCCTTTCGTAGATAACGTTCAGCATTAGCTAAATCAATATTCAAAACATCCATCTGTTTAGTCAATTCATTTAATTCCACACTGCGCTGAGCCATATCTGCAAGGCGCGGTTGGAGCTCAACTTCCGTAATATGTGCTTGTGTTTTAGCGCTCAAAAAGAGCCCTACAGCTCCATTTCCAGCGCATAGATCCACGATTTTACCTTTCTTTTTTCTTATTGGCTGTGTAAAATGGGCCAACAAGACAGCATCCAGTGAAAAAGAAAAAACTTCTGCACTTTGAATTATCTTAATATCACTGGAATACAGCATGTCAATTCTTTCATTTTCATTTAAATTCATTTTTTGACCTAACCTTATTTAGACTTGCAACTAACACAAAAAATATGCAATACTAATCACTGAAATATTTTAATGTAGAAAGGAATGTCATCGTGATGTTCTATTCATTTATTCGTGTTGTTGCACGTCTTTTTCTTTTTTTAATTAACGGTAATACGCACTACCGTAATAAAGAGAAACTTCCTGCTGGTAATTATATTCTCGTTGGTCCACACCGGGCATGGTTTGATATGATTTACTTTGCTCTTGCAGCTTCACCTAAGAAGTTTTCTTTTATGGCGAAGTCAGAGTTATTCAAAAATCCAATTTTACGTTTTATTTTGGTGCACGCCAATGCCTTTCCAGTTGACCGTAAACATCCTGGTGCTTCAGCCATCAAGACTCCTATCAAATGGCTAAAAAGCCGTGATCTCTCGCTGATTATGTTTCCGTCAGGTACGCGGCATTCGCAAAAACTGAAAGGTGGTGCACTTTTAATTGCTAAATTAGCTGGTGTTCCGCTCATTCCAGTCGTTTACCAAGGACCGCCTACTTTTAAGAGATTATTACTGCGCAAACGAGTAACTGTTTCGTTCGGTGAACCCGTATATATCGATCGAAAACGTAAGCTAACAGACAGTGAACAGCAGTTAGTTCTTAAAGATTTGCATGACCGTTTTGACGAACTAGACCGAGAGATCGATCCAACTTATGAATATATCGATCCCAAAACAGTAAAGAAATAAAAAAGGAGCTCCTTAACGGAGCTTCTTTTTTATTTTTTCTTATTATTTTGTGCTTTCATTGCATTCATCATCTGATGCAGTTTCTTTTCGGATGGTTTTTGTCCCATCTGCAACATCATCGCTTTTAACATATTCTCATCAATTGGAGGATTTTTCTTCAAGTAGTTTTCCATGTATTTGCGTGCTGCAAAAAAACCACCGGCAAACCCTACGATCAATGCAAGAACTGCAATAAATACCCAGATCGTTGTCGACATCAACAATTACTCCCTTCAAGTCACTCTATCTCTTAATTTTACACAACTAGCTCTTAAAAATAAAGGACATATCACAAATAAAAGTTAATCATCGCGTAATCCTTTTTTTCGCTGAATCTGTTTAACTTTTTCTGGGGTTACCTCATTGCCCTTTTTATCAAAAACCTGTAACATCTCAACATTACTTCTGAAGGTCTCTCTAAACAAGGACAAATATTTTTGGCGTAACTTTCTTTGCTCTTTTGATTCAGCAGCTGATAAGCCACTTTCCTTTTTCTTTTTAGATAACTCGTTAATACGGTCAATCAGTTCTGGTGGTATCTTTCCTGCCATTATTAGATGCTCCTAACTTATTCGTAATTATAAAATCCATCATACAAGAAAAAAATATGTTTTTCAAATGCCTAAGCCGAACATTTGTTTGTAACCATGCTTATTTTATGCTAAAATTTAACTAATAACTTAGTAAATTGAGGTGTCATAAATGACAAAAGCTTCTGAAAAAAGACAAATGGCTGTTCTGCGTTTCATCTATGAACGAGTCAATGAAAAGGGATATCCACCCACTGTTCGTGAAATCTGTCAGGCAGTAAACCTTTCCTCAACTTCAACAGTCCATGGACACTTGGCTCGACTCGAAAAAAAGGGCTACCTCCAGAAAGATCCCACTAAACCAAGAGCAATCGAGCTAACGGCTGCCGGATTAGAGGCCATCGGAATCGAGGAGCACACGCAAGCTATTCCTGTCTTAGGGACAGTCACTGCCGGAACACCTATCCTAGCTGTTGAAGAAGCTACCGATTACTTTCCTTTACCACCTACTATGGATTCAGCAACTGACTTGTTTATGTTGACGATTCGGGGTAAAAGTATGATCAATGCGGGGATTTTAAATGGAGATAAAGTCATCGTTCGTAAGCAACGTGCTGCCGATAACGGTGACATTATCATTGCACTAACTGATGAAAATGAAGCAACCTGTAAACGGTTCTTCAAAGAAGCTGATCATATTCGATTACAACCGGAAAACGATACTATGCCTCCAATTATTTTAGATTCAGTTTTAATTCTAGGTAAGGTCGTTGGCCTCTACAGGGATTTTCTTTAAAACAACTTAATATTTAGTCACACAAATTTGGACCGCAGAGAGGTTACACTTACCTAACAGCTAATTGTAACTCTTATTGTGGTCCCTTTTTATTTCTCTTTAATTGGTGTGTTTGGCTTTAAGATCATCTGCCATCTCTAATAATTCATTAGCATGTTCAAGGGTCAACTTAGTAATCGTTGTTCCTGCTAACATTCGTGCTAACTCATTTACACGTTCGGAGATAGTAAGTTTCTTAATAGCTGTTTCAGTCCGACCACCCACAGTTTTTTTAGAAAGAAAGTAATGCTGATCGCTGATTGCTGCCACTTGGGGAAGATGTGTAATACAAAGGACCTGTGAATGTGCCGCTACCTGGCTTATTTTTTCAGCTATTGCCTGTGCAACACGCCCACTGACCCCCGTATCAACTTCATCAAAAATAATACTAGTAACACCCTGCGTTTTCGCAAAAATCGTCTTTAAAGCTAGCATAATCCGTGATAACTCACCCCCTGAGGCAATCTTAGCTAATGGCCCCATTGCCTCACCTGGATTAGTCTGAATATAAAACTCAACTTCATCAATTCCATTGCGACCGAGGTCAAGCTTAGAGCTTTTAAACTTAACTTCAAATAGAGCTTTATCCATAAAAAGTTCTTTTAGTTGACGATGGACATCCTTTTGTAATCTTTTTGCTGCTTTATGTCGCTTGCTTGAAAGTTCATCTGCTAATTTTCGTGCCACTGCTAAAGCTTGTTGAACAGCTTCTTTTTGTTGTTCACCGTTATCTTCTGTTTTTCGCATCTCAGTCAATTCACTCGTAATCTTTTGTTGATAACTCAGTACTTGAGTAATTGAGTCGCCATACTTATGCTCCAACTGATGAATTAACTCTAAACGTTGGACGAGTTCATTTAAACGGTCTTCGTCCCACTCCATCATATCCAATTCACCTGAGATTTCGTGTGCAGCATCTTGAAGCGCATAAAAAGCATTGGCGAAACCTTCACTAATAGCTCGTAGCTTATCAGAATATGAAGCAATATTATTCAATTCTTCCATCGCCCCACCAATTTGCCCTAATGTATCTGTTGTTTCTCCTGATAATAACTGATAACTTCTCAGCAACGCACTACGAATCGTCTGATAATTTTCTAATTTATTTTTTTCGCTGCTCAGCTGTTCTTCTTCACCTGTTTTCAAATGGGCTTCGCTGATTTCATTTACCTGAAACTTCAACATATCTAGCCGTTGTGCCCATTCCTTTTCATTAGCTTCGCGTTTTTGTAGCGCTGCTTTTAAACTATTATACTTTTGAAAAGCTGCTAAATAACGTTTTTTCAGTATCTTAAAGCCTGGAATATACTCATCCAACAGCCCGATATGCCTTTCTGTCTTCATTAATTCCTGATGCTCATTTTGACCATGAATGTCAATCAGCCTCTCACCAATCTGCCTAAGAACTGCTAAATTTACTAGTATCCCATTAACACGACAGACACTACGTCCACTACGGTAAAGGTCCCGCTGCAAGATCAAACCGTCATCTGCATAACTGATCCCCAGCTCACAAAGAAGACTCTTTAATTGCTCGTCTGACGTTAAACTGAATAAGCCCTGTAACATTGACTTGCTCGCGCCTTTACGAATAAACTCCTGCGAACCGCGACCACCTGCTAACAGCCCCAACGCATCGATTACAATTGACTTACCGGCCCCTGTTTCACCGGTCAGTACAGTCATCCCCGCCTGAAAATCAATATCCATTTTTTCAATAATCGCAAAATCTCTAATTATGAGTTCTTGTAACATCGGATCATCCCTTTAGCTTCTATAAATAATTATACTTAGCTGTTAACCCCTACTCTGTTAAGCCTAATAACCATTGTTGTGTATCAAGTGCTTTAGCAGCTGAGGTTGAAATTACCAGCACGGTGTCGTCATCACCAATTGCACCAAAAATAAATTCGCGTTTAAGTTGATCGATCAAGCTTGCAACAACAGGTCCGTTCCCAGGCAGAACTTTGATTAAAAAGAACTCATTTTGAATTCGCGAGGAAATATAAGCATCTCGTAATGTATGCCGTAATTTTTTTTCTGCATCCATCTTTTTTTCTGCTGGCATACTGTAATGATAACTTCCCTCTGGCGAAGGTAGTTTAATTAGCTGCATATCTTTAATATCACGCGAAATCGTTGCCTGTGTAACTTCTATTCCCTGTTCACCTAACAACCTAACGATATCTTCTTGCCTATCAATATCATTCTGCTGTATTAGTGTCTTTATTGCTTTTTGTCTCTCCTGCTTTCGCACCGTCATCACCAACCTCTAAGATAATATTCGCATTTATCCTTAATCATAGCTTATCTTCTATTAAGATTAAAAATTGCTGCTTTCTGAAAGGACTAACTTTTTATTTTAAGACTGCATAAGCAGCTGTAAGAACATTTTCAACATCTACATTTGGCATCAGCTGAGCTTGCTGGTCAGTACTACGTAAGTGAACTATAAATTCAATATTGCCTTCACCGCCAGTAATTGGTGAAAAGTCTAGTCCGCAAACATTGTACCCATTAGCAACCGCAAAATTCAAAATTTTTTGCAAAACATCTTTATGCACTTTTTTATCTCGTACAATTCCGTGTTTACCCACATTCGCTTTGCCTGCTTCAAATTGTGGTTTGATCAACGCTACAACGTCCCCACCCACTGGTAAAATTGCATGTAACGGCGGCAGAATCAGTTCCAGCGAGATAAACGAAACATCAATTGTCGCAAAATTAGGCTGCCCCACTGTAAAATCAGCTAATTTACTGTAGCGAAAATTTGTGTTTTCCATCACAACCACACGTGGATCTTGCCGTATCTTCCAAGCCAACTGATTAGTTCCAACATCTAGAGCGTAACTCAATCGTGCTCCATTTTGCAAAGCTACATCAGTAAAACCACCTGTTGAAGAACCAATATCCAGCACAATTTTATCCTGAGTCGTTAATGCAAAAACTTTTAGTGCTTTATCCAGTTTGAAACCACCCCGGCTGACAAAAGGCATCTTGGTCCCCTTAAAATGCAGTTTAGTTATTTCTGGGATCTTTACGCCAGGCTTATCAAGCCTTTCTTCATTTTGACCAAGGATCTCACCTGCCATAACTGCTCTTTTGGCTTGTTCACGGGTTGCAAATAAGCCTTGCTTAACTAATAAAACATCGACACGTTCCTTTTTCATTTCTTCTTCCTTCTCATAAAATAATCTAAGAAACCGTTCAATAGTTCTGTACTCATTCCCATTTCTTTTAGAATGTTCAAACTAGTTAACGCCTGTTGTAAAGCCGCATCTAAGTGCTGATAAGCTCCATCAAGTCCAACTAACCCCGGGTACGTATTCTTATGCTCAGACTGATCCTTATGTACAGCTTTACCCAGCTGATCTTCCGTTGCAACAACATCTAAAATATCATCATAGATTTGAAAAGCTAATCCAAAGGTAGCACCAAAGCGTTGGACCTGTTCCTGCTTTTCTGCTGACAAATCACCTAGAACACAACCGGCATAACAGGCATAATTAATCAACGCCCCTGTTTTATGCTGATGAAGCTGTTGTAATTGTGCAAGGGAGAGCCGTTTGTGTTCGCCTTCAATATCCGCTGTTTGACCGCTAACCATTCCTTGTGGTCCGGCTGCCTCAGCTAATGCTGTCATTAGACGTACTTTGACATTACTTGATAAAGTTGTTTTTCCTAAACACTCAAAAGCAGTCGTCAATAACCCGTCACCTGCTAAAACAGCAATTGCCTGTCCAAACTTCTTATGGTTTGTCAGACGTCCCCGCCGTAAATCATCATTATCCATTTCTGGCAGATCATCATGGATTAATGAATATGTATGCAGCAATTCGAGACTGCTAGCAACTGCATAAACATTGGTATCTATCTGCTGATCGGCCTCACTACAAATAGCCATAATCAACAGGGGTCTAATTCTTTTGCCTCCGGCAGCAACTGAATAGAGCATAGCATCCTTAAGTGTTTGCTCACCCTCAAGTTTTGTTAAGTACTTTTCCAGATAGCGGTTAAGAACTGGCAAGTGCTGCCTTTGAAAAAGCTCTAACTTATTCTTCATTAGAATCATCACGCTCGAAGGTTTCTTCATTTCCGTTCTGGTCCATTACTTTAGTCAAAGTTTTTTCTGCATTTGCAAGTTTAGCTTGTAATTGCTTGCTAAGCTCCATTCCTCGCTGAAACTTATCAAGTGATTTTTCCAGTGGAATATCACCTTGTTCCAACTTCTGTACAATTTCTTCCAATTCATTTAAATTATCTTCAAAGGTTGGTTTTTCAGTCATTGGTTCTATTCTCCTCAATATTCTTAATTTCAGCTGTTGCTTTTCCATCTATAAAGTGAATTGCAACTTTTTCTCCAGCCGTCAGCTGTCTGACTGACTTAACAACATGTTCATCCTGAGCAATATAACTGTAACCGCGAGTCATAATCTTAAGTGGACTTAGCATATCCAGATTAACAATGGCTGTCTGGACCTGCTGCCTCTTTTGTCCCAAACAATCTATACCCGCTTTATTCAATCGTGCTTTTAGATACTCCACGTTACGGGCATTCAGCCGGACACGTTCAAGCGGAGCAACTTCACGTAAACGATTTTGTCGACGTATTAACTGATGTTCATTTTGGGTAAAAATAACTTGTGTGGCACGTTCAGCCCGTTTAGCTAAATAATCAAGTTTTTGTAAGTAGCCTTCGTAAAGCCTTTGTGGCTGTTGAAAGACGTAAGAGGCACGCAACTTGCCCAGCCTTTGCTTTTTTAGTTTTAGATCTGCCTTAAAAGCTTGATAAAGTCGGACGCGTAGCTGGTTGATTTTTAGTAATTCATCACTGAGAACAGGTACTGCCAATTCAGCCGCGGCTGTTGGTGTTGCCGCTCTAACATCAGCTACTAAATCCGCAATCGTTGTATCCGTCTCATGTCCTACAGAGGAAATAACTGGTAGTTGGCAGTCATAAATAGCCCTTGCCACTATTTCTTCGTTAAAAGGCCAAAGATCTTCGATTGAGCCGCCACCACGTCCTATTATCAATGTATCAAAACTACTGAGTTGCTCAACCCATTGGATCTTCTCAACAATATCTGCTGCCGCACTTTCACCTTGAACTAATGTTGGAAATAAGACTAGTTGTGCAATTGGATAACGTCGTCTAACTGTTGTCATAATATCTTTAATTACAGCGCCTGAAGGGCTTGTAATAACTGCTATTCGTTGTGGAAAAAGCGGCAGACTCTTCTTAGGAGCAGAAAACAAGCCTTCTGCTGACAGTTTTTTCTTTAGCTGTTCATAGGCTTGATAGAGCGCTCCCACACCGTCAGGTTCCATCTTTTCCACATAAATCTGATAATTACCTGTTGCTTCATAAAGCGAAATTCGTCCAACGACTAAAACCTTCATCCCTTCTTCAGGACGAAACTTAACTTTTTCAAAAGCTGAACGGAACATAATTGTACTAATCTTAGCATGTTCATCTTTCAAGCTAAAATACTGGTGTGCACGCGGACGCATACGGAAATTTGAAATCTCACCCGTTAAATAAACTCTTCCTAAATAAGGATCTGCATCAAACTTGCGTTTTAAATATTTAGTTAAGGCACTAACCGTTAGATACTTCTCCGTCGACATTTTGAACACCTCGTTCCGCAAATTTAACCGTTTGCTCCATCAGCATTGCAATCGTCATCGGTCCAACTCCCCCAGGAACTGGCGTCAGATAAGAAGCAACTTCAGCAACCTCTTTTTGATCAACATCGCCTACGAGTTTACCTTTATCATTACGGTTCATCCCTACATCAATCACAACTGCCCCCGGCTTAACATCCGTTTTTTTAATAAACTCTGCTTGTCCGATAGCTGCAATTAAAATATCAGCTTGACGTGTTAATTCCGACAGATTCTTCGTCTTACTATGCGTGATCGTAACCGTTGCATCATTATTAAGCATCATTGCTGCCATTGGTCGCCCAACAATGTTACTACGTCCAACGATAACTGCATGTTTACCCATCAGCGAAATATTATATTTCTTAAAAAACTGCATAATCCCGTGTGGTGTACATGGTAACGCATGGGGATCATTCATAAATAAATGTCCGATGTTAACCGGATGAAAACCATCAACGTCCTTAGCTGGGGCAATTGCATGAGTTATCTTCTCTGCATTTATTTGTGCTGGTAACGGTAGTTGGACCAGTATTCCGTGTACTGAATCATCTTCATTATACTTTTTGACGTATGCCAGTAGTTCATTCTCCGTGATTTCTTGTGGGAGCTCAATATCTTTCGTTTCGATCCCAATTTTTTGGGCAGCTCGGTGCTTATTGCGCACATAAATCCGGCTAGCACTATCATTGCCTACCAGGATCACAACTAATTTGGGGGTAACCCCTTTTTGTTTTAATTCCTGCACCCGTTGTTTTAAGTGTGTGCGTATTTCCATAGCTAACTTTTTTCCATCCAGTAATTTTGCTACCATTAAGTTCACCCTTATCATTTTTTGCTTATAGTTTATTCTAGCATATCTTCTTTTGTTTCTATAGACCCAGCTGCCAGTTATCTAGCCAGCTGAAATAAGCGGCTAAGGCTATCATCTTGAGCGCCTTAACCGCTTATTCATTCATCAGCATGCTAATTAATTCTGCCGCTTATTCCAGCTTGCTGCTTTGTTCAGTTATCAAGTTAGATAAAACCCCATTGATGAATCGACGGGACTTCTCATCACTAAATTCCTTTGCTAACTGTAATGCTTCGTTAACCGCAACCTTTGTCGGTACTTCTGCAGCAAATTTTGCTTCGTATACCGCAATCCGTAAAATAAGCAAATCAGTCTTATTAAGACGCTTGATACTCCATTTGCTGCTTAAATGCGCAGTAATCGTTTGATCAAGTTCTTCTTTTTGAGTCATTACCCCTGTGACCAGCGAAGTTAAATACGATGGCATTTCCAGGTCGGCATGTGATTCATCATTTTGAATCTGGGCGTAAAGTTCGTTAATATCTGTTTCTGGATTGCTCTCAACAGCATAAAGTATTTGAAAAGCAATCCGACGAATAGTATGTCTTGTTATACTCACTACTTGTCACCATTTTCTTCAGCAAATAAATCATTGGGGTTGATATCTTGAACATGTTTCTTAGGAACCACACCCTGAACATAGACATCAACTGTTTTCAGTTCTAGTCCTGTCATAAAGAATAATTGCTGTTTCACTTTCTCTTGAATATCTAGTGCAACCTTAGGCACAGAGACACCGTAGTTGAGGAAAACATAGATTTCTATCCCTAGATTAGCACCGTCCTGTTCTAGCTTAATTCCCTTACCACGACTTTTACGTCCAAACAATTCATTCAGACTATTAGCCAGCGAACCTCGCATAGAATAGACACCTTTTACTTGATTAGCCGCAATTCCCGCAATAATTTCAATCACCTCGGGTGCAACTTCGATCTGTCCCAGAATGGGTTTTTGACTTGTTAAAATAATACTCTTATTCTCAGCCATCCAACAGTACCTCCTTTAAACTTTAGGCACGGGAAACATAACTTCCATCTTGTGTATTAATAATCAAAGCATCGCCTTCATTGACGAAAAATGGTACCTGAACAATCAGCCCAGTTTCCAGTGTTGCTGGTTTTGAACCGCCAGAAGATGTATCACCTTTTATTCCTGGTTCTGTCGCACTGACAGACAGTTGAACAGTGTTAGGTAATTCGATCCCTAAAGTTTCATTGCCATACATTATAATATTAACCAACATGTTTTCCTTCAGATAATTTAATTCACTCTTAATTCTTTCACCGGGCAATTCTAATTGCTCATAAGTTGTTGTATCCATGAAAACATAACTAGCGCCATCGGCATAGAGATACTGCATCTTGCGGTTGTCAATTTGGGCCCGTTCAACTTTTTCACCCGCACGGAATGTCTTTTCCTGAACCGCACCGGTGCGCAAATTTTTAAGCTTTGAGCGAACAAAAGCACTGCCCTTTCCCGGTTTAACGTGTTGAAATTCAACCACACGCCAAAGGGCACCATTAACTTCAATGGTCAGCCCATTTTTGAATTCGTTTACTGAAATCATGTTATTCCTCCTGCAAATCTCTAAATTATAAATCTCTCTTTATAAGAGAAAAGTCTTAATTGTCTTCTTTCAGCTTAAGTTGATTACAGTTAATAATATCAATAAAAGCCCTTAAAATGCAAGTCTATCCTTTCAGCTCATGGTAGTCACGTTCAAAATCTGTGAGTATTTCATGGCCATCTTTCGTAACTAAAATATCATCTTCCAGCCGAACACCACCTGTACCTGGAAGATAGATCCCTGGTTCAACTGTCACAACTTGCCCAACTTGCAATTTAGCTGTAAAGCCATTACCAATATTAGGCAACTCATGAATCTCCAGGCCAATACCATGCCCCATCCCGTGATTAAAGAAGGCCCCGTAACCGCAGCTCTCAATATACGACCGTCCAATATGGTCAAGCTCCTGTACAGCTATTCCTGGTTGGATCGCCATCATTGTTCTTCGCTGTGCTTCCAGAACTACTGCATAAATTTCCTTAACCTTAGATGATTGGGGGCCTATTGCAAAAGTTCGACTAACATCTGTGGTATAACCTTGATAGTAATAGCCAAAATCTAATAATAGTAATTCATTAGATGTTATTTTTCTCGCTGTAGCTGCAGCATGTGGCTGCGCTGTCTTCTCTCCACCAGCAATAATCGTTGGAAAGGAACTTGCGCTAGCACCATGTTGTCTCATATACCCATCGACCCAGTTTGCCAAATCAAGTTCTGTGTAACCTGGCTGTACTTTTCTTAACAGCACTTGATAACATTTACCCGCCAGTTTACCCGCTTTTCTTATCTTCTCAATCTCTATCGGCTCTTTAATCGAACGCAACTCTTCAACAACATCAGCTAGTGGAACAATATCACACATGGCATTTTCATCAAGATAGTCGTACTGACGATATGACAATGAATCCTCGAAACCTAATGCCACTAACCGTAATTGTTCTGCCAATTGACATGCTTTTTTCAAGCAATCATGTGTAATAATAGTTTCCCAACCAGTCAGTTCATCTTGAGCCTGCTGCTCAAAACGGCTGTCCGTCAGCAAGTACCCTGCTTGTTCAGTAATCAGCAGTATTCCAGCATCACCTGTAAAGCCACTGAGATAGCGGATGTTAACCGGTTTTGTAACCAAGAAGGCGTCCAAACTCATTTGGTCCATTCGAGCCAATAATCTGGTAACACGTTCATTGAGCATACAAATCTCTCCTCAAAAAAAGATCCATGGAAAACAAAAAAGACCAATACAAAACAGTTCGTCCCGCATTGGTCTTATTGTAAAATATCTTTTATTATTCAGCTACTGGGTAAACCGACACTTGCTTCTTGTCACGACCCTTACGTTCGAAACGAACAACGCCGCTAACTTTAGCAAACAATGTGTCGTCACCACCCAAACCAACGTTTGTACCCGGATAGATACGTGTCCCGCGTTGACGGTAAAGGATGGAACCACCTGTAACAACTTGACCATCAGCACTCTTAGCGCCTAAACGCTTAGATTCTGAATCACGGCCGTTAGCTGTGGAACCACCACCCTTTTTATGAGCAAAGAATTGTAAGTTCATTAACATAGTTAAGTGCACCTCCCTAATTCAATTGATTATCTTAATATAATTAGCATAGTTTTCAACAATAGCTTGCAAACCAAGTTCGAGATTGGCTAATAGGAGTTGCGCATCATGATTTTGGAACTCATGTTGGGACAACTTTACACTAAGATAGCCACCCTCCTCTTCATTCGCATCAACCTTGGGCTTTATCTGCACCAGTTTTTTCATTCCGTTGATCGTGCTGATCGTTAGAACTGAAACAGCCGCACAGACAATATCCTGTCCATATTCACCAGCATCCGCATGCCCTGTTATTTCAAAGCCGGATGTTTGCTGGTTGCTCCTAAAAAAGCGGACTTTTATCATCTCAAGGCCTCACTTTCGGTAACAACTAGGCATTGATGGCATCAATGACAACCTTTGTATATGGTTGACGATGACCTTGCTTGGTATGTGAATGTTTCTTTGGCTTATACTTGAAAGTAATAACTTTCTTAGCACGGCCTTGTTTCTCGATAGTTCCTGTAACGGTTGCGCCATCAACGAATGGTTTACCGATAACAGTCTTATCTCCACCTACTAAAACAACATGATCAAAAGTAACTTTTTCACCTGCATCTGCTGCAAGTTTTTCAACATAGATAGCTTGACCAGCCTCTACCTTTAATTGCTTACCGCCTGTTTCAATAATTGCGTACATTTGTGCACCTCCTTAATAATCTTAGACTCGCCGTAATGTAGTGGTACAAAATACAATATTTGTACTCTTAAACTTAAAACGTGCGGTTGCAGTTGTGGTTTACACAAATACAACACTCAAATGATAGCAAAGAATACCTAAATCGTCAATCTTTTTTAAAAATAACTTTTTAGTAATTCCTTTAAAATATGTTGGTAACTAAGAAGAAGCATAAAAAAAGACGGAACCAAAGTTTCTTTGATCCCGTCCTTATCACTACTATATGGCGCGGGAGAGATTCGAACTCTCGACCGTCCGCTTAGAAGGCGGATGCTCTATCCAGCTGAGCTACCGAGCCATGAACAACACTCAGTATTATAGAATAATTCGATACTTGTTGTCAAAACCTTTTTGCAAAAAGTTTTTTATTTTAGTTTTCATTCGAAAGAATAAGCATTATAATTGAAATGTTTTTGTAACTATGTGACAATAATGTAAATTAAATGTAATATAAAACTAACAAAGGGATGATTTGGATGATACAATTTTTAGCACTTATCGGTATTTTGCTTCTTGCGGGTATTGTTCAGTTATATGCCAATCAACGCAAAGTTCGCAGTAATTATAAACACTTTAAAAATGAGGTTCCGCAAAATAAGCTTTTAGGTAAGTAACAAAGTAACACCAAAAAACTGTTTTAAGTAAGAGACCGTGTCTAAAGACATGGTTTTTTATTTGTAGAAGTTTTTACTTTCCAGTTTACTACTTCAACTCATTACGGACATCTTTCACTAGTACTCTAAAAAGAGGCCTGAATCAAGATCTAACTTTTGATCCGGTCTCCTCCGCTTACTTTGAATCATCATGGCATTAGCCATGATTCTTTAGTTAGTAAATTTTGTAAAATATCTCTCTTCGATCTCCGACGGTGTATACTCCAGCTCGACCAAACCAAACTTAAGCAGCAAATGCCATGCATGCAAGAATGGTTGATTCTGTCGTTCAAAAAAACTTTTATTTAATTGCTGTTGTAAAATCATAAAAAGCTTAGCTACCGCTTGACTCGCCCATTTCTGTTGTAACTGGATCGTCTGCTCATCTGACAGTAGCATTAGATACGTCCATTTTCGTTGATTACCTACCCGACAAAACGCATATAGTACATCACAATAATATGTGAGTAATTCATCCCGGGTTTCTTTCTTAGCAGCTGCAGTTGCCATAATTGCTAATGTATTATTTAACTCCAGATACAGCGCTGCAATTTTATCATCCTCTGTCAGCCCGGTAGCCAACGAAAATCCCGTATAATGTCGTGCAGCATCAATCATTTCCTTTACGCGCAAATCAAGCAACTCCCTTTCAATTGTTAGTTAAAATACAAAAGATCAGACCTAACTTCTAAGTCAGCTAGATTATCCAGATACCATTCCCTAATAAACTGATACTGAAGTAAAATATCAAACCAAGCTACTCGACTCTCTCCATCGTTCACCCTAATTATCCACTCAGAAATAGCCGTATGATCAGATCTGCTTTTATCTACCAAGGTCACTATAGTCTGTTTATCTAAATTCAGGATAGCTTCGTTATCTTCGCCAACTTTCAGCATTCGACCACCATTGGCTGCCATCACAAATAATTGGTCGATAGTACTATGCGGTAATTGTGGATTTGCTAGTTCGTAAACAGCACTATTGGAAGGATCTAGCAAGTTAAAATCAACATCGAAACCATAATCTTCTTTAAGGTAGCGTCCTAAATTTAACAAATAAACTTCAAAACCCTTAATAGCTTCGGGCTCAAGTTCTTTTAAATAGTCAACTAACAATAGTTTGACTACTGAACGGCTGTTAAAACGAACGATATTCTTTCGAAAATTCAGATAAAAGAGAATTTCACCCGAATTTTTTTCAGTATAATAAGCACCATCAGGTGACCCCTTCTCAAGTTGGAATACAAAGTAACCATGTGTATTAATTCCAGGAAACTCGTGATACAACTCGTGATTTCGATCTGAGGACTGTAAAATAACCTGTTCACTGTTATGCAATTCCAGTAGCCGATTTAAGAAAATCAAATAAAAGTCAGCTCGGCTGTACTGCTGCGGAAAGACTAGGTATGAATTATCTAACTGGTAATTGATTAATTTTTGTGCTGCCGCAAATAAGGTTTGTGGCTCCCCTGTCTGGACGAGTTGATCTAACAAATGCGTGAAATACAACCCGTTATTTAGACTATCCTTTAATTCTTGGTTGTACGCTAGTAACCTTCCCGTTGTACTCAAGGTCGCTGCACTTTCACGTATTGCTGGAGAAGGTTTAAGATTATCAATTTCCTTGGGGGTAAAAGTTACTGTTTTTTGTTTATAATCTTCAGCCATCGATCTTCACCCGCCCTTTTGTGGCAATCAAATCTGCAATGTAATTGCGGTAAAGTGATTCATTACAAGCGGTAAAGTTCGCAAAACTACCAAACTTAGCAACAATACTTTGCTTTTCATAGCCAATCAACGTGTCTTCCTTCGACAATGCTAAAACTTTTTCTTCGCTCTCGCGAATAATCTTGTATGCCTGCTGTGCTTTTTCATCTTGATCAGTTAGCAGTGATAAACGTTCTACCAGTTTTTGCTTAGCTTCCTTAGCTTTCGAAGCTTCCCATGGCAAGACTTTATCTTGTGCTAATTTCTTTAACTGCAAGCGGACCTGTTCTTTTTCTTTATCACGACTATTCTGTGCATCAATTAAAGCCTGCAGTTGATCTGTTTGCTGTGAGATAGCCGCTATTTTGTCACTGTTAAGCCGCTTTTTCTGTTCTTCGAGTTGGAAGGCCAACTCCAACTTTTTATATTCTGTTTGGTTAAAATCAAATTGCACCTTAAGGATATCGAGCGTTCCAAAAAGCCGGCGGTCCCACCAATTTCCAAAATAAAACTGAAACTGTCCCAGACCTATCTGTTCAAAGTAAAAAAAGGGATAGGTTTCACGGAGATATGCAATTAAATTACCACTAAGATATTGGCTCAGTTTATCTGAAATATCAGCAACGAGCTGTTCATTCCGCTCATCTGAAGTGCCATGCTTGGCCTGCATAATTTCTTTAGAGTAGCGTTCACCATCAATCAGCTGATAGACTAACCGATCATCTTGCTCCTGGATCGCCGCCGCTAAAGTTTGCAAGTATCTCGCTTTGTTTGCGACAGCCTTCTTCAATTCTGTTGTCGCGAGTATATGTTCTCTTTGTACTACACCATCCTGTATGTTCGCCAAATCTATCTCCCCTTATCAACAACTACCGGTTTAAAAGCCATCTAACAGTCCAAGAGTCACTGGACGGCTCACTTTATATCCAAAAAGCAACAGCAGTTATTTATCATTCTAAAATAATTGCACTAATGTATAACATTATTATAGCATTCTCTTCTAAAACAACTCAATAATATCGCCGTTTGTCTCTAGAATAACACTGACTCAGTAGAAATTTATCCAATTAATGTTAATGTTCAAGATACTGCCGCTGGTACTCTTTAACTCCTGCTAACACAAAGCGTGCCGGATCATTACTATAATCAAGTTCTTCGGTTGCTGCATGAAATAGCTGTTGCTTAAATAAGTGTTCATACTTATCCACACTAACTTGCTGGCGGTTAGCTAAAAGCTGACTATAATCTACTCCCATCAGCCCAGCTTTAAAATCTGGTTGCAAAATACCAGAATAAAACTCGGCTTCTGCACCTGAACCGTAACTAAATAAGCCCAAGCGATCACCAGCTATCAGCTGTTCACTTTGTTGTAATAGTGATAGCAGGCTCAAATACAATGAACCAGTATACAGATTACCAACAAGGCGGTTAAAAGTTCGTGCATGTTCAAATTCTTTAGTTAGCCTTAACGTTAAGGCTGGTTCTGCCCCAGTGGTCAGCTGACGTATTCCCTTTAAGCCTAGCTTAGTGTACGGTAAATGGAATAAGACAGCAGCTAAATCTTCGAGCTTTAACCCTGTCTTTTGTTGGTAATCCTGCCAAACATGATCAAGAAATTCTAAATAGATATTTGAAGAATACTTACCATCAACCATTGCTTCCGTCTGTCCCAATGGTCGCCAGAAATCCATGATATCCTGTGTTTGATAGGCACTTTGCTTGTCCAGCGCCAAAATTTGAGGATCTGCACTAACCAGCAGTGCGACCGCTCCACCACCTTGAGTTGGTTCTCCAGGCGTTTTCAAACCATAACGTGCAATATCAGCACCAATAACTAAAACCTTGCTTCGTGGAAAAAGTGCAACATGATCCCTTGCCAATTGAAGCCCAGCTGTTGCTCCATAGCAGGCTTGTTTAACTTCAAAAGCCCGTATATTTGATTTCAGACCCAATAAGCGTGCCACATATACTGCTGCCGCTTTTGAATTATCAATTCCTGATTCGGTAGCAAAAATAACCAGATCTAACTGTTCTTTATCATCAACGGTCAAAATACGCTGAGCAGCATTGGCTGCCATTGTTACGACATCTTGTGTTGGCGGGATCACCGCCATTTTTGCCTGACCAATTCCAATTAAGTACTTATTAGGATCTTCATGCCTAGTGCGAGCCAGCTCAGCCATGTCAACATACAGATCAGGGGTGAAAAAACCTAGTTTATCGATCCCTATCTTCATAAATTTCCACTCCTTTGTTTTTTTAACTATATCATACACGAAAAAAGTTCCTAAGGCACTTTCCCCTCAGAAACTTCTCCTTAATAACTTATTCATATCATTTCAATTATTAAAAAAACCAACACCCACAAAAAGATACTTATAATCAGGCCATTGAATAGACCTTTAAAAAAACTCATACTTTCATCTCCAATGTGGTGCTGCTTTTAAGACGTGCCTCATCCAATCTAAGTTTAACTTTAATCATCTGCTATTTGTTGCAAAATACTTCTTTTTAAACTTTTATTAAACTCCCAATGATTTTGTACTTTATACCAGCCTCTTTAAACCATTCTTTTACCTCTGCTTCTGTTTACCCTAATTTAGGGTATAAGGGTATAATAGTGCATAGGATAGCAGTCAAGTCCATTTTAGTAAAATCATTAACAAACCTAGGAGGAAAAAAAGTAATGAAAATAATTAACGTTGAATTAACCGTTAAACCTGAATTACAGGCTGAATATGAAGAATTTGTAACTGAATTAGTTGAGCACTCAGCCACTGAACAAGGAAATCTTTCTTACGCGCATTTCAAAAAAATGAATGCTGCTTATGACTACGAGATCATTGAACATTGGAAAGACCAAGCCGCCGTCGTATATCATAACAAAACACTACATTTCCAAAGATTTTTAAACCAGATTGAAAAATATCTTGCTAAACCGCTTGTTATTTTACGGATGGATTATAATGAATAATTTCTAAAATTTTATATTTATAAAAAAACTGCAGCATACCTTGGGTGAAAAATTTCTGGGCATCTTACTGCAGCTTTTTATTTTTTTCTTTGTTAATTTTTTATTTAGATCAAGCGTCTAAAAATTGCCGCTAACGACTCGATCCGCTTGATTCGATCGGCCACTTGTCCTGCCATAAAAGCCCCAATTATCGTGTTTCCCTCATTAACTGCCGCATGCAGCGAAAGTGCCCTGTTAGCCGTTCCCAAATTGAGTACGCGAGCAAAGATTCCCGCCTCTGACTTCTTAATAGTCGTTCCTGGATTACTTGCAGCAACAAGCAATTCCTTATACTTGGCTGATATTTCACACTCCTCAGCTGCTAAAAAGATCGTCCCAGCTTGGACGCCTTGAGCTCCTAAACACTTAACCGCTTCAATCGAGTTATGATCATAAATACCACCAGCAGCGACCACTGGCAGTTTAGTATGCGCTGTTACTTGCGGCAGTAGCGTTAACAGTGTTTCAGTTCCAATATGTCCGCCGGCTTCCATTCCTTCAACAACCAGTCCATCCACCGCCAATTTCTGCATTTTATATGCGATCTTCAGATTGGGAACCACTGGATAGATTTTCACTCGCGCCCTTTTCAGCTGTTCAATATACGGCTTGGGTGTTCCCGCCCCAGTTGTAATAACTGCTACTTTTTCCTCGCAGATTACTTGGCATAAAGCCGCTGCCTGTTTCTCAAACAAAACAACATTGACCCCGAAAGGTTGATCCGTTAGTTTTCTTGTCTGCCGAATCATTTCACGCAACTTTGCCGCAGTTCGACCACCACTGGCAAGAATCCCTAGCCCTCCAGCATTAGAAACTGCAGCAACAAATCGTGGTGTAGTGACCCATGACATCGCTCCTTGAAAGATCGGATATTTTAGCCCTATTTCCTGATACCACATTGGTAATACACCTGCTTTCATTTATCGCAACGGAACATATTGCGGCTTACTCCAGTAACCATTCCTGTTGCCATTAACAGCAAAGATCGTTCCTGTTCTTGTCGTGGGCAGCACTTCTGCAAGAATAAATTCAGCAACAGCTTCCGTTGACCCCAGCTGCCACTCTACAGGCAATTCGCCATATTTAGCTTTAAGTTTAGCTATCACAGGAGCCGTCATCTCTGTCACTGCACCAGGTGAAACAGCATTTACCCGTATTGAACAACGTTGCAATTCCGCTGCTAAAGTATATGTTAGTCCAATAAGAGCAGCTTTAGCCGCACTGTAATTGGCTTGACCTGGGTTCCCTAGCAAACCGGCCTGCGATGTCATGAAGATAATCTGACCATTTGGATTTAATTTGGGAGTCAGTGCTTTAGTAACATTAAAAGCACCTGTCAAATTCGTTGCAAGCACATCATCCCAATCTTCAATGCACATTTTCTCCCACCAATTATCTGCGATCATACCTGCATTATTAACAATGTAATCGATATCAACAATCCTTGCAAGTTCTCTTTTAGCCGCTGTTCGATTTCTGATGTCAAAACAACTGGTCATAACTTTATTCGTTTTTTTGGATAAGATCAACTTTTTCTCGCGTAAGACGTACGGATTTCGTCCCTGCAAGATGACTTCTAATCCAGCTGCAGCAGCTTTTTGCGCCAACATCCATCCTATTCCGCGCGTTGCACCTGTAATTAATATTTTTTTCATTTTTTTATTTCCATCTCCCCTTTGCCAGCAGTACTTCTCTATCATCTTTTACCCAACTAATCCTGAATGCAACATCTTCAATTTTAATTACGATTTCTTCCTCTGAATATAGTGGATGCAGAAAAGTGATACATAGCGACTGCACCGCTGTCTGTTTTATTTCAGTACAGTATTCTTCAACTTTTTCCAACAGCAAATTTCCTGGTACAATCTGCCTTGTTCCACGATGCAGTGGATTACGGTCATTAGAACGCCGTAAATAGTCATTGACCATCGCCGGTGTAATATTTAAATACTTTTTCATCCCATTCACTTTCTGTCATTAATGTTATCCCAACTCGGGCCATCATTTTTTTACCATGGTCCAATTCTAAAATCAGTTCAATAATCGCTTTTCCTTTTGAAGTTCGATGTTTCTTGACAAGATACAGAATAGTTTGGTCAATTATAAAAGGCGGTGAAAAAATTAGATCAAAATTCTCAGTCAGTAAAAGGTTATTGCCATTTTTATATTCCGGTGGCAAAGGTAAGTGTTGCCACATGCTTGCCAAATGACTACACAGATGCGGCGAAACAAGTTTCTGTGCTGCAATCTTTTGCTCACAAATTTTAAGCATTGTCTTCTTCACTCCAGTAAGCATTACCTATTAAAAGACTAGCGCCTAACCCACCAGCAACACATAGAGTAACGAGTCCCAACGCAGGACGTTTAAGTCGGTTCAAAATGTTCAGCAAATGAGTAACCAGAATTCCGCCAGTTGCTCCATATGGATGTCCATATGCTAATGCACCGCCTAGTATATTCAATTTTTCAGCTGGGATTTGCAGTTTTTTCTGGCATAACAATGCTTGAACAGCAAATGCTTCATTAAGTTCGACTGCTGCTAACTGTTCTACTCGCAGATTAAAACGCCGTAATAATTTTTGGGTAGCGTAAACCGGGCCTAAGATAAATTCTTCAGGAGAGCAGCCGAGCAATTCCGATCCCAGCAGATACCCCGCTGTAGGTTCAGCTGCAGTGTATTTTTTTAAAATAACGGAAGAAGCACCATCATTAATGGGGCAACTGTTACCGGCTGTGCAAACCCCAGCAGGTGTAAATGCTGATTTTAATTGTCCCAACACTTCCACCGTTGTATTAAATCGCGGGCACTCATCTTGAATCAGGCGCTTGTATGCAAGTATCTCAGGAGTTAATAACCCCTTAGAAAAAGCAGTGTAAGCTTTTCTTTGACTCATATAAGCAAAGTAATCAATTTGCTTGCGTGTCAAACCATATTTTACAGCTTGAGCATCTGCAATAACACCAACATCTTGGTCAAGATAAGGTCCTGCCGTCATAGGGTAGCGTTGGCTCTTTTTACCAGTAATACAATCAAAAATTGTGTTCGCATTTGAGTTACTCTCAACTCCACCGGTTAATACCATCTTAGCATTTCCTGCCAAAATATTGGCAGCACCATCAATGATAGCAGTTAAACCTGAAGCACACTGGCAATCGATTGTTTGAGCCGAGACTGTCGGAGAAAGGCCAGCAGCTAAAGCACAGCGCCGCGCTAGGTTTCCACCCTGATTCATTACATTACCCAAATAAACTTGATCGATTTCATCCAAACTAATTGCTTTCTTTTTCAATTGCTGTACTACTAATTCAGTGTATAGTGACTCTGGTTGCGCATTTTGCAACATACCATTGACTTTTCCGATAGGCAAACGTTCAGCAGCAATGATACTTACCTTTTGGTTAAATTCCATTAAAGTCTCCTCTTTCATACCTCTGCGTTAACATTCGACGTGATACTTTTTGGTTAGATTCACTGAGGATCTGCGTAACATAAATATATTCTTGCGGCCGTTTAAACTTTGCAAGGTTTTGGACAGCTTTTTGTTCAAAAACAGTTTGCGATGTTTTACAGACCACTAACGCTACAATTTTTTCACCATATACTCTGTCCGGTACGCCAAATACAACAGCTTCTTCTGCTACACGTAGAAGCTGTTCTTCAATCTCACTAGGGAAAATCTTATTTCCACCATGATCAATAACATCACTTTGCCGTGAATAGACAAATAACTTTCCATATTTAAATTCACCCACATCACTTGTTTTCACCCTTTTAGGATGCTTTTTCCCTAAATATCCTGAAAACAAATAAGGACTCTTAACCTCAATTAGCGACGAAGTATTGTGCAGTAACTGTACTTCATCAAAAAGTTGTCCAACACAGCTGACCTCTTTCCCCTTATTCAAGTCCTGCCATGAAATCATACTTGTCTCCGAGGTACCATACATTTCAAACAAGTTTGTTTTAGTAGCTTGACTTTGAATTTTTCTAGGTAAACTAGGATGCAGACACCCGCCACACATCACTAAAGTAGAAATATTTTTCCAAGCAATCTCATTGGCTTTCTGTTCAATAAACGATGGTACTGCAAAAAGCGCCAGTTGCGGTAAGACAATACTCGACCATTTTGGCTTAAGGTACATTACTTTGCCTAAAAAGAAACTCAATAATAATGTATGCAGGCCTAATGACGTCGCCAATGGGCTCGGTGTTGCCATCGATTTACAGTCTGACAATTTAAAATGCTGGTTGCAAACTAGAAATCCTGCTCGCCAAGAGGACCAGTTGCGGCAATAGACCTTGGGAATTCCTGTCGTTCCCGATGTTAGACCTAAAAATAAAAGATCATTCGCCATAGCTGGTTGTGGTCTTGTTCTTACCTCCTCAATAAACTGCCAGTTGCCGTTCAGATTAGTTAGTATCTCATCCAAATATTGCAGAATGTGTTCACTGACAATGATTGGAACTCGTCCAGCATAATGTATTGCTAAGAACTCATCAACAAAACTAAGTTCTTGGCGTCCGATTATGACAACATATTGGCAGACCCAGTGATACCGAGATGCTTTTTGATGAGCTCTTGCCGCGAGCTCATTATAGCTAAAAGACCCTTTTCTTGTTATCAATGCTGTTTGTTCACCATAGTGATCCGCAAGCATATCAAAATCAAAATGTTTAGTCATTAAATTATCCACACCTTTAAAAAATTTCAACTGAACTAATTATATTATTTGTTAACCATGTATTCAATATAAGTTAACGTGGATGTTTATATTTAAATTAAAAATCTACCTAAATCATTAGTCATGGCAGTTTGATTAACATATGATTAATTTTGTACTACACTTAAGGTAAGTTGTAGTTCGTAAGTAACTGAATGTTCAGATGATTGCGAGTCTGGACTATATTAATAGCTACTCTTTTTAATGTTAGGTTCATAATTCGAAAGGATGATAATAGCGTGAAAATAACATTAGTAACACAATACCTCGAAGGTCATGGAGGAACTGAACGGGTAATCTCAGAACTAATCAACCATGACTTGCAAAATACCTATCAAGTGCTAGTCCCCGCAAGCGGAGAACCTGAGTGGCTTCAATGGTTCACACGTCAAAATGGTTACACAGTTAAAATCTGCCACCATACCTCTGAAGAACAACAACGTGTTTTTGTAATTCGACATATTTTAGCCCAGCAACCTGACATCGTTCTTTGTCTAGAAGGAAAAGCCAATAAGTTAGCCGCTGATATTCGTCTCCATTACCACTGCCATTTCAAAATTATTTCATGGGGACATACCTCGATGATTGACTCACAAAACTTTCGCCGTGAAAATATCAACAAAGCTGACTACCACTTGGCAATCAGCTCTGGAATTAAACAACAACTAATTGATTTTGGAGCGGTGCCAGAGAATGTCTTCTTGATCTTTAATCCAATTGAAACAGCTACACATAAGTTAATCGCACCCCCGCAAATAGGTGCACCCTTTCACGCCGTGTTCATCGGACGAGTTTTACTAGACGATCAAAAAAATGTCCGTATGTTATTACACGTCCTAGCCAAACTGCCCTTTGAATGGCAGATCGACATTTTTGGTAAGGGTAAAGATCTTACAGCAGCTCAAAAACTTGCGCAACAACTAAAAATTGCTGAACATATTAACTGGCGCGGTTGGGTTCCTGATCCGTGGAGTGAAATTACAGAAGCCGACTGCCTGTTGCTATGCTCAACATACGAAGGCTTTCCAATGGTCATCGTAGAAGCAGTCTCACATGGTCTTCCAGTCATTTCAACAGACTGTCCCACCGGACCAGCCGATATTATTACTAATCAAAATGGTATTTTGACACCAACAAATAATCAGGCTGCATTTATCGCTGCTTGTACAAAAATGTACCGTCTCCGGAATGTATTCGACCGAAGGCAAGTTAAAAAAACAGCGCTTAAATTTGATACTGCAGGCTATATCAATAAAATACAAGAAATCTATACTTATGTTAAAACTACCACACATTTGCATTCTGCTTTAAGTTAACTATTAAATAGCAAAAGCCCTTGATCTACTGCCAATTGGTTACTAAATCAAAGGCTTTTTTGTTACTAAAAAATAATTACTTCTACATAAAACATAAAATTAATAGGTAATTTTCTTGACCATTTTTATTTATGTGCTATGATATATCGTGCGCATCAGGCACTTTATAAAGGAGTTTTTATTATGATTGAACCAGGACATGAACCCTATGATGAATTATGTTTTTCAGTTTACACAACGAATCGTTATTTTCATCATTTATGCAATCTCATACTTCAAGACTATAATCTGACCTATCTGCAGTATATGGTGCTGTTAGTGGTCAAGACAAAAAAACAAACAACTTTAACAGCGATTTGTTCTAAGTTAGATCTTGCCAATAACACAATTACCCCTGTTGTTCAAAAACTTGTTACTAAAAAATGGCTAACAAAGAAAAAAGCAGCTGGCGATAGCCGCTTTTTAGAAATCTCGCTGCATGCTGCTTCCCTGAAAAGTCTAGCAGAAATAAGGGAGAAAATCGGTTACGTTCAATATCGCTTCAGCCAAGTGGCTGAGCAACCCATTGAAGAACTCATTGAGCAGTATACAACGTTAAATACTAGCTTGATTAAACTAAACCAAAATCTTGCCGATGACTTCTAATTCATTTCACTAAGTACATAATTTCAACCTTAAATTAAGAGGATTAAGTCAAAATAGTATTTTTGACTTAATTCTTTATTTTTTTACCCAATCTACCATTGCAAACGTTTGCTGTAAATGTTATATTAACTACAGTAAACGTTTGCAAAAGTACTAGCCTAGATATAGCTATTACCCCAAAACACTTTTTAACACGCACGCTTAATAATTGCCACAAAATATTTTGGCATTATTCAACGTCAGTATAAGCTACACATATTAAACTAATAATGGAGGTCTTTATTATGACAACTAAAAATTGGTGGCAGCACGCTGTTGTTTATCAAGTTTACCCTCGCAGTTATCAAGACAGTAACGGTGATGGTATTGGTGATTTAGCAGGACTTAAATCACGCTTATCTTACATTAAGAAACTAGGAGCAGATGTTATCTGGCTCAACCCAATTTATGAATCTCCCGATAAAGATAACGGTTATGATATCAGTAATTACCGCAAAATCAATCCTAAGTACGGTACAATGAAGTCTTTTGAGGATCTGTTAACTGCGGCACACAGTAAAGGACTCAAGATTTTAATGGATCTTGTTGTCAACCATACTTCTGATCAGGCTGAATGGTTTAAAGAAAGTCGAAAATCAAAGGATAATAAATACCGTGATTACTATATCTGGCGTGATCCTAAAGACGGTAAGGCACCCAATAACTGGGGTTCTTACTTCAGTGGACCAGCTTGGAAATATGATGAAACAACCAAACAATATTACTTACACTTATTTGAAGAAGGCCAGCCTGATCTAAACTGGGAGAATCCTGAAGTTCGTGAATCTGTATGGGATATTATGCGTTTTTGGCTTGATAAGGGCGTTGACGGCTTCAGAATGGATGTTATTAATTTAATTTCCAAACCAGAAGGCTTACCGGATGCTCCTGCTCCAGATAACGCTGCGTATGGTGATGTTCAGGCAGTTGTTGCGGATGGTCATCGTTTAAATGAATTTCTTAAAGAAATGAATCAAAAGGTTATCTCAAAATATGATATTATGACTGTCGGTGAAATGCCCGGTTCAACTCCAGAAGATGTCATTGATTATACTGGGTTGAACGCGCATGAATTAAACATGGTTTTTCAATTCGAACACGTTAGCCTCTCCCCTAACCCTAATAAACGTTTAGGCAAATGGAATGATCAACCAGTTGCGCTGGTTGACTTAAAACAAGCCTTATCCCGTTGGCAAAAAGCGCTTGACGGTAAAGCTTGGAACAGCCTTTACTGGAATAACCATGATCAACCCCGTGCCGTATCACGTTTCGCAACTGATAACCCTAAATATCGTGAAAGAGCAGCTAAAATGTTAGGCACGACCCTCCATATGCTGCAAGGAACACCTTATGTTTACGAAGGTGAAGAACTTGGCATGACAAATGCTCATTACAAGGATCTTAAACAATATGAAGATGTTGAGTCAATCAATGCTTATAAGGAATTGGTTGAAAAAGAAGGAATCGTTGATAAACCAACTATGCTGCGATACTTAGCACATATGTCACGAGATAATGCCCGAACACCTATGCAGTGGGACGACTCAGCTCATGCTGGTTTCACAACAGGTAAACCTTGGTTTGACTTAAATGCCAATTATCCTGACATCAACGCAAAAGCCGAATTAGCAGATTCTAACTCAGTCTTTTATTACTATCAGAAACTAATTAAATTACGCCATCAAGAAGACATTATTGTCTATGGTAACTATGAAGAACTTGATCCTCAAGATAATGAGGCGTTCTCCTATCGGCGCCATTATCAAGGGCAAACATTACTTGTTATGACCAACTTTACTGATCACACGATTGAGCGTGATTATGATCAAGCAGATTATGATGAGCTTTTACTCAGTAATTACCATGAACATCTAGGTCAAACAACTTTGCAGCCTTATGAAGCACGTGTTTATTTAAAGAGAAATTAACACAAGCACCTACAAATAAGACCAGATCAAACTTCAACTTTGATCTGGTCTTATTGTGTATATTTCAATGTATCTAAAAACTAACCTTCTTAAATCTCATTTTAATCGTTAAAATTTTACTAAGATACATTAATTTTTAAAAGCCTTTTACTTAACTCATCGCTAATCATTTGACATGGTTAAAAGCATGTGTAATCTTCTGCGGCTTCAGCAACAGTAATGTTACTATTGCACATAGGATATTACTGCATGTAAAGATTAAGAAAACATTAGCTGTCCCAAAATCACCAATCAAAATAGGTGAAATCAAACTAACCACAAAATTAGTTAACCAAATAACCGTAGTTGAAATTGCCATAAAACGTGCTTTGATTTGCTGTGGGAAGATCTCTGACAGCATCAGCCAAGTAACAGGGCTGACAATACCTTGTTGGACTGCTAAAAAGAATGCTAGTAACAGTAACACGGTAACATTAGTACTTGCTTGCGAAAAAAGACTTGTATGCAAAACAACTGCCAGCAATCCTAAGAAAATAGCGTTTCCCAGTAGACCTAAACCCAGCATTTGTCCATGTTTATGTTTAACAATTACCCTTGTTCCAACAAGTGCAGCTACTGTTGAAATTGTCCCGATAAGAATATTGCTGTAAAGAGATAAACCTCTGCTCATCCCAACCTTTTCCAGCAAAATAGTTCCATAATACATCACGGCATTGACCCCAGACAGTTGTTGAATGATTCCAATAATAACACCAGCTGTCAAAAGATAACGAAGATGCTTATTACCGATCAAAGCTTTAATTCTCAATTTATTTTTAACCGTTTTTGTAGTTTTTCCCGCTTGCTGGAGGCTATTATGAACATCTGTCTGTGAGAAACCTAATTTTTCAAAATTTTCTTTTGCTTGCGTTAATGAATTATTCAAAACTTGCCATCTAGGACTTTGCGGTAAATCAAAAGATAATAAAACTAGCAGAATTGCTGGCAAAGCTGCAACTCCCATCATTACACGCCAAATTGAAGACCAGTTTCCCCAAGTATTTCCTAGAAATGCATTAACAATAAACGCTGCTAATTGTCCAACAACAATTGCTACAGCATTTTTATTGACATTTTGTGAACGCCACTGGCTAGGTGAGATTTCCGCTAAATACATTGGTGCAAGGTTCGATGTACATCCAATCGACAAACCTAATATCGTCCGAAAGGCAATCAGCATATTTATTGATAACGCAAAAGAACAACCTAATGTTGCGATCGTAAAAATAAGAGCAACTAATTGCAATGTAGCTTTTCTACCGATTCTATCTGCTAAGCGACCACTTAGTAAAGCCCCAAAACAACAACCGATAATTAATGAACTTGAGACAACTCCTTGTTGCGTTGAATTCAGATTTAACTGATCTGGTTGGCTCAAGAAGGAGAGCGCACCATTGATGACACCTGTATCATACCCAAATAAAAAGCCGCCTAATGCAATTACAGAAGATGTATGTTTTAAAAATGAATCTTCAGTCTCTTTTTGTCTGTATTGCAGCATACTATTTATCCACCTCATTTATTAATCTATAACTAAGCAACTGTGTATCTATAATTTTCATATATAGCATTCACATAGTAACTCCTGTCATCTCCTCTTCAATCATGTTCCACTCTCAGAACAAGTTCACAAGCACCTGCACTTTACTGCTTCAACTTTTTGTCCAGATTGTAAAGATCTCGGTACATTAGAAAACTATTACACTTCTCATTATAGTATTAATTTCACAAGATGAGGTCGCAGACGCTTTTATTTAAACTTCATTTTCTCTCCAGATCATCACTCTATTTTTGATCACCTAATCTTAATTCAAGACAAATAAGAGACAGTCAAAGATTTTCTTTGTACTGCCTCTTATTTCATCTATCGCAAAACTACTATTTGATTATTGCAAATAAAACCCCAGCCATTCCTGACTGGGGCTATCAGTTGAATACTGCTTGAGAACTATTAATCCCCAAGCAGTAACATACTAACAAATATACTTATTTTTGTTAAAAAATATGGCCCTCATTAATTTAAATTTTAAGAATTTTTACGATTCTCTTTTTTAAATTATTATTTTTTAAAATTTGTCTATGGACAAAAACAAATATTACACACTTTGTCCTAACTAACAGCAGTTAAAATAAAAGGGATAAAAAAGTGTTAAATATTTTGTAAAAACATTACTTCGTTATATATTTATGTTAAGGAGGTGTATTTATTATGGAAATCAACATTGCATGTATCCGTGATCTTCTGAATATTGTCGCAAATAAACCTTTTGGTCAGTACATTAATAGCCGTGATCTGCAACTTGAACAACACTATCCTAAACAACTTGTTTCCTCAACGATTCAAATGCTCTATGAGGGTGCTCTTATTAAGGTTGAAAATGAATATCTATTGAATGATGACACTAATTACTCGATTGGTGAACTGACCAAAAGTGGATGTTGTTTATTATCTTGCTTAAAAGACGAAACCTTTTTTAAAGAGGTCGCTAAAGCTATTGAGTCAAATAATAAACTTATTACGATCAGAGACCTGCAGCACTTAGCCTTTGATTACCAAAAACACTATAATTAGCAAACCAGACTGCTTAAATCATAGACAATTTGTTCCGTCACTTTCAAATCAACTGTTTGCAATTCAGACTACGGTGGTTTTAGCAGAATCACTTCTTATTCATACATACATTATCAAACATCCGGCTGTCTAACCACCATACTCCCTAACTGTCTAATTTACGCATCACAGTAAAAATAGCCTCTGAGTTACTAATAGAACTAACTCAACTAAACCTTAATTTCATATATTTTAAATAGCAGGAGGATCTAATATTGAAAAAAATATTTTTGTTAAGTACCATCGCTCTTACTTCAGTAATTTTTGCAGCTTGCGGTAACAGTACTACAAGTAAAAGTAATCATAAAACTGCCAGTATGAGCAAAACAGTTTCCACTTCAAAAAAGAGTTCATCTAAAAAAACAGTAGTAAGTAAAGATTCAACCAGCAGTTCAACTGAAACAGCCAGTAGCCAATCAATTACAGCTGATACGAATACTTCAAGTGTCATAACTTCAAATTCCCAAGCTACCAGCAGTTCCATTACTGCTCAATCTTCACAGATTCAAGCCTCTGACAGTAATTCCATATCTTATAACGAGAAAACTTTAACTGGCTTTTTAAACAAATATGGTATGTCCCCTACTGCTTACAAAGTTGAACACCAAGGGATGACAGCATATGATGCGTTAAAAAGTACTCCCGACACAATGAAAAGCTCAGGTGAAATACAGGCTGAACACTTAATGGACCAGGGATACCTCGATCATAATGGTCAAGAAACTGATAAAGGCAAGCAACAGGCACAGCAAACACCGGATTCTAAAACTGATTCTGAAACAGAAGATGACGGTTATTAGCATTAAAAACTACACCTAAAATATTTCTAATTGCAGTAATATGGTTATTATTTATTTTAATCTCAAAATAATACTCTTCAGACTGACGCTTTATATTTGAATCGTAATTTGTTTATACATCCTAAAATAGCCATCTAATAATTTATATTGCATATTAATATCAGCATATCATAGAGACTGTTATACTTTAGGTGTTCCTAAAATAATTTAGAAGGGAGTGTCTTTTCATGAAGACTCTGGATAGTATTGCACTTGGCTTATTGATTGTAGGTGGTCTGAACTGGCTTTTTGTTGGAGTATTTAATTTTGACGTTGTCGCCGCTATTTTTGGCGGTCAAACATCAATTCTTTCCAAAATTGTTTATATTATCGTTGGTATCTGTGCTCTCTATTCATTGAAGTTCTTCTCATTTATTACAAGTTCTGCTAAGAACAAAGGCTAAATTAACTTAGCCGGCTTTAGGCCGGCTTTTTTATGCATAAATTTGCCACTAACTTAACCTAATTTTTATTCAATTAAACATAAAGTATTTTTATCTGTTACTTAATAATATAATAGTTACCTTATTTTTTAAGGCAAGCGTTAATTCTAGTCCAGATGAGATATTCAGTACTGTATTATTTTTTTATAATGACCATTAATATAACATCTAAGATATAGGCCGTTTGTTTTACTGGTAATTTAAGCAGCAAGCGTGCTACAGTAATCATATAGTAGAGTAATAATTGAATCTTCATTGTAAAGAATACTATTGTCCAGATACTGATGACATTAAAAGCTGAATTCTTATTAGGGGGGAACGACCATGCAAGAAAATAGTAAAACTGTTCCTGCAGAAATCAAAGGCTGGAACTGGGGCGCATTTATGTACAATATATTTTGGGGCATCGGTAATAAAACATACCTTCCGCTCTTATGTTTAATACCTCTTTTTAATATTGTTTGGGTCTTTGTCTGTGGTTTTAAAGGTAACGAATGGGCTTGGCAAAATGGCGATTATAAAGATATTGCAACCTTCAAAGCCGTTCAAGCTACTTGGAACCGTGCTGGCCTTGTTCAATTTATCATTGCTGCTGTCGTCATCGTTTTGTATATCATTTTCTTTGCCTCGCTCTTCTCATCATTAATGAATTCATACTAATCAGATAATAGCTTATTCTTTGACAATCAAACTGAGCAAACTCAGTAGACACATTCTTATATTATGGGTGTGTCTTTTATTTGACTAAAGTAACTTGATGAAGAGAATCTTAATATTAGCTTTTAAACTGCTTGTCATAAGCAGAAGCAAACCAACTGTTGAATTCATCTTCGGTTTTGAATGCTTTGAATGGCTTCTCTTCTTTACCTTCAGGATCCGGATTACCACCATTGGGATCTTTGCCCCCATCCCCTCCGTCTCTACCAGTTAAGGAATGAGAGCTTATTTATGCTACCTCTTTAAATCTACACCAACATAATTGCATATTTCTTTTATTCGCTTTCTAGTACATTCAGTATCTGACATCTTTCCATAAATCAACTGATGGACATATGGATGGGAAAGACCAAAATGGTGTGCAATATCCAGCTGGGTCCCTGGTTTAATTCCCATACGCTTATTATGTCTTAACCCTAGCAAAATTATATCTTCTAATTTATCCGACATTATAAATCACTCCTATTATTTTCGAGTTTATTTATAAATACGCAAAAAGTTTTAATCAAAGCTCCCTTGGTACGTATATGTTTAAAGAGTATTGTACAACAATGGAACCAAAAAGTATCTTTCAACCTCGTCTTAATTCTCTATCATTGATATAAATCTCTGATCCTCAAAGCAAATGAACTTGATTGTAAAGTTTGTTTGCTTTTTTTATTCGCAACTAAAATCTAAAAAGCATAGAAATGCACAGTTGTTATTTTTTATGATTCAAATTCTTGAATTGAACTACGATCATCATTTTTATCATATCTTTCTTCAAAATCGTTATTAGTATATTCAGTAATTACCTTACGCCAAAATGCTTGTGCTGGATAATTATTCTTTATTTGAAGTACTTGCCATCTCCCTGGAAATAACTTAAAAATAGCTTTTGCAGCTTTCTTACCTATGCCTTTACCTGAAAAATAACGCATAACAAAAAACTGTTCAATAAAACTTGGCTGATTATTATTTGATTCCCTTACTAAGGCAAAACCAGCTATTCTATCACCTGCTAAAATAAAAAAAGCATGGTAATACTTACTCTCCCAATAGTCTTTGAGATTAACTAATTTAAACAGTCCCTCTGAATTAACTCGGACAGATGGAACATAAACACTAAACTCGTATTGATATAATTGAAATAAGTTTTGTAATACATCTTCTTTTTCTTTTGTAATATTTTTTAAAGTGACCTCCATTGTCGTCTCCCTTGAGCTTTATATTTTTAATTGTCAAGCTTTGAAATCAGTTATCTAAAATACATTAGTTACTAGCAGATAATCAGCTCGCGTAACTCATTCTAAATTAAAATGGAAATCAAAACAATAGCAAGTAAAAAGAGGTCCTTAAAAGTTGGATAGCTATTTTTATATTTGTATTAAAAATAGTATCTCTGATACTATAATTCAAAAAAATAATAGAAATACAAAAGCACCTCTTGTAATGAGTGTAAGCTGTTCATTTAATATTATTGCTCAGGTAGCGCCCTTAGAAGCATATAGGATAAAATACTAATTAGAAAATGCTGTTTTTACGGTGTTTTTAAGTTTTCTACTATATAACCCTGAGTTTTCTCAACAACATCAAAACTATCATCCCAAATTACATCATGTGCAATCTTAGGAAATTTAGCAAGCTTATCTTTTAAGCTGTCTTAACCTTTCCATTCAACATTAGCCACCAGTTTGCCCACCGGATGTTCCTGTACTTAAATCAGCAATATCTTTAAAGTGAATCGTAGTCATTGCCTTAATTGCATCAGCAGACGGAGCAACTGGCAAGTGTTGACCAAGCAACCATCCTTCTTGAATAACTGCTACTGGCTGTTTGCCTTCCGTAACATCTACTTCATTGTAAGTTACCCCGATCGCCTTAGCATCGTTCGTTGGATAAACGGTGCCAGCTGGAATAATCTTGTGACCAAGTCCATCAGTTTGTACATTATAGTTAGTATCATCTACAGTTTGTGTAAATGATGTCACTTTTTCAGAAACCAAGAAATTTAACTGATTGACTTCTACCTTTTTCTTTACATACATAGATATTCCTCCTTATTTATTTAACTGTGTCCCAAATACTCTTTGCAGCGCCTTTGCTCTGCTTATTCCGTTCTTCGGCTATTGATTCACTAGTAGACTTCGAACCGCCATCCCATCACCGGCACCAGGTGTCTTAGAAGAATTAGCCAGCGCCTTATCAACACCTTGTTTGAGTGCCTCACGGAATCCTTCGGTAACTTCTTTGTAAGTTGTTTCAAGATTATCTGTGTCAGCAAATGCAGGAGTGAAAGCCTTAACCAAGCTCACTGGCAGTCCATCTTCAGCGAGTTTATTCGTGATATTAGCACAATTCTCTTTGACAGTAACTTCCTGTTCACGCTGATTGAGCTTTTCTTGCTTCTGATTGAAGTCGTACTCAGCTTTCTCAGCATCAGTCATCTGTTCATAATACTTCTTTTCCTTGGACTCCTTCTCCCATTTGGCTTTCAGATTCTCCGCAGCTTTTTCAAACTGCTTGTCATAAGCAGAATCAAACCAACTGTTGAATTCATCTTCGGTCTTGAAAGCTTTGAAGGGCTTGTCTTCTTTACCTTCAGGATCCGGATCACCGCCATTGGGACCTTTGCCCCATCCCCTCCCTCCGTCTCCACCAGCAGGATCTCCACCTTCAGCGAAACGTTGCAGATTCAATAAAGTGCTGTAAAATCGTATCTTTTCCATTGTGATTCCTCCTTAGCTCATGCACATTTAATTCACCCCACGAAAAATAGCACCCCACACACGGCAAGCTGCCTCATGTACAGTGCTATCAATCATTATGTAAAGTAGTTAAACCCACACACGCTATTTAATTTAAGTAGTTTAACGACCTTGCTCAGGTTAAATCTATTTTTTGTATTTCAATAATGTACAAAAAAGTCTTATACTTATAGTCGTTTAACAAGTTAGGAGTTTTTTTGTGGAATGGATAAAGAACAGGCTTAATACTTTACTGGATAATTTGATCTTTCATTTTATTTTAAGTACTACTGCCATAACCGCATTTTTTATGTTTTTTTCAAAAAGCCTTAAAGTTATTTTTTCTAACATTTATTTTTGGATAGTATTAATTGCTGTTGCCCTATTTTGGCTAATGTTATATAAAATTAGAAATATTCATATGAATAATCAAACTGGCTATCCTAATGATAATATTCTAACTGTTGGAGATACCCATAATATTCCTTTTTTTGATGGATTTTTTTTAGTTAACTTCAATATAAATCTTAATAATGAATTATGTTTTTCTAGTATTGATGGCTTCTTTTGTCCAAAATGCAGAAGCAAACTAAAAGTTAAATCAAGTTTTCTGGGTAACTACAAATATTACTGTCCACTTGACAATTTAAAGTTTAAGAGTAATTACTCAAGCTCTACATGCAGAAATTATATTCATAATTTTTTTAACAGATATCTTTCAGTTAAAAAAAGCCCGGAAGAACTTAATAAACTCTTTGGCAGTGATAATTTCGATAAAGAATTAAGAAAAATATTAGCAAAATTATTTCCATCTATTTTTTAGTTCATACACTCTAAAACGCAAAAATAAAGTTTATGTCTAAATTTAAGTTTGTTTCTCATTCATTAATCATTCTTTCCCAGTCTCAATCCGTTGTGTCTTAGCTAATCTTGAATTTCTTACCGGTGTTAGGATTGTTTGCATTCCTTGTGACAGCATATGGACTGTTAGCAAAATGAATAACTGCCACTGTCCGGCAATTCGGATGAAACGGTGGGTAATCTGTGCCAACCTCTGCAGCCTTAGTTTTGAACACTTTACCGTCCATATGCTGGCATATTTGAGACGTACGTTTATCAAGGACTGCAACAAGTTGATACTCTTTTACGTCTCGTTCTTTCCAACTATCAAGTTTTGTCTTGTTATGGAAATAATTAGCTTCAGTCCTAATTAATCTCTTTACATTGTAAATACCGGCACCAAACTCTTTCTCAATCACCTGTGCCATCTCACACTCAGACATTCCGGACATCTGCTGGGCGGTAAATAACTCATGGAGTCTCTCAGCTAACTTATCGGTGTTGTTCCAAATACGCTGTGAGTAATTCTTACCGTGCCATCGTTCGTTCAGCGTCTGCTTAACGTAACGAGTAGAGAGTTGCTTAAACTTTCTTCTCTGGAACTGCATTGACTGTGGTAACTTTCTTGCCAGCTTCAGGATTAACAATATTTATCTTGCGTACCTTTTTTATCCAGATCAGCGACATAACCCTTTTCGTAAAGTTGAACATCTTTTGTGACATCGCCAATAATCTTTTCTGCAGTGGCTTGATTCCATGCATCTTGAATTACTTTTGTGTATAGATCAGTTGAATGTTCAATTTCAACACTAGCTGCCTGTTTAACAGCAATATAGGGCTTGGCCTGTAACTCCTCTAAGCGACTAATCCGTCCCTTAGCTGCCAAAGCTGACAAGTAATCGGTGACTTATTTCTTAGACTCAACGTCTGTAACATTCTTAGCCAACGCACGCAAAGTTACAAGCTCGGTAGAGCTAACTGTAGTGCTCATAATTCCTTCTGCTTGTGCCATCGTTGACATCATCATGTGCTTTTTATTCGTCCCTAACAGCTCTTAGCTCCCAGTAAGTTAACTTGTCTTTATCAGCCCTTTGTAGTAAACGAGAGGTTTACTGATAAGAGCAAGAGTAGCTAACCATCGTTCACACATTAAACTGTAGCGTAAACTATGTCTTTACCAAGTATATCAAAACCTGCATGACCACCGATTACTTTGGTCATAACTTGATACTCATTATATTTGCTTTGCAACTTACCTTTGTAAACCTACTCTATTTTTAGCATAGTATTTTACATACTAACATACTTACATTCTAGATATGTTAGTTAATCACTTTTCTAACGCTAGGCTATGAGTTGGGCTACCCATGACCTCTTCTTATTCATAACTTAAAACTATATACCCCCCAATAATAAATACTTTTATCACATTTTTCTGAATGTACGGTGCATTTGATCAAGAATAAAAGAAGTCATCGCAACCATGTCGTCAAAATATATATGAATTTTTTCTTTATCAACTTTCATTAACTGTGCTTTATTTAATGATGCTTTTTGCGAAAGAAAATTCATGGTTTCTTCAACTTGTGCACTACTTCTTTTCAATTTTTCAAGCAAATATATATACTTTTTTTCGTCATTAGCATTTGCCGCCCTAACAATTGTTTGTAATGACCCTGCATTATGCATAAGTTCATGCAAATTATTATTCAATTGTCTTGCTGAATTTCGTACATTTACAGGGTCAAGTTCAGCTAAACTATGCATCAAGACGTTAATATCACTAACTGCCGTTTCAAATAGTACGTCTTTTTTTTCAAATTCTTGAAGGCAAAATTGTAATTTAAATATTTTACCCTGAACATCAAAATTATTTTGCTTATTTATTTCAAGTTGTTTATATATCTCTTGCTTATTTTTCTTAGCATCAACTGTTGCTTTATAAGACTGATACAAAGAAAATAATACAGCTGTAAAAGTTGCAATAGAGCCGCCCAAATCAGCCCAAGAACCCACTTCTAATCCCCATATTGTCATTAAATTTCTCCTTCATTTATTCATTACACATTCATTTTAGCTACCATTATACTCGCAAAGAAGATACAAAAAAAGCAGCTCAATAGCTGCTTTTATAGGTATTTAAGGTTCACATCTCTCACCCGTCTTGTCTACTTTAAAAAGATAAATATTACCTATCACTTTAACAATAATAATAAAAGCTTTCAAATTAAAAAGAATTCTCTTGAACAGAATATTTAATATATATCTTTCAACACCGTATCACCACGCACGTTTTAAAAATTCTGAATTATCATCCATAGAAATAATATTAGGTAATACACCTCCTAAAGTCGCCAAGATAATCAAAGAAATAGCTATTGAATCACTCACACTTCTACGTAAGTTTTTCAAATTACATATACAAAAAATTATCAAAGATACAATGAGTTAGATGTTAACTCTGAAATTAAGCATACCTTATCTTGCATATTTCATTTACTAGTATCTGGTATCAAATAATTTTTTCGCAAAAATTTGTATACATAGCTTCAGAAGTAACCATTATCAAATTTTCCACGCTCATAACGATTGATGACACCAGCCTTGGTTTGATTAAATTAATTACGTCCAATGCAGTATCTTCTTCATGAAAAGTAATACTCATTAAAGCAGCTGTGTCCTTTTAATATAGGATCAAAATTTCATCAATTAATTTACGTATTTGTTTTTGATCTAAACTTTTTTCTTTAGATTCTCGTACCATTGATAATTCAATATTAAAGCTAGTTCCATTAATTCTCTTTAATTGTGCTATTGCTTTATTGATTGGATTATCTTTAAAATCATCTACTGCTGCAAAACTAAAACCTGAACCCTTTACAAAAATACGTCGATAGATTTTATGTTTCTTTATTTTTGAAAACATAGAGGAAGTAACGATATCGGTATGTTTCTCAACTTTCCGATGATACCATTTTATTTAATGCACCGAAACTATCGTAATTTGTGCCAAATCAGCATTCACCACAAATTTTACCCCAAAGCTCTAATAATGAGTTTCTTCGACGGTACAATTTTCTGCCTGAATATCCCAAGCTTTCGCCTATTTCATTCCACCCCATATAATTTGCTTAAATAAATTTCCATTCATAGATCTCTTTTAATTCCTCGTTTTTTTAGAAAGTTCCTTTAAAAATTTATTACCACATTTTTTTAGCAACTCTAGTTTTTTCAACCTCTTGTCTTTTTTTAATCGATTAAGATAACTTTCTTCTGGTCTAGATATTTGACTTCCTCGACCGCTATCAATATTTCCAATAAGTGTAGGTTTTCATGGAGATATTAAATATACCTTTCGAAGTCTGATTTGGTTCTCAATTCTAGCCATTATTTATATATTCGTTTCCTACCCCATGTACTGTTGCTTGGTTGCCTTTTATCCCTTTCTTATAATTAAAACTAATAGTTCTACTGATACAGCATTTTACTTCAATACTTTTCTCTTGCTATTTTATACAACATCTAATTCAATTAGATTGCTAAAAACGGATTACAAAAAAACCTTTTGTCCTTTTTATGTTACTTTTTTACGATTTAATCTTATAATTAAAAGTATGACTGTGAAAGCAAAGTAATGTCTGCTACTATTAAAAACTGATGTCCAGAAAACTGATGACAATAAAAGCTGAAATATTAGGGGGAATAAAGATGTCTAAGAAAATAATAGGAGAAGATGGAAAAACGTACAAAGTAAAGAAACCTTTCTACAAAAGAATATGGTTTTGGGTTTTAGTTGTTCTGGTGATATCTGTAGGATCACAGATGGGTAATTCTAAAAGTGACTCAGCTAAAAATACATCTAATAATTCTTCAAAAACCGCAAGCTCTAAATCTAATTCCGCTAAAAAAAGCGTTACAGGTTTGACTGAAGGAAACTTTAACAAAATAACACTTTCAGAAAATAATGGGACTACTGTTGCAGATGTTCAAAAATTATTTGGTAAAAAAGCAGATTCAACCTCGGAACAAACTATTCAAAATATCAAATCAGAAATGCATGCTTTTAATAATGTCGATGGTGGAAGTTTAGGTTCCAATATTATTGTTGGTTTTTCAAATAACCACGCAATTTCAAAAGCAATAACGGGTATAAAAGTTGACCGCGTTAAAAAAGTATCATTAAGTGAATTTAACAATGTTTCTAATGGGACTACTAAAGATAAAATCCAAGCAAGTTTTGGTAAGCCTAATGGTATTAGCTTAACCAATATTGGTGATCAAACTACTGAGATATGGACTTACACATCTGGTGTTAAAGGCTCATTAGGCTCCAATTTCGAAATAACTTTTACAAATGATGCAGTTTCGGGTAAAACTCAAACAAATATGCAATAAAAAACACATCTCTCCCCGACCAAGACGAAAGATGTGTTATACAATTTATACATAGAGGTAATATGCGCCCTTTTGTATTATATATTAAATAAGGAGAGTACAGGATTTGAACCTGCGCGCCGGTATTAGCCGGTTCGCCGGATTTCGAGTCCGGTGCATTACCACTCTGCCAACTCTCCAACAACGGTAAATATTATATCAATTTATTGGAGAAAAAGCAATAGTCTATTTTAGTCTCTACATAACCCTTGTGACTGAATTGCACGCCAGAGATCATCCCGTTTAGTTTTATGACAGTTAAGTTTTTGCGACGTAATTTGTTTTGTAAACGAATCAATTCTACGGTTGGCAGCACGCAAATCATAATATGTTTGAACAAGTTGATCATAATCGGACATTTGCTTAACATCAACTTGACGCTGATAAGTATTTTCGAAGAAAGTAAATTCAATTGGGAGTCGTGGCTTCAACTGCGGCTGTTGATCTGCTTGACCAACTTGAAGTCCTAAAATTGGATATGTCAGTGGCGGTAATTCTAGGACGTCCAGTAATGCAAAAGGATCATTATTGATACTCCCAAGGATCACTGCACCTAAATCCATACTTTCAACAGCGTTAACTACGTTTTGAACCCGTAAAACAGTATCTTGCATAGCCTGCATAAAAATATCAGTTTTATGTAGGCGTCCATCGTCTTTCCCTAGCTGCTGTCTAATCTGCTGATTACGATAAAGGTCAGCGATAAAAATAAAGAGATCCCCATTTTTGCCAACATATTCTTGATTAGTAATTTGCCTAATCTTGTCCCGCTTGCTCCTATCTGTAATATGTAAAATTGAAGTTTGCTGCATGAACATACTGGTAGCGGTTTGACTGGCAACTTCTTTAATCATCTCCAACTCATCCGTTGTCAACGTACGCTCTTTAAAAGCACGAATCGTACGGTGTGTTACCTGTTTTATTGTTGTCTGATTTCTAATCATCTTTTAGCCCCCTGTTTACCTACTTAGCCCAACACCCAACTTCTTAAAAACAAAAGATGCCTCATTCCCCTAGCAGGGCGATGATGGCATCCTTAAGCTTATTCTATTTATTTTAATTGACTACTTAACTTCTAAGATTTTTACTTTCATATTACCGCCTGGTGTGGGAATTGAAACTTCTTGACCTAGCTTGCATCCAACCAAACCCTTAGCGATAGGTGATTCATTAGAAATCTTTCCTGAGAATGGATCAGCTTCTGCAGCTCCAACGATCGTATAAGTTTCTGGTTCTTCGTCAGGGAGTTCTTTAAAGGTTACTGTCTTTCCCACTGCGATTTCATCAGCATCAACATTACCATTATCAATAATCTCTGCATGATTAACCATTTGTTCAATCGTTTTAATCTTACCTTCAACAAATGACTGTTCATCTTTTGCAGATTCATATTCTGAGTTTTCGGATAAATCCCCAAAACCACGTGCAATCTTAATCCGTTCAATAATTTCTGCACGTTTGGATGTTTTTAAAGTTTCAAGTTCTTCTTCTAATTTCTTTTTACCTTCAAGAGTCATTGGATATTTTTTTTCTTCTGCCATTAACAAACACACCTCTTATAAAATTAATTACGCTTCAAGCGTATCACAATTAGGATAACCCGGTAAAGCAATCTTCCTCCGTAGATCGTAACTACTTACGATTACTGCGTAGAACATCACGGACTTTCGTTGTTAACAGGTCAATGGCTACTTGATTTTTTCCACCTTCTGGTACAATGATATCCGCGTATCTCTTAGTTGGTTCAATAAACTGATGATACATTGGTTTAACTGTGTGCAAATATTGGGTTATGACTGATTCTAATGAACGTCCACGTTCTCTAATATCTCGTCTGATTCGGCGAATGATTCGAATATCATCATCGGTATCTACAAAAACCTTGATATCCATCAAATCACGAAGACGTGGGTCATGCAGTACTAGAATACCTTCAATAATAATAACCTCACGTGGTTGTTGTTCTAGGGTCTTAGGACTGCGTGTCAGTAACTTATAATCATAAATCGGAATATCAACGGTCTTCCATTCCAAAAGATCTTGAAGTTGCTTCAACAATAAATCTGTGTCAAAAGCATCTGGATGATCATAATTAACCTTGCCTCGTTCTTCAAGCGTCATCTTAGCTTGATCATTATAGTACGAATCTTGTTGTAGCAGCATCAATGAATACCCATGAAGCTGATTAAAGATTGCACGGCTGACAGTTGTCTTCCCGCTGCCTGATCCCCCTGTTACACCAATAATTACTGGATGTTGTTTACCTGACTGTTCTATCATCAAAAATACTCCTTGTTTTTGCCACCACTATTTACCAGGAAATTTCCTTTTTTGTTACATTACTTGGCATCGTTTTCTTTACTTAACTTATCCGTTAATTTCTGATGCTGTTCATAGGTTTTAGAATAGTAAACTTTTCCAGTCTTCATATTAGCGATGAAATACAGATATCCCTTATCACGTTCTGCCGGATTCAAAACGGCCTTAATCGAAGTCAAACTAGGATTATTAAACGGTCCTGGTCCAACCCCTTGATGAAGGTAAAGATTATACGGCGAATCAACTTTGAGGTCTTTATAGGTAACATTCTTCTTGTGTTTACCCAATGCATAAAGAACTGAGATATCTGATTGAATCATCATTTTCTTATCCAAACGGTTTTCAAAAACTCCTGCGATACGGTAACGGTCCTTTTCAGTTACACCTTCACGTTCGACTAAAGAGGCTAATGTCATAACCTCTTGGACTGACATGTTCCGTTTCTTTACCTCAGTGTAATACGGTTCCATAACTGAATTTGTCTTAGCAACCATCTTGGTAACCAGTTCTTCCAAAGAAACTTTTTTGCCTGCAAAATAAGTTGCTGGATACAGATAGCCTTCAAGCTTATACCGAACATCTTTGGCACTAGCTGCTGATGTCAACAACTCTGGATATGTGCTTTTTAACTTATCAACAAACGCTTGATTATTTAGTAATGCTAAAAAGTCTTTCTTAGAAAACCGCGTATTGGCTTCAACTGCATCACCGATCGAGTCGGCTGTCACACCCTCACGAACAAGTACTTTACCTGTGTACCTCGACTCACTACTACCACCCTTTTGTAATTTCTGGGAAATCTGTTTTAATGTCATTGAGGGTTTCAATTCATAATAGCCGGCTTTAAATTGTCCGTATTTTTTAGTTTTAACATAGTAGTCAAAAACAAAACCACTTTTTATCACTTTTTTATCTTCTAGAATACTTCCAATCTGTTTTGTCGTACTCCCAATCGGTACCTTAACCTCTATCTTTTCATCGCTTTTTGAATCTAACGGCTGTAAGCCCCTATTTACATAGCGATAACCAATTACACCAACTGTAATCACTAATAGTACGATAACAAGTACAACGCCAACAACTATTTTACGCGCAATTGTCGTTTGTTTTGACTTATTCTTGTTGCTATTTTTATTGTTGATGTTGTTATCTTCCTGGTTATCCAAATTATCCCTCCGTTCGTAAAAGTACCCTTTCTATTATACAAAAACTTTATTTAATTTTCATTAAGAATAATAGAAAAACAGTAAAGAAATTATATCTATAAAAGCACACGGAGGCTTTTCCTAATTTTTTTGACTAGCTTAACGAATTTCAACGTTAAATTCTTCTTTCAGTTTGGCAACTACCTTGTTAAAATCTTTGGTTACTTCTTCGTCAAGAAGTGTCTTTTCTTTATTTTGATAAGTCAACTTATAGGCCAATGATTTATAATCAGCTGCGATATGCTTACCTTCATATACGTCAAATAACTCAACTTTGGCTAAATCTTTACCACTAGTTTTCTTAATAGCGTTGATAATTGCATCATTTTCAACGGTTTTAGCAACAGCTAACGCTACGTCACGTGTAATGGCAGGGTATTTTGAAACTGGTGTATAAATTTCACTTTGTTTTGGCATCTCAACTATTTTTTGTAAATCCAATTCAAAAACATAGGTCCGGTCAATGTGATATTCCTTAGCAACCGTTGGATGAACCTCACCAACAAAGCCGAGATATTTGTCTTCAACATAAATATCTGCTGTTCTTCCCGGATGCATTTCTTGATGTTCTGTTGTTTGTACAAAGCGAATCCCAGTTGTGATTCCCAATGAATAAAGCATATGTTCAACGATCCCTTTGGTCAAGAAGAAGTCAACTGGGATCTTCGCATCATGCCAAGTTGCCGTCTCAAAAAGCCCTGTCAATGCTCCCGCGATATGCTCTACTTCTGTCGGGCGACTGATTCCTTCTTCACGATAAAAAACGCGACCTTGTTCATAAAGAGCAACATCATTAACTTTACGCGCTACATTGTAAGCAACATCATCTAACAATCCGCTGATCAAATTCATTCGTACTGTTGTTCGGTCTGAGCTCATCGGGAAACTTAACTGTGTTATTTCTGAAGGCTGCATAAGAAAAGACTTAGCTTTAGCAGCTGTTGTTAATCCATATGAAACTGCCTGGGTAAGCCCGGCAGCTTCCATAATCTGACGTGTCTCACGAATCATTTTTTGGACATGGGTATAATGCCCTGGTACCAGTTCACCTGTTGGCAATGTTGCTGGTAAATTATCATAACCGTAAATTCGAGCGACTTCTTCAATTAGATCTGCTGCAATGCTAATATCCCAACGACGTGGTGAAATCGAGACTGTAAATAAGTCCTGATCAACCTTCACTCCAAAGCCAAGACGTCTGAAGATATCTTCAACATCTTCTGAAGTTAACTTGGTTCCTAAGACCTTATTAATTTTTGTAAGTGTAATTTTAACCTCAACAGAGGCAATATTTTCAAGTGCTCCCTGTGCAATACCTGCTGTAATTTCACCCTCACCTAGATCTGCAATCAGCTGTGCTGCCGCATCAAGAGCTTCTGCAACCGTCTGGCGATTGATTCCGCGCTCAAATCGCATGGAAGCTTCACTGTGTAAATTATATTTTCGTGCTGTTTTACGCACTAAGGATGGGTTAAAAACTGCTGCTTCAAGAGCTACAGTCGTTGTTTTCTCGTCAATCGCCGTATCTTGTCCACCCATTGTCCCTGCTAACGCTATTGGTCCCTTTTCATCAGCAATTACAATATCAGCCGCACTTAATTCCCGCTTTTGTTCATCGATCGTCGTTAGCTGTTCACCCGCTTTAGCAAGACGAACAGTTATTTGTTTACCACTGATTTTATCATAATCGAAAGAATGTAATGGTTGTCCATAGTCCATCAAAATATAGTTTGTCACATCAACAACGTTATTGATTGGACGAACACCGGCGTTCCATAACCGCTTCTGCAACCACATCGGACTCTCTTTAATCGTGACATTCTTTATAACTCGCATTAAGTATGTTGAAGCAAGATCTGAATCAGCGGTAACTTCAACGTAGTCAGCTGTTTTTTCAGCCGCTGTTTCCTTAATTGCTGGAGTTGGCAGTGAGACTTTCTTATCATAAATAGCCGCTAGTTCATACGCTGTTCCACGCATGCTTAACATGTCAGCCCGGTTGGGTGTTACATCCAAATCAATAATATCTTCATCCATCCCTAGGTATGGATAAACTGGTTTTCCAGGCTCTGCCTCAGCTGGCAGCACATAAATTCCTTCAACAAATTCCTTAGGAACGACACTCTCAGAAAAACCGATCTCCTGTAAGGCACAAATCATCCCTTCAGAAACCTCACCACGCATCTTTCCCCGTTTTATTTTGACATTATCTGCAATCCGGGAGTTTGGTAATGCAACGATCACCTTTTGGTGTGCTGCAATATTAGGCGCTCCACAAACGATCTGTAATGGCTCTTCTGCTCCAACATTAACCTGGCAAACATGTAAGTGATCTGAATTTGGGTGATTTTTAACTTCTAATGTTTCTCCAACAACGATCTTCTTCAAGCCCTTTTCTAAGCGGTAAGCATCGTCAACTTCAACCGCTGTTCGTTCAATTTTTTCAGCCAGAACCTGGGGCTCAACATCTATATTGACATAGTCACTTAACCATTTCGTTGAAATTTTCATATTTAATCTATCCTACCCTCTCTGCGAAAATTGTTTTAAGAAACGAACATCATTCAAGTAAAATTCTCGAATATCATCAACACCGTACTTCAGCATTGCAAAACGGTCTGGTCCGAGTCCAAAGGCAAAGCCGCCGTAAACGTCAGCATCAATCCCCGATATCTTAAGAACATTGGGATGGACCATCCCAGCACCTAAAACTTCGATCCAACCTGTATCTTTACATACTGAACAGCCGTTACCATTACACTTAAAACAAGAAACATCAACTTCAACAGAAGGTTCTGTAAATGGAAAATAACTTGGACGTAAACGAATTTCACGTTCTTCACCAAAAATAGTCCGTGCAATGAGCTGCAGTGTTCCCTTTAGATCAGCCATTGTAATATGTTTATCCAGCACTAAGCCTTCGATTTGATGGAACTGGTGTGAATGTGTCGCATCATCTGTATCACGACGATATACTTTCCCAGGGGAGATCATTTTTAACGGCCCTTTAGAGAAATCATGTTTCTCCATTGTTCGTGCTTGTACTGGTGAGGTTTGTGTTCTCATCAGCAAGTTATTATCAGTTAAATAAAAGGTATCCTGCATATCACGTGCTGGATGATCTTTTGGTAAGTTCATCATTTCAAAATTATAATGATCTTCTTCAATCTCGGGTCCATCAACAACTTGGTAGCCCATTCCTAAAAAGAGTTTTTCAATCTGGTCAATAACCTGCATAATAATATGCGGTTGACCAGCTTTAACTGGTACACCTGGCAAAGTAACGTCAATTTTTTCTTCTTCTAGACGTTTAGCCGTCTTGAGTGCTTCAATCCGGTCTTTTCTTTCTGTAATTGCATTAGTTAGCTCATCACGAACTTTATTAGCAAAGCTACCGACATTAGGTCGTTCTTCCTTTGGTAAATCGCGCATTCCGCGTAGGACTTCTGTAATTGGTCCTTTTTTGCCTAAGAGGTTGACACGAATATCGTTGATCTTTTTCAAGTCTTCTGCACTACTAATTTCTTCAAGTGCTTTCTGTTGTAATTCCATTAACTTATCTTTTAATCCCAAAGTATTTCTCCCCTTTATTTCAAAACAATTATTGCCCTTTAATTTTTTATAAGAACACAAAAAGACCCCATCCCTTAAAAAGGGACGAGGTCTCGCGGTACCACCCTTGTTCCAATATCCTTAATTACTTAAACATATTGACACTTAACATGCTAACGACTATGAAACAGCCGGCACACTATTCATCTTGCGAATCCCAGTGGCAACTCAGGAAGTGAACTTCAGGAGATATTCGTAGGACACTTGCAGCAGATATGTCCTTCTCTGGATACTTAAATATCAACCATACTTTTTTCCGTCTTCGTCTTTTACTAGTTCATTATTCTAAACTTGAATCACACATTCGTCAAGCGCATTTAGCAATCTTTATCGTACCATCTTTTAGACCAGCTATGCAGTTTATGCATGATATCTTTTAGATCCTGCCCACTCTCTGTTAAACAATAGCACGACCGACAACTGTCTTCTAATGATTTTTTCTGGATCAGTCCTGCCTCTTCTAACTCTTTTAAACGTTCAACCAAGACACGGTCACTGCACTTTTGAACTTTACTTGCAATATCCTTAAAGCGCTGGGGGCCTTCTGTTAATAAAACATCAATGATAAGTCCGTTCCACTTCCGACCTAAAATACTGAATGTCTTTTCAAAAAAAGGGCACTGCTCATAGCTACTGATCACTTTAACCATCAAATCACCTCCACTGTAAAGCATTGTCTTAAATTAATTACAATGCAAAAAAAGATCCACAACACGTAATATGCAGATCTTCCTTTAGGTACTACTACTTGATAAGACCAAAACCGTGCTTAACTCGAGTCTCATAACGTTCAAGTAATGGAACACCAACTTCAGATGTAGCTTCATATTTATCGACAAAAGTTACAATGTATCCTTCTAAGTAACGTGGTGGCATTAAAGTTGCTCCCCACATATGCTTGATAATAATATCTTTTTCCAATTTTGATAAGGTTGTTATCTTTTCTGCATTCCGAACTGCGATTCGAGGATGAATCCATGCATGTGTTCCAGAATTGAACTTGGTCGTTCGCCAGTCATAGTAAAACAAATCATGCAGTAACCCAGCCCGTGCAGTAGCTCTCGCATTTAAATGCATCTTCTTAGCGATACGGTAGCTATCATATGACACTGAAATCGAATGTTCCAATCGATTAGAGAAATAATGCTGTTTAAATTCTGCTAACTTTTGAACTTCCGGTTTCTCAAGCAAATCCCCAACGTAATCCATATATTCAGAGTCATCACGCCATTCATTTGTTTTCATGCAATTCCCCTTTTTAATATTATATATATATAATAACTGATTTTAATTAATTTGCAATCTAAAAGGACTAAGATCCCCTATATTTAGATAAACTTAAATAATTACGCTTTTAACTGAAACATCAAGATTCCAGCTGCCACTGCAACATTCAATGATTCAGCGTGTCCAATTATTGGAATATACAAATTAGCCGTTGTCCTCTTTAGAATCTGCTGGCTCATTCCGTTGCCCTCATTCCCCATAATAAGAGCGAAATTCTGGTGTTTTCCCAGCTTATTGTATGGTCTAGCCGCCGGATTTAATTCTGTCCCATAAACAGGTACCTGCTGAGCAGAAAACTTTTGAACCCATTCATCTAGTGGGCCTGCTAATAAACTAATATGAAATTGGCTTCCTTGCATCGCCCTGACAACTTTTGGCTGATAGATGTCAGCTGTGCCATCGCCAAAAATCACTCCCGTAAATCCGGCTGCATCAGCAGTCCTAACCATCGTCCCAATGTTACCTGGATCTTGAACTGCATCCAACATGAGCCATGCCCCTTGAAGTGGTGGTTGTGCTGCTGGCTCAAGAGCGACAACTGCAAAAACACCTTGTGGACTAGGAGTTTCACTTAATACTTTAGCGACTTCATCCGAAATTGAGATAATTTCATGCTGGTCCTTATTTAGGCTTGTTAGCTCATCAAGATATTTAAAGTCACTTGTTACCAACAATTCTTTAATGATAATACTCTTTGCTAATGCTTCCTTGACTAAGTGCCAACCGTCTAAAAGGTAAGCTTTTTGCTTTTGCCTTCCTTTTTTTGTAGCTAGCTTTTTCCATTCTTTAACTTGTTTGTTTTGCGGTGATTGAATTACCTTCATTATTTTTCCTCTCACATCTTCAGCTTAAAGTGTAAGTATAGCATCTTAGACTGTTCTTCGTTTATACTGAATATATAATAAGTTAGTTTAAAGTACAAGTCAGAAAGGAGATTACTATGCAGGCAGTCAAAATGCGTGTTTACGGACGTGTCCAAGGTGTTGGCTTCAGATACTGTACTAAAATAGTTGCGGATCAACTCAAGATTAGCGGTATTGTTAGCAATCAAGATGATGGATCAGTTTATATTGAAGCTCAAGGTGAATCTACCATTCTAGAAAAATTTATTAATAATATCAAAGCTTCACCTACCCCCAGCGGCAAAGTTGAAAAACTTATCGTTACTAAAATTCCACCGCGTGATTATTCTTCATTTCAGGTCACTTATTAAAAACATTTTTTAATACTTTTAATACTTTTTCTTAAGAAATTACATCTATACTGATCAATTCGCACAGTTGATTGAAAAAGAAAGGGTAATACAGTATAGTTATACACGTAGTTTATTTGAAAGGGTATGAACAATGAAAAAACTAAAACATTTAAGCTTGATCCCAGCTGTTTTGACTATTACATTATTTCTTAGCGGCTGTGTCCAGCGAACAAAGAGTGGTAAACCTTACGGCTTGATTTACGATCACTTAGCTATTCCTGGACAGCATGTACTAATATGGCTGTCAAACCATCTAGGTGGAAGCTATGGTTGGGCAATTATCGTCATCACATTTATTGTCAGAATGGCCTTATTGCCGGTCATGCTTAAGCAATCCAAGAACGCAACTATTCAGCAAGAAAAGATGGCCTCTGTTAAACCACAACTCGCCTCTGTCCAAAAACGGCAAAAGGAAGCTCGAACTCAAGAAGAAAAGGCAACTGCCAGTCAAGAGTTGATGCAAGTTTACCGTGATAACGGTATTTCGATGACTGGTGGGATTGGATGTCTTCCTATTCTAATTCAGATGCCGATCTTTGCAGCTTTATATGCAGCTATCCAATATTCGCCTGAACTTTCACGTTCTTACTTTATGGGAATTAATTTAGGTAAAACTAGTTTTGTATTCACTGTCCTTTCCTTCATCGTTTATGCACTCCAAGGTTATCTTTCAACCATTGGGATACCGAAAGAACAGAAAAAACAAATGCAGTCTATGATGTTGATCAGTCCCATTATGATTACTTTCATGACAATTATTTCTCCAGCAGGTCTAGGACTTTACTTCTTCATTGGTGGTATTTTTGCATGTATCCAAACTGTCCTGATCAATATGATGCGTCCAAAGATTCGTGCCGAGATTCAAGAACAAATGAAAAAGAATGGTTCCAAGAAACCGTCTGTTGTAACTAACACGGTTACTACCAAACCTAAAACCATTACAACTAAGACTCCCCCTGCTCCAAGTAACCTTCACACTACAAATCGTAAACGTAATGCAGGCAAGCAAAAGAAACACCGTTGATCATAATAGTCTTTAAAAAACTTAATTTATATTACTAACTACTTAGCCAGCTAGAATTAACAAACTTAACTCTAACTGGTTTTTTTCTGTTTTCTAAATGCTGCTTTCCTCGTCTTCGTAAGTGTGAAGATACCATAAATTAAAAAGGCTTAGATCAAGTGTTACTTTGATCTAAGCTTTTTTAAAATACTAGCTGACTGTTATAATGACCTTTGATTTACCAAACGATTAACTTTTTTCTAGCTCACTTTGGTTTGTTGAATCTTTTTCTTCAAAATCCGTTTGAACAAGTGGCAATGAGATTCTGAAAACTGATCCCTGCTTAAGTACACTTTCAACTGTTAGTTTACCATGATAACCTTCAATCAAGCGTTGGGCAATCGATAACCCCAAACCGTTTCCGCCTTTATCACGACTGCGGGCTTTATCTACCCGATAAAAGCGGTTAAAGACACGTTCGATATTTTTTTGTGAGATTCCTTCACCAAAGTCTTGAACTGCAATATCAACATACCTAGCATTCTTTGCAACTGATAAATGAATCTCCTTCCGCCCTAACGAATACTTAACCGCATTATCCATTAAAATAATCAATACCTGTTCTAGATGGTTCCGATACATTTGAACATCAGTATGTTCATTCAAATCATCATCCAGTACAAAAACAAAGTCTGGTTTAATCATTTTAAAGTTATTAAATACTTGTAAAGCCACTTCACGGACATCCGTGATCTCCTTGCCAAAGTGAATTTCAACCTGTTCAGCACGGGATAAATCAAGCATTTCCTGTACTAGACTTTTCATCCTGTTAATCTCTTGTAATGAAGCTGCAATTGATTCTGCCAAGACTTCCGGATCGTCTTTTCCCCACCGATTCAGTAGCTCTAAGTGTCCTTGGATAATCGCTACTGGCGTCCGTAATTCGTGCGAAACATCTTCTACAAATTGCTGTTGCTGTTCGATATAACGTTGCATTTGATCAAGCATATCATTAAAAAGTGTTCCCAAATTTGAAAGCTCATCATTTTGCCGCATCGCGGGAACTCTGATGTTGGCAACCGGATCACCATCTTCTGCCCCATTAATTCGATCAATTGTTTTATTGATGTCATCTATAGGCCGCAACAACCATAACGATAAAATATAGCCAAGTAAAGAACTGATTAAAACAGCTGTTATTCCAAAAACTAAAAAAATCAACAGAAGTTTGTTCCGTGTTGCATCATATTCGACTAACCGGTTGGTAACTTGGATATAACCTAAAAGCCGGTGTTCTCGTTTAGTATAGATCGGACTTCGTCTAACGTAAATATTAGTTCCTTTGACCTCTTGTGTCTTTTCAGACGCCCCTGTTTGTTCAAACCTAATTGGAACTCGACGTGAAGCAAACAGCCTTTTTCCGCTCAGATTATAGACACTAACACCAATATTCTTCCGTGACAAAGTAACAAAAAGCGAGTCCGAGTACAAGTTAAAAGGGCGCTCTTCTCTATCCCCAACGGAGTTAAAATCGGAACTAAGTAATGGACCAACCCGCTTAGTCGTAAGTTCATCATCTTCGCGACTTAAACGCCCAGAAACAACTGCAATTGCATCAGTAACATATTGTTTTTCCTGACGTAGTAATATATTCGAAAAACTCTGATATAATAACGCAGCAAAAATAGCAAATATCAATAAGACACCTATTCCAGTTCCGATTGACCACTTCATTCGCAAAGAAAAACGATAACTGCGTTTTTTATTCTTTATTTTCTTTTTTTTTCTATTGATCACGAACGCATCACATACCCAGTTCCACGAACAGTTTGAATGTAGCTTTCTTCATCTGGACGATCAATCTTGTTTCTAAGATACCTAATATAAACATCAACTACGTTAGTTTCAATTTGTGATTCATATCCCCAAACCTTTTTTAAAAGGACATCCCGCGCTAAAACAATATTGACATTCTCCATTAACGCCAGTAATAGTTCGTACTCGCGTTTAGTTAATTCAATGATCTCGTCCCCACGACGAACAACCCGGTTCTCTTTTTCAATGGTTAGATCGCGGTACGTAACCTTCGTTTGTTTTGAAGCATTTTGTTCGCTCTCAATATCAATCCGCCGCAAAAGTGCACGTAAACGTGCTAATAACTCCTCGATCGCAAATGGTTTAACAATATAATCATCCGCCCCATGATCAAGCCCAGAAACACGGTCTATCACTGAGTCACGTGCGGTCATCATAATAATCGGAGTATTCTTTGTCTGCCGAATACGACGACAAACCTCAAGTCCATTTAAGACTGGCAGCATCAAATCTAACAAGATAGCATCCCAATCATTTTCTAAGGCTGCTTCAAGACCTGTCCGCCCATTATAATGGACCTGCGTCTCATACCCTTCATGTTGTAATTCAAGCTCAACAAAGCGAGCAAGATTTTTTTCATCTTCAATTATTAAAATTCGACTCATTGTGTACACTCCTATAACTTTCCATTTATTTAAAAAAATATTCACACTAGTACTAACTAGGGTTAATTTAACATAAAAGATAAAATTAGTCGCTACCTTAGCTGTAAGCTTCTTATACTTTCTCTACTTAAACTAAACCTTAAAAAAAACAATGAATCCTTTTGATCCATTGCTCTTTCACTTAAATAGATACGTAAAAGACTAACCAACTTGCACACTAGCCTGTAACTTGTTCAAACATTACTTTAACTGCTAAGACTACCAAATTATTTATTCTTCATGATACCACTCATAGTGATAAATCCCTGCTTTATCAGTACGTTCATACGTATGTGCTCCAAAATAATCTCTTTGAGCCTGAATTATATTGGCAGGTAAAACTTCAGACCGGTATTGGTCAAAATATGTGATTGCAGATGTAAACCCTGGGACTGCAACTCCAGCTTTAATTGCAAGAGCAGCTACATCACGAACAGCTACTTGGTACTTATCTGTAATCTCCTTAAAGTATGGATCCAACATCAGATTACTTAACTTATTGTCGTTATTAAAGGCATCCGTGATTTTTTGTAAGAATTGTGCTCTGATAATACAGCCCTCACGCCAAATCATCGCTAGATCACCATATTTTAAGTCCCAGTTATAATGTTCAGATGCAACCCGAAGTTGTTCAAAGCCTTGTGCATAGCTCATAATCTTACTGAAATATAAGGCCTGTCTTATTTTTTCAATAAATTCTTTTTTGTCAATCTTCAGATTAGTGTTATCTGGTCCAGACAATACTTTGTGAGCCTCCACACGCTCATCTTTCAAAGCTGAAATGTAACGAGCATACACAGATTCAGTTATTAATGACTGCGGAACACCTAATTCAAGAGCACTTTGTGAACTCCACTTACCCGTTCCTTTATTACCGGCACGATCAAGGATAACATCAATAATAGGTTTACCTGTTCCCTCATCATCTTTACGTGTAAGAATATCTGCTGTGATCGACATCAAGTAACTGTCTAATTCACCCTTATCCCAGTCCTTGAAAATGGCTGCGATTTCTTCAACTTCTAAGTGTAAAACATTCCGTAATAAATTATAGCTTTCAGCGATTAATTCCATATCACCATATTCGATCCCATTATGAACCATCTTAACGTAATGGCCCGCACCATCAGGACCAATATAAGTAACACATGGTGCTCCATCAGTTGCTTTAGCTGAAATCTTTTCCAAAATAGGTGCAACTAAATCATAAGCAGCTTTTTGCCCACCAGGCATCAACGATGGACCTTCAAGCGCACCCTTCTCACCACCGGAGACACCCATCCCAATAAAGTTGATTCCAGATTGATCAAGTTCAGCATTACGACGGACAGTATCTTCAAAAAAGGTATTTCCACCATCAATCAGAACATCACCTTTAGTTAAATGAGGAAGTAATTGCTTGATCATTCCATCAGTTGGTGCTCCAGCCTTAACCATTATAATAATTCGTCGAGGAGTATCTAAAGAATTTACAAACTCTTCAATTGAATAACTCGGAACCAGATGTTTTTCAGGATGATCAGCGACCACCTTTTCTGTTTTTGAACCTGTTCTATTATATAAAGCAACAGTGTAACCACGACTTTCAATATTAAGAGCAAGATTCTTACCCATAACTGCCATACCGATTACACCTATTTGCGGCTTATCCATGATCAAACCTCCTACATTATTCACTTACTTTCTAATGTTACCAAAAACAAGACTAAAATTAAAGCGGCATTCTTAAAATTAACCTACTAAAGCAGTAAATCTTAATGCTACTTTGATAAATTTAATATATCCCTTGAGTATCCGCTTACTATGAGACAACCATAACATAAAAATAGAGATCATAACAAAATAATTCTGTTACAATCCCTGAAAAATTTAAAATATTTATGAAGCTTTTTTATCGTCTGCAACTAATTTAGGTAGGTGTTTACCATCGACACTCTTCTTATCGACAATAACTTTTTTAATGTCATCACGACTAGGAATTTCATACATAATATCTCGCATCGTATTCTCAATAATTGAGCGTAACCCACGGGCACCAGTATTACGTTCAATTGCTAAACGTGCTACCTCTTTTAAGGCGCTAGGCTCAAACTTCAAGCCCACCTCGTCTAGTTTTAATAATTTAGCATATTGTTTAACTAAAGCGTTCTTAGGTTCAGTTAAAATACGAACTAAATCATCCTCACGTAACTTCTCAAGTGCTGTCAGAATTGGCAATCTTCCAATAAATTCAGGAATTAAACCAAACTTCAAGAGATCCTCAGGTATAATCTGTTGCATCAAACTTCTACTTTCATCGTAAGACTGTTTCGTGTCAACACCAAAACCAATGGCTTTATCACCTAAACGATTTTTAACCATAGTCTCAATTCCATCGAAAGCTCCGCCCACAATAAACAAAATATTCGTTGTATCGATCTGAATCAATTCCTGTTGTGGATGCTTGCGTCCACCTTGTGGCGGAACACTAGCGACAGTTCCTTCTAAAATCTTCAGCAACGCCTGTTGGACGCCTTCACCTGAAACATCACGCGTGATAGAAACATTTTCACTCTTTTTAGCGATTTTATCAATTTCATCAATATAAATAATTCCACGTTCAGCACGGTCAACATCAAAATCAGCATTTTGCAATAATTTTAAGAGGATGTTTTCAACATCTTCACCCACATAACCTGCTTCTGTTAGGGTAGTGGCATCAGCAATTGCAAAAGGGACGCGTAGAATCTTGGCTAGGCTCTGTGCCAGAAATGTTTTACCTGAACCTGTTGGTCCTACCAAACAAATATTACTCTTTTGCAGTTCAGTATCATCATTAGTGTCCTCTAGTGCCGCATTAACACGTTTGTAATGATTATATACAGCAACAGCTAACGTTTTTTTAGCTTGTTCTTGACCAATAACATACTGGTTTAAAATCTTAACTATTTCACGTGGTTTCGGAACATTTGATAATTCTTCGGTAGCTTGTGCCTTAAACTCGTCATCAATTATTTCTTTACACAAATCAATACACTCGTTGCAGATATACACTCCGGGACCCGCAACAATCTTTTTAACTTGGTCTTGGGACTTACCACAAAATGAACATACGACCGGTCCATTCTTATCCGTATTTTCAAACATTTTTATCCCCCTTACCACCTTTATCCCTACATTTTAACAAACTAATATTCTAAACGCTACTAGTTAGTTCGCAGTTGATTGTTAAGTCATTGTGCACTAATTAAATTATCTTTATTAGCATTAAACAAAGAATCACGTTGGCTATAAAAAGTCCAACGTGATCAGCTATTTATAAACTTAATTAGCTATTTATTTATCTGTTGTCTTTTTTTCGCGAGTCTGCTTTGCAGAATCAGCTATTTCATCAACAACCTTACGGATAGCAATATCATGCTTCAACATGTCATTACTTAAGGCTGAACTAACAGCTTTAGGCTCCATATTATACTGTTCAGCTAATTTCTTGATTTCAGCTTTGATATCGTCGTCAGTAACATCAACATCTTCACTTGCAACAATTGCTTCTAATACCAAGTTCGTTTTAACACGTTTCTCAGCATCTTTTTCAAATTGCTTATGCAAATCAGCTTCAGTTGTTCCTGTTAATTTATAATATGTTTCTGCGTTAATACCTTGTTGTTGCATTCCAGCCAAGTATTGATCGATTTGACGATGAATATCATCTTCCAGCATTGCTGAAGGAATCTCATCAATTTTAGCATTAGCAACTGCTAAATCAATGGCTTCATCTTGGATTGCTGCTTTAGCGTCAGCAACCTTTTTCTCTTTGAGCTCATCTTTGATCTTTGCTTTTAATTCCTCAAGGGTATCTACTTCTTCATCAATATCCTTAGCAAAATCGTCATCTAATTCTGGAAGTTGTTTTTCTTTTACTTCATGAATCGTAACATCAAAAACGGCTTCCTTACTTCTTAGATCTTCTGCTTGGTAATCATCTGGGAAAGTAACTTTAACGGCTACTTTTTCACCAGCTTTATGACCAACGAGTTGTTCTTCGAAACCTGGGATGAAAGAATTTGAACCTAATTCAAGGGAATGGTTCTCAGCTTTCCCGCCTTCAAACGGTTCACCATCAATTTTACCTTCAAAATCAATAATAACTGTATCACCCTTTGCAGCTGCTTCATCTTCTTTTAAGACTAATTCAGCCTGTTCCTGACGTTTCTTTTCAAGTTCAGCCTCAATATCAGCTACAAGAACACGTGTAGGATGTGGTGTTACTTCAAGATTCTTGTATTCTCCAAGTTCAACTTCAGGTTCAACTGTTACTTCTGCAAACAGAACCCAGTTTTTACCTTTTTCCAAGCTTTCAACATCAACTTTTGGTTGGTCAACTGGCTTGATTTTTGCCTCCTTAACAGCTGCTGAATAAGCATCCGGAAGTAAAATGTTTAATGCATCTTGATAAAGTGATTCTTCCCCATACATTTTGTTAAAAATTTGACGAGGTACTTTACCTTTTCTGAATCCTGGAACATTTAAATTTTTCTTAACACGTTTAAAAGCGGCGTCTAAGCCCTCTTTTACTTTATCAGGTGTAATTTCAAAGGTTAATTTACCAGTGTTTGCACCTTGTTTTTCCCATTTTGTAGACATTATTTTCCCTCCGAGCGAAAAAATTTGTACAATTTATTTACTAATTGCATACTAAGTTAGTTTACCGTAGTTGAAGCAAATTGTAAATAAATCTTGCTAAAAAAAGCAAAAACCGCTTAATTTAACTAAAAGAACATCTCTTTAACGAAAAAACTAGGTCAAAAATTAAATTTCGATCTAGTCTTCTCATTTGTTCATATAATTATAACTTAAAAATACACTACTTTTTCCTTCAACTTACTCATTATTAATAAATTTACACTAAGCAAATACGGATTATATTTAGACTGATTAACTATTTAATCTTTACTAAAAAGATCTTTTATTTTCCCTACAAAAAAAGCTCGGAAAAATCCGAACTTTTTAGGCTTAATCTCTTATTAGTCGTCAATCTCTGAAACGACACCAGCACCAACTGTACGGCCACCTTCACGAACAGTGAATTTAAGACCCTTTTCGATAGCAACTGGAGCGATCAATTCAACTGTAAATGTTACGTTATCACCAGGCATAACCATTTCTACGCCATCAGGCAATTCGATAACACCAGTAACATCCGTTGTATGGAAGTAGAATTGAGGACGGTAGTTTGAGAAGAATGGAGTATGACGTCCACCTTCTTCTTTAGTCAAGATATAAACTTCACCCTTGAACTTCTTGTGTGTCTGGATTGAACCAGGTGCAGCAAGAACTTGTCCACGTTCAACTTGTTCACGGTTAACACCACGTAATAACGCACCAACGTTATCTCCAGCTTCACCAAGGTCAAGTGTCTTACGGAACATTTCCAAACCAGTAATTGTTGTCTTCAAGACATCGTCTCTTAAACCAACAACTTCGATTTCATCACCGACTTTAACTGTCCCACGATCGATACGACCAGAAGCAACAGTTCCACGACCTGTAATTGTGAAGACATCTTCAACAGGCATTAAGAATGGTTTGTCAGTTGGACGTTCTGGAGTTGGGATATATTCATCAACTGTATCCATTAATTCTTGAATTTTAGCTTCTGCATCTGCATCGCCTTCAAGGGCTTTCAAAGCAGAACCACGGATAACTGGAATATCATCACCAGGGAAATCGTATTCGCTTAATAATTCGCGAACTTCCATCTCAACTAAGTCTAATAATTCTTCATCGTCAACTAAATCACACTTGTTTAAGAATACAACAATATATTCAACACCAACCTGGCGTGCAAGTAAGATATGTTCACGTGTTTGTGGCATAGGACCATCAGTTGCAGCAACAACTAAGATAGCACCATCCATTTGAGCAGCACCAGTAATCATGTTTTTAACGTAATCAGCATGTCCTGGGGCATCAATATGTGCGTAATGACGTTTTTCTGTCTCATATTCAACGTGAGCAGTGTTAATCGTGATACCACGTTCACGTTCTTCTGGGGCAGCATCGATTGCAGCATAATCTTCAGCCTTTGCTAAGCCCTTTGCTGCCAAAACCTTTGTAATTGCAGCTGTTAAAGTTGTTTTCCCATGATCGACATGGCCGATTGTACCAATATTTACATGGGGTTTTGTTCTTTCATAATGTTCTTTTGCCATTAATACGAACCTCCTGTATTTTTGCAAGAAAAATCCGCAACAGAAACAATTGCCGATAATCCTTTAACTTTTATTATACTACTTCTACACGAAAATACCAAGTCTTAGTTATCCCGTAAAGAAGAATCCTTAAGCTATTATATAGACCCTAGAACTATTTGTAAACAGTTAAGTCTGAAAAAAACAAATTGTTTTCAAAATGCTTGTATATTATATTTGCCAAGCTAAAAGTTCTTTTCTAAGAAGCCCGAGCCAGTTTTGGATCTGCATAGAAAATCCAGTTACCTGCTTCTCACATAAAAGTACTTGTAACCATAACTCAGAAGGCTGAACTATTTTTTTTTCGTACGGGTAGAGGATAATTAATTGCAATTTAACTTCATTCCACTGCTTATCTCGTAACACAAGATTATCAGATTGCTGTAGTTTGTCTTTAAAATATGCATACACAGCTGTTTCCTCTAGCGCATGCAGTCTAGCCGGTATTACAACGTGTTTTTGCCCATCAAGAGAAGAAAAGGAAATTTCTTGTGAAATATTCAATATCCTCAAATCATCCAAAATATTTGACTTAATCAAAGGGTGAATATCCGGATCATTAAGCAGATATTCTCCCACTTGAATGAAAAGACTACTGGGGAGAAAATAAGCCTTTTGAAATAACGACCTCTGCTCATACACCGCTCCTTGACCACAATGCATAATTTCTTTACGCATCTTAGCAAGCTTTTGTGTATTAGCTTTTGTATAACGTTCTTCCTCTTCAGTAAGTAACTCCACAAAATTAGTGCGCTCCTTATCACTTAGATAAGCATCAATTGAACATAAGAGCTTCTTCAAATAGATAAAACGTCTTGCGCCAGTATTAAATAAAATATATTTTTTGAAATACTCATTATTCTTAAGATATTCAATTAAATATTCTTCAGCTAACTCAGCAGCATCTTTAAAAGCCCCAGATCTAGCCAAAGATGTTGCTAGTAAGAAGTTAAGGCGGAAAGTTTTCTTGTTGAGATAACATTGTGTCAACAGCTGGTTTGCTTCTTCATATGCACCTTTTTCTAACGCTGCCATCCCCTGTTCAAACAATAATGTATCATCATCTGCCACGATTTGCCTCCTTAATAAAAAAGGCTGGGATAAGAATACTTATCCTAAGCCTTAGTTTTTTCTTTACTAATAGATACTTTACCTCTTAATCAGCCATTGGTTTCTTTTTATGTTTATTAAAATGTCGATGCTGATTTATCTCCATAATTACCGGTAGAATTACAGGATGGCGTTTAGTATGTTCATACAAGAAATGGTTTAATTGTTCTCTAACATCTTGTTTTAGATGTCCCCAATCAAATTCTTTATTGTCAAGATTTTGCTGAACAGTCTTTGAAACAAGTTCTGCACTTTCCGCCATCAAATCACGGCTGGTTTTAACATAAACAAACCCGCGTGAAGTTAATTTAGGTTCTTCCACAATCTTTTTCTTACGTCTATCGATAGTGATAACCGCAATAAAGACACCATCTTCAGATAAAATCTTACGATCACGCAAAACAATATTACCAATATCGCCTACGCCGCTTCCATCGATTAAAGTATTACCCGCCTCAACTGATGAAGCTAACAATAATTTATCCCGATCATATTCCAAAATATCACCCTTAGAAGTGATAAAAATATGGTCTTTTGGAATTCCTAATTCGCGTGCCCATTCTGCATTAGCAGCTAGCAAACGGTATTCACCCTGCACTGGAATAACATACCGCGGCTTTAATAGATTCATCATCAACTGTAAGTCATTACGGCTAGCATGGCCCGAAGAATTAAGCTCATCTGAAATAGCCTTAACATCTGCACCCGCACGGTAAATCATATCACGTGTTTTAGCAACCGTGGTTTCCATTGCATGTGAAGGTGTTGTTGTGATAAAAACTAAATCACCTTCATGCAGACTAACCTCATGGTGCTTCTTAGTAGCCATTTTCTTCAAGGACTTCAAAGGCTCTCCAGAACGTCCAGTTTCTAAAATCACTAATTCTTTATCTGTATAATTATCAATCTCTTTGATTGGAATCAGCAAATCCTCGGTTGGTAAATGAAGTTTCCCTAATTCAAGGGCTGTATCAACGATTTCTTCAATATCATGACCTGTCAATGCTACTTTGCGACCGTTTTTTGCTGCAGCGTCAAAAATCTGCTGGATTCGTAAAATGTTAGAAGCCACACACGCAACAATAATTCGTCCATCACGATATTCGAAGTTATCATTGATAAATTCAAAAATTTTACTTTCATTTACTGTTTCATTTGGATTTTCTGCATTAGCTGAATCACTCATTAAAGCTAATACTCCCCGACTGCCGATTTCTGTCAACCGCGCTAAATCAGTTTGGTAGCCTTGCGCAGCCGTCTGATCAAACTTAAAATCACCCGTATAGACAATACTGCCACTATCCGTTTTAACAACGATTCCAATTGATTCAGGAATCGAATGAGTTGTTTTAAAAAATGAAACTGTCGCTGCATTAAAATCAATCTCAGTCTGATCATTAATAACATGAAAATCATTAAACTTAGCAACTTTAGCGTCATTATGCACACTAATTTTGGCTAAAGCAATCGTCATTTCCGTTCCAAAAACAGGTACATCAAACTCACTTAGAAAATAAGGCAATGCTCCAATCGCATCTGCGTGTCCATGAGTTAAAAAGACCCCTACAATTTTGTCAGCATTCTCTCGTAAATATCCAAAATCAGGAATAACTGTATCAATTCCCAGTAGTTCATTTTCTGGATACTTTAAACCACAATCTAACACATAAATTTCATCATTCACCTCAATGACGTACATATTTTTAGCATTTTCACGTACACCACTCAGAGGAATGATTTTTATTTTACTCATTCTTTCACCTCTCTTTTTGAAGATTTAGTCTTTGTAATAATTCATTAGTTTGTTTTTCATTTAAAGGCAGAATAGGCAAACGACATCCACCAACTTCGATTCCTAAATGGTTTAAAGCAGCTTTGACCGGGCTCGGTGATGGTGCTGAGAAAACAGCTGCCATCTTGGGTGTTAATGAGCGCATGATACTCCCTGCTTCTTGGTACTTGCCATCTTCGACAGCTTGGTACATCTTGTTTAAGTCGTTTCCATACAGATGTGCGGCAACTGAAATTACGCCTTGCCCACCAAGTGTTTTAGCAGCCAAAGCATCTGCATCTTCACCTGTATAAACTAAGAAGTCATCAGGTGTTTCCGCAATAATTTGACTTAAATTAACATTACCCGTGCAGTCTTTGATTCCAATAATGTTAGGGTGTTGCGCTAACTCAGCGATCGTTGCAACTTCCATCACGACTCCAGTTCTCCCTGGAATATTGTAGATAAACAATGGCAAAGCACTTTGATCGGCCACTGCTGTAAAGTGTGCTATCATTCCTGCTTGGTCAGGTTTATTGTAATATGGAACCACTACTAATGCTGCATCAATACCTTTTATTTTTGCAACTTTGTTTGTATAGTCAATCGTTGCCTGCGTGGAATTAGAACCTGTTCCTGCAATAATAGGTACCCTGCCCTTAACTAATTTTACCGTCTCGGTAATTAAAGCTAATTTTTCCTCTTCTGTCAAAGTTGGTGCTTCGCCAGTTGTTCCTGAAACTAAGATCCCCTGGGTCCCATTATCCAACAAATAATCAATTAGTTTTCCAAGAAGTGGATAACTAATAGTTCCATCCTCTGCAAAGGGGGTGACCATAGCTGTCATAATTTCAGCCTTTTTTAAATTCATTTTTTAACCCTCACTTTTATTTTGGTACACGTAGTAAGTTCATGGCATGTAGTCTTTCTGCAATCTGCACTGAATTCCAAGCAGCACCCTTTAATAAATTATCTGAGACACAGTATAAATGAAAGGCGTTTGGCTGTTCTTGATCAGGCCGCACACGTCCAACAAAAGTGTCCTTTTTCCCAGCAGCATTAACTGCTTGTGGGAAAAGCTGATTATCTGGATCATCTTCCAAAACTACTCCAGGAGCTGACTGTAATAATTCATGTATTTTTGTTACAGTTGCATCTGTTTTTTCAACCTCAAACCAAACTGACTCAGAATGTGCAATGGCAACGGGCACACGAATACAGGTAGCCGTTACTTGGATATCCTCATCAGACATGATCTTCTTTGTTTCGTGAATCATCTTCCATTCTTCATGAGTGTACCCATCATCTTCAAATACATCGATCTGTGCCAAAGGATTAAAGGCAATCTGATAGTGTTTCTTTGCTCCAGCAACCGGGAGAACTTGCGGTTCATAACTCTTACCCTTCAAGACAGCTTCAGTTTCATCATGCAATTCCTGAATTGCGCGATTCCCTGCGCCTGAAACAGCTTGTAAAGTTGTAACAATTACCTTTTTTAGCCCAAAAGCTTTCCGAAGAGGTTCAAGTGCAACTACCATTTGAATTGTAGAGCAATTAGGATTAGCGATTAACCCCTTATGTTGATATAATGCATCTTCGTTAACCTCAGGAACAACTAATGGAACTTCTGGATCCATTCTAAAAGCACTAGTGTTATCAACAACTACTGTACCTCTCTTAATTGCCTCAGGAGCAAATTTCTTAGAGACACCGCCACCAGCTGAGAACAGTGCCAAATCAATTCCTTCGAATGATTCAGGAACTAATTCCTCAACGACTATATCTTGTTTTTTAAATTTTAATACTTTTCCTGCAGAGCGTTTTGATGCCAAATACTTAACACTAGCAATTGGTAAAGTTGATTGCTCTAACATTTCAATCATACGTGTACCAACTGCACCTGTTGCGCCAACAACTGCGACACGATATCCGTTCATATTGAAAACCTTCTTCTCACTTTATTGAAATATAATTATACCATAATTACTACTTTTAAGGGGATGTTTTGCAGCTCATACATTTTAAAAATTTGCCCTTAATTAAAATTAACATTTTATTTTAACTTAGAGGCTTTTTCTATAAAAAAAGTGGTGCTTCGCATACGAAGCACCACTTTCACAATTTTTACTAACGACGCAAACCTAAACTCTTAATAAGCTCACGGTAGCTCTGAACCTTATTCTTACGTAAGTAAGCTAAAAGGTTACGACGATGACCAATTTTTCTCATCAAGCCGCGTTGTGAAGCATAATCTTTCTTATGCGTACGAACGTGTTCATTAAGTTCATTGATATCTGCAGTCAAAACCGCAATTTGTACTTCTGTTGAGCCAGTATCTCCTTCATGCTGAGCATACTTCTCCATAATTTCGTTCTTTTTTTCTTTTGTGATAGCCATAATACTCTCACCCCTTCTATTATTGTTGCCTTGTTCCCGGTGAAACGCCGGTGAGCCGCGTCATACTGAGAAAAAGGTCACTGTGTATAAAACACAAGTCTTATTATAACCTAATACAAACAGACTGACAAGAATTCTCTTTGAAGTCCTTTTAAGAAAACACTATTCCTCTAATACTTCTAATCACTTAAAATAAATTTATTTTACTAAGTAATCCATGTAGTATGGATAAAAGTCAAGTGAAATTCCTTGACACAATTCAACTTTTTTATTGCATTGTTAGAATACCTCTTGTATAATAGCTTATGTTGAAAATTTTATGATGCCGGTCTAGGAATCATGTCGCATGGAGGTGAAGATTTTTGCCAATTATTAAATCAGCTATCAAGCGTGTTAAAACTAACGAAAAAGCTAACACACGTAATTCAGCACAACTTGGCGCAATGCGTAGTGCTGTGAAAAAATTTGAAAATGCAAAAACTACAGGGGCTGACAACGTCGAAGACTTGTACAAGGAAGCCATTGCCGCTGTTGATAAAGCAAAATCAAAAGGTTTGATTAAAGCTAACAAAGCTGCGCGCGATAAGTCACGTATGACTGCTCGTTTAGCTAAATAAGCTTTTTTAATCCAAACTTTCAAGTAGTATTATCAGAATAAATAAAAAAGAGCTGTACTTTATCTTAAGTGCGGCTCTTTTTTGACTATATTTATCAATTACAATTTAACGTTACCTCTGCTCTTTTCAAAATATCCAAGCATAAAAAGCTCAAAGAGTGCTACTGGATCTTGTTGCGTTGATTTCATTTTTTCTTCTAAATCAACCAATCCCAGATAAGCGGAGCGCAAATCAAGCCTGTTCAATGATCTACTCTTTCGCATTGCTAACTTAACCCGATACGGATGAACTTTTAGCGAACTAGCAATATTACCTTGTGCATAACCGTGCTTTTGTAAAATATTAACTTGTAAAAGCAATCTAATTTGCCCCAATAAAATTGCATTTATCTTCAACGGCTCCTCATGTTGTAAGACCAGTTCACGGTACATCTCAATAGCTTGCTTAGTTTTTTTAGCTAAAACTAAGTCGCCTAAGTCAAAAATATTTTGTTCCAATGTCTGTGAAACCATTTCTTCAACCATTACTTCCGTGATTTTTCTCTCTTCATGGGCTAACAGCATTAGTTTAGGTAGCTCATTCATTGCAAGCGATAAACTCGCTTCCGTCTTCTTAACCAACAAATTAAGAGCTTGCGGTTCAATTATATATTCTTTATCCCGTAATAATGCTTTTAGGTAATCTTTAGTACTTTTCTCATCTAAAAAGCTATTTTTAACGACAACTGCCGTTTTTAATAACTTTTTCACTATTTTTTTTCTTTCATCCAACTTATCATAAGGTGCAAAAATCACCAAAACAGTTGTTGGCTCAGGATGCTCAAGATATTTTAATAATTCATCAGTATTTTGTTCGAGCTTAACTTTTTTACTGCTTCCTTGCAAGAAGAATGGATGTTTGATATACACAATCCTTCTATCTCCAAAAAAAGGCGCCGCCAGTGCATCCCCAATTGCATCCGAAAGTGAAACACTCTCCATGTCATATTGGCCAATATTGACTGTTCGCTGTTCCTCTGGCATTGCATCAATAAACGCAGCTGAGATTCGTTGCGCATTATATTCTTCTTTTCCCAATATTAGATAAACAGGTGCTAGTTTTCCTTCGCGAATGTTCTCTAATAACTCTGCTACTTTCATCCCGTTTTTACCCCTATCTTACTTGTAAAGTATTTCCTGTTTCAAGTCTAAATTGATGCGGTCCATTTGGAATCAACTTAATCATTCCTACTTCAGCTGTATTTAAATAGGCAATTTTTCTTTTTTCCAGTGTTACTAGTGTCTCTTGATTAGGATGACCGTAGTGGTTACGCCTTCCCGCTGAGATAATTGCTAATTGTGGCTGTAACTGCTCAACATACCGGTCATCAGTAGATGTCTTACTACCATGATGACCCGTTTTCAGAATATCGACATGCAGCCCTGGGTTACGCTGAATAACTTCTAATTCTCCACTTTTATCAAGATCACCGCTGATTATTAGACTGACACCGTCAACCTCCGTCGTTATGGTAATAGAATCTTCATTCGTTCCTTTGCCTTCCTCAAAAGGGTGTAAAATCCTGAAGTCAGTAACTTGTTGAATTGTTGCTGTTGCGATCGGAATCACATCTTGTAACTTATTAGCTGATAAGAGTAGCCTTTCCCTAAATGAAGGTAATTTTTCCATTCCTGCAGGTACTAAGATTTTTTTGACTTTGATCAACCTACTCACAACAGGAAAGTTTCCCACATGATCGGTATCCTGATGAGTCAGAAATAACCAGTCAATGTGGGCTACTCCTTTACTCAATAAGTAATTAGCAACAACTGTTTCCCCATTCTCCCTGCTGTGTCTCTTTTGCCAAGGCTGATTTTGGAAAGTAACTTTTCCACCGGTATCGACTAGTGTAACTTCACGATTAAACTTTTTTCTGATGAGCGTACAGTCTCCTTGCCCAATATCCATAAAAACTACTTCATCATGTAAAGGAAACCTAATTATAACACCAGCTAGGCAATATGAAATTAAACCTAACAAATACACTTTTCGCCTATTAGTAGTTACTTCGAGGGCTAACATTAACCCTAACCAAAAAAGAACAAAGAAAAGCGGCGGCTTTCCGAAAATAATATTTGTCGGTAAATTCGCCAAGACTCCCAGACCCTTTGTAATGATACTTAATATCTCATTACATAAAAACTGCAGCCACGGAACGATAGAACCTATGATAACTGCAGGTATAATGAGCCATTCAAAAACAGGAATTATTAAAATAGAAATAATTGTCGTCAATAAATTCCAGCGAAAAGTATGCCATAAGATCAAAGGCAAACTATAGCCATTCATTTTTAACCCTAATTTAAAACTGTTCATTTTACGACTCATCATTAAAATCAAAGTCAGCAAATAACTAAGCTGTGTTCCCAGTGAGAAGATTATTCCAGGTGAATAAAAGAGATGAAGCAACAGAACGATTGACTCTGCTTCAATTCCATTCAAACCGTTATGCCATAGTTTATTAGTACTGATCATTAGCCAAGACATCATCACCGCTCTAATTAAACTAGAAGATAAACCTCCTAAAATTGCATAAAAAGGCAGGACTAGCAAGATTAAGTTATCGCAAGTTTCACGAGTTATTCGCAGACGTCCTAAGATAAACCTGATACCTGCCAAAAGGTAAAAGATATGCATGCCAGATAAACTAAAAAGGTGTAGCAGGCCTAGCTTATTAATTTGTTCTAACTCAAGTGTAAAATCCTGTGCATAATAACCTAATAACAAAATCTGGCTATAACCAGCTAATGGTGCCGGTAAAGATGCAAAATAATTTAACATTTGTTTACGTAAACTATGGACCGCCGCAATTCCTTTCGCACCTATCCCTAAGTATGATGATGCCTCTTTTATTTCCATTTTAGAAATCTGCACTGTGTTAACTACTCTTTTAGAGCGTATAAATCTACGATAATCAAACTGATTTTCATTTGTAGGCGGTTGGATCATCCTAATATTCCCAGTGACCGTTATAACTTTAGCTGTTGTAATTTTTGCTAAGTCTTTTTGTTCAGCTTGATTTTTAATCCGATAATAGGCTTGCACTGGCTGTTTTCCTTCAACCCAACTAGCATTAAGTTTTAAAAGATCCCCATCAATTTGGTAATTATCCGGTTGCAGAATTAATTTATTCTGTCTAAGTTCTGCTTCTTCTTTATAAGTTTTTTGCTGTAAATTATGATCCCACATAAAGCAATAGGCCAAAAAAAGACATGCAAACCCTACACAGCCGCTTATTGCTAACTTATTTTGTAGAGCCAGAATTCGAATCTGTAGTATTCCAAATAAAACTAACCATTCCCAACGAAAAGAAAGGATTAACAGGCTGATCAAGATAGCTTCAAGCGCTAAAAAGAAAGGAAGGCGCCTGATTATCTAGATACTCACTTTAGTCAAAATAAGTATCTGCCGCAATTGACTTTAGGTATTCTTTATCAACCTTAACTTGTTCAACCTCAACATTTTTTAATTTTAATAAGCGCATAGCATAATCATTATTATGATAATTACGTAAATAGTATATTTTCTTAATTCCCGCTTGCAATAGCATTTTAGTACACTGTAAACAAGGAAAGTCTGTCACATAAATTTCCGCATCAGCAGTTGCGATCCCAAATTTAGCACATTGAAGCACCGCATTCATTTCCGCATGAATCGTTCTAACACAGTGTCCATCAACCAAATAACAGCCTTCATCAATGCAATGGACATCCCCAGATACAGAGCCGTTATACCCACCCGCAATGATCCTTCGATCACGAACAAGAATTGCGCCCACAGATAGCCGTTCGCATGTACTTCTAAGTGATAGTAGAATTGCTTGCAGCATAAAGTATTGATTCCAAGGTATTCTTTTGTCTTTCATAAATTCACCCTCATTTTAAGCTTAACTCTAGTATAGCAAAACCCTGATTACTGCAACAGGTAAAATTATGGGCTCACCATCAATCGTGCATTCAGCTTTTCGAATGTTTTATCCCCAATACCAGTAATATTTTTTAAATCAGCTATGTTTTTAAAACCTCCATGTTGAGTTCGATAAGTTAAAATCAGATCAGCTTTCTTGTCCCCTATCCCATCTATTTCTAATAATTCATCTTTAGTCACTTTATTCAAATCTCTTTTTGCTTCATTTATTTCATTGTTTGCAGTATTACCTATTTCAGTATCGTCAACAACTCCGCCTTCAACTGTTGACGACTGACCTGCTTCCATTGTCGTAGGCGGCTTTTTCTCAACTTCCCCTTTAAACGGGATGTAAATAACTTGCTGGTCAGTTAACTTAAGGGCCAAGTTAACTTGGTTATAGTCGGCCGTTTTTTCAAGTCCTCCAGCTGCAGTAACCACATCAGCAACTCGCATTTTACTGGTTGCCTTATAAATTCCCGGCTTTTTTACTGCTCCTTTAATATCAACAAAAAAATGAGTACTTGTCTTTGAAGCAGTCACGTTTTGAGCGTCACCGGTTAACACCGAAGATTCCTTAGAAGTTTTACGACCAAGTTCTGTTGTTTTATTCAACTGTGCTCCAGAATCTGTCTTTTTTACAAAATAAACACCTGTAGCAGCTGCAACAATTATAATAGCGCAACAAAAACAAACCAGCATTTTATTTTCTTCCCAAAATTCTTTTAATCTTTCCAATTAGATCCTCCTTTCTAAAGTTTAGATACGCTGAATTCAGTCCTTTATCCCTACTGATAGCCAACAAAAAAAGCCTGTAAGTTTTGCTTATTAGGCCAAGTCTTACAGACTCTTTTGTTAAACCATAAATATTATACACAATAGATTTATTACTACTTTAATGACTGCTTTTTCTTAAGTAACTAAGTGCATCTTGGATGTTTTTAACGGGGACTATCTTCATTTTTGTACTTAGCTTCTGGGCTGTTTTCTTTGCTTCTTGGTAATTATTACGGTCACCAGCTGTTCGTTCTTCCTGTGTAAGAGTATTATCAGGGGCAAAGAAAATAACGGCTTTTTTGCGAGCGGCAGCAACCACCTTTTTATCAATACCACCAATATCACCAACTGCTCCATCAGAAAGAATTGTTCCTGTGCCGGTAATTTTACGGCCCTTTTTTAAATTTTCATGGCTAAGCTGACTATACATCTCCAGTGTCAACATCAAACCCGCTGAAGGTCCTTCGATTCCATCCATATTGATTTTTATCTTAACCGGTGAACTAACAACTGCTTTTTGAATAAAAGTTATTCCCAGTCCCCTTTTATTAATCTGCGGCAAATAATTCATTCTGCCCGTAACCGTCTTAGTTTCCCCATTACGTTGGTAACGCAGTGACATAACCGCCTGCTTAGTATGGTGCACACACTGTAATAAATCAGTTGTCTTAACACAGCGTTGCCCATTAACACCAGTTATCACATCTCCAACACGTAATTTGTCTTTAAAAGCCGAATCCTTAAGGATCGACATAACAACGATCCCTTTAAAATTTTGCTTGACTGGCTTACCTGCCAAACTCAGAGAAACAGTTTTGGCCTGATTAAGTGCATCATCCATATAATAATGTTGCACCTTTTTATACTCTTTTGCTGAACTAGCTCCTGTAACCGAACTACTAGGAAGCCTAGTTGCATATTTATCAAAATAACTAGCCACATACAAAGCAGGTGTTGCTTGTCCGAGCTCAACATATGTTAACATAAATGATCCCGGATAAGCTTTTTGAGAGCCGGATACTGTCACGTACCTCCCAACATTCTGTGCATCTCCCACTGTTTCAATATAGGCCGGAATTGGGACAAAAGAGAAAAGCCCTAGTAAGATTACTAAAGCAATGGCAATTAACCGCTTCTTCTTTAACATTCAGCACATCTTTTCTTCAAGTGCTCTGATAACATTTGCTGGCACAAGACCTGCTAGATCCCCATGGAAATGAGCTACTTCTCGTACCAGTGTCGAGGAAAGAAAATTATATTTACCTGCCGCTGGCAATAAAATAGTCTCCAGATCTGGTTCTAAGTGACGATTCATATCCGCAATACTACGCTCCGTCTCAAAGTCTTTCCCATTACGAGCCCCGCGCACAATAACCTTAGCCTGTAGCTGTCGAGCAGCTCTTACAGTTAGATCCGCCTCAAAAACACGTACTTTAACGTTCCTTAAACCTGCAACGGCATTTTCAAGTAACACAGCTTTTTCTGAAGGTGAAAATAAACTGTTCTTACTTGTGTTAGTCATAATAAGTACTGTCAACTCTGTAAAAAGCATACTAGCCCGTTTGATCAAATCAACATGTCCATTTGTAACAGGATCAAAACTTCCAGGAAAAATTGCATTCATTTCTATCATTCACCTCGGTAGCGATAAATAGTTATCTCAGTAATACCATAGTCTGCCCGCTTAAATAGCTCAAAGCCTTCAAGTTCAGTCGGTAATTTAGCTGTTTGATCCGTCTCACAGATCAACAAAGCCCCTTTTTCCAAAAGTCCTAAAGTTGCTAGGCGATTAATCATCTCAATTATCTGCTGCTTCTTATACGGAGGATCTAGAAAAAGATAGTTAAAGCGTTGTTCTTGTCGAGCCAATTTAGCTAATATTCGTTTAGCATCGGCTTTGATCACATTAAATTTTTGTGGCTCTTTAGTAACACTGATATTATCATTAATTGTTTTTATTGCTAGATATTGCCTGTCGATCAGTGTCGCTTGCTGCACACCACGTGAAACAGCTTCAATACTTAAACCACCACTGCCGGCAAAAAGATCTAGCGCTTTTCCGCCCTCAAAGAAAGGCCCAATCATATTAAAAATCGATTCTTTCACTTTATCTGTCGTCGGGCGGGTCTTCATCCCTGGAACAGCTCTTAGTCTGCGCCCACCGTACTCTCCTGCAATAATCCTCATTGTCTATTCTTTATTACTCCTATATTTTTCTCGGTCTTCCTCGGTTAATTTATAAGTCGTTCCCACTTCATCCTCAAAATTAATTTTAATATTGGGTCGCGGCGACATAAGCACTCGTTTGACAAAACGCATACCTTTTAACTTTTTAACCGTTTCACTTATAGTTGAACGATCGATATATAAAACAACATATTTCATCCGGCGTGAAACATAATGGATAGTCCCATAACGACGTAATTGCTTACTATTTTTTAAATGATACAGATAAACAATAACACTTTGGCGCTCATTTATTTTAAATTCCATCAAATTCCCCCTATTTATCAATAATGAGTACTAGCATTCCCTTATTATATGCTATCCCAATATTCTTAGTATTTCCTGAAACAAGTTTAGGGAAAATAAGCCTTAGTAAGACAGGGTCTGAAAAGAAAGCTGTATTATCATAGATTGGTGCTAAACAATAAATATCGAAGTGACGACGTGATAATCCTACTGCTTGATATAACTTTCTAGGAACATCTTGTGCATAAAGATACAACTCTTGACGTTGATTTAGATTACCACTTAAAACATTCTTAACCTGACGACTTTTCTTCTTACTTAAAAACTTCTGTGGATTCTCACCTAAATTGGAGAGTACTGTTTGACTAGCCTGTGTCAACTCGTCAGTAGCAGTTAGTTCTGGAACTCCTATCAGCTCTCGCTTCACATTAATTAAACTTGTTAGATCTCCAGGCATCAAACTGTTCATCGCTGCCCAATTAGTTTCTCCTTGAAACTGAACTGGTAATGGCGTTTGCGAGATAACACGATACAAGTTTTTCTTTAACAACATATCCGTATTTAGATATTCTAGCGCATAAACCTTTTTTGAATGCGGATGCAAGTATGTGACTGCATAGCTCTTATTTTTAAAACTTATCAGTGGTCGTTCATTTAAATCATCTTCAGACAGTTCCAACTGAAAGCTTTGTTCATGATAATTCAATTTAAAGTTTGCATATAGTGAGCTGAGCTGGACTAGCTCTTTAAAAGGCATATTGACCCTTAAGGTTTCGTGCTTCCGCATTCCCTGACCACCGACAAAAATTGCACTGACCTTATGTGTTATTAAATCAATTCCAACTTTAAAATACTGTGCTGGATCAGCCTTATAAACCCACCATTGAACATTAACTGCACTGGGGAGTTTATCCTGTGGTTCCCCAAAATCAGCTATAATAGCGTCTTCTGATGCTCCTATATAGCGAGCAAAACCGTGGGGCTGGATTCGATCGACTTTAGGTGTTGTTAAATGTGCTTTATTCGTTACAAGGTGGCGCTGTGTTCTGGGTGATAATTTAGGCTGACTGGTTCCGTCCCCAAATAAAGCTGTCCACAGATATAGCCCAAGCAATATCAATAAGAACAGCCCCGTAAATTCAAGTATACTTTTGAGAAAAAACTTTTTTCTCATTTAATAATTCATTCCTTAATAGGTTCAATTTCTAATAAAAGATCTCTCGTTTCAAGAATATCGCCAGCCTTAGCATGAACATGACTAATTTTACCATTAAATGGTGCCTTAATAGTTGTTTCCATTTTCATTGCTTCAGTCACAATTAACGGTTCACCTTTTTTAACAACCTGATTCTTAGTCACAAGAACACTTAAGACTGAACCGCTCAAGGTGGCCCCGATATGTCTTGGATTCGTTGGTTCAGCTTTCAAAACTGTCTTTACAGTTGCTTTCTTACTAAGATCATGGATAACGATCTGCTGAGCCTGACCGTTAAGCGTAAAGTAGAGATTGCGGTTTCCCTCTTCATCAGCATCACCAATTGAATTTAATCTGACAATAACTTTCTTTCCAACCCCATAGTCGATGTGAATTGTTTCTTCTTTTCTCATCCCTTGATAAAAAGTATTGGTATCTAAAATCTCTAATTCTCCAAATTTACTGATCATTTCTTCATAATCTAAGAACACATCTGGATACAGTACGTAACTTAAGACTTCTTCCGTAGTTGGTGTACGTTTTATCTTTTCTTTCAGTTCTTGAGTAACTTGTTCAAAATCAACTGGCTGTGCTAAACTACCTGGTCGAACCTTAATTGCTTTTCTGCCCTTCAAAACAATTTCTTGAAGTTTCTTAGGGAATCCACCCGCTGGTTGACCTAAATTACCTGCAAAGAAGTTGACCACTGATTCCGGAAAGTCAATTTGTGAACCTCGTTCAAAAATATCTTCTGGAGTCAACTGATTCTTAATCATGAATATTGCAAAATCACCAACAACTTTAGAACTCGGTGTAACCTTAACGATATTACCCAAAAGCTGATTGACTTCACGATATGTTTTCTTAACTACCTCAAAATCATCAATTCCTAAAGCTTTTGCTTGCTGTTGTAAGTTAGAATACTGTCCACCAGGCATTTCTGTCTGATAAATATCCGTTTGTGGGGCAGTTATTCCATTCATAAAGTCTTGATAAAACGGCTTGATTCCTTGCCAATAGCGATTTACACGCTCAACATTATCTATATTAAGCTCAGGTTGACGTGGATCTTCCGTTAAAGCGTAGTACAAACTGCTCATGCTTGGTTGACTTGTTGTCCCTGATAATGAACTCATTGCAACATCAACAATATCGACTCCGCCCCGAATCGCTTGGGTATAAGTCGCTACCCCGTTACCGGTCGTATCATGTGTATGCAGATGAATCGGAACATCAATTTCTTCTTTCAAGCTGCTAACTAATTCGTATGCCGCTTTAGGTTTTAGTAATCCAGCCATATCTTTAATACCAATAATTTGTGAACCGGCTGCGACAAGATCTTTAGCAAGCTCTTTGTAATAATTTAAATCATACTTATGTTCTGTCTTATTTAGAACATCACCGGTATAACACATCGTCCCTTCTGCAATTTTTCCTGTGTCACGCACAAATTGAATACTCTTTTCCATCTGCGTTACCCAGTTCAAACTGTCAAAAATACGAAAGACATCTATACCATTAGTAGCACTTTGTGCGATGAACTTCTGTAAAACATTATCAGGATAATTTTTATATCCAACTGCATTGGAACCTCTGAAAAGCATCTGTAAGAGTGTCTGCGGCATTCTTTGACGAATTAATTTTAGTCTTTCCCATGGATCTTCATCTAAGAAACGGTAAGCAACATCAAAAGTAGCCCCACCCCATACTTCAGCTGAAAAGACATGTGGTAAAGCTTTATCGTAGACATCCACGACCGGGAGCATATCTTTTGTCCGCATCCTTGTAGCAAAAAGACTCTGATGAGCATCACGCATCGTCGTATCTGTCAAAAGAACTTTATCTTGTGCTCTCAACCAGTTGATCATGGCACTTGCGCCTTCGCGGTCTAAAACCTTCTTAGCATTATCAGTATTCTTTTCTGCCCTGAAGTCAGTTCCGATCGTAACCTTGGGTGCAAAAACCTTCTTGTGTTTCTCTGTGCCTGGGAAGCCATTGACCGTGACGTTTCCAATATACTTCAATAATTGATTGATAGTATTCTTTTCACGCTTAAAGTTAAACAACTCTGGTGTATTATCAATAAAGGTCGTGCTTGCTTTACCAGCTAAGAAAACAGGATGATTGATAACGTTACGCATGAATGCAATATTAGTTTTAACACCTCTAATTCTGAATTCATCTAAAACTCGGTCCATCTTTAAGACTGCTCCAACAAAGGTACGTGCCTGGACACAAGCCTTTACTAATAACGAATCAAAATATGGTGTTATGACTGCACCGGCGTAAGCATTACCGCCATCAAGACGCACGCCAAAACCACCTGGTGACCGGTATGTTTCTATTTTACCTGTATCAGGCATAAACTTATTCTCAGGGTCCTCAGTAGTTACACGACATTGGATAGCAACTCCATGGCTCTTTAACGATGCTTGTTGAGGAAGATTCAAATCCTTGAAAAGGTCTTTCCCCGCAGCAATAAGTATCTGTGCTTGGACAATGTCAATATCGGTAATCATCTCTGAAATAGTATGTTCTACCTGAACTCGTGGATTAACTTCAATAAAGTAAAAATCATCTGCTGTAACTAAAAATTCTACGGTTCCTGCATTTTGATAAGAGACACTTTCCATCAAACGAACTGCTGCCTGACAGATTGCATGTCTCCTCTCTTGACTTAGCGAAATACTTGGAGCCATTTCAATAACCTTTTGATGTCTCCGTTGAACTGAACAGTCACGTTCAAATAAGTGAAGAACATTTCCATGCTTATCAGCTAAAATCTGGACTTCGATGTGCTTAGGCTGCTTCAAATATTTTTCAACATAGAGTTCATCATCACCAAATGATTGTTTAGCTTCACTGCGAGCACGATTGTAACTTTCTTCAATCTCACTTTCATTTTCAATAATCCGCATTCCACGGCCACCACCGCCAAGTGCAGCTTTAACCATAATAGGATAGCCATGTTTCTTAGCAAAATCTTTGACATCAGTCAGTGACTCAGCTGGACCATTACTTCCTGGAATAATATGCAGTCCCGCTTTTTTTGCTGCTAATTTAGCCTTGATTTTATCCCCAAATGTATCTAGTTGTTCTACGGTTGGACCAATAAAGTTAATCTTGGCTTCCAAACATTTTTGGGCAAAAACCTCATTTTCCGCCAAAAAGCCATAACCAGGATGGATTGCATCTGCACCAGTCATTTTAGCAATTCTAATAATATCATCCATATCAAGATAGGCTTCGATCGGTTTCTTTCCCGCACCAACTTGATAAGCTTCATCAGCTTTAAAACGATGAACAGAGAATTCGTCCTCTTTAGCAAAAATAGCAACTGTTTTGATTTTTAGTTCTTGACACGCACGAATAATTCGAATAGCGATTTCTCCACGATTAGCAATCAATATTTTTTCCATTGAACTCCCACTTTCTGTGAAAATCTGAATAATGACCTACTAAAAATTAAATAACCTTAATTAAGCTGTTATTCCTCTCCCAATTGCTGACCGCTGCTTTTCTAAAGTGCGGCGCTGATTAATTGAGATATTCATAATGACACCTAACGCTAATGACAAGACAACCATACTTGATCCTCCATATGATACAAATGGTAATGTTACACCAGTAATCGGTAATAGGCCATTGACAGCTCCAACGTTAAATAGAGTTTCAACCCCAATAAAAGTCCCAATTCCATAACAAACTAAAGTATCATACGTATTACGAGACCGGACACCAATTAAGTAAATACGTAAAACCAACCACGTAAGTAAGATAAGAACAAAAGTAACTCCAACTACACCAAGCTCTTCACTAATAACAGCTAAAATAAAATCAGTATGTGCTTCAGGCAAATAGCCCCTTTTCTGAATACTATTACCGAGGCCAAGTCCAAAAAGGCCACCATTACTAATCGCATAATAAGAATTAATCAATTGTTGGCCACTAGTGCTGGCAACTTTAAATGGATCATAAAAAGCGACTAATCTGTTGTACATATATGCGTAGCTGGTCCCTTTTAAAGGATTCCAAAAACGTAATAACTGAACGGCTATTCCTACACCAAGAAGGGAGCCGGTTAATGTTAACAACCTTTGACGATAATTTATCCCTTGTGCAAACCACATAACAACTACAATCATTAAGTTAATCGAAAAGCCGCCCAAGTCTGGCTCAATCAATACCAAGAGAAGCAGAGTTGCCACAAGAAGCCAGGGTTTCTTACTTCTTTTTTCAGCCAAAGCAGTTGAAGTTAGCTGCTCTCTTCTAGATAACAATTGAGCTACAAAGAAAACTAAGTATAGTTTACATAATTCTGCTGGTTGTAAACTAAAGATTTTCAAATCAATCCAGCCGTTAGCCCCATTGATTGGATCAGTCAAGAACTTAGCATATAACAATAATAACGCGATCACTATAAACCCATAGATAATAAAATTACGACTCATAAATTTCTGAAGTCGATACATATATGCCGTTGTAAAACAAATAAGTCCCAAAAAAACATATAGTAGCTGTTTGATCATATAGGTATTCGTTGCGCTACCAACATAAGATAAACTAATCGAACTAGCTGAGTAAACCATTACGACTCCTATTCCGCATAAAACAATATATGGAATAAACAGATAGAAGTCGAAATAATGTAATTTATTCCGTATTTTTTTCATAATAATTTCTACTACTTGCCCTCTCCTGCTGCAGCATAAATCGCTGATAAGACATTTTCGAGGTTTTTAACCAATTCCTGTCCTTCTTTTTCGGATACTAGACCACAGGCCTGAGCCAGGTGAACCTCTTTCGAGAAACCATAGAGCTGGGTATCTGCCACCTCTTCAAATGCAGGACATTGTGACAAGCATAACAAATTCTGTTGTTTATCCAGCAAATCCTGAATTTCTTCAGCCTCTTTGGTTAAAAAGATCAGGACCTCTTCTTTTGAAACAGATTCACGCATAAAACTTCTGCTCCTTTCCTAACTAGAGCAATTATATCATATAAACATTTCAGTTCCAGTATCTCTAGAAGCAGCACTTTAAATTATTTTGGGAAAGTGATTAATTTTAATTATCCTGTAATGCTATTATGACGTTAAAATTCGTATTTTTCAATATAAAAGTTACTGTTTTATATTATTTATACAATTACACGAACATTTATACTCAAAAAAACTAAAAAAAAGGCTTTTTAACTGTCGGGTAAAAATCTAACTGATACTACCATGACCCTTCAACTGTTAGCTGTAAATTATAAAACAGTAGCTAAGCTTTTAGACCTTCTTACTGATTACCGATCCTAAAAAAAGAGGTTAAGTCAAAGTAAATCTTGACTTAACCTCTTTTTTAGGCTTTTCCGCCCTTAATTCCTATTTATTCTTCTTTGCAGCTGTTTTCTTTTGTTTAGCTGCTTTTTCACGTGCATTTGTTTCTAAGATTCGTTTACGTAGACGAATGTTCTTAGGTGTAATTTCTAAAAGTTCATCTTCATTTAAGAATTCCAATGATTCTTCTAGTGTGTAATGCGTTGGTTTTTTAATTGTTGCTGTTTGGTCTTTATTTGATGAACGAACGTTCGTCATATTTTTACCCTTAGTAACATTAACTGAAATATCGCGTTCACGCGAACTTTCACCAACAACCATTCCTTCATAAACTTCTGTTCCTGGATCAACAAAAATCGTTCCACGATCTTCAACACCCATGATTGCATAAGTTGTTGCTTTACCACGGTTAATTGAAACCAAAGCACCATTACGCCGACCAGGTTCCCAATTATGAATAACCGGTTTGTATTCAGCAAATGTATGGTTAAAGATACCATACCCACGTGTCATTGAAAGAAATTGTGAATCATATCCAATTAAGCCACGTGTTGGAGCTGAGAATGTCAAACGGGTCTGACCATTTGAATTGGTCTCCATATTAACCATTTCACCTTTACGCTGTGCTAACGAATCAATAACACTACCAGAAAATTCATCTGGCGTATCAATCGTTACACTTTCAAAAGGTTCACACATCTTGCCTTCAACTTCACGATAAATAACCTGTGGACGTGAAACGGCAAGTTCAAAACCTTCGCGACGTAGGGTCTCAATCAGAATTGATAAATGTAATTCTCCACGACCAGAAACAACCCAAGCATCTGGTGATTCAGTATCCTCAACTCGCAAAGAAACATCAGTATGCAGTTGCACTTTCAACCGTTCTTCCAGCTTACGTGCAGTAACATGGTCACCTTCTTGACCAACAAAAGGTGAATCATTTGTTCTAAAAGTCATCTGTAAGGTAGGCGGGTCAATCCGTAAAACAGGTAAGGCATCTGGATGACCTGCAGGGCAAACTGTTTCACCTACAAAGATATCTTCCATACCTGAAATAGCGATTAAGTCACCCGCTTTTGCTTCATTAATTTCCAATCTCTTCAAGCCGAAGAAACCGAATAACTTAGTAACGCGGAAATTCTTTTGCGTTCCATCAAGCTTCATAACTGTAACTTGGTCTCCGACTTTAATCTTTCCACGGAAAACACGTCCAATACCAATCCGACCAACAAACTCATTGTAATCAAGCATTGAAACTTGGAATTGCAATGGTTCGTCAGAGTTGTCTACTGGGGCAGGAATAGTTTTCAAAATAGCATTAAAAATTGGATCCATCGTGTGTTCCTGTGTATCCAAATCTGATTCCAAAGAAGAAGTCCCATTAACGGCTGAAGCATAGATAACTGGAAATTCGAGTTGTGATTCTTCGGCACCTAATTCGATAAACAAATCAAGCACTTCATCAACTACTTCTTCAGGACGAGCTCCTGGACGGTCAATCTTGTTAATAATAACGATTGGGGTCAAATGCTGTTCCAAAGCTTTCTTCAGAACAAAACGGGTTTGCGGCATTGTTCCTTCAAAAGCATCAACAATTAGCAAAACCCCATCAACCATTTTCATGATTCGTTCAACTTCGCCACCAAAATCGGCATGTCCGGGAGTATCCAGAATATTGATTTGTTTTCCCTTATATTCAACTGCCGTATTCTTTGAAAGAATTGTAATTCCACGTTCTTTTTCAATTGCATTTGAGTCAAGTGCACGGTCATCAATCTCTGTATGTTCATCTAAAGTATCCGATTGCTTAAGTAACTCATTAACTAATGTTGTTTTACCATGGTCAACATGGGCAATAATGGCAACATTACGGATATCATCACGTATTTTCAAATTTATTTTCTTCCTTTCGCAATATGAATCTCTCTACAAGAAAAAATGCCGCTCAAGATACAATCAAAACTCTTCATCAGTTTTTGAAAACTCCCGAAGCCAGCTTTCATTACTCGGCATAAAAAAACTGTGACTCTCCCGTCACAGCTCAAGACCTAGTAAATCGACTGTACGATTCTAGTTATGTCTTTTTGAGCATTTTTCGTTGCTACTAATACATCACTAGATGATAACATATCAATAGGCTTACCGTCAATCGTTTTCACAACTAAACCCAAGGTTTCTGCAAGGACTTTTCCCGCAGCGTAGTCCCATGGGCGCAGATACGAACTATAAGCAACGCACTGACCATTCAAAACATGGATAAATTGGAGTCCCGAACAACCATATATCCTTGTTCCACAGCTCCTCATTGCTACATTCTGCAAATTATGATAATTTTTAATAAGCAGCGGCGCCCCAACTCCAAAGAGTCCGCCTTCAAGCCCTTTATTGCGGGGTGGAGCCATTTTTTCGTTATTGCAGTAAACACCGATATCAGCGCCTCCCCAATATAACTTATCTTGCATAATATCATAAATATAACCACGTAATCCCTTATCTTTCTGATAAACTGCGATCATACTTGCAAAATGATCTCTTTGCTTTACAAAGTTCATCGTTCCATCTATTGGATCAATAATCCAAAGTAGCCCGTCGACTGCTGGTTTCGTATTTTCATTTACACTTTCTTCACCTACTATTCCAGAAGCAGGATAATATTTTTTTATCTTATCTCTGTAAAAGGCTTCAACTTCACGATCAATATTGGTCACTAAATCATTTGGACCTGTTTTAGTTGTTATGTCCAATTGCTCATTGAAACTTACAAGAATTTTAGTACGAGCTTCTCGCATCCAGGCTTTTACACGCTGGTCTAACAATTTTAGTGATTCCAAAACCTACGTCTCCTTTGCTTAATCTTCAAGATGCAAATAATCCTTCTGCGTTTTGCGAGCAAACTGCACCGCTCGATAAATACTCAAGCCTGATAAGCGGTAAAATTCACGGTCAAGTTGTTTTTGTGTCATCTTCATTGAGGCAACTTCAGTAAAAGCTGCATACTTTGCTAGAAATTCTGTTCGTGCAATTTTAGCAGTATATATTTGTTCAACAACATAATAAAATTCAGTTGCTTTTACAATATCCGCTGTAGACCATTCTTCTCTTAATGGATAACTAATATTTTGCGGTAATTTCATAGATACTTGTCTCCTTTAGTTGACTAGTCTAATAGCAGTAATTATCCTACTAAAAAGCCTAACCTAAATGTATTATACATAAATTAGAACAGCAACATGAAAATAATTTTAAAAATATCCATTAATAGTCTATAATTAAGTAGATTAGATTTTAAAAATGGAGGAACTAGTTTTGATTACTATGGATAACATAATTCGCGAGGGTAACCCTACTCTACGCGCACGCGCCCAAGCTCTCAGCTTTCCACTGACCGCTGAACAAAAGCAGCTTGCACATAATATGATGGAATTTCTTGAGAACAGTCAGAATCCTGAATTGGCTGAAAAATATAAGCTCAGAGCAGGTGTTGGCTTAGCAGCACCACAAGTTGACGTCTCAATTAGAATGACTGCAGTTTTAGTACCAGACGAAAATGACAAACCACTCTTCAAACACGTTCTAGTTAACCCTACGATTTTAAGTGAGTCAGTTAAAATGGCCGCTCTTTCTGAAGGTGAAGGCTGCCTCTCAGTTGACCGGGAAGTCCCTGGTTATGTTCCCCGCCACGATCGTATCACATTACGTTGGTACGATTTAGAGGGGACAAAGCATGTTACCAAACTCAGGGATTACCCAGCGATTGTCTGTCAACACGAGATAGACCATTTGAATGGAATTCTCTTTTTTGATCATATCAACAAAAAAAAGCCTTTTAATGTTGATGATAACACCGTCATTCTCGGTTAGTTATACGCGAAAAAATCTAGCGTTTCACTGTAGTAAGGGCTGGGCAAGTTTACTTGACCCAGCCTTTTTTACAGTCAGCTTTTTGTGCACTGCTGACATGTTATCTATAAAGCTTTATTAACAGGTATGACTTACATGCGCCTTAGTGTACTTTTGGTATACCCTGATAGCTAGATCGTCTGGTATTCATACCTAAGCTTAACCCTCAAGTTTATCAATATCACCTAAGTAGTCCAATGTTTGCTGGTTAGAGATGCAAGCTACCTCGATATGAATCGACGATGTCAGGAACCATAAATCTGAAATCAAAAAAGCCGGGGTCTTTTCAAAATGAAAAATAGAATTTTTTTGGGCGTAAAGAGCTAACTGGGCATTTAGATTTTGCCGAAACTGCTCTAATTCTTTTTTAGTTGCTTTTTGCGCTGGCAAAATATATTCAAAAACGGTTACTCCCTTACCCCAGATACTCGCTAGAAGCCGTGAGTTATTGATTTCACTACTATAATCATCTAGCCACTCTGTTGACAGTTGTGCGAGAGAATTAGAGACAGCCTTATCAGTTATTTTTTTATTTTTAGCCTGTAAAATCGTCAGTGCTTTTTGGCGTAAAATTCGCTTGCTAATAAAAAAGATTAACAAGACAATAATTAAAAGTATTATCAAAATAAAAAAGCGCATCAAACCACCTCATTTCCTTCTCTGATTATACCATGTTCACTGAAGTTAGCAGTATTGAAAACAAATGTTAACCGAAATTAGCACCTTTATATACTTCTCAGAGTATCTATGCTAAAATGATAACAATTATTGTGAAAACAATCCACGTTCGGAAAATCGTTTTTGTCTTTAATTTACGCTATCACTTACTGTAGGCAGGTATAGTCGTAAAAATTTATTTATTTAATAAGGAGTTTTTTTATAATGATTTTTAAAGTATTTTATCAACCTTCTAAGAAGATCAACCCACGTCGTGAAAACACACAATCACTTTACCTTGAGGCCAACTCACAAGTCGAAGCTCGTATCATAACTGAAGAGCAGACTTCTTACAACATTGAACATATTGAGGGATTAGACCCCAAAGCTCTTGAGTATGAACAATTGAGTCCCAACTATAAATTAACGGAGTTCAACAATGAAAAAGCTTAGCGTCAGAAATAATGAAACTGCTGTTTTTGCAGTTGGCGGTTTAGGCGAAATTGGAAAGAATACTTATGGGGTCCAATTTCAAGATGAAATCATTGTTGTTGATGCAGGGATTAAATTTCCAGAAGATGACCTCTTAGGAATTGACTATGTTATTCCCGACTATCAATATTTAGTTGCTAACCAACAAAAGATCAAAGCCTTAGTTATTACTCATGGCCACGAAGATCATATCGGCGGTATCCCCTATCTTCTGAAAAAAATCAATGTTCCTATTTATGCTGGTCCACTTGCATTGGCTCTAATTAAGAGCAAACTTGAGGAACACGGTTTATTAAGAACCACTGAACTACATGAGATAAATGAAGACTCTGTTTTAAAGTTTCGTAAAACAAGTGTCTCATTCTTTAGAACAACTCATTCGATTCCAGATACTCTAGGTGTTGCGGTTAAGACACCTAGTGGAACGATTGTTGCTACAGGTGACTATAAATTTGATCTGACACCAGTTACCAACCAGCCACCTAATTTACAGAGAATGGCTAAATTAGGTAGTGAAGGTGTTCTATGTCTTCTATCTGATAGTACCAACGCTGAGATTCCTAACTTTACAAAATCCGAACGGTGGGTTGGAAAATCAATAAAGCGTATTTTTGAAAAAGTTGAAGGTCGGATTATCTTTGCCACTTTCGCTTCTAATATCTCACGTATTCAACAAGCCGCTGAAGTTGCGGTTGCCAAAGGAAGAAAAATAGCTGTTTTCGGTCGTAGTATGGAAGCGGCTATTATCAACGGACGAGAACTCGGCTATCTTGATATTCCTGATGATGCACTTGTTGATTCAAGACAGATTAATACTTTACCTGCAAATAAAGTTATGATTTTATGTACAGGTTCGCAGGGTGAACCCATGGCTGCTCTGAGTCGAATAGCTAATGGTACTCATCGCCAAGTTGCAATTCAACCAGGTGACACTGTCGTTTTCTCAAGCTCCCCTATTCCTGGTAACACAACTAGTGTTAATCATGTTATTAATGAGCTTGAAGAAGCCGGGGCTGATGTTATCCATGGTAAAGTCAATAATATCCATGCTTCCGGTCATGGTGGTCAAGAAGAACAAAAACTAATGTTGCGTTTGATCAAACCTAAATTTTTTGTTCCCGTCCATGGTGAGTACCGGATGTTAAAAATCCATACTGAATTAGCCGAGCGCTGTGATGTTCCTAAGGACCATTCATTCATTATGGGTAACGGAGATGTCCTCGCTCTTACTAAAGATTCCGCTCGAATGGCAGGGCACTTCAACGCTGGCGATGTTTACGTTGATGGTTCTGGTGTTGGTGATATCGGTAACGTTGTTTTACGTGATCGCCGTGTCCTTTCGGAAGAAGGTCTAGTAATTGTTGTCGCAACGATCAACTTAAAAAGTCAGGAGATTTTAGCAGGCCCAGATTTACTTTCCCGTGGTTTCATTTATATGCGAGAATCTGGCGAACTGATCGATCGTGGACGCCGCCGCTTATTCAGAGTTATGCGTCGCGTTTTAAGTAAATCCAATGTTAGTGAAGCAATGTTGAAGGATGCTATTATCGATGACTTACGCCGTTTCTTATACGACCAAACAGAACGTCACCCGATGATTATTCCGATGCTCGTAATGATTTAATTACTAACTTTTCAAAAAGTGAATATAAATAATTTGCCCTCTCAAACTTGCATTTAATATCAAGTCTAAGAGGGTCTTTTTAGGGTTAAAACTTAGTATATACTAAGTTACGATGTAAGTTTTTTTATTCAAGCTATACATCATTATTCAAATAGAAAATAGAATCATCAAAAAATTACTAAATTTTTATTTTCACCCCTTCAAAGTCTTGTAAATAAAGTCAATTATTATATAATAAGCGAGGATTGTTAGAATGGAGGGCAATTAGTGTGAGGACTTTTTTTATTATTGTAGATGTATATACCGCAAGGAAGAAAACAGCTATTGTATGGGATAAAATTCAGCATAGTCTGGATAAGCAACAGGTTAATTATAGCGTTGTTAAAGTGCGCCCTAAAATAGCCGCACATATTACCGAAAAATTTATTAGGACAACCTCTCCTCAACAATTAGCTGATTGCGTTATTATGGCTATTGGGCAACATGATCTGATGCTTGATACAATTAAAGGAATTAAAAATGCTGGTAAAGTTGACCTTCCTATCGCCTTCATCTCTACAGCTCAACATGATCCTTTTATGCAAAAAATTGGGGTTTCTTCCGATCCTCTTTCCGCCTTGCAACAAATATTAAATGCTGTCCGACCTGTATATTTTAATCTTGGGCAAGTTAATGAACCTACACACGACTCGCGCAGATTTTTTACCGACGAATTAAACATCGGTTTTAATGCCTACGTCGCTAACACATTGGCAAACTCACGTTTCCATCGTTTACTTACTCGGTTTCACCTTTCGTACTTATCTAAATTGTGGAATAAATTAACAGCTTACATTAACCAAGAATCATTTGAAGTAACCATGCGGATCAATCAAAAATATAATTTTTATAAACATACTTTTAATGTAACTATCAAAAATGAGCCTTATCTCTCCCAGCAACGCTCGCTCTCTTCAGTTAAGCACCCGACTTTGAATAATAATTTACAAGTTGAGCTAATTAGCAATATGAATTTACTTTTTTACTTTTTACTCCTAATCACTCGAAAGCTTAAAATACAGCATAAGTTGCCATTTGTCCATAACTATGCCAGCAATCAAGTTCACCTTGTGATTAAATCCCTTGAATTTGGTCAAGTTGATCATCATCAGATGAATAATAAATTTTATGATGTCTTTTTCAAATCTTTTAGTTATCCTTTCTGGTACGACATTGATAGTATTCCACTAGCCGATATGTCACAAAAACAATTACCTAAGAAATCTTCCAAAAATTAAAATAGGGGTCTGAATTAAAAGTTAGCTTTTAATTCAGGCCCCCTTCTTTCGCATAATGATACTTTATAAATTAAGAATACCTTATTCAAAGTCAACTTATCGATAACGAAGGATTCAATCTTAATATACTCGCTGCTTACTGGATTTTACTGAAAAGAATATGGTGTTACACCTTTCATACCTATCAATGGGTCAACTTCATTATTTGTAATTAGTTGTAACGTCAAAACTGTGTCTTGCTTAGTTTTATCATCTTTGACCTGAACATCCAATGATGATTGTTTAGTTGTTACGGTTTTGTTTTCCGTATTTATCAATTGCGGTACTTCTTTTTTCTGTCCGCTACGATCTTCCTTTTTAACTGGTGAATTTTCAAATACTGTATGTAAACGTGCAATAATCGTTGTTTTCCGATCAACTGATACTTTCTCAACACATGCCCTATATGCACTTTGTTCACCTAACAAGATCAGTAGATTCTGTGCACGTGTGATCGCTGTGTAAAGTAGATTACGTTTTAACATACGTGCGTATTGATGGACGAGCGGTAGAATTACTAATTTAAACTCACTACCTTGTGATTTGTGAATTGACATACAATACGCTAGCTTAAGTTTATTCCAATCTTTACTAGTATAAGAAACTTCATTTCCATCAAATGAAATAATCAGCTTTTCTTTTTTATCTTTACTCTCTTTAGCCGTTTCAATTCCAACAATTTCACCAATATCACCATTAAACACATTATCTTCAGGGCTATTAACTAAGTGTAAAACCTTATCACCAATTCTAAAGTTATACTGTTTAAATTGAACTTCTTTTCCACCCGGCTTTTTAGGGTTTAGAACATTCTGCAACATTTCATTAAGTCGATCAATTCCTGCTGCACCGCGATAGATAGGCGCCAACACCTGAATATCTCGCTTAGAAAAACCTCGCTGTTGTGCTTTGGCAACAACTTGTTCAAGTACACCTAAAATCTGCGCACTATGACAGCTAATAAATGAGCGATCACTCTGGTTGGTTGTAAAATCCGCAGGCAAGTTACCTTCCTTAATACTATGTGCCAACGGAATAATTGAAGACTTATTTTCTTGCCGATAGATCATTTTTAATTCCTTATGCGGAATCAACTTACTCTCAAGCAAGTCAGCAAAAATCTGTCCTGGTCCAACTGAAGGTAGCTGGTCCTTATCCCCCACTAATATCAACTGCATATGATTTGGTACTGACTCTAGCAAGAGATCAAAAAGATTTACATCCACCATTGACATCTCATCAACAACCAACAGTTTCCCATCTAATTGCTGGGGCTCACCAACATCATCGGAATTTCCATTTAGCCCCAACAAACGATGAATCGTACAAGCGGGAAGTCCTGTTGCTTCATTCATTTTTTTAGCTGCACGACCGGTTGGAGCTGCCAACAGGATAGGAAAATCATCGTTTTTATATTCATTTATATCTAAAGAAATATCATTTAAAAGTGCAAAGGTCGCCACTAAACCATTTATAATAGTTGTCTTCCCTGTTCCTGGGCCACCCGTTAGTAAAAACATTCGTGTCTGCAGTGCTTGATGAATTGCCTCAACTTGATCTTCGCCGTATGAAATACCTAACTGGTTCTCCACTTTAACCATTAAACCATTAAATGTTTTATCTTCAAGTTGCTCTTTTCTCTTAAGTTTAAGTAGACGCTTAACATTTTCAGCAATACGCCACTCAGCTTCAAAGTAAGACCGTAAATAAACTTTATTATCTTCTGCCACGATTTTGCCATCTGCTGCCATTTGCAATAACTGATCAGCAACAATATCCGGTCCCAATGAGATACGGCGACTATTCATAAGTAAATCTAAAGTTTGTTGTAGAAGCGGTTCGGCTGTAGTATAAGTATCACCTTTTTCATGGCAAAGATCGTACATACTTTGCAAAATAGCTGCTTGTATTCGACCAGGTGAATCTGCGGCAAAATCAAGTTTTGCTGCTATTGCGTCTGCCTTTTTAAAACCAATTCCGTTAATCTCTAACGCTAGCCGATACGGATTCTCATGAATAACCTCACTTGTCTTTTCCCTATAGCGATTAAAAATAGCGGTTGCCATCCGGCTACCGAAACCATAACTGTTCAATTCAATAATGATTTGCTGCATTCCATTATCAGACTGTAAAGTCTCTAATAAAGCCTGTCGCTGTGCCTTTTTTAAGCTAAGTCCTGACAAACTATGTTCGTCTGCAAGTATTTTTTGAATAGCATCCGTTCCTAGGTGGTCAACAATTTTAGTTGCTGTCTTCAAACCAATTCCCTGAAAACTAGTTCCTGACAAATACGCAATAATTCCCCCACGGGTTGTTGGTGTCTCACTTTGATAATTAACTGCTTGAAACTGCTGACCATATTTTGGATGATCAACTAATTGACCTTCAAAACGATAATCGTTTCCCTCAATTAAATCAGCAAAATTCCCCGTGACCACAATTTCATCATTCGACCACTCAAAATCAGCTTCACTAACCTGAACCTGAACGACCTTATAAAAGGTTTCATTACTTTCAAAAAAAACAGCTCTGACTTTGCCAATAATATACTTGTCTTGTTTGCCCTCAGTTTTAAATAAATCAATATTTCTAGCTGCAGACATTATTTTCCTCCTTGGTTCTTTTGCTTTTGAGCTGTAATAAATTTCTCAACGTCAACTAATCTCGCCTTCATTTTTTTAAAATAATCGGGGTCGTTCTCTTCCACCCTTTTAAAGAAGTCGACACTCTTTTCACCCATAACCATCCCAACAATACCACGTTGGAAATTAGCTTCCTTATCGTGAGGCCATTGTTCTAAAAGTTGATCAAAATAATTCTTGGCTTGCGCAAAATCTCCCAGTGCCAACAAGTTCTCGCCCGCAAGCATTAAGGCAGAACGATTTTTCCCTTCTTCTACTGCAGTTAATGCATAAGCTAAAGAAATCTGGTAATTAGCTTGGGCATACTCTGTCTGTGCTCTCATCAACAAAGCCGCCGTCTTTAGCTTAGTTTGTGTGATCTGCTGAAATTCATTCTTAGCTTCTTGGTAGAGCTCACTGGCATAGAAAACATTGCCCAACCCATAGTGCAATAATTCTCTTTGTTCGTCTCTTTTGAAATATTGTAGTGCTTTTTTGAACAATTCTTCAGCTTGTTGATAATTTTTTAATTCAGTCAACATTGAACCTAAATTATAGTAGGTTTGCGGATCATCAGGATGCTTATCAACGGCTGCTATCAGACTCTTGATAGTTTGCGCAGTCTCATTAACCATTTTCTTTTGATTTTCAGCCATTCCTTCATCTTCTTTCATTAAACCTAAACAATATCAGTATCGCTTAATTTACGTTCTAAGTAATCAGTTTTATTCCACGCCAAACATTTATAATTTTCTCCATTACCAGTTTCTAAAATAGTCGTACTTGTATTGGCCAGACCACCAGCCGCACGCAGATCTGCTAGTGGATAGCCTAACAAATGACGAATTTCAGCACACAATGCTGCCCCATGGCTTACAATTAGTATGTTTTTTGACTCTGCTTGGTGCTGTTGTGCAATTTCTTTAATGGCTGGTGTCATTCGTGCAAATAATTCAGGAAAGGACTCACCGTTTATTTCAGAAGGGTCGTATTTATCCGGATGGTGTCTGAAAGCTTCCAGTTCTTGGGGATAACGTTGTGCCACATCTGTAAACTTCATCCCCTCCATTTTTCCAAGATTAAATTCACGTAATTCAGAAATACTTTTTACTTCTAACGGTTGTTGAAGCCTAAGCCCTTCAGCAATTTTTTCAGCGGTTATCGCCGCTCGCTTAATAGGACTAGAATAGATACATTCAAACTGATAATCCTTCAAAAAGGAACATAACTGCTGGATCTCTTGATAACTTTCTTGCAGTAAAGGCGAATCTCCCTGCGCACCTTGATAGCGACCTTCTAAATTCCATTTAGTTTTTCCATGACGAATAAAAAATAATTTTGTCACTTGCAACACCCTTCTCTTTGCATACTTTTAATTATTATGACATATAAACAACCTTTTAGGAGCCAGTAACAGTTAATTTAAAAAAATTCTACCATATAAATAAACTCTCAAGCATAAATCAATTTACTTGAGAGTAGTACTGTATAGATACTTTTTTAGTTACACATATTGCAAAATACGCGTCTTTTGGTACGCATGGTCAATTGTTGCACTCCCTAAACACTCTGCTTCATCATAAAAAACGACTTCTTGTCCTGGTGTAATAGCCCGAACTGGCTGGTCGAACTCCACGCGGACCTTATCCTTATCAAGAAAAACACTAACACCGGTATCTTTTTGACGATATCTAAATTTAGCAGTACAGTGAAACTCTCTTCCTCGTGCAGCAATTGAAGCAATAAAACTCAGGTTACTGCCAGTAAGGCTGTCTGCGTAAAGATGTTCATTATGGTAGCCCTGTCCAACGTATAAAATATTTTTAGAGAGGTCCTTGCCGATAACAAACCATGGATCGTTACTCTCACCATTGCCACCAATCCCCAGTCCTCTTCTTTGACCTATTGTATAATTCATCAGACCATAATGCTCACCCTTGACCTCACCGTCAATTGTCATCATTTTCCCTGCTTTTGCTGGAAGAAACTCATTTAAAAACTTGCTAAAGTTTCGTTCACCAATGAAACAGACTCCTGTTGAGTCTTTTTTCTTAGCAGTAGCTAAGCCAGCTTCTTCAGCAATTTGACGAACTTCGCTTTTTTGCATATGGCCAATTGGAAACATTGCTTTTTGCAATTGATCTTGTGATAATTGGCTCAGGAAATACGTCTGATCTTTATTTTCATCGGCCCCGCGCAATAAATGTACTGTTCCATCAGCATCTCGCTTTAATTGTGCATAATGACCCATTGCAATATAATCTGCATCTAACTGCAAGGCATAATCTAAAAAAGCTTTGAACTTAACTTCTTTATTACACATTACATCCGGATTCGGTGTACGTCCCTTTTTATATTCATCTAAAAAATACGTAAACACGTTATCCCAGTATTCTTTTTCAAAATTAACTGAATAATAAGGAATCCCAATTTTGTTTGCTACTTTAGCAACATCTTCATAATCCTCCGTTGCTGTACAAACACCACTATCTTTCTTATCATCCCAGTTTTTCATAAATACACCAACAACATCATACCCCTGTTGCTTTAATAAATAGGCCACAACAGAGGAGTCTACTCCGCCACTCATGCCAACAACGACACGTGTTTGGCTTTTGTCTTTCATTATAATTTCACCATCATTTCACTCTAGATTCTGAAGCTACGATTTGAAGGTCGTATTATTTCAGTAAACCCCATTATATCCAGTTAGCTGTTTTTTTACAAGTTGCTCAATTCAACACTGCTTTTTTAATCTAGCTGTTGAAGCACATGCCGCTGTTCTAACTGTCCTAAAATATAATTCAGTTGCTCAATATGCAGCTGTGCATCCGCGCTTTTATAAATATTGACTTCATTCAACCCATTAGCACTAGTTATCAGCATTTTAAAAGTCTTTAAATCAGCTGTAATTGCCAGTTTAAATTTAAAACCTGCATTAAATGGTGCATTGGGTTCTAATGACCTTTCTAACTGAAACTTACCATTTTTACTTTCAGTAAAACCTAAGTCACGTAATGTATACTTTTTTATATCATCGCTGAGAACATATTGCCGTTGATCACCTTTGATTACAATTTGCTTAGCATATGCCATTACTTTCTCTTCCCTTCATTTTATTAGTAATCTTTGTTAAGACTGTTATTAAGTCTTCAATATCAGCAGTAGTATTTTGGTAGCCAAAACTAAATCGAATCGATTCGCTAACGCGTGGACTATCCTTGCCATACATTGCGGTCAAAACATGTGATGGTTCAATACTTCCCGCGGTGCAGGCTGAACCAGCCGAAGCAGCTACGCCATTTAAATCAAGGTTGGTCAGTAATGCTTCGTGTGAACATCCCTTGAACCAGATATTAATAACGTGCTGCAGATTATCAGCCGAGTTACCATTTACTTCAAATGCAACTTTATTCTCTTGTAAGCCATGTATTAACTGCTGCTTAAAGCCAGCATATTTCTGTTGCCGAGCCAATTTTTCTTTTCTATCTGCAATTTTAACTGCCTTTGCAAAACCAGCAATCGCAGGAATATTTTCTGTTCCAGCACGTCTTTTCAATTCTTGGTCTCCACCCTTTAAGAACGATGCAAAGTTTAACCCTTCACGACGATAGAGAAAGCCTAAAAATTTTGGACCATTTAACTTGTGTGCCGAAGTTGATAATAGATCAATCTTATCTTTTTGAACATCAATATCAAGCAACCCATAGGCTTGCACGGCATCAGTATGAAACCACGCGTTCGTTGGAGCTACTATCTGACCGATCTCATAAAGAGGCATACGACTACCAACTTCATTATTGCCAGCCATAATTGAAACAAGAATCGTGTCTTCACGCAACGCCGCACGTAAATCAGCTAATGTAATATGACCTTTTTCATCAACCGGTAGATAAGTAACTTCGAAACCACATGTTTCTAGATACTCCATTGATTTCAGAACTGCTTCATGCTCTATTGTAGTTGTAATCAAGTGTCGACCACTATTTTTACGCGCCCTTGCAGTCTCAATAATAGCCGTATTATCACTCTCTGTTCCACCGCTAGTAAAAACAATCTCGTCGTCCTTACGAGCATTAATTGACTGTGCAATAATATGTCGACTATCATCCAGTACAGCACGCGCTTGACGACCAAAATAATGGGTGCTGGAAGCATTTCCGTAAACATTCAGCATCATTTTATTCATTGTTTCAACTACAGATCTATCCATCGGTGTCGTTGCGGCGTTATCCAAATAAATATGCTTCACTTCAAAAGTCTCCTTCTACGCTGTTAACATCGTTAAAATCATACATGCTGAACGCTTGCCAGCTTCAAGAATAAATTGATCAAAAGTTTGACCAGCCTCCTCATCACCGACATCAGACATTGCACGTATTATAGCAAATGGTACCTTAAATTGATAAGCTGCTTGAGCGACTGCAGCACCTTCCATCTCACAGCACAAGGCTGCTGGATACACTTGCTTTATTTGTTCAATCTTAGCTGCTGAAGCAATGAACTGATCACCAGTCACAATCAATCCTTTTTTAACACTTAAATTCGTTACTGTTGCTGCCTGTGTCAGCTTATTTACCAAGTTCTCATCAGCTTTAAAAAGTTGCGGCTGCTGCGGTAATTGGCCAGGGAGATAATCAAAAGCTGTTGCATCTACGTCATGATATGCTGCGGTTGTTGAAAAGACAACATCTCCAATATGCAGTCCATGACCAATTCCACCTGCTGAACCTGAGTTAATAATTGCTGTTGCACCATACTCCACAATAAGTAACGCTGTTGTCATCCCAGCTTGTACCTTACCGATTCCAGAACGAACCAGTACCACAGCTTGATTATTAATAGAGCCCTCATAAAAAGTAATTCCACCATGTTCACTCTCATGTAGATTACTTAATTTAGCTCGCAGTACCTTGATCTCTTCCTCCATAGCACACAATATCCCATATTTCATCTACAAAATCCTCCTAAAAATTAACAAAAATCATAAAAAGATACGCCACAATAATAGCCACTACTAAACAACCAATTACCCAATTTAACTTGCGACCCAGTTTCTTTCGCTTTTTTTCTATCTCAATTTGAAACTGGGCTTTACGATAGCCTGTTCGACTCTCATGCACAGCTTGTTCGTCTTGAACATCATCTTTACTTCGGCTTCGGGTGCGCCTCTTACTATTATTAGCTATATTCTGCTCCTCATCTTCTTTAACTTTACGCTGTGACCATTTGAATATTTTAAATCTGAAACCCACTATTTATTACTCCCTTATTCGTTTCATTTTCCAATACCAGATTGCCATAAGTGTCTTACTATCACAAATCGTACCCTTTTTAACTTCCTCATCAACTTGATCTAGTGATAATTCAAAAATATTTAAAAATTCACCATTGTCTCGTGGTAGAGAATGTTTAACTGGGCTTAACCCTTCTGCCAGATACAAGAACATTTTTTCATCTGCAAAACCTGGAGAAGTATAAAAACTTGCAATATATTCAAAATGATCAGCACTTAAACGAACTTCCTCATTTAATTCTCGCATTGCTGTTTTCAACGAATCCTTTTCACCTGGTTCAATTTTACCTGCTGGAATTTCCAATACAGCTTTTCCAAGCGGCTGCCGCCATTGTTTAACTAAAACAAGCTTATCATCCGTTGTCAGGCAGATGATTCCTACAGCACCATGATGCCGAACAATCTCACGAGTTGCTTTTTGACCATCAGGTAAAAGAACTGTTTCAACATCCAGATCAATAATTTTTCCCTTAAAAATATGTTTCGTTTCTAGTTTTTTTTCTTCAAGCTTCATTCCTGCTCCCCCTTCGATATCGCGGTAGCAAAATCCTCATATGCAGCTTGTTCACCAGTCTCTTTCCAAGAAATATCTTTAAAATCACCTTCTAGAGCCGCGCTTTGTGCAACCTCGACTGTTGCTACAAAAGTGGCATTACCTATTAATGACATCCAGTATGCGCCATTAGTCCGTTGGTGGACACGTGTTTTAACCATTCCGCCTGGGTTAAAAACAGAAATCAAATCTTCCAGCTTAACTTGTTCTGGGTAAAGCAGTGCATACATTAAGCTAGAAGCAGACATCGCTGTTCCACAAGCATTAGTATAACCAACACCACGTTCGTAAGTTCTAACAAAAATCTGTCTCGGTTTTTGAATCTCGACAAAACTAACATTGACTCCGTCGGGAAAGAGTAGATTCTGACCATTATTCAGATAAGCTGCTATTCTGCCTAATTCAGGACCCGTTAAAACATCATGTGAGACAAAAGCAATTAAATGCGGATTAGGGACTGCTACTGCTGAAAATTTCAACGTTTCTGATAACTCTGGAATGTAGTCATTAACTAACTTAGTCTTACCTGCAAGGTGCATTTTTAAGTCAACTGCATCAAAACTGACAGGTGAGATTTCTGCGTCAAAAGCCTGTACATCAGGTGCAAAGGGCGTAGCCTTTTTTACTTCTAAATCAGCATACATTGTTTCAATTTTAAAATAGGCTGCATGCTCTCTTTCACTTAAATAGCGAGCAACAGTCCTAATGCCGTTACCGCACATGCTCGCCTCACTACCATCAGCATTGATAACGCGCATTTTTCCAACGACACCTGTATGACCACTAGCCGTAACAAACAAAATACCATCTGCTCCGCCATGTAATCCGACCTTGCGATCACAAACTTTTCTTGCTAATATGCTTAATTCAGCCTCAGTTAGCTGTTTGTCTAAATTTTTTCCATCCAGAATAAAAAAATCATTGTTTGATCCGTGGACTTTCAACATTTTCATTCTTCAAACCCCCTGTTTATTACGTATATCTCTTATTACTATATAATAACAAACTTTACTTAATTTATCTCACTAGTAACTTTTTTTCTTACATCTCGTCTTGATAGCAAAATAAATAAGAGTAATGCAGTCATTTGACTGTCCTTACTCTTATCATCTCTTTTTTCAGATATCCTATTCTTCTAAGCCTTCTTGTAAAGCTTCTGGATAGTTTCCTTTTACGAGGACCGCACAACTTGCACAAAGTAATGGCAGGTCAGGATCACTGCCCACATCTGTTTTAATCATTCGACAGCGCGGACATACTTTACCTTCAGCGTGTTCAACAACAATTGCCAGACCATCATTATACTTATCTGCTTCATTTGGCGCAACAGCTAAGTCCTTGATCTCTAGAGCTGAAACAATCAATGCTTGACGAACATCTGTATCTAAAGCAGCTAAATTACGTTTAACGTCTTCTGCAACATACAATGTCAGATGTGCTTCAAATGATTTCCCAATTAATTTTTCATTTCGTGCTTTTTCGAGTGATTTGAAAACATCTGATCGAATCTTCATAAAGCTATCCCATTTTTGCAGAAGTTTAACTTCATTATTAAAGTGGTGCACCGGTGGCATCTCAGCTAACTGAACATAATCTTCAGGTTCTTTTAAGTACTTCCATATTTCTTCAGTCGTGTGTGGCATTACCGGAGTTAACAATTTAGCAAGACGAACAACAACATCATATAATGCAGTCTGCATTGAGCGGCGCTTATGACTATTTTCTTGTTCAATATAGATAACATCTTTAGCAACATCTAAGTAGAAAGATGACAATGAGGTTGTGATAAAATTCAGCAGTTTCTTGTAGATATCCATGAAATTATAATTAGCATAGTCGTCAAGAATTTCCTTAGTGAAATTATTAACCATAACTTCCATGTATTTATCAATTGACTCCATTTCATCAAAAGCAACCGCATCTGTTGCTGGATCGAAATCAGTTGTATTAGCTAATAAGAAACGAATAGTATTACGAACTTTCCGATAAGCCTCAGAGATCTGTTTAAAGCTATCCATTGAGACTCTAACATCAGCTGATGAATCAACACTGAGCACCCAAAGGCGAATAATTTCTGCTCCCATTTGTTTAATCACCTTAGCAGGAACAATTGTGTTCCCCAGTGACTTGCTCATCTTTCTTCCTTGACCATCGAGTGTAAAGCCTTGGGAGAGGACTTGTTTATAAGGAGCCATTCCTGAGAAAGCAACACTTGTGATTAAACTAGAATTGAACCATCCACGATATTGGTCAGATCCTTCAAGGTATAGATCACTTGGATAGGTTAAATAATCACGCTGAGCTAAAACACCTTGATGAGACGAACCTGAATCGAACCAAACATCCATAATGTCAGTTTCTTTTGTAAATTTACCATTCGGAGAATGTTTACTTGTAAAATCTGCTGGTAAAAGATCTTTTGCTTCACGCTGGAACCAGATATTTGAACCATATTTCTCAAATAAATCTGCAACATGGCCAACTGTTTCCGGCGTAATGATAGCTTCGCCATCTTCACCGTAAAAAATCGGTAGCGGGACACCCCAAACACGTTGCCGTGAAATAACCCAATCTCCACGGTCACGAATCATATTACGCAATCTTTTTTGTCCCCAACTTGGGAAGAATTTAACTTTATCAATAGCTCCTAAAATATCTGTTCTAATCTTATCAACGGAAGCAAACCATTGCGGAGTTGCACGGAAGATGATCGGCTTCTTAGTCCGCCAGTCAAAAGGATAACTATGCTCGTAAGGCATATGTTTTAATAAAAGGCCAGCTGCCTTTAATTTATCCAAAGCAATTTGGTTGGCATCTTCATAAAAGACACCCGCAAAATCTTCACCAGCATCATCAGTCATATAGCCCTTATCGTCAACTGGAACATAGATATCCAGACCGTACTGTTTACCTACATTAAAGTCATCTTCCCCAAACCCAGGAGCTGTATGGACCAAGCCAGTTCCTGCATCTAAAGTAACAAAATCGCCCAGCATCGTTACTAATTTACGTTTTGGATAAAATGGATGCTCAGCCAACACGTTTTCAAGGTCAGCACCTTTAAGTGTTTTAACGATTTTATAGTTATCCCAACCGAAACGTTCCGCATTTTCAGCTACAAGATCTGTTGCTAAAACAAATTCACGCTGCTCTCCTTCTGGTCTTACAACTGAATAGTCAAAACCTTTATCAAGTGTGATCCCTTCTGAAGCTGGAATCGTCCACGGTGTTGTTGTCCACACGACCATATAAGTCTTACTCTCATCTAGGACACCTTTACCATCAATTACCTTTTCAGCATAAAAAGCTGATGGGGAAGTCACATCATGATATTCAACTTCTGCTTCTGCAAGCGCAGATTCCGAAGACCAAGACCAAAAAACAGGTTTCTTACCTTTGTAAATTAAACCCGCCTCAGCCATTTTACCAAACACTCTAATTTCTTGAGCTTCAAAGGTCGGGTCAAGTGTTACATATGGATTATCCCACTCGCCTGCAACACCTAAACGTTTAAAGTCTGCTCGTTGTTTATCAACTTGCTCCAAAGCATATTCACGGCATTTTTCACGAAAATCAGCAACAGATAAAGCTTTGCGGTCAACCCCAGCTTTCTTCAACTGCTGTTCAATTGGCAATCCGTGTGTATCCCAACCAGGGACATATGGTGCACGGAAACCCATCATTGACTTAGAACGTACGATTATATCTTTCGTAATTTTATTTAAAGCATGTCCCATATGGATATTTCCGTTTGCGTATGGAGGTCCATCATGCAATACAAAACTTGGTTTTCCTTCGTTTAACTTTTGCCGCCGTTCGTATACCTTATTTTCTTCCCATTCTACTTGACGTTCGGCTTCACGGACAGGTAAGTTCCCACGCATGGGGAATTTCGTCTTGCCTAAATTAAGCGTATCTTTTACTCTCATTCTTTTCTCTCCTTTTTTATATAATAAAAAAGATCTCATCCTAGGGACGAAATCTTCGTGGTACCACCCAAATTCAAGATTACTGATAACTACTAACCGTTATCAACAAATCAACTTATCCATTACATAACGGCGATGAACCGATTAAGCCTACTAGATTCAGCTTAATATTATCGAAAGATGATGTCTTTGCAAAACGTAATCGTTGGCCTCTCACCACTGCGCCAACTCGCTGCGATCTATTTTGCCAGAGCTGTTCTTTCAAATTAATTATTTTCATTAACACTAGGACCTTCATCAAAATGTTGTCCACTGTCATCTGTTTCTTCTGGAAAAATAACAACGGCCTTCTTCTGACTCAAATCTTCTGTTTCAGCATCTTCACTTGAAACATTGTTTGAAACTGATTTTACTTCCTTTGCAGCCTGCTTGTCAAGGTCTTCATTCCGCCGAATGGCATCCTGAATAGCTTCGTAGTTACTTGTATCGCCTTGCTTAAGGATTTCGTCCCATTCACTGCTTTTAACAACTTCTAACTGTGACTCCATCATAACCTGAAGTTTTTGTCTAAAAATACGTGCCTGCTTCTTCAAATCATCTGTTTCAACTGTTAGACGTTTAGCTTTTTGAGATGCGTCATCAACAATATGACGCGCTTTATCGTTAGCCTGATCCACTATGTCTTCAGCTTGTTTTTGCGCTTCATGATTTATAATTTCAGCCTCACGTTGTGCATTAGCTTTAACTTTATCAGCCGCTTCTTGTGCTACAATAATTGACTGATTCAAAGAATTCTTTAAGTCATTAAAGTACTTAAGTTTTTCCTCACCCTGTTTGAGCCCCTCAGCCAAATGCTCGTTTTCTTTTAGATTAAGTTCGTAATCCTTAATAATCTGATCAAGAAAATCATTCACTTCATCTTGATCGTACCCACGTAATTTAACACGAAATTCCTTGTTATGAATATCTAATGGGGTCAATGTCATATCCCCAACACCTCCAATTATGTATTAATTTTCTAAAACTAAAATATCTAACCTTATTTTACCTTTTTTTGAAGTACCAGTAACATCATTTACCCTGAAACGACCATGACCTCTTACAGAAACCATATCTTCTCTGCCCAGCTCTACATCTGGCTTTTCTAGCAGCATCCAATTTAAATGGATCTTTTGTGCTAGTAGTAAATCCTTAGCACGTTGCCGTGAAAGATTGTAAATAGCCGCAATTAACACATCAATACGTAAAGAACTGACAGAAATCTGTTTATGTTCCCATTCATTAAGCGGAACAACTAATTGTTCTGGTGCAACAATTTCCAGCTTAACCTTAATCCGCCCTATATGGTCAACTTGTAAACAAACGTAATCTGCCATCTGAGTATCAACGACCAACTGCCACTGTGTTCCATCAGTTAAAATATCACCGATAATATCACGCTTAATTCCAATATTCATCAATGTACCTAGTACTTGTCTGTGTTCCAATTCTGCAAATTTGGCCGGATAGTTGATCTTCAGTAGCGAAAGTTCAAAATCAGCCGCAGTTGGTGAATAGTATTCCGGATAAAATAGTATCCTTTTCCTCTCAGCTGTTACAGCTAATCCACAACTCTTCATTTTAATTTGCTCATCATCACCCAGCAGTGTTGACGCAATGAAACGTTCACGCGGATTTAAAAAGCGCGTTAAAATAGGTCGATACTCATTTCTAACCTGTTCAAGGGTATTATAAATATCATCAATAACTGCCTCTTCTTCTTTTCTGAAATGTTGATAAATACTATTTTTAGTCATTATTCATCCCACTTAAAAAGTTATTACCAAAAGATTCAGTACCATCATAAGGACAACATCAAAACCGTATTTAATAAACTGTAGCGCAACTAACGCTACAATTGGTGAAAAACTTATTCCACCAATTGGCGGAATAAATCTATCAAAGAAACCCAGATAGGGTTGACATATTCTTCCAAGAAACTGCCCAAGCTTAGTTTGATAAGCTCCCGGGAACCATGACATCAACACAAAAGCTACTATCGCTAATGAATATAATTCAAATAGGCGATCAAAAATCGTTATAATCAATTGATTAACTCCTTAATCAGTTAAAAATCATTATCAGCAAAATCAGCGGCTACATTACCCTCAACAACAAATCCATGCGGTGTGCAAAGAAAAATCTGCTCACCAATTCGCTGAACCTCTCCGCCAATCGCAAAGACCGTTCCGGTCAAAAAATCTACGACCCGATGTGCCTGCTGTTCATCCATTCTTTGAAAATTAACAACGGCTGCCTGGTCATTCAATAGTCGGGTAGCAATAACTTTAACATCAGAATATATTCTTGGCTCAAATAATGCAATCTTTTTTTCCACTTTTTCTTGCCCTTTTGCATGTAACGAAATAACTTTAGAACTTCTTGAAACGTTAGTTTGGTCATCGTCACTATTTGGATAGTAATCCGCTATACGGTCCGCTTCATCTTCATCTGTCATTCCAAAAAAACGTCCTAGTTTTTCGCCAAGAGCCATTCCCACTCTCCTCCTATCATCTCATCAGTTTTGGCTACATTATTTACGACGATGGCGGAAAAACGGTGGTCTATTCAGCCCATCATCATCACTTTCATTTTTTTCTTTAGCTGTATCCATTTTAAAAATATCAAATTTTTTCTTTTCAACACCTTGGAATTCGTCTTGTCGCTCATGCTGGTTAACCTCGCGTTCACCTGACATCTCACGACGTAGATCCCAATCACTCAGTGGATCTTTTACTTCACTAGATTGTGTTTCGTTCTCATTGCTGGTTGGGCGAGTATTTTTATCTTCCAAAGATCCCAGACGGTTACGACGTTGTGACTGCTCTCTTTTCTTTTTATCGATTCCAGTTGCAATAACAGTCACGACTACCGTGTCTTCTAAATCTTCGTTAATCGAGGTTCCAAAGATAATGTTTACATCGCTTGTTGCTGCTTGAGCTACGATATCTGAAGCATCTTGTGCTTCAAACAAGCTTAAATCAGGACCACCAGTAATATTAAGCAGAACTTGTTCAGCACCATCTATCGAAACTTCAAGTAAAGGTGAAGAAATAGCTTTTTTAGTTGCTTCGGCCGTTCTATTTTCACCGTTGGCAGAGCCAATCCCCATTAAAGCTGAACCTTGGTTTTCCATTACTGTTTTAACATCAGCAAAATCAAGGTTAACATAGCCTGGTGATGTAATTAAATCTGAGATTCCTTGAACACCTTGTCGTAGAACATTATCAGCCTCTTTAAATGCATCCAGCATCGGTGTTTTCTTATCAACGATTTCCAACAAGCGATTGTTAGCAATGATGACTAATGTATCAACATGTTCTTTCATTTGAGCAACGCCTTCTGCGGCATAACGTGCACGTTTAGGGCCTTCAAAACTAAAAGGACGTGTTACTACCCCAACGGTTAATGCACCTTGTTCTTTAGCAACTTTAGCAATGATTGGTGCTGCTCCGGTACCTGTTCCACCACCCATTCCAGCAGTGACAAAAATCATATCGGCACCCTTTAACGATTCGGCGATCGATTCTTCACTTTCTTGTGCTGCCTTATTTCCAATCTCTGGGTTTGAACCCGCACCCAACCCACGTGTCAGTTTCGGTCCAAGTTGGATTTTAGTTTCAGCATTAGAACTTTTTAATGCTTGAACATCTGTATTAGCAACAATAAACTCGACACCCTTAACATCATCTGCGATCATCCGATTCACAGCATTGCCACCAGCACCGCCGACCCCAATTACTTTAATTGTTGCACCTGTATTCTCATTTGCATCTAGTGAAAATTCCATTACACTTTCCCTCCAATTTGTAAATCAATCAAAAAATGTGTTGAAGAAGTTTTTGACACCATCGAAAGCCCCGTTTTTCTTTTTCGTTGTAGGCTTCTTCTTACTTTCCGTTTCTTCAATCTGCGAATTAAGTGCTATTACCTTATTATTCTCCTGACTACCATTATAGCTGTCTTTATTAACAATGGTACTCTTTACAATTTTCTCAATATCACTTTGCTGCATGACATATTTAATCAAGCCTATAGCCTGTGAAAACGACGGATGGCGTAATCCCATTTGTTGCGGGATAAAGACTTTAACATTCACTCCAAAAATATCTTCTGCCAGTTCTTTCATACCAGGTAAAGCAGCCAGTCCCCCTGTAAGAACCACTCCTCCAGGAAGCTGTAATGCTCTAATATCCTCAAGCGCTCCTCTCAGTTTCTCAAAAATCTGTGTCATTCGCGCTTCGATGATCTCACTTAGATATTCCCCATTGACTTGGATCGGGTCAACCTTTCCAACTACTTCGACCGGGAAGACATCATCCTTAGATGCTAAACTACTTGTCGCATATCCATAGTTGCGCTTGATTTTTTCTGCATTCTCAAGCGAAGTATTTAAAACAACGGAAATATCTTTAGTAACAAAAATACCGCCCTCTTGATCAACATATGTATACTTCAACTTATGATCGTGAACAACAGCTGCTGTAGTCTGACCACCGCCAATATCAATTATAACAGCACCAAAGTCTTGTTCGCCATCACTTAATGCGGTTGTTGAAAGTGCTAACGCTGAAACAATCGTTCCTTCAACTTTTAACCCCGCCTTTTCAACACATTTCATTGTATTATGAAGGACAGTCTTAGGGCCTGTGTACACAACTCCATTCATTTCAAGACGTACACCTATCATCCCACGTGGATCTTTTATACCATCAAAACCATCGACAATAAATTCATCTGGTATAATATCAATTACGTCACGTTCTGGAGGCAGTTTTTGAATTAAAGCTGCCTTTGTTACACGGTAAACATCATTTTCATCTATTTCTTTTGAGCTTCCAGCTTCATCGCTAACAGCAATCATTCCATTACAAGGGACGATCTCGAGAAGATTTGCTGGAATCCCTACCGTCACTTTTGATATCTGGATGTTCGCCTTTTGCTCAGCCTGCTGAATTGCTTTTTTTATTGCAGTTACTGCCTGGTCAATATCCACGATAACTCCGCGGCTTAGACCTGCTGAACGTTCACTCCCCACCCCGATGATGTTCATCTGACCTTTTATATGTTCAGCAACGATAACTTTAATTGACGTTGTGCCAATATCAAGACCAACATATATTCCAGAATTTTCCATCAATAGAGCCCCCCTTTTCATAAATTTAATTAAACACTATATAGTAAGAAATTACTCAATTTGATTATTTAAATTTTACCACACTGTTTCCTATTAATACACTTCTCGCACCCTAAAACACGAAAATTAATTATCTTCATTGTTTATTATTCATTTTAAAGGATATGAATAAGCTCCTACTTCAAAATCAACGAGTATTTTATTACTAGCTTTTGCTTTAATACTCGGATAATAAACCATTTTTTGAGCTAATGTTGAAATCGATGCAATAACTTCATTACCATCATTCATATAGATTTTAATTTTTTCTGAATTAACATCTGACGGTGTATAATGAATTTCAGATATTGCACTCCGCAGATTAGATGGTAAACCTGCAATTTGTTTTGCCAAAGCTGCCAGTCGCCGTTGATTCCTGAAATCATAATACAATGGGTAGTTGCCTTGTGCTTCATCCCGCCGTACTTTTGAGACTTCACCTCGACTGTTTAAACGGTAATACTTACCTTTTTCAGCAACATAACCAACAATTGGAAACTCTTTTACTTTATAATTTACCGTTGTTCCCTTAATTACAAGTTTAACGTCTTTGATTTCTGTAACTTTTTCTTTAACGCTAGTTTTTATCTTCTCTTCATTCAACAAAACTTTTATTATCAAGTTATCCGTGCGTACTCCACCAGCTTTGATAATCGCCTTTTGAGTAAGTTGATCCGTTCCACTGACCATTAGCTTCTGTACCTTACTTATTGGTAGGATCAGATACAATGCTATTAGACCCAGCACAAGGAACAATACGAGATTGAATGTTAAATGTCGATACAAAATTTTACGTCTCTGTCTTACTAGATCCGGTAATTTATTACCAATTCTTTCTCTTTTAAAGAAATTATGTTTTTTACGCTGCAGTTTTTGCTTGCGTTCTTGCTGAGCTTGCTCCCAAGGAGTAAGAGGAGATTTTACTTGAGATTTAAATTTATTTTTTTTCAATTTTGACATCTCGTTTTTCTCTCTCCTTTACTTTTTAGCTACCTTGAGGCGCTTGTGATCAGCTGTTCCAATAAATTCGTTATTCGATCAGCTGCATCAGTTGTCCCAGCTTTTTTAGCGTTCTTACGCATCACTTCCTGCATTTTACTATCAGACATCAGTTTATCAATCAATTGAGCTAGACTTTTGCCATTCAAATCAGCCTCTTTAATCATCTCAGCTGCATGAGCATTTACTAAACTCTGTGCATTGTGTGTTTGATGGTCATTTGTCACATAGGGACTCGGTACTAAGATTGATGGGATTCCCAAAGCTGTAATTTCAGCTAAACTAGTTGCTCCAGCTCGTCCAACAATACAACTAATTTCTGGTAAAATAGACGGCATGTCAGGAATATATGGTTCTACTACCACATTTGATGGCTTATTTTGTCCAATCATATCTTTGATCTTATTAAAATGCACACTACCAGTAACAAAAAGCACTTGATAATCTTTACCGGCCAAAAGAGGGAAGGCTTCCACGGTAGCTTCATTGATCCTTTTAGCACCACGTGATCCGCCAAAAACTAATACCGTCTTTTTGGTAGGTGATAATCCATAATCCTTGAGACGATTACTTGACTTCATGCCCGCTACTTGCTGAGCACGCGGATTACCCGTAAAGACAACTTTTTCTGCTGGAAAATTATCGGCAGCTGCTGTAAATGAAATACCAATTTTATCAACAAAATGACTCAAAAACTTATTTGTGACACCCGCTACACTGTTTTGCTCATGAATAAAAGTTGGGATTTTCATTCTGGCTGCTGCATAAACGACTGCTCCGCACACAAAACCTCCCGTCCCGACGACAACATCCGGCTTAAATTCTTTCAGTATTTTCTTAGCAGTGTGTACACTTTTTAAAAATAAATAAACCGTCTTGAGATTCTCAAGTGAGAGTGAACGTTTAAAGCCCTGAATTCGAATCGTTTTAAAAGGAATGCCAGCGTCTGGAACTATTTTATTTTCCAAGCCTTTATGTGTTCCGACATAGAGTATTTCAGATGATGGCTGCTTTTTTTTGACAGCATCAATTAGAGCCAAGGCCGGATATATATGTCCACCCGTACCTCCGCCCGAAACTAATAACCTCATTTTGTTGTCCCCACCTTTTTGGCTAATTTTTCAATTGCATCAATATACATATCTCCTCGGACTTCGAAGGTCGGATATTGATCCCAACTTGCACAAGCTGGGGATAGAAGAATAATATCTCCTTCATTACTCATCTCATAGGCTAACGGTACAGCTGTCACAACGTTTTCTGTATGTTGGATTTCATTTATTCCAGCTTTCTTACCCGCAGCTTCCATAAGATCAGCTGTTTCACCAAATACTATCAGCTTACGAACATGCTTGAAAAAGGGGATTAAACGTTCAAAGGTAAAACCTCTGTCAAGTCCCCCTGCCAATAAAATAGTTGGTGCTTTAAACCCAGCTAAAGCTTTCTCGGTCGCTTCCATATTGGTTGCCTTCGAATCGTTGTAGAACTTGCGACCATTTAAAGTTGTAACATACTGTGTTCGATGGCGAACACCCGAAAAAGTCTTCAAAACCTCAACAATACTTTCTGTATCCTGCCCCATTAACTTGGCAACAGTTAATGCTGCTAAAGCATTCTCAACGTTATGTGCACCAGGTACTTTTATCTCCGATGCAGCCATTATTTTTTCGCCTCGGAAGTAAAGAAGCCCCTCTTTCTCATACGCACCTGTTTCAATCTTATCTTGACGTGAAAAAGGAACAATTTTCGCATGTGATTGTTTACTTAATTCCTGCCACTCATCTGAATCCCAGTTAACAACAAAAAAATCATTTTTATCTTGATTCATTGTAATTCGCATTTTTGCCTTGATATAATTTGCACGTGAACCATGATAATCCGTATGAGCTTCATAAATATTAGTTAACACAGCAATGTGTGGGTGTAATTTCGTGATTCCTAGTAATTGAAAGCTTGATAGTTCACTGACCATAACATCCTTCACAGTTGCCTTTTGTGCAACTAAAGTTGCTGGAACACCAATATTACCCGCTACATAGGCTTGGCCTTCTTTACGATTCTGATTTAACATTAATGAAATCATTGTCGTTGTCGTTGTCTTGCCATTTGTTCCTGTTATCCCGACCAATTGCCCTTCAAGTATCTCAGCAGCTAACTCCGGCTCAGTAATAATCTGCAGCTTTTGTTTGACTGCAGCACTAACTAATACATTTGAATATGGGATGCCAGGGTTTTTAACCACTAATTCTGTTTCATCCAACAGCTCTAACGGATGACTCCCAGTAATAACTTTGATTCCCTTCTCTTCGAGTTCAGTAACAATCCTTGTATCTTTCGGCTTTTTTAAATCATTGACTGTTACCCGTGCACCCAACTTAACTAAAAGCTGAGCTGCGTTGAGGCCACTTTTTCCTAAGCCAATAACAAGGATATGTTTATTCTCGTAATTTGTAATTTTCTTCATTTAGAGGACTTCCTTTTAAATTATCGTGATTATTATTAATATCTAAACACTTGTTAGTAAAAAGACTAGGCCAGCAATCAAACCAATCGTCCAAAAGGTCAAATCGATGCGCCATTCGCTCCAGCCACATAATTCAAAATGATGATGGATTGGACTCATTTTAAAGATCCGCTTACCTGTCAGCTTAAAGGATGCAACCTGCAACATAACACTAGCCGTTTCAATCACAAAAATAATCCCTACAAAAAGTAAAGATAGTTCATGGTGTAGTAATATCGAGACTGCTGCCAAAGCCCCTCCCAGTGCCAAGGAACCCATATCACCCATAAAAATTTTAGCAGGTTTATGGTTAAAGACTAGAAAACCTAACAGAGCACCGATAACGGTTAAACAGAATAATAAAATATCAATTTGATTTTGAATATAAGCAGTAATAGCATATGTCCCAAAAGCGATACTTGCCTGCCCAGCGACCAGGCCATCAATTCCATCAGTTAAGTTAACCGCATTTGAAAACCCAACTAACCAAAAAATTACAAAGAAAATATACAAGAAACCTAATGGTAATTCATATCCGAAAAATCCGAGTGAAAGTGGAAGTCCTTCTTGTAAGTAGACCCACATAAAGACGACTGCACCAATTATCTGTCCTAAAAGCTTTTGCCAAGCTTTTAAACCTTCGTTTTGCTTTTTCCAAAGCTTAATAGAATCATCCCAAAAACCTAACAGCCCATAAAGAATTAAAATAAACTCCAATACGATAACTCTGACTGTCAGTTCTTTCATAACAAACGAAATCAAAATACCGACAATAACGATCGTGCTATTAAAAACTAAACCACCCATCGTTGGTGTCCCAGATTTTTTTTGATGCCACTTAGGTCCATCTTCACGGATCATCTGGCCCTGATTCTTTTTATGTGCATAATTGATAAAAACCGGTAAAAAGATCACCGTAATAACAAAACTGCTGATAATTGGTATCATTGCTTCTAATCCTGTCATCGCCTAAATTGCTCCTCTTCCCTTTAATGCTTTCTCAGCTTCTTCAACATCATCAAAATGATTTTTCTTACCCTTAATAATCTGATAATCTTCATGGCCTTTTCCAGCAATCAAAATAATATCATTAGGTTGCGCCCGCTTAATCGCATATTCAATTGCTGCATGACGATCAGTCAAGACCTGTACTTCACTCTGTTCTTGAATAGAAAGGCCAGCTAACATATCATCAATAATTGCCTGAGGTTCTTCCGATCGTGGATTATCCGAGGTAAAAATAGGATAATCACTATATTTTAATGCAATCTGTGCCATTTTAGGTCGCTTGCCATGATCACGATCACCACCGCAACCAATAACACAAAAAACCTTTCCTTGAGCAAAGTCATTGATAGTTTCTAGAGCATTCAATAACCCATCGGGCGTATGTGAATAATCAACTATTGCACTAATTCCAATAGAAGAAGAAATTAACTGCAACCGTCCTTTAACACCCTTAAAAGACGTTAGTGTAGCTATGATTTCTTCTGATGGCAATCCTGCTGCGTAAGCTGCTGCATAAGCTGCCAAAATATTATAAACATTAAATAGTCCGACCATTTTGACTTTCAAATGCTGTTTTTCCCCAAAAACTTCTAAATCAAAGTCAGTTCCTTGACTATGGATAACAACATTTGATGCCTTGATCATCGCGTTGTCTTTAATACCATATGTCAATACTGGAGCTGCTGTATCTTCTTCTAGCTTTCTGCCCATTGGGTCATCTATATTTAAAATAGCTACTTTATTATCCCCTTGATGCTTGTACTCATTACCCAATTGTGAGAACAGCAGGCTTTTAGCATGCGCATAATTCTCCATCGTTTTATGATAATCTAGATGATCCCGTGTTAGATTAGTAAAGACGGCGATGTCAAAATCAACTCCCCAAACTCTGCCTTGAACAAGTGCAATTGAAGAAACTTCCATTGCTACAGAAGATACACCTTGCTCAACCATCTTACTTAAAGTCCGTTGTAAAGTGATCACATCGGGAGTCGTATTTTTAGTTGGATAGATTTTATCACCAATTCGTCGGTACATAGTTCCAATCAAACCGGTCTTTTCACCATGTTCACGAAAAATCTTTTCGATAATATGCGTCACAGTTGTTTTACCATTCGTACCCGTAACTCCAATCATGCGCATTGCTTCACTGGGAGCTCCATAAAATTTATTACTTAAAATAGCCATCGCCCGATTAGTATTTTCAACATAAACCACCGGAATATCTGGTGAAACTACTTTCTCTTGTGCAATTATCATTGCCGCACCCTTTTTAAGTGCGTCCGGTACAAATGTATGCCCATCGATCTGTGAACCAGCAATTGCGATAAAAATACTGTTTTCAATTACTTCACGTGTGTCTTGTGTAACCGTCGAAACAACAAAATCATTATAATCTGCAGGAATAACCTGTTTGAATCTTAAACTTTCTATCAATTTACTTGCTAACATTTTTTACCACATCATTCCTACTTTAATTGTATATTGATTGATCCAATACCATCAAGTGACTTATTAGTCGCGACACTTTGCGAGACTACATAGCCTGTCCCCGTGATATTAAATTTTATCCCTAATAGACTAGCTAATTTTAACACATCACTTCGCGACCAACCACTAGTATCAGGCATTCTCTTCTGACCATTAGTCAAAATAATAATTCGTTCTCCAGATAAGAGAATACTATTTTTAGTGGCTGACTGCGCCGTAACTTTAGTACCATTCCCAATTGTCGTGACAAAGAAGCCTGCTTCACTTAATTTTAGCTTAGCCTCCACTGTACTTTTTCCAACTACGTCCGCTACCTTTGCTTGCGTAGATGACGATGATGTCTCTTTATCTTCTTCCAATGCGCGCCGCATTAATGGATTAAAAATAAAAGCCAACATCTGTGAAGAAGTCCCGGTTCCTAACGTTGTCGGTTGTTTCATCGTCAAATACAGAATATACTTCGGGTTAGTTGCAGGTGCCATGCCTACTACAGAAAAAATATAATTAGTATCCCCAGTCAGGTAACCGGTCCCCGCGGAATTTCCAATTTGAGCAGTCCCAGTTTTGACACCGATCCGATAACCATCAATTTTGTACGCTGAGCCTGTTCCATTTTCATTATAGACAACGTCTTGCATCAGTCCCAAGACCTTGTTAGCTGTTTCTTTCTTAATTGGATGACCAACAACCTTAGTTTTATTCTGCAAAATAGTTTCATTATTGTTCGGGTCAACAACCTTTTTTACAAACTGTGGCTTAACCATTTTACCATTGTTTGCAATTGCAGAAAAAGCTTGCATCATTTGAAGTCCCGTAACAGTTATCCCTTGCCCATAAGCAGTATTAGCACGGTCAATCGGATATTTATACTCAATACTGCCACTAGCTTCATTTGGAATTACTGAACCAGTTTTTTGCAACAGACCGAAGCGTTTAATATATTTCAACCACACTTTACTCCCCATTGTTTGTTCAAGATGGGCCATGCCAACATTAGATGAACGAATAAAAGCATCCCGATACGTAATGTAGCCCCAACCATTCGTGTCCCAATCATCGATCGTTTTACCGTCAATTTTATAGGTACCAGATTTAAACGTACTATTTGCATTATATGCACCACTATTAATTGCAGCTGCTGTCGTCAAAACTTTCATCGTTGAGCCTGGTTCATAACTATCTTCAGCAAGTGTATTACGCCACACCTGATTAATGCCTTCTTTTGTTTGCGCATTAAATGTCGGTCTTTGGCTGGCGGCTATAATTTCCCCAGTATGGGCATTCATTAAGATTGCATTTGAAGATGCTGTATGATATTTATCTTGTGCTTGTGTCATCAGTGTTTCTAAATATGTTTGCAATCTCGAATCAATGGTTGTATAAACATTATCGCCATTTTCAGCTTTTCGTGTTTTAATTTTTTTACCTGGAATAGGTGTACCATGAATATCTTTTTCAAAACTTCTAATTCCATTTATTCCTGTCAAATCTTTATTAAAGGTCTTTTCCAGTCCCATAACACCAACCATTTTTTCGGCCTGATTTTCAGCAAGTCCAATAATATGTGATGCAAAAACTCCATTAGGATAAAGCCGTGCTTGCGACTCTTTGAAGTTAACTCCTGTTATTCCTGCAGCCGCAATTTTCTTTTTGGTTTCGAGTGAAATATTTTTACCTGCACTACTCATTTCGACTTGATATGTATCCTTATCTACCGGATTCAGAATCTTACGCACCCTATCATAACTGACTGGCAAGTTTTGACTTAAAACCCGGGCAGCCTTGTCCTTATCCTTATCAGCAAGATACTCACGCTTACCAAAAGCAACTGCTTTTTTTGAAAGAATAATATAGACAGAGTAAGTTGATGTATCTTCTGCAATCGGTTGGTTATCTGCATCATAAATCGTTCCCCGTTGTGCTTTCACTTCCATCTTAGTTGCATAAAGCTGCATAACTCGTTGGGGAAGATTCACACCGTCAATCTTTTTATACAGACCAATATAAAAAAAGCGACCGATAAATACCACAAAGATCAACCCTACAATAAAAAACACACCAATTCCAAAATGTTTTCTACTATATTGCGACTTGTGTTTATTTACCTGTCGTTTATTTTTTAAACTCATTTATTAACATTCCTTATATTCTGTTCATTCATCGTCAGACCAACTTTTTTAGCCACATCCATCAAGCGACTACGACTTGACAATTCACTCACTTCTTGCTTTTTATCAACATTTTTATTTTGAACACTTGTTATTCGCTGATTAACAGTTTGTAAATCGTATTGTGCTTTAGACAAAGCAATCTTCGCAGACACCACACTAACCATTAGGAACATTATTACGAGACTTGTGACTGCCAGTACCGTTCCTTCAAAACGGGATAAAGGGACATGACTCGGTTTCTTTTCTATTTGCGGATTATGTATTGGAACACTTTTCTTCTCTGGCTGGATTGCTATTTTTCTTACAGCATCTTGCGGCATCACATCACACCCCTTCTTTATTTAAGCGCTGTTCGTTCAATGATACGTAGTTTAGCTGAGTGCGCCCTACGGTTATCATTTAGTTCATCAGTTTGCGGTTTAATCGGTTTTTTATTAATAAGTCGATACGCAGGTATAACATCAGCAGGAATAACTGGTAGACCTGGTGGAAGTTCAGGCAACTGGCTCTTCTCTTTAAAAAGAGTTTTTACAAGTCGATCTTCAAGCGACTGAAATGTAATAATGCTGATTCGACCACCTACATTGAGTATATCCAACGCTTGAACTAGTGATTCTTCCAGAGCACCTAACTCATCATTAACTGCAATTCTAATTGCTTGGAAAACTCGCTTGGCCGGGTGGCCACCTGTTCGACGTGCCCGGGCTGGAATGGCCTCTTTAATCAGTTCTACTAGCTGTCCTGTTGTTGCTATTTCAGTAATCTCACGTTGTTTTTCAATGTGACGTGCAATTGACTTAGCATATTTTTCTTCTCCATAACGAAAGAAAATACGAACTAATTCTGCATAACTCCACTCATTAACGATCTGCCTAGCATCTAGACTCTGTTCTTGATTCATTCGCATATCCAAAGGAGCATCATAACGATAACTGAAACCACGTTGTGCATTATCAAACTGCGGTGAAGAAACACCTAAATCATATAGAATACCGTCAACATGCTTAATTCCACGTTGATTCAGTTGGGTCTTTAACTCACGAAAATTTGCTTTGATAAAAGTTATTTTTTTTTCAAGTAAAGCGGCTGTTAATTTAGTTTGATTAAAGTCAAGAGCCGTCTGGTCCTGATCAAAAGCAAACAAGTGTCCAGCAGACGAAAGCTTACCTAGAATCTGTTTGCTGTGTCCGCCACCACCCAAAGTACAATCTACATAAAGGCCATCTTCTTTGATATTTAATCCTGCAACGGCTTCATGAAGAAGGACCGTTTTATGTTCAAATTCACTCACTTGCTCTTCCTCACAATCCGAAATCAATCATATTTTCAGCAATATCATCAAAATCAACTTCAACTTCTTTTGAGAATTCATCCCAGCGATCTTCAGCCCAAATCTCAAAACGATTAGAGACCCCAACAACAACACATTTCTTAGTCAAGACTGCGTGTGTCCGCAATGATTTAGGAAGAGTTATTCTTCCTTGTTTATCAAAATCACACTCAGTTGCAGCTGAATAAAAAAATCTAACAAAGGCGCGCGCATCTTTTTTTGTCAATGGGAGTTTTTGTAGTTTGGCTTGCAGTGTTGCCCATTCTGCCTGCGGGTAACCAAATAGACAGCCATCCATTCCCCTAGTGACCACAAAATCACTTCCAAGTTCTTCTCGGAACTTTGCAGGAATGATCAGGCGCCCTTTGGCATCAATTGTATGCCGATATTCTCCCATAAACATGAAGATACACCTCCCCGACAGCGCTACACCTTGATATTACCACAATCCCCCACTTTAAGCCACATTTTCACACGTTGTTACCACATTGTTAATTACTTGTAAAATTTAATTATCTAAAAGGCCGAAAAACAACTTTTACCTAGCAATTTTTAAAATATATCAAATTCAATAGCCAAAAAAATCCAGTTGAGAAAAGATGCTGTCAACATCCCTCAACTGGACCAACTAAATTTATATTTTAAAAACCATTATTTTACCGCTGTGAAAATAACTATTCCGGTGTATAAAACAATGACTCCAAGGTCGACAAAACGCCAATAACGTAAAAAGAACACCCGGTAGACTAACTCTCTTTTTAATAAAACATCCACCAATGTCATTAAGATCCCCCAAGTAGCCATTCCTAGTAAAACATACGGTAGAGCTGAATTTCCACGCTGATTAAGTGTTAGAAAATAAATTCCTCCAAGCATAAAGACGACAACGATATCAACTGGCAGTAATCTTTTGGGAAAAAGAAACGGAACTTTCTTTACACCTAACTGCATTAGTAACCAGACAACAAGTAAAATAAGGAGCTGATAATACCATGTTCCTAATATTGTTTCCATGCTAGTGCCCATCGATTAAAAACTTATCATGTAAAATATTAACTGCAGCTGTTAAATCCTTTTGACGGACCAAGACCCAAATAGTAGTGTAACTGTCCGTTGTCTGCAGAATCTCAATCTTATTTTGTGAAAGTGCCGCAACAATTTTAGCGGTTATGCCTGGTGTTCCCATAATACCGGCCCCCACGATTGAAACCTTCACACATTCTTCGACTACGGTCGCAGGGATATCGTTTGCCCTTAAAACCTTTTTAGCAGTGTTTGAATCCTCAGCACTAAGGTTAAAAACGATCTTCTCAGGTAAAATATTAATAAAATCAACACTTAAATGCTTTTGAGCTAATAACTGAAAAACCTTTTCGGCTGGATAATCCGCCGTTGCGATACTAAACTGTGTTAAGCCCGTTTGATGAGCGATCCCGGTTACAGTTCGATAATGTTCAATTGAAAGATCCCGATCTGAAACAAGTGTTCCCAGTTCGTTAAGCGCATCCCAGGTTGATCTAATCCTTAACTGTAGATGTGCCTGCTGTGCAATTTCAACCGCTCGAGGGTGAATAACTTTAGCCCCCTCATGAGCCATGTTAGCTACTTCTTCATAGCTAACATTGCTTAAGAAACGAGCTTTTTTAACGATCCTTGGATCAGCCGTCATTAGCCCCGCAACATCTGTAAAGATATCAACTCTTTCTGCATCTAAAGCCGCTCCTAGTAATGCAGCTGTTGTATCACTGCCACCTCTTCCAAGGGTAGAGATATGACCTTCTTCCGACATTCCTTGAAAACCTGCAACTACAACCACGTCATGATCCTTAAAGGCCTTTAAGATTGCATTTGTCTTTATATCTGTTACTTTGGCGTTTTGATATTCATTATTAGTTTTAATTCCTGCATCTGGACCACTCATGGCGATAGCGTTAAAATCTCTATTTCGTAACGTTTCTGTAAAAACAGCGGTTGAAATTATCTCACCAACTGAAACAAGCATATCCAGTTCGCGTGTATCAAGCTTAGTTTTTGCACCGTCAACTAGACATAATAATGAATCAGTTGAATACGGTGCTCCTATCCGCCCGATAGCAGATACTACAACTACAACTTTATAGCCCTGAGAAACAGTATAGCGAACATGTTCAATAGCTTTTAGTCGTGTTTTATCACTAGCAACCGAAGTGCCACCAAACTTTTGAACCATTATTTTCATGATCTTTTCTCCTCTAAATAATTCAAATCCAAAACTATAATTCTAGTTTCTGAGCTGTCTGAGAATCAACCACTTCTGGACTTTCAACATAAATTTTGTGCCACATCATGAAAGTTAAGATTGTCCATAATTTACGTGAATTATCTCTTTTTTGTTCACGGTGCTCCTCTAACAAGTTTAAGAAATAAGTTTTATTGAAATACTGGTCTGTCTGTGATTCCTTAATAATATTTTTAGCCCAGTCATACATTTCATCCCGTAACCAGAATCGAATCGGAACAGGGAAACCCAGTTTTTTACGATTAAGTACGTGATCAGGTACGATCCCTTCAGCTGCTTTACGTAAGATATATTTTGTCGTTCCATGGGCTATCCGTAAGTCTGCTGGTATTTCACTTGCAACAGCGAAAACTTCTTTATCTAAGAAAGGTGTCCGTAACTCCAAGCTATGTGCCATCGTAGTTCTATCAGCATTATGCAGCAGGTCTCCGTTTAACCAAGCATGCATATCAATAAACTGCATTTGGCTGATCGGATCATAATTACGTGAATCATGATAAAAGGGGGCCGTCATAGTTTGCAATGGATGCTTTTTATTATAATTTTTCATAAACTGCTGTTTTTCTTTTTCGTTGAAAATAAATGCGTTACCTACATATCGATCTTCAAGTGGCGTTGTTCCCCGCAAAAGGAAACTACGACCCTTAACTCCTTCAGGCATCATATACGCTATTTTATTTAATACACCGTTCAATGGCTTAGTATAACGGAATGGTTTAAGAGATTCCGGCTCATGATAGATGGTATACCCACCAAATAACTCATCCGCACCTTCACCAGTCAAAGCAACCTTAACACGCTTACGTGCGTCACGAGCAACAAAATATTGTGGAACTGCTGCTGGATCAGCCAATGGATCATCCATATTCCACACAAAGTGCGGAAAAACCTTCATAAATTCTTCTGGTGTAATGATCGAGCTATAATTCTTAACACCTAACTTCTCTGCCGTTTCTTGCGCGACATCTATTTCACTATAACCTTCACGTTGAAACCCAACCGAGATCGTTTCTAAATGCGAATTAAAATGTTTCGCAATCGCAACTATAATGGACGAGTCGATCCCACCTGAAAGAAATGAACCCACCGGAACATCGGCACGCATATGCTTTTCAACCGAATCAAATAGTACATCACGAACCTTTTTAATATATTCGCTTTCTGGGCGTTGAACCGGTTTAAACTGTGCGTAATAATAACGTTTTTTCTGAGGCTTTTCACCCAACTTCTTAATTAAGTAATAACCCGGTTCCAACATTTGGATTTCCTGTGTCAGTGTCTCTGGTTCAGGCACAAACTGAAAGGTCATGTAATCTTGTAAAGCATTTTTATTAAGTGTCTTTTGCTGGATTACTTTATAAATAGCCTTACTCTCTGAACCATAATAAAAGTCATCACCAATAACAGCGTAATAAAAAGGCTTTATCCCAAAATGATCACGTGCGGCAAAAAAAGTTTTTGCCTTGCGATCCCAAATAACAAATACGTACATTCCACGAAAGAACTTCACACAATCTTCTTTGTATTTAGCATACATTGCCAAAATAACTTCAGAATCTGAATCTGTTTTGAATTCGTAACCTTCCTTTTTCAATTCCGCCCGTAATTCTAAATAATTATAGATCTCACCATTAAAAGTCATCCAATAACGTTCGTTATCATAAGAAAGAGGTTGATGTCCTCCCTCCAAGTCGATAATGCTCAGTCGTCTAAAACCCATTGTAATATTATCATCTTCAAAATAGCCATCATCATCAGGCCCGCGATGAACAATCATCTTGTTCATTTTTTGAATTAATTCATTATATTTTTTACCTGAATCTTTCTTGATATCAGATAAACACCCTACGAAACCGCACATAATTTGCACCTCTTCTGGTTATTTTTCCACTCGCTATATTATAATTGTTTAACGCGTTGATTTCAATTTGTTTCCTATTTCGTAAACTTTTTTTCACTTTTACTAACAATAGATTCTGCATAAACTAAACTGAGTTTATTTGACATTTTTAAATAGATAACGGTATAGTTAACTGTAAAATATGAAAGGTGAATCTACTTTGGCTAAAAAAAAGAAAAGTCGCTTTCAAAAAATAACAATGTTTGTTGTCTGGCTTATGATCATCGCAACGGTTGGGACAGTCGTTCTTTCTGCTGTCTTCTCAGTTATGGGCTATTAAGACCAAAGATTTAACTAACCATTCTACTATTGTTGTTTTCATCTTGAGAAACTAAAAGAGCAGTGATAAGTGTCGACTTATTACCGCTCTTTTAATTTAGCTTCAAATTATACGTATTAATAATAATTATGATATTGCCTTCATCATTAAAGAATGCCCGTTACCCTCTTTTTAAACATATTCTATAATCACTATCTCCTCAAAAGGTTCCCTTTTAGTTATCCCCTACACTTATTAAAATTTATTTCGACAAATTTTTTAATTCCACTCAGCTGCGTCTAAAATTAAAACTATTTTTTATTTTAAAAATCAGATTTTCAACTCTAAATTGCGTACTATACCTGTAAGATCTTGGATAACAATCTTTACTGCTGTAATACTTTTTTGTCCGTTCTTTCTTTTAATCGTTCATACCGACATATTTCTTAATTTCAGCTAACCTCTTTTTAGTATTAGCTGAATTAGCAACTCGCCCATTTATTAACTGGTTAACGTATGGTTTGGAAAGCCCAAAATAATTCGCAATATCTGTTTGTGAACTTGGCTTAATCCCCATTCGCTTGTTACGCTTTAAACACACTAAAATAGCATCAGCAAATTCATATGACATAATTTCCACCTTCCATCGTTTAATTAGCTGGTTTAACTAAAAAGTTAGTTAATTTGTTTGACGATACCTGATCATTATTATAAAATCAACGATAAGTACTGGTTTAAAACATTAGAAAAAAAATTATTTAAGCTGGTTCAACTGAGTAACCTTTCAATTCAACTTAGCTTTCTTAATAGAATTATACTAACTTATATGTTAGATTTCAATGCTTTTTCTAACTTTTTAGTTATAACATTATACTTAGGAGACTTACAATGACAGCTGTAGATCGCATAAAAAAATTAGCTAAAGACCAGAAAATGTCTGTTTATGAACTTGAAGAAGAGCTAGGTTTTGGACGTAACACTATTTATCAATGGACGAAAAGAACTCCCTCGGCCGAACGGGTCAGAAAAGTCGCGGATTACTTTGGTGTTTCGATCGACTATATTATGGGACGTTCACAAAGTAGTGATGCCTATCCTGAAATTGATCTAGCAGATACAGAGGATGTTATTTTAACTTTTGAAGGAAAGACAATTCCACAAGAAGATATTGAACTGATTAAACAGCTTTTACGCAAAAACAAAAACTAATACTTTTTTTCAGGAAGGAGATCCTATGGATGAAATTATTCTGGAATCATTGCTACAAAAAGCTCAAGAACTTCAAATTCATGTTATTTGGTCAAATGAATTAGGTCCTGAAACACCACCAACAGCTTCATTTAAATATCGCAGTATCGTTATGAATGAAAACTGGTACAACCAAGATGAGCTCACGTTTCAACTCGCTCATGAATTAGCACATATTCTTAATGGCAATGCTTACGATGCAGCTTTGTATAAACGAACCTTTAGTTGTCATGCACTTATTGAACATGAAGCAAACGTTGGTGCTCTTGAACTATTGCTCCCTTATTACTGTGAAAATATTAATAAAAAGGCCGCTAACACGGTTGATTTTATGACAATTTTTCATATTCCTTCTCATTTGCTTGAAGCAACTGCTAGATTGATACATCGCTACTACCAAGGTCAGGCATCTCTTCCACTACTTTGCAAATAAAAGCGGTTAACTTTCACATATAAAAAAATAAAAGAAGTTATGGTAAAATTCCAAAGTTTACCGTAATTTCTTTTATTTTTTTTAAATTTATAATATATAACTTTAGGTTTATTTACAATAACAAATCCAGGCTCATATCTATCATCTTTAAAGTTTTATAAATCACGATTTAATTCTATTATTTATTATTATTACTTATTTTACTATTAAAAAGCCTTCGTAAGTTAATTATTTCAACAAGCTAATTGTTGTTTTTATGTATTTTATTATAAGTTTAATCTATTACTGTTCATTATTTTAAATTAAATATAATCATTATACTGTCGATAACTAAAGTAATGTTGTTTTAGGGAAACCACTTACTAATTAAACTATTGGAGGTTACTTGCATGCGAATTAAGGTAAGATTTTTTACATTAAAAGGATTAAGAATTAATGATGCTCACAGTGATGCAATTAGACTATTACTAGAATATGAGCTTGATGGAACATTCAAACACGTGATTTTATTAACAAAAACATGCTCAATTAACAACTATATTTATAAACTCTCACTTCATGGTGGGTTACTAAACGTTACTTCCTCAGATATGGACGCTAAAAAATATTTTGATAGTAATAAGGAAGAATTCAATATTGCGATTAATAATTTTAACTGTAATATCGTCCAGAAGATGGTTGATAATATTCTGTTTTAAAAAATAAGCTTATTCCCTTAAACAACATAAACCCACCTTCTGATAAAGAAGATGGGTTCTTAAAAAACTTGTTTAATTAGCTAAAATAAATTTAAATAAAAAATAGCTTACATTATCTTTTCCACCCAGTCTAAACACTCCCAAGTGGCCTGCTTAACTAGTCATTCTCGCTTTGTTGAGTAATATTTCCCTTGATATCATCGAACAGAACCCTTTCAACCTTAAAAGCATTCCGAACATCAATTTTACTTAATGTAAAATCACTAGGCTTTTTTAAAAGGCTAGTCCCATCCATGTTTTGAATAGTATCAAGCTCTAAATGATTATTGTTTGAAATAATGATCAAGGAGCCTTGCCCCTTATAATTGGGAGCCTTAGCCATATCGTCTGTTACTTCATTATCAGTCCCACGATAAACACCCTGGACTTCTTTTCCTTTGACTAACAGTGTTACTGGTTTTATAACTTTGGCCATCTTTTTATTCTCCTTCTAGATAATTCCTACGATATTATGAATAATGGATATTAAATAGACTTGAGTTGGACAAGGACACTATACAGTATATGTACAGTGTCCTCTAATCAAGTTAGTTACATCAAATTTCTTTAAAACTTTATTACAAGAACCGAATCCAAACTCTAACTTCCATCGATCCGCCCCAACCTCTACAGAATCATTGCAGTTCCTAGACTGCGCCTCTATCATGAAAGATCCTAACAAATTAAAACCCGATCTATAAATTAAATAACGCTTAATATAACCGTATTATACCACAATTCTTTTAATGTTCCTAATTACCTTTGGGTATAGTGATTGTCCCTCTATTTAGCTACTTGATAATAGTGGTTCTACAATATCTGTTGTTGGTAATAGATTTCTCTATTACTAATGACAGATTT
>NZ_AZEF01000028.1 GCF_001434915.1 Liquorilactobacillus capillatus DSM 19910
TTTTTACAAAAAATCTGGCATTGATGATTTCCATCAATACCAGAAAGTTTAGACCCACAATTGTTAAGTTTCTTATTTTGTTCCAGACCTAACATATTTCTTAAACTTAATAATATAGCTAAAGGATCCAACTCAAATTTAAATTTTGAGCTGGATCCTTTATTTTTACACTTCTTATTTAAGCAAGATACTTCAGCTTACCTTTAAAGTCTGCTATCTTGCTGTACCCTTTTGCTTGCATAATCGTTTTTAGTTCCTGCGTTAAGCGCTCGAAGATATCCGGACCTTCTTTCATGAGAGCTGTTCCAACCTGAACCATGCTTGCACCACATAAAATATGTTCAAAGACATCCTGCCCATTTTTAATTCCGCCAGTCCCAATGATTTGGATTTTTGGATCTAACCGCTGGTAAAAAGCATGAACATTTGCTAGTGCAGTTGGTTTGATATAATCACCCCCAATACCGCCAAAACCATTTTTAGGTTTGATCACAACTTGTTCTTTTTCATCATCAATGTATAAACCATTTCCAATACTATTAACACAGTTGATATATGCTAATGGATATTTATTTAAAATCTGAGCCATTTGATTAAAATGAACGATATCAAAGTAAGGTGGTAACTTCACCCCTAGCGGTCCTGCATAATTTTCAAAAACATTCTTCAAGATCATATCAACTGTTGCAAAATCGTAGCCTGTCTGTGGCTTTCCCGGAACATTAGGACAAGAAAGATTTAGTTCAACAATTCCTTTGAAATCTGCATCTGTTATCTTTTTTAAGAGTAAGAGATCTTCTTGAACATTAAAACCTGTACACGAAATAAAATAATGTTTCTGCCTTTTTTGCTGCTGTAGTTTCTGAACAAAGTCTAGATAGTAATCAAGTCCCCGGTTGGGTAAACCCATCGAATTAATACTCCCCCACGAGGTCTCAAAATACCGCGGACTTGGATTTCCCTCGCGCGGCTGTAACGTTCCGCTTTTAGTTACGAAGGTTCCGGCTGCTGAGTTATCAATTATCGTCAGTTCCTTTTCATCCGAGCACCAAACGCCTGATGCATTCATAATACAATTATTAAATTTCTGCTGTGCAATACTCGTTGCTGTCGAGATCATAATAAATAACCACTCCTTGTCCAGTTTGAATCATTATAAGCTATTTTCTTATCAGCAAACAAGTGTGGCTACTCTTAAATTAATAATTTAATTAATGACGTGCTGTTACAGCAATCAGTTTACCGTTTTGACTAATATCCTCTGCTGTTATCTTAGTAACATTTTCATAGGCATTTGTATTCGTAACTACAACAATAATCGTCGGATCATAACCCTTTTCTTTAATTTTTTCTAACTCAAATTTACCGAGCGGATTTCCCTGGGTAATATGTTGACCTTGCTTAACGAACGACTCAAAATATTTTCCTTTTAACTCAACTGTATCAATCCCAATATGAATCAAGACTTCCGCACCTTTATCAGATTTGATTCCATATGCATGTTTCGTCGCATATGCAACTGTTATCTCTCCACTAACAGGGGCATAAACAGTTCCGCTAGTTGGTATTACTGCTGCTCCATCCCCCATCATTTTAGCAGAAAAGACCTTATCATTGACTTCATTTAAATTCTGAGTTTGCCCGACTACAGGTGTATAAATTATTTCATCTACTAAACTTAGTTCATCTTTTACAACTTGTTCAGCCTGCTGTTCTTTTTTAGCCTCTTCAGATGCACTGACAACTGGCGTAAGTCCAATTAAATGACGGTGACTTCTACCATAGAGGAGAGTTAAAGTAAACGCAATGATAAAACTCAGTAACTCACCTGCAAAGTATAACGGAATAGACTTAACATCAATCGATAAGAATCCAATGAAACCAGCTGATCCTAACGAACGTGCTAATACTTGGAAAAAACCGGTGAAAGCTGCTGCAATTCCGGCTGCAATAATCGCACAAAAGAATGGAAATTTCAATTTTAGGTTGACCCCAAACATCGCCGGCTCAGTAATTCCTAAAAGAGCTGATGCACTCGCCGATGATGCTAAACTACGTTGTTTTGCATTTTTAGAGAGCAGGTAAACCGCTAGACAAGCTGCTCCTTGGGCAACATTGGCCATCGAGGCAATAACAAAAATAAAATCGCCCCCAGTTTTATCGATATTAGAAATCAATTGTGTCTCAATTGCTGGAAAACTTTGATGTAAACCGGTTAAAACAATCGGTGAATATAATAATCCGAATAGCCCGGTCCCTACAAAACCACCAGTGCTATATAGCCATACGATTCCAGCTGTAATTGCATCACTGATATTCCGCATCACTGGTCCTACAATAATAAATGTTAATAATCCTGTAATAATAATGGCTAATAGTGGTGTAAACGTAAAATCAAGTGCACTTGGTAGTTTCTTGTGGAAAAACTTTTCTAAATTAGCTAAGATGTAACACGCTGCTAAAGTCGGGATAACGGAATTCTGGTACCCAGCTTGCGCAACATTCAGGCCCAAAATATGCCAATAAGGCATCTTATCTGCTGCTAAAAAAGCTTGAACATCTCCAGCTGCAACTAAGGCTGGAGCACACATAATCATCCCCATTGCCGCACCTAAGTATTGATTCCCACCAAATCTTTTTGAAGCTGAAATACCAACTAAAATAGGCATAAAGGTGAATGGCGCACCTGACATCAAGTTAATAATTTCACTTAGCCCTTTTATCTGCGGATACATTTGAATTACCGATTTAGCACCAAACAAACCTTGCGCACTAAGCACATTATTTAGTGCCATCAGTAACCCGCCTGCTACTAAAGCAGGAATAATCGGTACAAAGATATCCGACAACAACTTAATAAATGCCATAATAGGATTAAACTTTTTTCCTTTAGCAGCTACTTTCTTTAATTCCTCCGTGGAAGCTTCTTTCAGATTTGCTTGCTTGAGCAGCTCATCATAGACATAATTAACATCTCCTGGCCCAATGATGATTTGAAACTGGCCATTAGTTTTAAAAGTCCCCTTAATATCAGCACTGTCATCCAAAAGGCCTTGATTGATTGCTGTATCATCTTTGAGAACCAGACGTAAACGCGTGGCACAGTGGGCAGCTGCAATAATATTATCTTGCCCAAGAGCCTCTAAAATATCAGCCGCAACTTTTTTATGATCCATCGTTAAACACTCCTTTTACTATTGAAAACGGTTTATTTTATTTACAAATATTATCATAATGCATTTTAAAAATATGTCAATCGTTTATCAATAAATTATCTTATTTTTTTATTATATCCATAAAATTCAATAATAATAGTATTACAAGATGACGCTCGATTGACATAAATTAAACACTGACGTAAAATTAAAATCGTAGAGTTAACGTTTTCAACAAAAAAGGAGCTTTCTACTATGGAATGGACACGCGCAAAAAGATATCAGGCTTATTCAAATTGGACTGCGGCAGAACTCCTGTCATTACAGCAGCAAGTCGCTACCTCGGACTATCTTCCTCACTATCATGTCAGTCCGCTGTCAGGCTTATTAAATGACCCTAACGGTTTTTCTTTCTTTAATAATCAGTGGCATCTTTTTTACCAAGCATTTCCTTTTGGTGCTGTCCATGGTCTTAAATCATGGTTTCATCTCGTTTCAGACGACTTAGTTCATTGGAAACAGCAAGGACTCGCCCTTAAACCGGATACAATTTATGATAGTCATGGTGCCTACTCAGGTTCTGCTCACGTTATTAAAGACAAACTTTTCATTATGTACACTGGTAATGTTCGTGATAAGGATTGGCAACGTCATCCCTACCAAAATGGTGCTTGGTTGGATAAGAATAATCGTCTGACTAAATTACAGCGACCCTTGTTTGATCAGCCTGAACATACTACTGATCATTTTCGTGATCCGCAGCTGTTATATCTTAACAATACTTACTACGCACTGTTAGGGGCACAAGATAAAGAAACGCTTAGCGGAAAAATTGCACTCTTTTGTTCAAAGAATCTACATGACTGGCAGGATTTAGGTTACTTAGATTTCACTAATAATGATATGGGTTATATGGTTGAATGCCCTAATCTTGTTTTAGTTGATAATAAGCCTTTACTAATTTTTTGTCCCCAAGGCTTAAATAAAAAAATCATGAATTATGATAATATTTACCCTAACGTTTTTATAATTGGAGATACACTTAATTTAGCCGGCGCTTCTTTTACGAGTAGACAGGCAGCCCCACTTAATTTTGATGAGGGCTTTGATGTATACGCCACACAGGCTTTCAATGCACCTGATGGTAATGCTTATGCTGTAAGTTGGGTCGGACTACCAGATATCTCTTATCCAACCGACCAAGAAAACTGGGCACATTGCTTAAGCCAGGTTAAAGAACTGCGGATCAAAGATGGTTGTTTATACCAACGTCCTGTTCCCGCGATGGCACAACTACGAACTGCGGGTAAACATCTTACTCCTGGCAATAATAAGATCAGTGAAAAAAACTGCCTAATAGATCATCCATCGCAACATTTTGAACTTAAACTGACGATTCCTGCAGGCCAAGCAGGTACACTCCATTTAGCTGCAGATAAATTATTAACACATAGTCTTGCATTGGAATTTTCTACTTCTAAAAAAGCTTTTCTCAGTGTTGATCGTCAAAATGCAGGTGCTCCTTTTGCCAAAAAATATGGAACTAAACGGTCTGTGAAATTACCTGCTGATACATCATTGGTGCTCGATATTTTCTTTGATAACTCTATCTGTGAGATTTTTGTAAATAATGGCTCCCATGTTCTGACTTTACGCTTATTTCCCTCAAAGAAACAACAGAAGATCATTCTAGAAAGCAGCCAGTTTATCGACTATAATGGGACATGGTGGAATCTTAAACCAATTAATTAAAGAAGGTGCCATGTATATGCGTCCTAAACTAACTGATGTCGCACAAAGAGCCGGCGTCTCGGCTACAACTGTTTCGCGTGTTATCAATAACTATGGTTACTTAAGCCAGGCTACTAAAGATAAGGTTTTCGCAGCGATAAAAGAACTCAACTATCAGCCCAACTCTTTAGCACGTTCTCTGCATGGAAAGAAGACGCAGTTGATCGGCGTTATTTTTCCTTCACTCTCTAACCCATTTTTTGCTGAATTAGTTGAACAAATTGAAAAGAGATTATTTCAAGCAGACTATAAAACAATTCTCTGCAACAGTGCTGATGATCCAGAAAAAGAACGGAATTATCTCCGGATGCTGATGGCTAATCAAGTTGATGGAATTATTTCAGGAGCACACAACCTGGGCATTGCAGAGTACGATAATGTCGGTTTACCAATTGTTTCATTTGATCGTAAACTCTCTAATAATATTCCAATAGTCAGTAGTGATAATTATCACGGCGGCTCCTTAGCTGTTAAAGAACTCTATCAAGCAGGGGCACGCCATATTTACTTTTTAGGAAGCTTCCATGAGGCCGCCAATCCAACTGATAATCGTTTGCTAGGTTATCGTGCAATGATCGATCAACTTGGTTTATCTTCACATGTTCATGCACTTAATTTTAAAGAATCACCCAATCTTAAGTTAGTCTCCATTCAAAAATTATTGCAAACGAAGTTAGCTGATGGAATCGTCTGTACAGATGATTTAACAGCTCTATTGGTTTTACGCTGTGCCAAGGAATTAGGGCTAAAGGTCCCTGAGCAACTTAAAGTTATTGGGTTTGATGGAACAGACTTTATCCAAAGCTACCATCCTGAGCTCTCGACTATTGTTCAACCTATCCCTGATATAGCTGCCTTACTCGTCGATCTCTTATCTAAACGTATTGACCAACCTGATCAGAAATTGGAACAGTTGCAATATATTTTACCCGTCAAATTCTTACGTAGTAACTCCCTATTGTTTTAAAACTTATCTAATAGAGCTAGTATTACACAGACCCCTGTGTTCTCTATTTTTTTATAATCAACTTAATTCAATCCAGATTACCCTAAAATAATGGACAAACAGTCTCATTATCGGCTACACTAGCTACTATATACTTTTAATCAAGATAAGGATGTAGCATAAATGACTTTTAAAGTAAAACGGGCAATTCTAATATTGGTTTGCAGTGAATTTCTAGTTTGTTTAGGTATCGGTTTAGTAATTCCCGTTATGCCTTTCTTAAAAAATGAATTTCATTTTTCTGCAACTGATATGGGGATTATGACATCTCTTTTTGCCCTAGCCCAGTTTATTACTTCACCTATCGTGGGGCGCTTATCTGACCGGTTGGGCCGGAAACCAATCCTTATTTTTGGCTTGCTTTTATATATGTTTTCAGAGTTCTTATTTGCATGGGGTAACAGCCTTACTGCATTTAATATTTCGCGAATCATTGGCGGTCTATCAGCTGCTATGTCTATTCCACCAACTATGGCTATGGCAGCTGATATAACGACTGAACGTCAACGTGCTAAAGTCATTGGATGGATTTCCGCTGCCTTTAGTGGTGCATTGATCTTAGGACCTGGCCTAGGGGGTATCTTAGCTAATATCGATTACAAGGCACCCTTTTGGATCGCTGGTGTTTTAGGCTTTTTAAGCGCACTTGCTGTAATTATTTTCTTACCAAATGATCGTGAATTAACACATAATCTTCAAAAAAATACTAGTCTACGTAAGTCTCCAAAACAAAAAAATTCAAAGAAAACCGTTCTTTTTTCACGAGCAATTATGACACTGCTTATTTTGATTTTAGTCTCCTCTTTTGGGCTTCAAGGTTTTGAGAGCATTTATAGTATCTACGTTAACGAGGTCTTTAATTTCAGCATTAACAACCTAGCACTTGTTTTAACTTTAAATGGTGTTATCTCACTAATTCTCCAAGTAGTTTTCTTTGAACGCTTAGTTAATTGGTTACAAGAAAATATTCTGATTCGTTACTGTTTCCTTTTTAGTTTTTTAGGAACTGTTTGGATTATTTTAGCCCATTCCAAGATTGAAGCTATCATTGCAACTTTAATCATTTTTTCTGCATTTGACTTACTTCGTCCTGCAATCACTACTTTTCTAACCAAAGTAAGTCCGCATAATCAAGGATTGATAAACGGATTGAACATGTCATTAACCAGCATCGGCAACGTTGTTGGTCCAATTGTTTCAGGTACACTGCTTGATTTAAACCACCATTACCCTTATATCGTTGTTGCAACTTTTTTAATCGTCTCTTTGCTTCTATCGTTTATGCTCAAGAAAAGAGAACAATCTTCTAGTCCAAAAAGTACCTTATCTTAATATATTAGTATCAGCAAAAAAAGAACCTAAAATTAGCATATGCTTTTTAGGTTCTTTCTCATTTAAAATAGTATTTTTAGTTAAATCAACTTCTGGAATAAGTTTAGTTAGGTACCACACCCCACCTATTCTAATTATTTACTAACTGTTGTACTTCTTGTTAGTTCTGAGTAATAGGCAGGTTTTTGCTCCTCAACAAGGTTCTTATAAAAGGCAACATAGGTAGCTGTCTTATAAGGTACCAACCAAATATTTCCAATTCCAAACGTCAGTAACGCTAACATGTCCCATCCGATAAAACTTAACTTTAGAACAAATAATTCAAATTTGTGTCCATCCATTAATTTTCGACTTTCAGTTATATAGTCAAGATAGTTAACATCCTCAGTATCTTGTACAGAAAAATCCTTATATATCAGATATGTCTGTGAATACGAAAAGCTCTTAATAATCCCTGGAATGATAAAAAGTAATGACCACAAAACAGTGAATACGGAAACCAATATATATAATACCAATACTGAAATAAAGTGATGCTTGGAGAATACACTAAAGGTCCCTTTAAGAGCTTTAAAATCAGCATTTTTAGTTCTTAACCAATCTAAAAATGTAAAATTGATTCCAATAAAAATCATCGACATCAGAATGCTGCCTACTGGGCTGCCAAAGCCGTTACCTCCACCGGAATGCGAATTATTTACATTTAAGATATTAGAGCTACCACTATAATACGCTAAATAAATGATAATAACTGTTGCAGTACCCACAATAAGTAAACTGAGTAAAATTTGTAAAATAACTGGAATAATGGTCAGTTTAATTGCTTGTCCCCAGTTTCCTTTAAAAAGATCTTTAACCTCATTTTTCAATTCCTTACGTGATTTCATAGCATTATCCTCTCTTTATCCTTTTTATACTCTTATTATAGCTAAATATAAAATTATTTCGTATAAAGAAGTCTTAGTTATACAAAAAAACTCTTGAACGGTTCCCTCAAAGGGTTCTATCCAAAAGCTTTTACTTTGCACGGCAACGTCCTACCCTCGCAGGGGGCGATCCCCCAACTACTATCGGCGT
>NZ_AZEF01000029.1 GCF_001434915.1 Liquorilactobacillus capillatus DSM 19910
ATACTTCTTTCGGTCCCATTACCATATGAATGACCAGGCATACCACTTAATACTGGGCTAGATACTTGGCTAAATGCTTTAATATCATGTTTAAGCCTTGCATACTCTTTTAATATGTTTCTTATATGTTTTATTTCTTGTTTCATAGGAATCACCTTTCAGTAATTCCAGATATATGTAGGAGGGCAGGCATTTCAGCCCGCCTAACGTAAAACAAAGATTAACGAACAAAAAGCGCTTTGAC
>NZ_AZEF01000030.1:0-7993 GCF_001434915.1 Liquorilactobacillus capillatus DSM 19910
ACACCACCCAAAGGTGATGCCAAGATCTCCATCAATACGATTTGACTTTGACCCATTTATCCACCGTAATTACACGGTAATTGTTAACATTAACAGTAATTCTTATTCCGCGCTGATTGTTATAGATATAGAAGTTTTTTCCTTTATGTATCATCTGAGTTGCTTCAAGAACCGGCTCCCGAAGTAATATTTTAATCTCAGTCTTTGTATACTTACCCGCAAGTTTTTTATTGATTCGCTGATAAACTAATTTAGTGTAACAAAGGTTTTCTGCAATCATCTTAACTGCTTAGCTGTCATTTTTATCCCTTCCCTAGAGATTTACTGGTACCACTTAGAAAAGCACCTAATTTTTGGACCAACAGAAATGATTGCTTGCTTACCAGTGCTGCCAGAATTAGAAAATAAGGCAGAAACTGGATTAGATACCGGCTTCTTCCACCTTCAAAGATCAAAAGGTACATGAAACTGCCAATAAGAGCTAACCGTAAAAGTTGTACAAAGTCACGGCGCTCGCGCCAGCCTAGTGCGATCATCCCTAACAAAATGATCCACCAGCATTGTGCCGCAAATCTAAAATCGCCTAACCGTGTTCCATATAAATAAACGAATTGCTTTAGCTGACCACTCATCCCTTGTCGGGCCGGTTGTGGGTTTTCTGTAATGAAATGTCCTTCTTTGACCCAGGCGAATGTTCCATCAGCAGTATTAGCACGATGTTTTTGAAATAGGAATACAAGATATCCGCTGAAGCCTTTTTCCTTTAATCGTCTAACTAGCAACTTCTTTGAATAAGTAACTCGACCAGCCTTAGTTGGAATTTGTGCCATTGCAAGTGCATCCTTAGGATTGTATCCCCCTTCACCCGAGAGTCCCATACTAATAAAATGAATTGCAGGAATTGCCCTCGCTGAATCAACTTGGATATACCTCTGATCTTGTAAACGCTGCTTAAAAATGTGGTAGCTGGTCAGTATTAGTACCCCACTTAAGAAAATAGTCCCGACAACAAGCCACCTACCCTGTTTCTTTGCTCTAGGTTTTACTAAAACCGATACAAGCTCAACTAGTCCAATCGCCACACCACCAATGATAGCTGATGGTTTAAGAAAATAGGCAACAACAAGCAGGAAACAGCCTAAAAAGAGTGCAATCAGCTTAGTTGAATAACTCAGCTGGCATCGTTTAACAATGCTATAACACATTAAATATCCCGAAACAAGTGGCAGTACCCACGTATCGGTATAAGGAACGATAATCATTGGAAAAAGGAACAGCCACCCTGCATGAAGATAAACTGCAGCGGCCAAGCGTGTACGATCCACTAGAGCAACGGTGATAAGATTAAAAACCATTGCTAAATCAACAAGGATCAATGTTACTAGATCAAAAAAAAGCCATGATTTTGTCGCAAATACTTCCGCTAAAAAATGTTGTACCAGTAGTAACGGTAGATTATTATAATTAATACTATAATAAGCCCGTATTTCCGCACTGGTTCTATCTGTCAATGCCTGATGAACCGCTCCAACATCAAACCCGATTGCTGGATGAACAAGCAGTACAAAAATAAGCTGCCACACAATAACTAACGCCAATAAGATAAGTGATGTTTTCAATTTGTGTGTGATCAAAAGATAATGTAAAAATTGATTTATTGCTTTAAATGTTTTAAAGCAGACAATAATTACACCAGCTATTAACAGCCAGACAGTCGTGAAAAAAGTTGTGCCAGCACCTGTGATCTGATTATCGCCTAAGATTAAGTTAGGTGATGTTAATGCAAAGATAAAAGTGATAAAAATAAAAAAGCCAAATACACGTAACTTCCCTGCATTAGCTATTTTCAATAATCTCTTGCTCATCCCATCCCTCTTCTCTAATCGCTGACAGTTATACAATAAGAACGAGTGGGTGATTCACTGACTTCCAGACGGATCAAACTAACACCTAGTGGTTCTAGGACTGGTGTCATCAAACGATAGAGCCATAATGTAATATTCTCAACTGTTGGATTAACTTCCTTAAATTCATCCAACGTGTTCAAGAAAGACCCAGATATTTTCTCGAAAATACTATTTAGAGTCTCTTCAATATCACTAAAAATAACGGTTTGTTCACTTTGACTTCTTAACTCACACACGACTTCCCATGTATGTGAATGACGTTTACCAGTTCCTTTTTCCCACCTAACTGCATGCCCTGCATTAAAAAACGTTTTAATTCTATAACTGTAATTAAGTTGTGCCATTTTCTACCTCCATTTATTTTTAATCATTTTAAGGTCTGCTAAGAATAACGTCCAGAGCTTCTTCAACTCTTGGCTAAAATTAATTGTGTTCCAACTTGACTTTCTTGTCATGCTATTCAAAGTACCGATCAGTCGAAACCAAGAACAAATAAAATTATAAAATGGCAGTGTAAGAATAACCCACCACGAGGATTTAAAAAACTTACGTTCTGCTGGGAATGCTCTTAGCAAAAGTACAACACAAAGATAATTTAACAAACTAACAACGACGTAGAGAAAGTAAATGAGAACATAAGATAATAATAAAATAATCCATGAGTAACCTAAAAAAAGTAAGACGACACTAGCAGCTAACCAGATTAACTTAGGAAATAAGAAAGTATGGTCAAGCATCATTCGCCGAACTAAGAAGTTCTTAAAAAAGCCTTTTAACTGTAAATCAGCAGTATTCTGATCAACTACTTCTAATTCACCCGTTTGCCAACGCTGGCGCTGCAGGTAAAGGGTATTTAAATCATCGATTGGCTCGATATAGAAAATTGCATCGGAACAAATTGCTACTTTATTTTTTAACCTGTCACGCATTTGAAAAGTCATGTCGGTGTCTTCGCCGATCGTTCCTGTGTTATATAAAAAAGTCTGCAGCAGTGTATCTTTACGAAAAGCGGAAAAGGCTCCTGACATCGTAAATAACTGATTACTGCGAGATTCGATCACTCTACCAGAAAGAAAAGCTTGTGCATATTCAAAATATTCATTATGTTGCAACAGTTTTAACCATTTCTTACGAGCCGTTTTGATCATTTCTTTTTGTGGTAAGATCGTTCCCGTCAGTGCAGCTAGCTCTGGTTCATTCTCAAACCGTAATACCATATTCATCAATGCATTCTTTTCAAGAATACCATCACTATCGATATTAATAATATAGTTACCAATACTGCTATAAATGGCGGAGTTCAGAGCTTTAGCCTTACCTTGTTCAGTATTTATCACACTCATATTTAGCTTTTTGAATTCATTTTGCGCGCGCTCAAAAGCATCGAAACTATGATCTGTACTTTGGTTATCAGCCAAAATAATTTGAATCAGTTCTGCCGGATAAGTCGACTCATTAATTGAACGAATGCAATTAAAAAGTGTCCCTTCTGAATTATAAACAGGAATAATGAGGGAGATAACTGGAAGTTTTTCAGGTACCGGCAGCTTAACTCGATGCCAATGACGCATGATCAACCAGATGCTAGCGAAAAACGCGGGTAGAATCTCAACTACTACCGGAATTAATGCCCATGTAATCCAGAAACCCATTTTAAAGAATGTTAATTCCAGCCAATAGCTCACTTTAAGTTCCTCCTTTTTTGCAGCAGAAACTGCGTTTTTTGTTTAAAAGTATCGTATATACTGTGTGAAAGTTGTGAGGATGTAAAGACTAAATAGTACAAAGCGATCACCAAGAAGTAAAAGACAATGCGTCCGAGTAATGAATGTGCAATAAAGAAAGTTTGTCCACCACCAAAATGTACGATAATAATTATTAATAATAGCCGTAATACATTCGCTAAATAAATCCACAGGATACCCATCAGTGAGAAAAACAGCCTCTCATGGCGATTATAAATAGGAAAAAAGACGACTAGACTTAAAAAAGCCAATGTTTCAATTATTCCTGAACATTCATAATCAATTACCATATTTACAGGTGAAGTCGGATTGGTAATACTAATAATGCTATATCTTGTTAATGTTTCACTCATCTGAGTCAAGGACCCTAGCCAGCCAACACCATGCATGACTGCTTGTGTAAATAACCAGATCAAATAGCGGTTGCTGAACGCGATTAAAATAAAGAACAATCCAACACTGCCCCAAATAAAATGAAAAGCAGCAAGATCTGTCCGTTTAAACAAAGACAGCACGTAAAGCCAGATAATTATTCCGACAATTAAATAGATATTCATTTAATTACTTTCCTCCAGCTGTTACTTTTAATCCCACTAAACTTATAGACTGCAAAGAGCGCTATTGTTAAGCCGATACCGGCTAAAATAAGTGGCTGTGTACTTCCACCCGCTGCATTCACCTCTCCTGTCCATAAGTTCCGGTTTGCTAATGTAATCGTTTGTCCTGACATATTAGAACTACCCTTAAGTGCACTGAATGGGACTGCACATTCAAAAACATAAGCCTCTCCAGTAACTGTTGACCCATCCCCCATTTTCTGCGAGATCTTTTTCCTCGTAACAGCTACCTGATTATTTAGAGTCGTGTACCAGTTATCATGTGCATTATAGATCCCTAATGTTACCATCTTAGTTTCACCATCGTTTAAATTAACAGTCGTATTATGATTAAAATCAATATCATAAACGACATTACCAACTTTTAATTTATATCCAGCTGGTTGAAAGTTGACATACCCACCTGACAAAACAGGATGCATTTCAATATAAAAATAAACATTTTTCCCATCTGCTAGGAGCGAAACATTTTTGATATTGTCATCGTCACCCACGATCTTCATCGGTGATTGCGGCTTATCGGTCCAATCATTGAATTGACCGTCGATCGCAATTCCGAGATTATTACTTTGGTTATTTGGATTTGCTTGTGCAGAAGAAGAACTTTGTGCTCCAGCTGTTTCACTTGTTGCAGATGTATTATTGCTTGATGAGGTACTGCTTGAACTGGTAGCGCTGCTGCTTGAACTTGATGAAGTCGTACTGGATGCGGAACTAGAACTAGCTGCAGTAGAGCTGCTTTGAATATCCGTTGCCGTAGCTGTTTGTGATCCTAAGCTTGAATTTGTTAGTGTGACCTCAGCATCCTTAGCCTTAGTCGTATTTAATCCCAACTTGCCCAATGCAAGTGTGAATTCTCCGGTTTGCTTACTTCCATTTTTACTAATGATCCCTGTCCCAACTTCGCCCATTGAACGCCAGTTATCACTCATATTCCGTGCAGTGACGGTTATTTGTGAGCCTGAACTGGCGAATTCCAGATTATATGCCTTATCAGCAACCTTAAGTGTATAATTTTGCATTGGAATTGACATATCAGCATTCCCACCATTGTCAACATATAGCCATACAGAATCATTACTGACCGCCAACGCCCAGTTCCCCATGTGATAGTATCCGACCGGTGTTTTATTAACCTGCTCCCAGTCATTGAATTGACCATCGAGTTTAAGCTCTGTCTGGCTATCTGCATTGACCCTGTTACTTGCAATAACCAAGGAACTTAGTACTATTAACAATATTAAACTCCACTTCCTCATTATTACCCTCTCCCGCTAAGCTTAGATCAGCTTTTATTTTTTAGTTTGTTCTTGTTATTTAAATGCTCTATAGCTGTTCTCCGTAAAACTACTTGTTAAACTAAATAGAGTATCACCAAAATTATACTTAGTATTTTTTATATTTTATCATAGTTTAGAATTTTTTAAAAGTAATTACTAATACTACTTATAATCTCATTTCAATCCTCGCCACCATTTCTCATTTTTCAAATACCACCTAATAGTCTCTTTAAGACTTATTTCAAAATCATGGATCGGGTGCCATCCCAATTCATTTTCAATTTTGGTTGCATCCATAGCATAACGACGATCATGTCCCAAACGATCATTAACATACTTAAGACTTTGCTTGCTTAGACCTAGTTCTGCGATAATCAATGTTGCAATTTCATTATTAGTTCGCTCATTATGTCCCCCTACATTGTACACAGCTCCCTTTTCTCCGCGATGTAAAACAAGGTCAAGTGCACAGCAATGATCTAAAACATACAGCCAATCACGAATGTTTTCTCCATCACCGTAGAGCGGCAGTTTTCTTCTGTCAACGCCATTTGTTATCAGTAATGGGATCAACTTTTCTGGATATTGGAACGGCCCATAATTATTAGAACACCGGACAACATTTACGTTTAAACCATACGTTTGATGATATGCCCTAACAAGTAGATCTGCAGAAGCTTTACTGGCGGCATACGGCGAATTAGGTGCCAATGGTGTCTCTTCCGTAAAAGAACCACTTGTTGTAAGTGAACCATAAACTTCATCTGTTGAAACTTGGACGTACTTTTTTAAACCAAATTTTTTGGCGGCATGCAGCAGAACAGCCGTTCCTTGAACATTTGTTTTTACAAAGATCTCGGGATAAAGAATCGACCGGTCAACATGACTTTCTGCTGCAAAATTAATAATTGCATCACAGCTATTTTCTTTTATCACCTGTTCAATTAACCTGTTATCCGTAATACTGCCTTGAACAAAGGTATAGTTAGCATTATTTTCAATATCAGTTAAATTAGCCAGATTTCCCGCGTAAGTTAATAAATCAAAATTAATAATTTGGTCCTCTGGATGCTCTCTCAGCAGATAATGAATGAAATTACTACCGATAAACCCTGCCCCACCTGTAACTAATATTTTCATAAGCTGATCCCTTTTCTTAAATAAAATTACAAATTATCATGAATCCCTTCGGAAATAATAATTATACCACCGTTTTTCTAAAATTAAACTTAAGGTGTTATCGTCATCTTTAACTTTATCAAGGTAAAAGTATTAGTACAGAGATTTTTAACTTACTGAAGCACGTATTTGGGATTGCAACACTTTTTTCCCAATTAGTTTTGATCCATTTAAAGAAATTCTTTCACTAACATACTGAAGGCACACAAAAAGCCTTAGTAGAAATGAACTTCTCATTCCTATTAGGGCTTTTTTGATAAAGTGTTGCATCTAATTTGGCAATTCATCCATTACGAAAAAATAACAAAAAAACTTAATCCCTTTCAAGGATTAAGTTCAAAAAGGCAAATAAGTTATTCCTCTTTATTATCTTTTTTCTTACCTTTTATGCCTACTATTCCTGCTACAGCTAAAATAGCTGCTCCAAGCTCTGTCATTCCATTAGAAACTTTATCGCCAGTTTGTGGAAGTTTATCATTTTTTGATAATTTAGTATTTTTTATTTTTCTTGAGGCAGATTCACTTGTACTTGTCGATCCTGATTCACTAGTACTTGTTGAGCCTGACTCACTAGTACTTGTTGAGCCTGACTCACTAGTACTCGTTGAGACTGATTCACTGGCACTTGTTGAAGCCGATTCACTAGTACTTGTCGATTCAGACTCACTAGTGCTTATTGACTCTGACTGACTGGCACTTGTCGATCCTGATTCACTTGCACTCGTCGAAGCCGACTCGCTAGTACTTGTTGACCCTGACTGACTGGCACTTGTTGAAGCCGATTCACTAGTGCTTGTTGAGGCTGACTCACTCGTACTTGTTGACCCTGACTGACTGGCACTTGTTGAGGCTGACTCACTCGTACTTGTTGACCCTGACTGACTGGCACTCGTCGAAGCCGACTCGCTCGTACTTGTTGACCCTGACTGACTGGCACTTGTTGAGGCTGACTCACTAGTACTTGTTGACCCTGACTGACTGGCACTTGTTGAAGCCGATTCACTAGTACTTGTTGACCCTGACTGACTGGCACTTGTTGAAGCCGACTCGCTCGTACTTGTTGAAGCCGATTCGCTAGCACTCGTTGAAACTGACTCGCTCGTACTTGTTGACCCTGATTCACTTGCACTCGTCGAAGACGACTCGCTAGTACTTGTTGAGCCTGACTGACTCGCACTCGTTGAGCCTGATTGACTGGCACTTGTTGAGCCTGACTCACTAGTACTTGTTGAGGCCGACTCACTAGTACTTGTTGATCCTGACTG
>NZ_AZEF01000030.1:8003-35707 GCF_001434915.1 Liquorilactobacillus capillatus DSM 19910
CACTAGTACTCGTTGAGCCTGATTCACTTGCACTCGTCGAAGACGACTCGCTAGTACTTGTTGAGCCTGACTCACTAGTACTCGTTGAGCCTGATTGACTGGCACTTGTTGATCCTGACTCACTAGTACTTGTTGAGGCCGACTCACTAGTACTTGTTGATCCTGACTGACTCGTACTCGTTGAAGCCGATTCACTAGTACTTGTTGAAACCGACTCGCTCGTACTTGTTGAAACTGACTGACTGGCACTTGTTGAAGCCGATTCACTAGTACTTGTTGAAACTGACTCGCTCGTACTTGTTGACCCTGACTGACTGGCACTTGTTGAGGCTGACTCACTAGTACTTGTTGAGGCCGACTCACTATTACTTGTTGATCCTGACTGACTCGCACTCGTCGAAGCCGATTCGCTTGTACTCGACGAGACCGATTGGCTCACACTCGTAGGATCTTTTTTAAGAGTTATAATTGTGTCTTTACCCAAGTTAGCCGGAACACTGCCATTCCTTATATCATTTATATTAACAGTATTACCATCAGCATCCTCTGCATTCATAATATAGCCTGGTTTGTCAGCAAAAGATGGATAGTATGCTTTCGATGCATCTGATGCATCATTGACATACTGTTTTTGACTAATTACAGCTCCATTTTCATCCTTAACTATTAGATTCCCCAATTTATGATATTGATATTGAATATTCTGTGTTTGATTGACATAAGGATTGACAATATTATATGTTGACCCGCTGTTTCCCTTATACGTAGTGCTTCCAGATGCTACCACAGACTCAGTATCTGCTAAGTATTCTGCACCACCGCTCCGATATCTATCATAAATTTGAACCTGCATTGTTCCATTCGCGTCAGTTTGAGTATAAACAACTCTTACGTAACCATCATGATAATTTTTCTCATATTTGGCGCCAATTTTCCCAAATTGCGACATTTTACCATTACCATTTTGATTCGTATCGCTTGTATAATAACCAGTAACAACTTTACCGGCTGAAGTTGTGTAGTCTTGACCTGTCCAACCAGATTGAGTGACAGGATCTATACCTGAAATTGAATTCCCATTCTCATCAATATAAGTTGTTGTTTGAGTAATCTTTTTAGGAACAAAATTAGTTATTGTTGCATACTTATTAGAACCAGAGATATAGTTTACGTAGTCATTTTCCAAGCCCAATCCGTTACCCTTAATAACAAATGAATAATTTCCATCTACATTGTCATAATAGTATGTTAAACCATTAAATGACTTTGAAGAAGCTGATGCATTACTTGCTGTAATAGTCAGTTCAGCTGGAGCTGCTGTCCCCTTGGTTTCTTTTACATACAGCGCCCCACTGCCATTACGATCTATCGAGACTAAAATACTTCCTTGTAAGTTATTAGAAAAATAAGAAGGATAAACCTTAATCCATTCAAAACTGTATCTATTTGCGTTATCCCCATTATCCGGCATTCCATTTGGATAAATCGGATCGCTAACTGAAAAACCAGTATTCGCAGCTTGAAGGTTCTCTTTGTTTTCACTTACAGCCGCTGCTTTTAACGTAGTAACACCTTTATTAGCAACTGTTGCTTGTTTTGAAATATTCTTAGCTTCAACATTTGTATTTTGCCTATTTACAGCTTTAGATGCTGTTTCACTTTTTGTTTGCGTCTGGCTTGTCGAAGCTACTTCGCTAGTTGAAAAAGTATTTTTATTATCTGATGACAAGCTACTTGTTAAAAGACTGTCATTAGCCGATACAATATCTTCACTGGTTGCCATTGTGTTGCTTGTTATTGACACGATGTCATTGCTATTTATACTTATGTCACTTGCTGAAGACAAACCCTTTGCTGATGTTGCACTTTCACTACTTGTAGTTGTGTTACTTATTGAAGATACATCACTACTTGACGCTGTACTGTCACTGCTTGCAGTTGTGTTGCTTGTTGACGATATATTGCTACTTGATAAAATATTCTTTGTTGAAGAAGCTTTATCAACTGATGATGAAGTTGATGTTATCGTTGATTCACTAGTTGAAGTGCTCGAATTACTTAAACTCTCATTAACCGAAATACTTTCACTTTGCGAGCTACTTTTATATGTAGAGACACTTTCACTTGTTGAAGTCGATTGACTTACAGATTCTGAAGTAGTATTTGATTCACTGCTTTGACCTGATGTCGAAGCTTCGGAAGAACTATCATTATTACTGCTTAGCTGAGCCGTATCTTTGTTAGCTAAAACAGTATTTGCAGATACTGTTTTAGTCTTTCCTGCTCCTACAACTTGATTAGCAGACGCTGTACTGGATGACACGAAGACACCACCTGCAAGGGCTCCTAACGATGCTAAAAGCTTCAGAGTACCTTTACTTCTGGAATCCAAAGACTCTTTTCTTTCAAGATCAATATCTCGAACGTCAATACTTGCTAAACTTTTTCCATGAAACACTCTTAGAATTCCAATACTCGATATTAACGAGCTTACCCACGACTTACCTGCCTTATACATTTTTACCCTAGTTGTTCTATCAGTCTCCGAATAATTTCCCCTATATTTCCTTTTCATAATTAGCTCCTAACTTAAGTTAAAAAATAGCAAAAATAAACCAGCAGTGTTTTTTACTGCTAATGGTTATTTTATGATACATTTTAAACAAAAACAAGAAATATAGGTATTGTAATCTAAAAAAAGTTTTTAATATTACACAAAAAAGAGCATAACATGCTCTTTTAATTAAATATTCAATTAATTCGCACCCTCACTAAAACCTTAAATACGAAACAAGAGGCTATAAAACACTAAACAAAGATATTAATATCCCTATAACCACTATTGTGCTGACAATAATTGCGGCTATTTGTCCTATATTTCTTTTATCTTCCTTTTTACCACTCGAATAGCGTGCAGCATTTAAGCGTTTATTAATACTTTCTTTTAGAAGATCTTGCTCATCTTTTTTCATATCATTCACCTTTTTAAAGTCATCTTTTTATTTCAAAACATTCTGGTAGTCCTTCACTTTCACTTCATTTGCTTCACTATGTTGAACTTGAAGAAGTTTCTGCAAAATAGCATCATTTTTCAAACATTCATTCATTTTTTTCGATATTTTTTCAATATCTTTAGGGTTATAAATATTTTCCAAAGCTAAATACTCTTGATTGTGTAATATATTGCTAAAAGATAAAATCAATAAATTATTAAAAAACGCTGTTCTGACCGCATTTAATAGTTCTCCTCCATGATTGATGTCAAGGTAGTAATCACTATTTTGCCATAACATCTCGGTCATCTTATGCGAAATATTAGGAAATAAAGTAACGTTAGAAAACATTGCTAATTTGCTTAGCCTGGAAGACATTTCAGTAACCGCAGCTATATTAAAGTGCATATTAGGTACATTTTTTATCAAGTAATCAATTTTTTCAATATTATCAGAATTAGTCATAATTAGAGCATTGTTTTCATGTTTGTTTGTGCGCATAAACTCATAAATATAACCTAACAGTGAAAACATATCAGCGGATGGTTTGTTCCAAAGTTCTTTTGCACGTTTGAAGGTACTTTTTTTATTAAAAATAATTCTACGTGTTCTTTTAGATTGACCATTCAAAATAATTTGCATATTACTGGGAATTTCATTGTCAAGTGGCTCTTGCCAGAATAGGATATCTTTTCCCGGCCTTTTTACATTTAAAGATACAAAAAATGGGTAAGATAAAGAATTGTAAAAAATTCGATCTAACAAATATCCCTTGAGCTCAAGATAGAATTGTACAAACTCTTCTTTTGACTGAAAATCAAAAATCTGATGCTTATAATTTAAAATAATGTCATTTGTCACAAAATTTTCCACAATCACTTCTAATTTTTTAGAAGAATAGAACGTTTTTGTAATTGCTTGACCATCTAAGTTATATATTGTTTCTGCAAAAATTCTCCCACACCTATTATAGTAATCTATACTTCGAACTCTTTGACCTTTATCTAACCATCTTACTTCTTTGACCAAACGTTTATCCTTAGGAGATGCGTAAATTATCTCAGCAGCTTTCCTATCATAATCAAATACTGCTGCACTACTATTGTCACCCTTAATTTCCCAAAGCTCTGGGACACACACTTGATTAAAAAAAAGCGGGTCCCCTTGATCGATACTGTCGTTTGAAAAAAAGCTGTAAGGGGATTCTATCCCTGTAGGTAACCAGCCATCATCTTCAATTACTACTGTCGGTTGAGTATATCCAGCTGCAAGTAGTGATTTATAAAGGTCAATCATGCTTTGAGTATTTTTGTCGAATAAATTAATCATTATTTATCCCTCCAACAACTTTTCCCACTTTCGTTCAACTTCATTCGCCAAAAACTTTTCGCCGATATGGTAAGAAACTTTTCTAAATGACTGGATATTCTTGCTTCTAAACAATTTAAGTATTTTATTTGAAATATTATCAGTTATCTCTGACAAATTCGGATTTCCATCATAATTGATTAAAAAGCCATTTTGATCATTTTTAATAAAAGTTTTGTTTCCATAACGTACGTTTAAACCAATTAGTGGTAATCCTGAACCAACCGCCTCTAAAAGAGTCAGTCCAAATCCTTCACTTGTTGATGCCGTAATATAGGCCTCATAGTTTTTGTAGACTTCTGTTACATCCGCATGTCCCTTTAAATGAATATAACTTCCTGCCTTATTGTAATTTATTAAAGCTAGTAACTTATCATGTTCGCCGCCACTGCCATAAATATCAAATACTAACTGTGGAATATTCTTGTGAGCCTTGACAACAGCTAAAATCAACCAGTCGATATGTTTTTCAGAAGCGAGCCGAGACACTGTTATTAAACTATGTGATTTTCGACTTTTCATAGAATAGCGTAATTTGTTCAAGTCTCCAACAGGAATTGTTACTACCTTTGGTACATAAGTACAATATTTTTTAAAATGTTCCTGCATGAACTTGTTTTGTACATCTGTTGCTGTAATGAAGAAATCAACGTAACGTGCGTAATCAAATTGGTACTCATAATAATTGTTCCAGAGAATGTTCTTATTATCAGTAGCATTCTCGCTAAAATGTTCGGCATGGACTACAACACCCAGCCTGGCTGCACCACGATTACGAAAAACAGACTGTCCCATGCAAGTAGCTCGATCTAGCAACAAAACATCTTTTGAAGTTAGATTCAACTTACTGAGAAAATAGTTAATCAATTCACTTTTTGAATATAAAATAGAATCCTTCATCCGATATATCTCATCTTTTCCATCAACTATCTGTTCATATGCAACTGATCCATCTTCGTTAAAAAATCGTCGCTGATAAAGGTGAGCTCGATTATCACGCGGTGTATAATACTCCGAAAGCAGTTTCGTATATGTATAGTAATCTTTACGAATTAAAAAATCATGAGATACATATTCAACTCGTTCAACAATGTTGCTGCCATTCTCTTTCAAAAAAGCAGTTACAAATTTATTTTCTTTCTCAAAATGATAGCGTACTATCTTCGCTCCATCACGTTCGATAGCTCCCTTCCTCTTCTTAAAATTTATGCTTTTTTCTAATTGTTTCAATGTATAAGTTGTTGGCGAAATTCTGACGTCCGTAAAATATTGATATAACCATATAATCTCATTGTCAGTAAAACCGATATTCTTAGTCATATGCTCGATATTTTCATTTAAAATTAAATCAGTAAATATAAATTTTGCAGGTTGCTTTATATTTCGTAGTAGGCGTGCTCGATAGACTTGAGCATATTCAACTCCACTGCTCGCCCAGCCAATACCCAAATTAAAACTATATACAGTCATGCTAATCCCATCTTTCTACGAAAAATAAATAGAACGGATCCCATCCTCATCTTCTAAAATAGTACTCAACAATAAATTTTGCACCGCTTGTTGCTGGATATTTTTTTTCATTTTTTTAAAAGAATTTGCAGCTTCACGATGATATTCAAAGATTGGATTTCTTTGAGCATATTGACGACTAGAAACAACCGTTCTGAGCTGTTGCAAATTATCTACCTCTTCTATCCAACAGTCATCAATAGCTTTTAATAAAGACAGTCTATAAAATCTGTTTATCTCCTTTTTATCAGTCAATGTCTTCTTTTTCACATTTAACTCTTTTCGACAAATTTCTAATAATAGAATCCTTATTTTCTTGGAGTCACTACAATCGGTTTCCCCAGGTAAAACGCCATACTTGTAACTTAAATTATCAAAAATAAAACGAGTAACTCCAAATACAGTTAAGGTATTATTTTTTTGAATAAACCCATCAATATACTTTTCAAATAACTGATCTATATCATATCTGGATTCACCAGTCTGTTCTATCAAATCATTTCTTTGTTTATAAACTAATTCTCTTTGAACTCTGACACTCTCATCTAACTCAAGTATAGTTTTTCGTTGTTGAACACCGCTACTGTCACTATATTTTTGTGCCCTTTGAATTGCTTTTTTTATTCGAAATGAAGTTAACCTTTTTGGCTTATCAAATACAGAATTTTTATGTTTTTCATAAAATGTGTGCATCCATCTGGCTCCATATTTAATAGCTAGCTCATCCTCAAATGAAACAAAAAATTTACTCATACCCGGATCTCCCTGTCTGCCCGAGCGACCCCGCAGTTGTAATTCTATTCGTTCATTAGCCATTTTTTCTGTGCCTATTACTGCTAAACCGCCAAGTTCTGCCACACCTCTTCCTAACTTGATATCAGTTCCTCGGCCAGCCATCGAAGTTGCAACAGTAACATGGCCTTTCTGTCCTGCTTCTACAATGATTTCAGCTTCCTTTGCTGCATTATATGCATTTAAAACATTATGTGGTATTTGTTCATGTAGCAAAAGTTCAGAGTATATCTCAGAAATTTCAACTGAAGCTGTAACTAACAGAATTGGTTGTCCTTTCTTATGCAACTGTCTAACTAGTTTCATTGAAGCTAGAAGTTTTTCAGGAAGTGTTGTATATATCTCATCTGGAAAATCTTTGCGAACGATCGGTTTATTTGTAGGAATTTGAACAACCTTCATATAGTAAGTTTCAATGAACTCATCTTCGGCTGTTTTTGCTGTTCCAGTCATTCCACCAATCTTTTTGAACATTCTGAAAAGATTTTGATAAGTGATAGATGTCATTGCCCGCATGTCAGGTGTCAATTCAATGTTTTCCCGTGCTTCTAACGCCTGATGCTGCCCTGACTGTAATTTTGTCATTTCAAGAACACGACCGTTTTGATCATCCAAAAGTTTTACTTCACCTTTTTCAACAACATAATTTTTACCATTCTCAAATAGTGTGTGTGCTCTCAAACCTAATTCAAGTTGACGTACTAATTCCGTGTGCGTTCCATCATACAAATTCTTCAAAGAAAAGTAACGTTCTGCCTCATCTATTCCCTCCTGTGTTAACCAAACATTCTTCTTTTCCTCGTCCAGTCTGTATCCGATATTTTCGGTGAGCAACGATACAAAATCATTAGCTAATTTGTACATATTTGATTGCACTCGAGGAGCACCAGAGATAATCAATGGCATTTGTGCACTATCTAATAAGACTGCATCTGCTTCATCAACTATCACATAACCGAAAGATCGCATATATTTTTCCTTTGCACTATCTGCTAAGTTATCCAGTAAGTAGTCAAAACCCACTGCGCTATTTGTCGTATAAACAATATCAGCAGCATATATTTTTTTTTTATCTTCAGGCTTTAGTTCTATGCTTGGATTTTCTGTCACGCCAGAAGCGACTGTTAGGCCTAACCAGCGATATACACGTCCCATTTCTTTCGCATCACGTAAGGCTAGATATTCATTCGTTGTGACCAAAATCGTACTTTCACCAGTCAAAGCATTCAAATACAATGGCATGGTCGCACTCAAAGTTTTACCTTCTCCTGTTTTCATTTCTGCAACATTTCCCTGATGAAGGACTATCCCTCCCAAAACCTGAGTATCAAATGGAAACATTCCAAGTACGCGTCTGTCTACCTCACGAACAACAGCAAAAGCTTCAGGTAGAAGATCATTCAAAGAAACACCTTTTTTTAACATCCTCTTAAAATGAAGCGTCTTATCTTTTAGCTGACCATCAGAAAGCTTTCTCATTTTTCCAGCATAACTATTTACTTTGGCTAGAATTCTTCGTAGTTTTTTCAACTCTAAAGCATTCATTGACAAAGGCATATCTCTCACTCACCTTACTTGTATTTTTTTAAACTGCTTTTATCTGAATTTTCCTACTAGAACACCGTTAAGTCAGTAGATCTGTCAAATAAAGGTGCAGCAATTTTTTTACTGTCTGAATCTCCAATAGATTCATTAGCAAGAATGCCCCTTCCGCGCAGTAATTGTGCATAACGCCTTGCACTTGGATTTGAAAGTGGTCCGCACCCCCTTATTATTATTTTTTTAAAACCTTTACTAAGAGTTTCAATTCTTTTCACGGTGACTTCTCTTGTATACATCTTTTCATTTGAAACCATGCTCTGAATAAAAATACAATTTTTAAAAGGAAAACTAGCTTCTGCCCGTGGAACTGTACAGATGTTAAGCGAAGGCTCTCCCAAAACTATATTCAACTCATTGGACGCTTGGGCGTTATAAACTTTAGAAATAAACACTTCAGTATTTCTAGCAGAGGGAAACTCCACTGGAGAAAGTACAAGATATCTGAATTTTAGTCGGGAACACCCCGCATTCAGAAGACTTATCGTATAATAGTAGGCTCCCTCTGGAGGCTTAAATAATTCTTCCATTTTTTTAACGGAAATTTGTTTCATTACTTTATTAGTTCTGTCATAAAAATCAATACGTAAATAAATTGTAGCTTCTGGAAAACTATAAGCTTTGAGCAAAATTCGATATTTCTTTCCTTTTTTTAAAATAGGGAGCTGTGGACTAAAACGTTTGGCTTGATAATTTGTTTGTGAATACCAAGTATTAATTGCTTTCCCGGGAGACATTAAACTATTCTTGAAATCTACATCACCGTTTTGTTGAAATATAATATCTGAACCATAAAGATATGTTGACGCAGCAGATTTCCAATAAATAACATTAGCTGTATATCCTATCATTTTAAATTCCTTCTAAAATCTTTCAGTAAAATATATCGATACTGCGTTAAAAACCAATTAACAATAGCCGGTGTATTATCGTTATGTCTTCCAATATATCCCCTACCAATTACCTTCGCATTTTTTCTTTGTAATCTTTCCACAAGCTCTCGAAAAGCTCCACGATCATAATCATCATTTTTCATATAAGCTGCAGCAATAGTCGTATTCTTAAAGTCTGTCTTAGAAAAAACATTCCAGAAACGTTTATTTAACTCAAAAGCTGCTGTCTCAGAGCTTTCATTTGTGGTTAGTCTCAGAATATCCAAGGCTGTATCAAATTCCTGAGGACGTAGAATCTTGCCGTTAAGTGCGATTGTGCCCAAGTTGAGCAAAGGTTTTCCCGCAATAATAGCATGTGGCTTAACCTTGCTTCCATAGTACAGCGCACCAAATGTTCCCATAGATATTCCAGATAATATTAATTGACTGTTATTAAAACCAAGATGGTGCAATGAATTCATAATTACAGTTATAATCTCATTTTCGAATTCTTCTGAACCAAGGTAAAATGCTCCACCTTCAAGTCGTGGATCAGTGAATAGAATAAACGGAGCATTCATTTTTTTCATCATAAAATATCCTTCAAATCCTTCTAACGAACGGTAGCCCGCAAAATAAACATTTAAAGGTGGTTGCATATCACCAGGATCAAAATAGTACATGAATTCTTGTCTATTTTGGTCAACGTAGCGCTGACCACCAGGAATAAATTCACCAAGTCCTAAGCGAGACCATCTATAATGGAGAGGTCCTACTTGTATCTTGCCAGCTCCTCTTGCGTATAAACTAACATTTAGAAAAACTCCACTTGTTTCATTGTGTGTCCCATCAATGACAACTGGGCTTTCTAAATCTTTTTCACTAACTGACCAAGATGTTTGCTTGTTATCAGTGGAACCATTTATTGTTTCAAAAAAAGCCATTTTCAATTCGCACCCAGTTGACTTTATAAATTCTGGCCAAATCTCAATTTTTTTATTTTGATCAACAAATATATTTTTCTGCCAAAAGATTAATGGTTCAAAGTCACTGCCAAATTCTCCTTCTAATTTAAGATATGCATTTCCTTTATACTTGCAGCTTCCATTAAATGTAGGGGTAATTCTTATCGTATTTATACCTAACTTTATCCCGCTTTGCTTGTTAAAAAAGCCAAAAGCAATCTGTTCTAATACCGCTTTGCGATTTTTAGCTGAAACTGCTTGTGCTAGTTTTGCATTAAGAAAATGATGTAGTGCCATATCATCTGAAACTGCTTCTTGAATAAATAAAACAGCATAAGTCTGTGCTATGTCATCCAGGCAATTAATATTATGAATACCTGAAAATTCCGTCAGAAAAACTACGTCAAAGTTTTGGCTTTTTTCGCCATTTTCAGCTAAAGAAATTTGTTTTAAATCCGTAGAAGGTACAAAGTTCCACTCAAGCTGTTTAGGTATATTTTCAGTTTTAGCCCAGTTTGCTGTGCCTATTTGTAGTACCTTGATTTGTTTGTGTACTATTTTTACCATTCCTTCCTGTTATTTGTTTCCATTTTTTAATCAAGTTACTACTAGAATATTCAGAAATCTTGGTTGCCGCGTACATCAAAGCATTGTTCCAATGCGCTAGACCCTCAAGATAATAATCAACGGCCTCGGAAAGTCCATCTAACTGATCAATAATCAAGCCATTTTTATGATCTTCAACATAACTGGTTTTGACTATATTTATTTGTGGTACTCCCGCACTGATACCTGCAATTTGTAAAAATAAATTAGGTTGCATACTCAAATCTATTATCAAACGTACATCCGACACTTCTTTTATGATGTCATCTTCCACATAAATAGTCTGCCAACAGATATTTTTCTTAGATTTTTTATCAATTTCATTTAACTCAGAATCTGATTTCGTTAGATTTTCACTATTAAAAGTAAAATACTCAGCTAGTCCATTTTTAGCTATTGTTTCATTAGCTATCTGTGCAAAAGTTTCTGTGCTCATTTCGTATTCTGAGTACGCGGCAACAGTTAATTCAATTCGTTTATCAGCTTTCATTAAAAGTAAAAGTTGTCGGAGTACTATACGCATTTCCGGTTGTGTTAATCCTTCAATCAACCAAAAAATTTTTAATTCTCTAATACGTTGACTTTTACCTAAGCGTAAACGACTATCAAAGGGCGTTATTTGCTCTATATTTTTGTTTGCACATCCCTTCTTGGCTATAATTTCCTTAACTTCCGTATTGGTATAGTCAGTATCCGTAACGCAAGAATCTGCCTTCGCCAAAATCTGCCGTAAACTATTCGTGTCCTTAATGGGATATCGATCGCTGAAAAAAGATAAAATTATTTTTATATCGTAACGAGCTTCTAAAAGTAAATCATTGCGCTTTTCTTCAGCTGCAATGACCAATACATCGTCTTGGTATGTTTTATTGTCTAGAAAACTTTGAAACTTCTCAAAAATTAAGTCTTCAATATTTTTGTAACAACTATGCTTAAATTCTTCTTTGAACTCAGAATTGACCTCAACTTGTGGTTTTGTTGAGATATAGTTAATACAAATACGCCAGCGACCTGTCAAATCTAAAAACTTCTGGTAACTTTCACATTCCTGCTTATCAAAATAAATTACACTTGATAGGAAACCACGATCGTCAAAAATAAGTCTTCTAGTTATTTTACCGTTCTCTAAAAGATCAATTCTCAGTAAAGCTCCTATACTATCAAATTCAATACGTGCTATGACTTCCCCCTTGTACCTTGCAAGTACTAAGAATGGTGTGTAGCTGAAATCTGTTCCAGATGGCCAATTCAGCTCCATAAAGTCAAAGGGGCGCATCTGCGTATCCGAAATATTTTGAATGTCATCAAAGATACTGTAATAATCTATTTCATAGATATCCTGACGGTGTAAAAAGCCACGCAGATTGGGAGAGTATTCTAAAATCAAAGTTTTAGATTTTTCTTGTGTTCTGTTAAACATTCTCAATTGACTTATAGTGTCATCAAATTCTATTCCTTTATTATTACGGTACCAAGGTAATGCAGAACTATTCCATTCATATTTGTTATTCGTGTGCCATGATGGCAAAAAATAATACATCCGCTGACTCCTTTCGTTCTACTGCTTATTCAAATATTTCCTTATAGTTATGCAATATCTTAATTGCCTTTACCTGTTCTTCGACCGTCAACATCATTCCTACCGTCATCATCAGAAAGCCTGGCATCATTAAAACTGCAGAATAGCTAGGATAAACAACTCCAACATAGAGAGGCACGCCAGCAATCAAGCTACTAAAGAGCGCTCCTATAAGTGAAAGTTGGTTAACATAAGTTTGTAAGTAATCCCGTGTAGATCTTCCAGGGCGATAACCGTTAATATAATCACCACTGTTTCTAAAATTCTCCGCAATTCTTTCCGCATCCACATTTATTGAACCAAAAATAAAAGACAGTCCGAAAAGTGTAACAACATATAATGAAACACCAAAATAAGAGCTGAGACCAATGTGTTGTGAGAGCCAGTATAAAATGTTATTGCTGGGGAAAACACCAGTAAGAAGTTGGATGATATAATTTGGAACCATTAGAATCGATAATCCAAACATTACAGCTATTGCACCACAAGGATTTAATTTTATAGGCAGATATACCTGATTTCCTAAGCTATTATTGACCAATATCCTATTAATTTTGATCCTATATTCAGATTTCTCAAATATTATAGAAATAACTATTATAAAAACGGCTAGTAGGAGAATTCCTGCTACCAGTAACAGCGGATATGATAAATTTCCCCAAGTTGGTTTGAAAACTCTGACAAATGTTTCTTCCATACTACCAATCATTCCAAAAAAAACGATTAGAACCGAACCACCAATTCCAAACTCACTGTTCATATTCGCCAACCAAACTAAGAAAAATGTGCCACCACTCATAATAATAACTAGTGAACTCAAAACAAAAAACGTTTTTTCAGTTAGGCTAAATCCAGTCAACATTCCCAGGGCCTCAATTACTGCAATCACAAGAGTCATCAAACTCTTGTAAAAATCAGCCTCTTTTTTATTCAATTTATCCAAGTTGAACCGTTTGATCATCACCAAAAGCTGCCAAATAATCATCGCAGACATCCAAGGCCCTAAACCGAGTGAGAAAAGAGCGATTTGAGATAGATTTGCACCAGTAGCTCCACCTGATAAAATTAAAAGAAAACTTTGTTTTGAACTTTGAAATATATCATCATAATTAGTAAAAGGTAGAGGAATATTCCTTCCGAACATATATATGATTAAAATTAGTCCACTCCATAAAACCTTCCTTATAAAAATATGTTTCCTATTTTTTTTTATCCCTAACAATTTTTTACCCCATAACTTAGTTTCATTTAGAAATTAGTCTTTTCATCAGTCTTTTCGCGTAAAAGTGCGTGTACAGAATCCAACAAAGTCTTTTTTGTAAAATATCCATTTTTCAACAGAAAAGAAAATCGGTGCACATTTACAGCCATTTGATGATAATTATCTATTGATATTTTTTCTGTTTTTTTAATCATCTCATCCAAGGAATCCACTATTATACCTAGGTTATTTTCTTTAATAAGTTGTTCATTTGATATGCCCTTGGGCACTATCACCGGTATTCCTGCAGCTAAATAGGTGCTTAGCTTATATGAAGTGCACATTTCCATATACGTTTTGGTGTAATTTTCTTCTGACCAGACAAGTCCCCAACCACCTTGAGATAATTTTGAAATTAGATTGGTAGTGTACTGCCATCCCTCAAAAATAATATTCCCACTAAGTTCATCTGATTTCTCTGCAAATAACCGTAAAGCAATATCGTAATTCCACCTTTTAACAAAATCAAATTTTTGAGGACTTCCAATGAAGTTTATATATTTTTTCAATACAGGTTCTTCTAAATACGCCTCTGTTGGATAATCCCAGATATTTTGAATGATAACTTTTTTGACAGTCATTCCCATATTTTTCAAAAAAATTGCCATTTTATATGAAGGTACAATAATCAAATCTGCATGATTATATAAGTTAATCACCTTAGAAAGTAGATATCTATTAGACTCAAACATTAATGGGGGAACATCATTAATAAAAAAAGCCACTTTTACATCTCGATATGCTTTCAACTTCTTTATAAAAGCTTTATCATAAGTTATCCCATTCCATGTAGGGACTTGAAAAAATACAATGTCGCCATTAGCAATTCCTGACAATATTCCATCCATTCGTCTGCTTAACTCATCTTCACTATCTGTTTTCACATCATAGAAATAGATACCAATCTCATTAAAACCAAGTTCAGCAGCTATTTTTGCAGTCGTATTTTGTGCCATCATAGCTACACTTTTTACCGATTGACCATAAAGATTCGTAATATGTATTCTCAACCTAAAATACCCTACCTCTCGCTTCATATATAAATTATTTTCATTATTTTTATGAATTTGTATAATTCGCTAATTAAGTTTATTATATTACTCTTAATAGTATAACAAATTTAATATGAATACACCTAAATTTTATATTCAATATCGCATAAAAGCTATTTAAATGTATTTTTAGCTTTGATATTCCAAAAACATTTTCTCTTATCTTAAACATTTAATAAGAGTTATTTGGGTCAGCATTTAGTAACTTAACTCTATCTAAGAGATATAGAGCAACACTATAAGAGAATTCAATATCGTCCCTAGACAAAACGAATACGGCTAACATAGTTATCCCAAGGTTAAAAAGATATCCGTACTGAAAAGATTTTATTAAAATAAACTACGAAACTAAATGTAGTCTTTAACTTTATCAAATCAATTCAGTGCGGGAAGAGTTGATACTACTAAACTGTGTAAACACGGATTCACAAATAGATTATTTTCTATTCTTAGTACCTTATAAACACAAAAAAGTCTTAGAAGAAATGAAAAGTTCACTTCTTCTAAGACTTTTTTATCATTATCTACTCAGTTTATTCGCCGGTACCTTCTAATGGTCCTTCTTGATCGATAGCATCTTCTTTTGTCGTTTCAGTAACACCATGATCATGTTTAACTGGTGAGTAGATCGAGTAACACTTCATCACTGTATCGCCAGCATTGATGACATTATGCCAAGTATTATCTGGAACAACGATTGCTTCACCAGGATAAATCTTACGGTCAACAGTCAGTTTATCTTTATCTTTCCCCATCTGAACATGACCAACACCATCAACTAAGTAGATGAATTGATCATTTCCATGGTGGATCTCCATCCCGATATCACCGCCACGTGGTGGGATCGCCATCAATGTAACTTGGAAATGGTCACCTGTCCATAATGTTGTCCGGTAATTCTCATTTTGTTCAGCAGCTGCTTTTAAATCAACTGCAAATGGAGCAGCACCATAATCCTTCATTTCAATCTTTTCTTTCTTCATCGTTCATGTCCCCTTTCGCTCTCTATTATAACACAAATAAAGGTTTGCCTAACGTTAGTTTATGGTACACCAAATAAATTTATTGCGTAATCCGTTTTATTTCTACTGAACTAAAAGTTAGTTAAAAATGGCTGGAAATTAAATTTAAATAACGACTAACATAACAAAACAGCCTAATTCATCTGCTAGTGAACTAAGCTGTTTAAGTACTTCGCGAGGAAACGGTACCTCGTTATTTATTTTTTTATTTTTTAGGAGTTGTTAATCTTTTCAGCGTCGATCGTTTCAAAGTTTTACACTGCATAACAGTCTAATCGTTCATGACTTGCTTATCAAAAACCTCAATGTTATCTAAGCCGCCATACCAGTTGTACCATGGTGTTGCACCTTCGTTTAGAATATCATTTAATTCAGAGACATTCTGTTTTCCTTGGGTATTAAGCCATTCAATTAGGCCTTCACGCCCCTTTTGCGCATACACTTCAACACCGTCTAACCACGTTGCGCGTCCACCTAAAATACCATTGTATTTTGTTTGTGCCTGCCCTGCAAATGTTAGTTCATTGCGGAAGGTCTCAGCACTGACACCTGCGGAAAGGTAAATAAATGGGCGATCAACTGCATCATTTGCAGAAGCAAAATACTTAGCTGCCTCTTCTTTAGTGTAAAGCGGCTTAACACCTGCTGCAGTGTAGCCTTCAACATAGGCAAAATTAACTGGAACTTCAGTTTTGATGACATCAATATGATACTTCTCCTTAGAGAATTCTTTCATTGAGTCAATTACTAATTGTGGTTTTTCTTTAGCAAAAGCTACACTCTTAGAATCTGGAATCGCATCATCATAAGTTACGATCTCTACGAAAAGTGGGATATCAGCTGCTAAACCTTCATTACCCAATCTTTCCAAAAAAGCATGCTTGACGTCATTAATCTCTGGCTTATCATTAGGATTGTAATAAACTAGCACCTTAGCTGCATCAGCACCTTTAGCTAACAAACGCTCCAGACTTTCGTTAGGCAGTAATTCTGGAAAGCGACCCACAGTAGCAACATCATAGCCTGTCTTTTCATAAGACATGATCAAACCACTTTGTTGAGACTTGGACTTGATTCCCTTGAAGCCGAGTTCTTCATCCAGTAAAATACCTGAAACATGTTTTGTCAGAACTTGTGAAACAAGCTCCTTAAATTCATACACCATCTCAATATTATATTCCTTACCGGCTTTCTTAGCAGCTGCTTCCATCATATGTTTCATTGAACCACGCTGATCGATTGCAAGTGCCGCAATAATCCCATGATCATTAGAAAGCTGCTGTAATTTCTCGAACTTGCCTCGTGAAATTCTTTTCTTTGCCATTTTTGACTGCCTCCTATAATTTGAATAGCTTTAAATAGTAACTATTACGTTTTAGATGATACAACTTTATTTTTGCGTTGTAAAGAGGCTGTCATCCTTTATAGCGATTTTTAGACATACTAATAAGGTTTAGAATAAAACCCTTAAAAACTAAAAAAAGTAGTTCTAAGAAGTTAAAAATAGATTTCTTAGAACTACTTTTTTAGTTTTTATGTATGCAGAGAAAATTCTCTAGCATTCTTATTGCGACCAAACATTAACGTTAAATAACATGGCTAAATCGACCATGTTATCCATAAACCCCATCTCTTCTTTGAAGCACTGAATTCTTACTATCAATACTTAACTCACTATGTTTTATTGCTTGACTTTCGTCTGCTCCGCTGCTTTCAAGCCATCATTGATTGCCTGTGTGTAAATGATGTTACCACTCATTCGCCCAGCGAAATGAACACCATCGGTCCCCTTAAAGACTTCGGGGTGCTTGGCAGCCAGACTCTGCCAATCGGCTACCGTAACGTAATCATACTTAGCTGGCAATGTACGTTCAAAGTCCGCTAACTTAGATGAGTTCCAACTAGGATCAGCCCGTTGATCGTAAGGTGTTACTAAGATCAAACGGTGTCCTGGTGCAAGACTGCTAATTAGCTTTTCAAGCTGCTGATTAGTGTTATCTAAAGCATTAGTACCAATACAAAGAACAACATTCTGCCGCAAGATTTTATTCTTTTGCGCTGTCATCATCACTTGGTACGCTAGATCCATTGTTCGGTCACCAGCTGCATTGACATCACTATTAGGAACATGCTCACTAAGATAATCCCGAGCCCCTAATGTTACACTATCACCGATAATTGAAACACCCTTAGGGATCATTGAAGCAACTTTCTGTTGATGCTGAGCAGTTGTTTTAGCTTCAACGGCTGTCATGATGACTTGTTTAGTTGTCCCCATCTGATCCGCTGACTGTTTTAAACTGCCGATCCATAACTGCTGTTCTAATCCTGTCATCTGTGGAGCAGCCTTAATTGTATAGCCCGCTAAGATAAGCAGCATCCCTGCCGCAACAACAATTACCTGTCCCAACCGGGCGAGATTGAAGTTTGGACTAAGCGCCCGTGGTCGTTTACCAGCAATCAACGGTTCAATAATATAATAAGATAATGCTGATAACGGAACCCCAACAGCTAGCGTCAGCAATACTGCTAATGGAACACTGACTAACTGTGAGAAAATAACAAATAATGGCCAATGATACAAATACATGCTGTAACTAATATCCGCAATAAAGGTTGCCCAACGCGGCTCTTCAGTTTGCGGTGTTGCCGCGTGCAGTACCCGTGCCAATAAAATTGCTGCGGCAGCCAAGAAACTGGCTAAGAGGATTCCGCCTGTATATGTTCCGCGGTTAGCGAACTGTAATTGAAATCCTAACGCGCCTAAAGCAGCAAAAACTAGTAACAGCAATGGAACGACCACTTTAACATTAGCTCGCCGCAACGACCAATCAAATGTTGCTGTAACCGACTTTATTCCTGTGACACTTGCGAGGATCGCACCTACAAAGAATGGGAAAATATGTGTCAAACTTGAAAAATAGACAGGTGAATAATCTGTTAAGCCAGCACTACTGAAGGCCATAGCCAGAAAACTTTCACTTGCGAGTATCAGTGAAAGTAACCCAATCACCCAACGCAAGATATATCCACATTTTACTTCTGAATAATTCATTCGTCTAATAATATTAGTAAAAATTGCGATTAACAATCCCCAAATGATATAGAAATGCATCTCTACCGCCAGTGACCAAGTATGCACGAATAAGTGCGGAATGAATTTGCTCTCATAATTTCCACCTGTCAGAATCTCAAAGTAATTAGTGGTAAAACCAAGTGCTGCCGCAACCTGCTTGCCTAACCCAACAATATAGTCAGGTCGAACCAGATAGGTCAAGGGAATCACCACAAGAATCGATAATACTAATGGCGGAACTATCCGATAAAAACGCCGCCGGTAAAACGCTAATAACTTAAACTGACCGCTTCTGTTAAATTCATCGATCATCAAAGCTGTAATTAGAAAACCTGAAAATGTGAAAAAGATATCAACACCGATAAAACCACCTGGGTATGCTCCCTTAAAAAAATGGTAAGTTAAGACTGACACCAACCCGGCGATTCGGACGAAGCTAAACCATTTAATCCGCATGAATTAATTCTCCTTTTTTGAAAAGACCGTGATATTCTTTATGTCCAGCTGTTGTTAGAACACCCTTACCATCAGGAACACCGGCCTTAAAATGTCCAGTATACTGCCAACTCTCATGCGACTTAAAAACACCTTCACCCGAAAACTGACCGTCCTTGAATTGACCAGAATACCGATCATGACTAGCCAGCCTTAGGCGTCCATATCCATTAAACTTATCCTTTAATATCCCACCATTATATACGATCCGCTGGTGGTCAAGCGTATAACGCCCCTCTTTTGCTCGTGTTGCCATTAAGCTAAAGCCTGCCAGACTTACTAATAAAACTACAACAGCAATCTCAAAAACTATTCTCATCTTCATAATCCTGAATCCCTCAATTAATTTATTTGACCCATATCAACTAACATCTCTTGGCTAACAAACATTACGAATGCTCGCCTTCTCACCTAGTTTCTAGCACTAACGATATCAAGCCGGATCTCTTTCCACAATAATAATATCATATATCACCCCTTTTTTAAGCCTTACATTAAATTATTTTATCTTGCGTCCTGGAATGTGAACTAGAACACAAAGTTAACCGTATTATATGTAATGAGTCCCTATCAATTTTAACGCTTTGCTGATTATTAGCCCACTATTTAGATTCATTTATCACCAGTTAGAGCTGTGGCTCTTAAAAAAGGAACTTTTTAGACACAAAAAAAACTAGGCGTTATCATAACCTAGTCTCTGGAGCAGTTCATATGTTATATGTTGTAAAATCAATATATCACAGTATTTAGCTAAAGTCATACATATAGCTTTATGATTCATTTTAAAAGAATTCTATTGCCATAAATAAAAGTATTCCTAGTTAAAATAACTTAACTCAGGAAATGCTTTTTTGGTTCTATTACTAAGCTTGACGTCTCAAATGATCATTCATCATCTGAATAATTCTTCTCCCAATCGGCAGCTTGGGTAACACCAATCGTTTTGATTTTATAATCGCCATCTTGTTTAACGATTTCTGCGTTAGGATAGGTAAATTGCTGGACCTTGGTCGAACTTCCTGCATCCCCGCTATTATCAAAGGTATACTTAACTGAATAAGAAACGGTTGCCTTATTCTTACCTGCTGGCGTTACTGAGTTAACCTTAGTAACTTCAGAAGTATAGTTATCAACATTATCATTATTCTTAAATGACTGGAAGAACTTCAGTAAGTCATTGTAACTTGAATTGCTCTCTTGGCCAGTAAAAAGTTCGGCGGTCGAAGAATCTTCTGTTCCGGATTCTGCCCCTGAAAAAGCACTTTCTAGTAAGTCTTCAGCATCTGACTTAGCAACAACACCTTTGAATGTAGGAGCAATCGTATGATAACCGTATGATAATTTATCATTCACATCAACTGCCTTAGACTTTAAGTTTTGTCCTGCAACAGGAAGCGTAATATAGGCTTGAAGATCATTACTAAGTGGATAATCCTTAAATCTCAACTTACCATTATCATTTAATATTCCTGCTTTTTTATTATTCAAGTAGACTGTGGCACCTTTTCTACCACTAACAGTAAATGTAGCTATCCGGAGTTTAAGCGACAGATCTTGCGATCCTGAAGCAAGTTTATTCGTTGAAGTATTAACCAGCTTTCTTCCAGCAATCTTGCCAACGGCTTTAAACTTATACTTTCCAGGAAAAAGAGGACCAACCTTTTTACTATAGCTAGAGCTTGATGTTGTTGTTAGCTTCTTACCATCTTGGTAAAAAACAACTCCTGCATGATTAGTCGATAACGTTACATATGCAGCCGCAACATTGATCTTATACCGTGGGAAAAACAGCCATGCATTACCGCTTTGCTCAATAGAATAGGTTCCATCATATGTTGAACCATCTTGGAGTGTGCTTTTTAAGTCAGCTAGTTGCTGACGGTTGCTTTCAAAGTATCTTTGCATGGGTTTAACACTCTTATTAGATATTTTATTCTGTAAGGTCGGATCATTTGTCTTAATATATTTAGCCATGTTCTTATCAGAATCACCCATTGCTGTAATCATTCGATCAAGTTGCTTTTGAGGTTGATAGTAGTCTTTTAGGCCTAAGCACCCACCAACCAGCACAACAATAATAGCAATAACACCTCCAACTAACTGCTTATTCACAGGTTTCTTCGGTGGAATAGGTGTACTGCGCTGCATCGTCGTCTGTGCATCTTGGTTAGTAACTGTAGCTGAATCATCGTTCTTATTATCATTAGTCTTTACAGCAATTGGTGTTAACTTATGTCCGCAATTCGGACAAAATACCTCGCCGACTGCGACCTTGGTTCCACATTCAGGACAAAATATCTCTGCTGCCATCGTCTAATTACCTCCTTTTAGGAGAGAAGAGATAAACGAACCGGCTGTATCACCTAACTTAGAAGTTACCAAAGAAATAGCAATACTCTCGATAATGACACAAATAACCCCAGCGATGATCGCACCATAAATTCGATCGAGTTGTCCGGGCTTTTCAAGCACAACTACCCCACAGACAATCGTTATTGACCAGATAACAGCAACCACAAGCAATAAGATTGCACTAACAAGCATTGATACTACCGCGAAACCAGATAAGGCCATCAAGAAAAAGATTATATTCAAAATTAAAATTGAGCTACTGTAATGGGCTAACCTATTTAAATAATCAATGAAGGTTTCTGTTGCGGCTCCGCCCACTGCCCGGTGAATTAAGAAAGTAATCCCAACCATTGCTACGGCAGCGACTAGGATAATTAAAATAATAGCAAAGTAAAAATCAATTCCTAACGAATAACTTCCAGCATAGTTCGATGAAGTATTACCGGAAAAAGTTCCAATGAAACTATTAGCAGCATTAGTTGCAGCCGAAGTTGCTTTTTGTGCCAGGTGTCCGATTCCCAAAGTAAAGAAAAAGCTTTCTAAAAATAATGTCAAGATACCAGCATACTTAGTCGTCTTCTGTGCCTTAAACGGGCTTTTCCATGATACAAGCAGCCATGTCCAGTATCCTTGAAGAGCATTTTGCAAAGCTTGTGTATCGATTGGCGAAGTATTGGCTTGTGCATTTGCCTTACCCTGTGTATTATTTTGTGTTTCTGCATTATTCATATTTGCCTGCGAACTAGCAGTATTATTTTGAATAGCTTCCTGCGGCTGTGTAGTTGTATTAACCGTAGTTTGTTGTGCCGCAAGTGTACTTAGTTTCGTTCCGCACTTAGTACAGAACTTAGTATTGTCTTCCATCTCTGAATGACAGTTTGGACAAAGTTTCATTATGTATCTCCCCAAAAAAAAGTTATATATAAATACAAAGTAAAATTATAACACAAATAATAATCTAAATAAATTATTTAATTTTTTTGATAACTCTTAAGCATTGTTCGATCTAATAAGTCCAGGTTCCTTTTTAGTTTTAAAATCCGGTAAACTGAACTATCGATCCGTGCTTCTTTAATCTTCTTATCCTTAACGGCCTGTGTAATCGTTGCGACACCATCTGTAAAATTATTACTCAACAACATGTCATTACCAGCTTCAACTGCCAATAAATCTGCTGAAACATGCTTGTCTGCTGCAAACTTGGTAATAGCCCCCATCGTTAGGTCATCAGTGATGATCACTTTCTTAAAGTGCAGTTTCTTACGCAGAAGCTGGTGAACTTGCGGTGATAAGGATGCCGGATATTTGTCATCAATTGATTTAACCAGAATATGCGAGACTAAAACCGTTTGTGCTCCGGCCTTTATTCCTGCTTTAAATGGGATAAAATCATTTTTTTCAAAATCTGCGCTTGATTTATCAGTTGCGGCAAACCCCGTGTGCGTGTCCCCGGCTGATCCGTATCCTGGAAAATGTTTGAGGCTAGCCGCGACGTTGTTCTTCTGAATCACTGGGACTTCATCTTTAATGCAGGCTGCTGTCTGTTGGTAATCCAAGCCCAATGTCCGGTTATAGATAAAACTATTTTTATCACTTGAAACATCTGCGACTGGTGCAAAATTAAGATTGATCTGTAATGAATGCAAGAGTGCAGCTGTTGCTCCGGCTGCCTTAGCAACTGCCTTGTTTCCACCGCTTTGATGTAGCTGTTGTGGAGAAGGAAAAGTCTGGTTATTCGTCAACTGTGGATTAGCTTCGAGTCGTGAAACCATTCCCCCTTCTTGATCAGTCCCAATTAATAAAGAAAGGCCTGCTTGTTTCTTGTAGTTCTGCATATTGGTGATAAACTGCTGCTTTGTCTGCTCTTTAAAATCATTTCCAAAAAGGATAATCCCACCTGGCTGATTCTTTTTAATAATTGCAGTTGTATTATCCAAGTTACCCTGTGTCGGGATGATATACATCTGAGCAATTTTTTGCTGTAATGTCATCGACTTAATAACTTTTCTTAGTTGTTTGTTAGTAACTCTCTGCGCACTATTTTGAGCCTTTATCGTAGTTAACGGTACACATAGAGCCATTAACACTGTTCCTAAAACTAATAATAATTTCTTCATTTTTATCTGACCTTTTTATAAAAACTATTTTATTTATAAAACATAGTTGAAATTATAACACAGCTAAAAAAAGATTGTGAATTGATAATCTTCACAATCTTATAATTATAATGGAATGATACTCATTTGCCACTACCTTTAGCCTCTACCTTTACTATTTGTAAGTAACGATAAATAGTCGGCTCAGAGACCTTAAGAATTTCTGCAACCTCACCTACAGAATCTTTAAGAAGAAAATATCCTTGATTAAATAAACTTCTAACTACCTCTAACTTATCCTCACGCTTCAAATAATTGACTGATATGTTTTTTTGTTCACAAATTTTTATAACTTCAGATTTAGCTAATTCACTGATATTAGAAGTTAAACGTTCAGGTTCAACTTTTGTTGCCACTAATTTTTCACGACCAGCTACTGTTGATAAATTTACTGTTAAAGAATTATCTTTTGTTTCTAAATGCTTATAATCAACCACAATTTTGTCAACTAGTCCTTTTAGCTTATCGAAAATACTATCATCTGTATTTATACAAATCATTGCAACTAACTCGCCCTGATAGCGGATAAAGAACGTCGACGAACGCAAATTATGTCCACCACGAGAAACTCCTTCGTAATTCGCTAAAAACTGATCTTTTTCCTTTTTACCAGCCTGCATAGTTCTTAAAGCTAGATTTGTAGCTGGATCACCTATTTTTCTTTTTGAAACCTCAGCATTACGAATCGCAATTACTGAATGGTCCAGGTCGGTTAAATCATTTAACACTACCTCGCTTGTTTTCCCTAAAATTTCCGCCAAAAAATCAACCATCGGTATAAAACTTCTAATGTAATTACGGATTTCTTGTTCCTTATTCACAATTAAAGCCTTCTCCCATTAAAAAAAATTAATAAACTAATGATATTTTATCACTTAAGAAAAGTCAAACTCAACAATTTTATCATGTTATTGGATTAAAAAGCTAATTCTTTCATTAAATTCTATTTATAGTAGTAAGGATCTATTGTATTTACTTACAAAAAAACTAAGGCTAGATTTCTCTGCCCTAGTTTCATGTTAATTTATAGTAATTACTATAGATTAATCACCCATTACTTTTTTTCCAAAAATTTTCATTTTTAATTTTAAACCAGTTGGTGTCCCAGCAACTCCACCAATCCCTGTTTCACGTAACGCTCTGGGTAACCCTTTACCGACTTTGTCCATCGCTTGAATTACTTCATCAGCAGGAATTTTATTAGTTAGCCCTGCCAATGCCATATCTGCAGATATTAAACCGTTTCCTGCACCAATAGCATTACGTTTTACACAAGGCAATTCTACCAGACCAGCTACTGGATCACAAACAAGTCCAAGTAAATTACTAATTGCCATTGCTAATGCTTCAGATGACTGTCTCGGTGTTCCACCAGCAGCTTCTACTGCTGCTGCCGCTCCCATTGCAGCAGCACTACCAACTTCAGCTTGGCATCCACCTGTAGCACCAGCAATACCTGCATTATTAGCAATCACCATTCCAAACGCACCTGCAGTAAATAAAAATCTTACCATCTGTTCATGACTCAGATTTAAACGATCAGTTATCGTAAATAATATTGCTGGTAACGTTCCAGAAGATCCTGCAGTTGGTGTAGCACAAACAACTCCCATAGAAGCATTAACTTCATTGGTAGAAATTGCGTTCTGAACAGCACTTAACATTACGTCTCCTGATAACGATGTTTTTTCTTGACGGTATTTCTTTAGTAATACTGCCTCACCACCTGTTAGTCCTGTTTTACTGTGAACTCCCTTACCAGTTACTCCTCTTTTAGCAGCATCCTGCATAACTAATAAATTTTGTTCCATTCTTTGCCAAATTTCCTGTCTAGTCCCCTGGTTTTCAAGAATTTCCTGCTGAATCATTAATTCTGAAATACTAAGTCCTTTTTCTTCGGCATCCTTAACCAGTTCTTTAACACTTTCATACATAACTAACGCTCCTTTTTTGAATTATAAGTAAATTAATTCTGGTAGTTTATTAGAAAGTTTTGCAACTTCATCTACCCTTAGTTGTCTACTCAAATCATATTCAAACATTTGTTTTTGCTTGTTACTCGAACTATATCTATTAAATTTATGAATTTGTGTTAATTTATTCAGTTTTTCTTCAGCTATCTTTTTATCAGTACTATTACCCTTTATTAGCACTATTGGTAATGGTCCTTGAGGTTTAATATCAAACCCATCCATTTTAATACCACGAACTTCAATTGTACCTCCACCAATTGAACAACCGGCAAGAGTAATTTCTTTATCAATACTCTGCAAGTTAATAATAGCTGTATTAGGATGATTGATTGGACTATCTTCTTTTTCTTCTATAAATTTAACCGTCATACCTTTACTTTTAGCAGTATTAATTGCATCAGGTACTCTCGAATCATCTGGATTAAATCCTAAAATTCCGCTAATTATAGCATAATCTGTTCCATGTCCTTTATGCGTCTGAGCAAAAGATTCATAATAATGTACGGTTATCTTTTCAGGTAACCCATTAAAGACCTTGTTAGCTGCCCGACCAATAGCAACTGCCCCTGCCGTATGTGAACTTGATGGACCAATCATAATAGGTCCAATAATATCAAAAACACTTTTATAATTTGCTACCATAATGTTATCCTCCTTTAATTAAACTTAATTTACGCAACTGTATGTCTACTAGTTTTGGCATTAATCCTAGCCTTAGTATTCGTTCTAATTTCTTTAACTGTATGAATGTCAAAATGCCTAAATGCAAAGCTACCCAAGTAACCCCAAATTGTACTATTTATTAGTATTAGCAACACAGCTGCTACAGTCTTTAAAACCGGATTAAAACCAAAGGCAACAATTAATCCGGCCCATGGGGTCGCCATACCAGTAACATTTATTACTAGTCCAAAAAGTGTAACTATAATTCCATTAAAAGCACCCGCTATAGCATTAGTCAGAAAAACCGGAATCGGATTAGCCGCAATAATATCAATCTGCGTTAATGGTTCAATCGTTACAGCCAAAGTTGTTGAAAAATCTCCAAACTTAAGTTTACGGAATAATGTAAAGTTTAAAAAAGAGTTTCCTGTACAACCTAGAGCTCCAATTGCCATTGGAATCCCTGTCAAACCAATTAAACTAGTTAAAACCATTGAAGATAGCGGTGTCATTCCTACGATAGGAATAATCATACCCAAAATCGCTCCCATAAAAATTGGATTCCCTTGAGTAGCCGTAGTTACTGAACTTCCGATTAAATGTAATATAAATAACACACCTGGCGAGATAACTTTAGCAATCAAATTAACCAATATTGGTCCAGTTAAAACTATAACTATTAAATCTAAACCATCAGGTATAATTTTTTGTATTTTTTTGATTAAAAAAGAAACTAAATATGCAGCTATAAATGCTGGCAACAATTTTACTTTTAGAAGTGAGACACCAATCAAAACTGCAAAAACTGGATTAATACTAAAAGCTAAAGGTACTAGAGTTCCTGCTGCTAATCCTCCTAGTGATCCCATAATGTTACCTATTTCTCTAGCAAAATCGACATTAAAAACGCCTCCAATTGCATAACTTAGAAAAGCTTGCGGTAAGAATGTTGCACAAGCCGCCCCCGACAACGCACCTACGGCTTTTTTCCCATTAGGTGCTTCAAAAGTAAAAAGAGTCATAATTCCAATTACAGCAAGTAGTACTAAAACCCCGACAACAATTGACATAAAAATCTCCCCCCAGTTAAATATTTTGTGTCTAGCTGTGAATAAAAACACATGCTTTTTGATAAATAATTATTTCTACATTTAAATTCTATCACCGTGAAGTTTTTTTTGCACTATGATAATTTAATATCATATTGAAATTTAATTATACAAAAAAAGTTGAGGAAAATAATTTTCCTCAACCCTTTAAAAAGCTGTTTATATATAACTTAAATAGACTTTAAACCAAAAAATATAATTAAAATGAGAGTGTCAAATTTTATGTGTAAATAGAAAAGCCTCTCGTCCTTTTTTTAAAACA
>NZ_AZEF01000031.1 GCF_001434915.1 Liquorilactobacillus capillatus DSM 19910
TTTTGCCGGGGTGGCGGAACTGGCAGACGCACAGGACTTAAAATCCTGCGGTAAGTGATTACCGTACCGGTTCGATTCCGGTCCTCGGCATTTTCATTTATATATTGCACCCATAGCGCAATTGGATAGAGTGTCTGACTACGAATCAGAAGGTTGTAGGTTCGACTCCTACTGGGTGCATATTTCATCGGGAAGTAGCTCAGCTTGGTAGAGCACCTGGTTTGGGACCAGGGGGTCGCAGGTTCGAATCCTGTCTTCCCGATAGG
>NZ_AZEF01000032.1:0-88690 GCF_001434915.1 Liquorilactobacillus capillatus DSM 19910
TACAAAAAAATCTGGCATTGATGATTTCCATCAATACCAGAAAGTTTAGACCCATTAATATAGTAGGTCTATTTATGAGTAATGGGCTCTCAAGTAAAGTTGTCACTGTATGATTAGTGTAATTGCTTTTTGTTGAAGGAGAAATAACATCTGTTAAAGGGAGTGAATATTATGAATAAGATCCCAACACCAAAAATTAGCGAAATTTTGAAAGAAGAATTTATGGAGCCGTTAAACTTCTCAGCCTATGCATTGGAAAAGAAGATCAATGTGCCAACGTCTAGAATACAAGACATCTTACATGATCGGTGACAAATCACTGTTGGTACATCTGTTAGATTAGGCAGGTTTTTTGGAGTTTCTGACCGCTATTTTTTAAATTTACAAAATGATATAGATATTCGTAATGCTGAAGAAGAAAAAGGAAATGAGTATAGTCAGATTCGGCAATATCAACTTGGATAGATTTAAATAGTCCACACCAAAAAAATAGGTGTGGACTATTTAATAACCATGAATTATAAGTTTAGCTTCAGGGTCCATTTATATAAATAACCCTGTAAAAACATTGCTAAAATAGCTCTAAATATTTCAATTATAGATATTAGAGGACATTTTTTTAAATTTCAAAAAAATAACTTCTAATTTTGAGAATTCAAATAGACACCTAATTGCTTAAGGGGAAACCTAATATTTGATTCATTATAAAGAATACAGCTAGTTTCTCTTTTTTTGAGTCAGGTATATAGTCAATAAGAATAGTAACTTAGGATTATCTTCATTTTCTGTAATCTTTTGTAGTGCGTTCATATGATCAATTAAACCTACATGAGCACTATTAAAGAAATCAGGTGAAGAATATATAGTTTCACTTTCATTGTTATATTCTACTAAAAGATTCATAGACGTACGGCTGCCGGTTATTTTTAAATCAACTTTAGACAATATGCTATACAAAAACACAATTTTTCCAACAACACTTTTATCCAGTTCATCAGGTATTCTGAAATTTGATCATAGCTTTCTTTTTTATCGGCGCTAGTAGTAGTTGCTTTTTGAGAATCACTGTTTAAATTCTAATGGGATACCACATATAGAGCAATTAAATTATCAAATACATCATTCTCTGGATGCTCCTAAGTCAATATGTAGTAACGTTGTAAATGAAACTCTAGCCATTGCACAAACCGGTACCAAAGTAGTTGATACTTACAAACTAGGCATGAGAATTGGGGCTGAAGGAATGTCTAAGCATTTTAGCCTTGAAAATAGAACAATTAATGCTGTTTGGCCTGCTGAGTATAGCTATATGCCGCATAGTATTCCTGACGTTAATTCAACAATTGGTTCAGGTCCCAATATCGATGTTGCTACTTTTAATATCCAAGGATATGCTGCTGAGTGTGAGTGAACCTTTTTCACTGAAGAACCCTCCAGAGAAGATATTATTCATTTTAATCAAATGATGCATGCAAGGGAACTTTTCTTGGATAACCTTAAACCCGGGAAAAAATCTAGTGACATTGAACAAGTAGTTGATGAATATTTTAAAGATGAAGGCGTTGATAAAAATACTCTTCATCGTCCGGGCCATGGAATCGGGTTAAATAATCATGAATGGCCAACCCTTTCTCTAGAAAATGATACAGTCTTGGAAGAAAATATGGTAGTTTCTATTGAACCAGCTATTTATTTTGATAATCAAGGTGGTTATCGACATTCCGACACTGCTTTAATTACTAAAGATGGTTATCAATTAATGATTGATGCGCCTACTTCACTTTCCGAGTTAATTTTAAAATGATATGAAGTACTAAATTAAATCTAACAAAGATCTTCAAATAGTTTTTGAAAATTTCCTGCTTAAATTCACAGTCATAGTAATGAAGTCCTACTATATAATAGGACTTCATTTTAATTTCCCATGTTATAACATGGATGAGGGAAATAGTTAATTTACCGGATTGGGTTATCTCTTTAGATATCAATTCTTTTTTTGTAGTTTCGAGTGCTTGATTCCATATCCAAAATATACGATTAAGCCTAAAATTAGCCAAATTCCCACTGAAATCTTAGTGATGTTAGGCAACATAACAATAAAGTAAAGGCTCAACAGCCCTGCTAATATTGGCAAATATGGATAAAGTGGCATTTTAAATCCATGGTTGGGAATATCCTGACGGTGGCGTAAGGGAATAATTCCAAAGGAGATAAGGGCAAAAGCCAACAGAGTTCCGGCATTAATCAGGGCAGCTAATTCAGTTAATGGCACTAATCCAGCAAAAAAAGCTTGCACAATTGTTGCCACAATAATGGCATTGTGCGGAACCGCATGTTTTTTACTAATGCTGCCCATCTTAGCAGGTAACAAGCCATCACGGCCTAATGCATATACTAACCGTGAGCCACCAAAGAACATGGTAATTAGGGCGGTAAAGATCCCAATCAATGCTCCAATGGTAATCAGCTTATTCCAAGTGTCTAAGTGGATTACCTTCAAGGCATAGGCAGCGGGATCATCAACGTTCAGTTCTGAATAGTGAACAATTCCAGTTAGGACAAAGGAGAAGGTTACATATAACAAAACGGAAATGAGCACGGTTCCTAAAATGCCCTTGACCACATTTTTCTCGGGTTCAATCGTTTCAGCTGAATTAGCTGCCAGGGCATCAAAACCAATGAAAGCAAAGAAAACCGTAGCTGCGGCTGTGGAAATACCGCCTAGACCAAAAGGCGTGGTATGAAATTGTCTTGGGTAAAAGGGAACATAGTTACTAGTCTTAACATAAAATGCCCCTACAATAATGAACAAAACAATGATAACTACTTTAATAATGACCGCGACATTTTCAACCCTTTTTGATAAATTAGCCCCTTGAGCGATGATGACGGCAATTATTAAGACAATCACAGTTGCAGAAAGATTAATAATACCGCCTTCCAACGGACCACTCTGTAGTGCCTTTGGTAGGTTGATCCCTAAGGCATTTAGAATATTATTATTAAAATATGCTGCAAATCCTGTTGCCTCAGCGGCAACAGCCAAAAAGTATTCCAAAATTAGCGCCCAACCGAGGATCCAACCAATAATCTCACCATAAACAACAGAACCAAACGAATAGGCTGATCCTGCTACGGGCATTGCTGATGAGAATTCAGCATACGCCATACCAACGATTCCGGAAACTAAGGCGGCTAATAAAAAGGCAATAGTCACCGCTGGACCGGCATGCATCGCTGCTTCGTGTCCTGGCAAAATAAAAATTCCTGTTCCAATGACTGCACCAATCCCTAAAGATACCAAATCACGTGCTCGCAAAGTCTTGTGTAATCGTGAATCAGCTTTTAAGTATGTAGCAACCGATTCTTTTTTAAAAATATTTGTCATACTGCACTCCTTAAAAATTCATTTTTGGGATTCAAACCTAGAAGATTTCCAGTGTCCACTTTGATGTTGAAATACCATAAGCAAGATACTAGCTAGAATCATCATGGCACCAACTAACTCATATTTATTGAACAACTCTCCAAAGAAAAGCCAAGAAAAACCTGCGGAAAACAGTGGTTCTAAAGAAAAAATCAGTCCCATGTTCAAGGGAGAGGTATATTTTTGTGCAAGTGGCTGGAACATAAAGCCAACTGCTGTACATAAGAAGCCCAAACCTAAAACAGCTCCCCAGGTAATGGTGTCTGTCGGCAGCGGAAAATGATGGTGGTTTAATAAGACGATTATGGTTGATACAAAACTAGCAGGAGTGATTTGCCAAATTCCAATTTGTAGTGGTGATTCTCCCTGTGTAAAATAGGCGGTCAAAATTATGTGTCCAGCATACAGGACCCCGGTGGCTAGACACCATAAGTCCCCAATGTTAAATGACTTAAGGGAACCATGCAACGTCAAAAAAGAAACCCCAATTAGAGCTAAACCAATGGCTAATGCTTCTCGTGAAGTAACCCTCTGATGTTTGAACAGCCATAATTCAATGGGGACAAAAATCATCGTTAAACTAATTAAAAAGCCAGCTTGTGAAGGAGTTGTGGTCCGTAATCCCAACAAAGGAAATAAGAAAACCCCAATCAAAATAAGTCCTAATAAACTACCATGGATAACAGTTTTTAGGGGTGTTTTAATGAACTTAGGTCCTAAAAAAATCCCAATGATTAGTAAGGCTAGATCAAAGCGGATCGCTAGTACAGTCAAAGCATCAAGTTGAAAAAGGGCAAATTTCATAAAAACGTATGATGCACCCCAAAAAAAGGTAACAAGTATTAAAATCAAGTTGGCCTGTAACCGTGACATAACATTCAAAGTCCTCTCATTAATTATTTGTCTTTAGTAGAGATGGTTTGTAAATTAAGTTCACTGCGTTGCAGAAAATTTTGAAACAGGTTTTGGGCTGCAACTTGCGTTTCATAAAGGTTTTCTGGGTGCCATTGAACCCCCATAACTTGTCCATTAGCCGTCTCAATGCCCTCTATCACGCCATCTGGAGCAGTTGCCGACACTGTTAAACCTTCGCCTAATTTTTTGATTGCCTGATGATGTCGTGAGTTTACCCAAACTTGTTTGCCAATAATTTGGGCTAGCCAGGTACCAGCTTTAGTCTTAATCTCATGTGTGGGTAAAAATCCAGGGGCTGTTTGTGCATGTTGGATTTTTAAATCAGGATATTCAGAACGTAGATCTTGATAAACAGTTCCGCCCAAAGCGACATTAATCATCTGCATACCGCGGCAGATTCCTAAGATAGGTTTATTGGTTGTTAGGGTTTGTTTAATCAGCGCCTGCTCAAATTGATCGCGAGGATAATAACTGGTGCCAATATTGATATGTGGTTCTTCGTGATAAGTTTTAGCCGCAATATCAGCACCACCAGGAATAATTAAACCATCAAAACTGTCTAAGACCTCCTGATTAATCTGATTGGGATTCATAATCGGTAGAACAATCGGAATTGCTCCCATACCCAACACAAGTTTGACAACAGGCTGCGGTACATAGTAGCAAAACTGCTTATTGAGCAGTTTAGTATTGGTTAAATTTACTGCGGTGGTAATTGCAATTTTAGTCATCTTAATTAGCTTTCCTCTATATTTTCAATTAGGTTAAAGTAAAAAAAATAACCGTTAATTAGGAAGCTATAGCGGTTATTGCATCTACCTTGTAGGCATCAGTATAACTTGGGATTGCACTACTTTTTATTAAGAATTTTGAGAACGACTTTGCCCAAACTATGAGCTAACGCTTGTTGTTGAGCTTTTGCTGCTTCGGCTAAGGGTAAGACCGTCCCGACCTTAGGAATAAGTTTCTTTTGATCCAGTAGCGTTGCGATAGCATCAAGATTATGCTGATATTGCTTATCAGGAACGTTCCACAAAGACATGCCAGTTAACGTAATATCTTTGCTGATAATGAGCCGAGGATTGAAGTCAAGAGAACCACGATTGCCAATAATAACAATTCGGCCAAACTTTTTTAATATCCCAATATCCTTAATCAAATTAACATTGGCTAACATCTCAATCACGAGATTAACATTTTGAATGTTATCTAAATACGATGGATCATGATGATTTAAAACCAAATCAGCGCCGGCTTGTTCAACCTGATTGATTCCGTCCATTGAACCAGCAGTCCCAATAACTTTAGCACCAGCACGTTTAGCCAGTTGAACAGCCAATAGGCCAACGCTGCCTGAAGCGCCATGAACTAAAATGGTTTCCCCGGCATTCAATTTAGCTTTGTCAAATAGTGCATGATAAGCTGTTGAAGCTGGTGAGCCTAAAGTGGCCCCTTCTGAAAAGCTGACAAATTGTGGTAAGCGACGAACAAACTTAACATGACGAACCGTCTTTTCAGCATACGTACCATTTTGAGCATTAGCCAGAGAAGAAGTAACAAAGACCCGATCACCTTTGTTGAATGCAGTGACTCCTGGGCCAAGTTTATCGATTACCCCAGCGCCATCTAAGCCTGGAATATACGGCAAGTTAGGTTTAAAAGCAGCATAGTTTCCCGAACGAATATAGGTATCGACGGGATTAACTCCGGCTGCGTATAATTTAATTCGAACTTCATTTGTCTGTGGTTCGGGTTCCTGAACATCGGTTAATTTCAATAGGTCAGGTGACCCAAATTTTGATAAGCAGATAGCTTTCATTTTAAGTCTCCTTTAAACATGGTCGTTAAAAAACTAATGCTACTTGTAATGAATGCTTCAATTATGCTTCTGTGTCTGCGCTAATTGCTACAACTTCAATTTCACATAATATATTGGCTGGTAGTTTTTTGACAGCCACACAAGTACGAGCCGGTTTTGAAACAAAATACTGTGCGTAGATTTGGTTAAAAGCATCAAAGTCAGCCATATCTTGTAGAAAACAAGTAGTTTTTAACACCGCTTTGAAATCACTTTTGCCAGCTTTGAGTACAGCTGCAATATTCTGACAAGCTAATTCTGTTTGGGCGGTGATCCCTACGGGAACGTCACCGCTTTGCGGATCTAATGGTCCCTGACCAGAGCTGTAGAGCACCCCCTTAGAAACCATGCCCTGAGAATATGGTCCAATCGGCTGTGGAGCTTGACTGGTTTTTATGATTTTCATAATAAACGCCCTCCTGTTAACATCGTGTATAATTTATTAGCTAGTGAACTATTTTAAAATTGGTCACAGCTTTATTTTAGATTAAGGTTACCTGTTGAATATAGCGTAGCATGTCCAGCTAATTTGGTAATTTCCCCTTGATAATCGCAGTAAAGAGTACCGGTACGTTCAGAAGCTTGAAATGCAGCAATTTGATTTTTGCCCAGCTTCTTTGCCCAGTAGGGAATGACGTGACAATGACCACTTCCACAAACCGGATCTTCATCAACATTTAATTTAGGTGCAAACGAGCGGGACACACAATCATAGGCCTTGCCAGGAGCAGTAACATTTTGCAAAAGGCCATCAAGATGCTTTAACTTTTCCAAATTCGGTTGCATTTTTTTAACTTGATTCTCATTAGTAAATACTGCTAATAAGTCACGTCCAAGATAGGCTTCAATCGGCCGCACGCCAAAAGCCGCTTCCATTTCATCAGTAACTGGTACTGACTTAAGTTTGTAAGATGGGAAGGCCATTTCATATAAGTCGCCTTTCTTAGTCACTTTTAAAGCACCGCTTTGAGTATTAAAGGTGACCGTATCGGTATCCTTGGGGGTGGCATTTTGAAAGACCAAGTAACCCGTAGCTAAAGTTGCGTGTCCACAAAGGTCGATTTCTCCGCCTGGAGTAAACCACCGTAAATCATAATTAGCATCTGCTTTTTTGATAGCGAACGCTGTTTCTGAAAAACGGTTTTCCATAGCAATATTTTGCATTAATTGGTCAGTGGGCCATTGATCAACAAAACAAACCGCGGCTGGGTTGCCCTTAAATAACTCATTGGTAAATGCATCTACAACAGACATCTTCATTGAATACCACTCCTTTGATAGTTCGATATAACCTAATCATACTTGTATTTATAGGATAGTTAAAACAAATATAATTAATCCTATCATTAGACAAACTGATTTGTGATATATAGCCGCTATAAAACCGTCACCCATACTAGCTCAATCAAAAATCGCGGCCTTTAGTTACAAAAAATTTACTAGCGCAATTGCCCCTTATTTGTTAACAATTCCTGAATAAAGTACTGACTAGCAATTGGCAGACGTTGTCTGTCTTGATAAGCAACTGCAATTTCACGCTGAATAGCGGGGACTAGCGGTCGAGTAACAATGTTAAATGGCATGCGTTGCAATACCAATTTAGCCAAAATACTGACTCCCAGTCCTGCCTCTACCATCGTCATGATGGCATAGTCATCGTGAATACGATATTTTATGTTGGGCTTAACTCCTGCAGTGGAAAAGGCGTTTAGTGGCTCACTATAATTGCCTTCTTCCAACAGAATCAGGGGATCGTTCTTAAGTTCTTCTAGTTTCAAAGGAACTCCTGGTTTGCGAGCTAATGGGTAGTTTTTAGGCAAAACTGCTAGCATTTCACCTTGTTTAATGGGAATAGTTTTAAATTCAGTAGCCATCGGTGGCGTAGTAAAACCAAAATCAACTGTATTAGTTCTAATCCATTCAGCAATGGAATTGTAATCACCCTGATAAAGTACAAACTCAACATTAGGATATTTAATTTTGAACTGTTTAATTAACTTGGGTAACCAGTGAACGGTGATGCTGGAGATCGTACCAATTCGGATAACACCGGTTTTTAAGCCTTTAATCTCGGTGGCCCGCTCTTGAACAGCTTGATACTGACGAATAGCTTGTTGAATTAAAGGATAGAGTTCTTGTCCCTCTAAGGTTAATGAAACCCCAGAGCGAGACCGATTTAGTAACTTAATGGACAATTCATCTTCCAGTGATGCAAGCATCTGACTGATTGAAGATTGGGTATAGCCTAAAACCTCGGCAGCCTTAGTAAAGCTACCAAGTTCAATTATTTTTTGCAGGATTAGGAAACGGTTCACGACACATCATTCTTTCTAATGTTTGAATTATAATTATTTGTTTTTATTATTTTACTAGTCAGTATATACTAAGCGTAACTTATTCTTCAAGGAGTGAATTGATATGTCGATTGAAAATGTCCGTCAGTATTTTAAACAATTTGGCTTAGCCGATCGCGTAGTGGAACACGATCATATTGGTGACACAGTAGCGCATGCGGCACAAGTGCTAAATTGTGAAGAAAGGCAAATCGTTAAAGCTATGACTTTTATGGTTGATGATCAGCCCATTTTGATTGCTATGGCAGGAGACGCTAAAGTTGATAATCATAAGTTTAAAGCAACATTTCATAGTCGGGCTAAGATGATCCCTTTTGACCAAGTAGAGAGCTTGATTGGTCACATTCCGGGCGCGGTAACTCCATTTGCCGTTAATCCCGGTGTAAAGATTTATTTAGATGCTTCACTCAAACGTTTCAAAACTGTGTATACGGCTGGCGGAAGTTTAAATAGTACCATTAAACTATCACTTGGGGAGTTAGAGAAGTATACTAAACTTACAGATTGGGTGGACGTTGGCAAAGGTTGGTTCATCAACGAATAACAGTTAACGTCAACTACCAACATTAGAAAAGCAAAATGAAAGGGTGAAACGATGAATTTAGATGAAAAGTTTCAATATATGGCAACAGAAAAGCCTTACAATGATTTAGATCCACTTCTATCAGATACCCGTCATCTTTCTACAAAGATGACAAATAGAATTAATCGGGAAGAAGACCCTGAGAAAAGAGAACAACTGATTCGTGAGTTATTTGGCAGCGCTGGAGTTAGCCCTGAAGTTAGTCCTAACTTCAGGTGTGAGTTTGGACGTAATATTCATGTTGGTGATCATTTTTATGCGAACTATGATTGTGTCATCTTAGATGGTGCCAAGGTTACGATTGGTGATCGCGTTCTCTTCGGCCCTAAAGTAGGTCTTTATACGGCCAATCACTTATTTGATGCCAAGGAACGTGAAATTGGGGGTTGTATTGCTAAACCAATTACCATTGGTGATCGTTGCTGGTTAGCTGCTAACGTATCTGTTTTGCCCGGTGTCACCATTGGTAGTGATACTATTATTGGTGCCGGCAGTGTGGTCACCCATGATATTCCCAGTAATGTGATTGCCGCAGGAAATCCATGTAAAGTGATTCGACCGATTACTAATGACGACAAAACTAGCTTTACCGGCCATGACAATTTGTAAGAGATTACTATTTTAATTCTTTAAAATGTTAGTAAAATAATATTAATAAAAAAATCATGAATCATGGTTCTTTGAAAATTTCTACAATCATGGTTTATGATTTTTTACATATAATAAGAGACTGTTTTTGAGTTCAATCGCTGATTTCTTGGTGGCTGCCAATTTTTGTTAATCTTCTATAGGAAAATAAATACCAAACTCAGAGTTACTGTCATTTTTCCCGTTGAGTCATGTCGCTAAATGGCTAAGTATTGCTGGCCTGATCCAAGCCTACATAAGCTATGGTCTTGCTTCGATGGAATGATTTAACCAATACATGAATAAGTCCCTGTTTTTCACATGGTATGAGTACCTAAGTAATTAATTCTCAACAAGAGGCTAGTTATGTCACATCCTCATTGTTTATTTTGCGTAGGCTAGGAACTTTTTCTGAATTACCGGCATTAGCTTGTGCATTATCAGTAAGTTGATAAATACAATGAAGAATGCAGGTACTAGATATATTATAAGGTTCAAGATCGAAGCTTGGCTTAAAGTCCAATATGAAGTAATCAACCATATCATAAAGGGAAGTTGTATTGTTGCGGAGACAACACCTGGAACATAGCTCTTTATAGAAAAGCACATTTTATAGTGCATAACGAAATGAAATGTATACACAATTATAAATGCTAAGTACAAGGTGTAATTATGACTTAAACTACAGATTATTGAAACAACAATTAGAATTAGCATTTCTTCTAATACACCTACTGAAAATGCCTGTCCATTCGTTACACGACCAAAAAATGGCTTCTCCATGTTAGCTAACAGTTGCTGGTGACGCCTTTTCCACAAAGGGACGCAAATTATTTCTTCAAAATCATGCAATATAAATAATATTGGCAGTATCCAAAAGTTCAAAAAAATTTCCATACTTTATCCTCCTTAAAAAGGTTGCATGTGTTACCTTTTTAAGGGTAGGATAGATTTTGTAGAAATACAATATATTTTTCTTAAGTGTCACAGATTGACTTTTCTGTTACCTTTTTGAAGGGGTGAAGTTGTATGAATAAAACTGCATTAAAATCTAAAAAGAAAATAATGGATGTCTTTTTTGAAAAACTAGCGACAGAAAGAATTGAAGTAATTACGATCTCAGAGATCGCTTCTGAAGCTGGCGTATCCAGAAAAACTTTTTATCGTAATTATGCTGGAAAATTAACAATAATAAAATTTTATATTCAGGAAACGGTTAATAAATATTTGGAAGACGTAAGTAAAGAAAATATTACATCATTTCAAGATGTATTAACCTTTTATTTCTCTTTTTGGAAGTCTCAGAGTAGGTATCTTGAAACACTCCAAAATAATGGCTTATTGAGTTTTATGTTTGATATTCAACGAGAAACATTACTAAAGAAGGTACCATGGCAAAGCTTTGCATGGCATACGCTGCACAAAGATGAGACTATCATTGACCTACTTATCATTGGGGGTATATGGAATATTTTCTTATATAACCTAAACCTAAATAATGCTATTGAGCCAGAAGTATTAGCGCAAAAAGTTATTGATGATCTTAAGGTGTATATAAAATATCTAAATTAAATACTAGCTTATCTTTCATCTTGGGGGGAGATAGTCCAAGGGTTGATCCGTAAAAATAGCAATACAGGTGAAAAGAGAAAATTTACAAAATGATAAAAAAAGAACCGCTAACTTTGATCTATATCTCCCAAGCTAAAATCTTTACTTTAACTTTTGGGGGACACCTCAAAACTAGTGGTTGTCCTTTGCTATTGTTAGTTTCTTCTTGAATTAGGTTTACCATTCAATTCAAGAACCCTATCCTCATAGTGTGCCCAACATGAATAAATTTCGACTATCTTGGTTTCTTTATTAATCGTATAGACTACTTGATGTTGCCCATTTATTCTTCGAGAATAGTAACCAGCAGCAGGTGGAGTTAATTTTTCAAATGACTGTATTGGCTTATATGGATCAACTTCTAAGACATTTTTTATTTCTTCAAATGATTTACGTAATGGGCTTTTTAAGACTTTTTTAAGTCACCTTTAGCTGACGACTTTATCTTAATTTTTCAGCGGTTACTCATTATCAATCTCTTTCATCATTTCAGCCAGGTCAACTGATTCATCATCTTTACGGTTAAGGGTTGCTTGAATTTGCCCATTCACAATTAAATTCATAGTTTCTTGTAACGCATCATAATCCCTTTTCCCAATTAGGACGGCACTACGACTATCATCGGCACCTGCAATGATAACAGGTGTGGAGTCTCTGTTAGCACTCTTGATAAGTGAAAATAAATTTGTTCGTGCTTTAGTTGGATTAATGATTTTTTCCATGTTGTCGCCCCCCTTGATATATGCTAATTATATATGTACTGGATAGCGTACGCCAATGAAAAACTACCGCAAAAGGGGATAATAAGGTTATGTAATAAATCGTCTTACCAATCCAAAACTAAAGGGTATAGGATACTGAAATACCCCATAATTGTTAGTTTTTAGGGGACCTAACAATTATGGGGCGCTTCACTAACGTGTTAGTAAGATATTCTTTTTCGTTATCACTTAATGATTTTTTATTTCACGTAGTAATAATAGAAGAATCGTGACATGATCAAAAAGTATAATTGACGGCAGCTAGACCTTGACTACCTAAATGCGTCAACAATTTCAGGGATGAACCAAGATAACCAACCGCCGATAACAAAAATCAGCCACCAATACTTAACCAGAAATTCCCAAAAGTTTAAGGGATGGTGCCGGCGGATGTATTTACCGTCGCGAGGATCAAAAATAAATTCATTAGGGTCGATTTTCTCCGTAGAATTATCCGGTTGCTCAAGTCCCAGAACTAAATTATCTAAGGAACAGTTAAACAATTCAGCTAATTTGATGAGATTACTTAAATCGGGTGTAGCATCGCCTGCTTCCCATCTAGAAATGGCTTGGCGTGAAATGTGCAGTTTGGTCGCAAGATCTTCTTGTGACATCTGGGCTTTTTTGCGGTATTTCTTAAGTTGGTTAGGAAATAATAATTCCATCTTAAACACGCTCCTTAATGTTTTCTTACCTTTAGTATTATCTATGTTCAACCAAAAAGATAGCATTAAAAATCACCAAAGCCGCAATCAGCAACTATAACATGCGCACGCTTAGGTTGCTGATTGCACTTAACAAGTACCCTGAACGCTGTTAATTCAGGCTTAGTTTGGGTTGCGGGATGTTGAGGAATATATAATGCTACTTTGCATTATTTCTATATTCTATCTATATAATGAAAAGAATGATACTAGATAAGGTGTGAGTGCAACAGCCATAGCAATGTGCATTGGTCTCTAATCATAAACTTGCTCAACCTTTTAATTTCTGTTCGCAACTGGCTGCTTTTTCAAAATTGCACAATCTATACCACTTATTTTATTTCTTTACACTTCATTTTTGTTTCATGTTATAATGATTTTGCAAAGAAAGAATAAACATTTTTACACCAAAGCCCCTAGCAGTCACAAGCTGCTAAGGGCTTTTTTTAGTGGGCTAAATGTCGCCTATGTTGTTTTACGTGCGGTGTTTCCGTTTTAGCCAGTCCGTAAACCACGCTGTTATCAGCGCGACCGCAAGTGGGGCAAAAAGTGAATTAAACATATACACAAGTATTTATGTTGGAACGATATTGAATAGTAATGAAAAGATGATTTACTATTCTTATAGGTGATATACAGGCATCAAAGCACTAGGTCGTTTGTATTTTAGTAATCGTCTAGTTAGAGCAAAAAGACAACTTGGGGAGATTAGCTCAATAGTGAGAGCTATTTATTTTTTTATTATTGTAATTATTCAATTTTTAACTTAAAAGCGAGTAGTGCCATGCGCTTAAAATACAAACACGCTAGTATCTTTAATTCAAATGGTGCAATGGAGTGCATAGCTGGAGCTAGCATAATATTTATGTGTTCAACTTGATAATTCTAGGTATAATGTTTTTGTTAGGGCTGCCTAACAAAGCTAATTGTATTGGAGGGAATTTAGTGATAAATGTTAAGAAGGAAACGTTTTTGTTGGTGCTGCTAGTGGTTATTAATTTTTTGTTAGAGCTTAGCGTGTTCTCTGAGATACAAGCAGCATTGAATATTTCGGGAATGCAAGGGCTGTTTTTCTATAAAACCTGTTCACTTATTAGTTTGCTTTGTTTGAACTATTTCATTACAAAACAGACGATTTATTTCAGATTTAAGATGTCAGCCAATATAGTTAAAGCAATGTTGTTGCTTCCAGCTGTCTTTTTCATCTTTTTTATAGCAGGTTCAAAAAATATACCAGCAGCTTTCAGCATCGGTATTCTGGGGGCCGTACCGGAAGAATATCTATTTAGAGGGATAGTTCTTGCTAAAATGTTGCGGTTATTCGCGGTTAAGTTGAATAATCAAAAACTGAACATGATTATTTCAGCAATATTATCGAGTGCAGCTTTTGGTGCGATGCATCTGATAAATCTATCACATCAGCCTTTAGGTTTTACCGTTGCTCAAATGGCACAGACATTTGGTTTTGGAATGCTGCTGGCCGCGGTCTACCTCAAAAGTGGGAGTATAGTTTTTCCAATGTTAGTCCATTTTGCACTAGATTCAATAGTAATTTTAATGGTGGGTTATTCTAAAGCCATGTCTGGGTCACAACACGTATCTGTTTTGTTAACTATTGTGATGTTAGGGATATATACAAGTATTTCTGTTGGGATGATATTGGATAGTAATGAAAATAAGTTGTTAAAGAAGATATGGAAAAATACATATGGTGTCAATGAAGCAGGTGAAGTAACAAAGTGAATAATTATGGGGATTGTGTGGCGGTAATATCTAGGCACAGGATTCTGAAAGATTAGTAATTCACTAAGTGTGAGGTGTCAGTGTAAGGTTCCTAGATGTAGATTTTACAATAGAGTAGAGACTTCAAAGTCCCTAAAAATAGTTATTTAGGGTCCTTTAAACTTAAAAAGTCGCAAAGTACACTAAAATTTTCAAGAAAAAAAGATATTTTTACAAAAAACTATTAAACCCCGATATTTTCGTCCGATACATATAGCATGAGGGGGAAACCTCAGAAGATAAATACACAAATTATTGGAGGAATTCAACATGAGAATTAATACAAACGTTGCTGCTTTAAACACATACTCACGTTTAACAGCTGCTACAACATCAAAAAGCAACTCATTAGCTAAGTTATCATCCGGTTCACGGATCAACAAAGCTGGGGACGATGCAGCCGGCTTAGCAATTTCAGAAAAAATGAAGGGCCAAATCGGTGGTTTAACACAAGCTACTCGTAATGCTCAAGATGGTGTTTCTCTTATCCAAACAGCTGAAGGTGCTTTAAATGAAACACATAGTATCTTAGGCCGTATGCGTGATCTTGCAGTTCAAAGTGCCAACGGAACTTTAAGTTCAGATGATCGCTCTGCTGTTAATAAAGAATTCAACGCACTTCATAAAGAAATTGATCGTATCAGTACAGATACAGAATTCAATACAAAGAAATTATTAAACCAAGATGACCAATCCTTCACTTTCCAAATCGGTGCTAACGAAGGACAAACAATGTCTGTAACTATCGGTAAAATGGATGCATCATCGTTGTTAGGTGAAACTACTACAGCAAATCAAGTAAATCTTGATGTTGCAAGCAATGCAACTGAACTGGCTACATTTGACACAGCTATTTCAGGTGCTACAACTACTGCTTCGAATTATAGCGCGGTACTTACTAAAATTGGAACGGATCTTACTGTTGCAAAATCAAGTACAACTGCGTTAGATGCTACAGACATAGCAGCATTATCAGCTGCTGGAATTGATGCTACTGGCGCTACAAAGGTTTCAGATTTATTTGCTAGTGGTAAGTCTTTAGAATCTGATGCCGCTAAAACTTTGGCAGACGGTACAGATAAACTTAGTAAAGCTGTTACAGATGCTCAAACAGCTAAGGACCAAGCTGCTGATACTTTAGGACGCTCAAATGCCTCTAAAGCAATTACAAGTATCGATGGTGCTATCAAGAAGGTTTCTGACCAACGTGCTGACTTAGGTGCTGCTCAAAACCGTTTGACACATACTGTTAACAACTTGGGGACAACTAAAGAAAACTTATCTGAAGCTAACTCACGTATCCGTGACGTTGATATGGCTGAAGAAATGATGAACTTCACGAAGTCAAATATCTTGACACAGGCAGCAACATCAATGCTTGCACAAGCAAATGCAATGCCAAACAGTGTTCTTTCATTATTACAAGGTTAATTTTAAGCAACAGATTTTCGTTTTTGGCAAAGGCCGATCGTCGTGTAAATTCGGCGGTCGGTTTTTGTAGCATACATAACTTTTTTAAGTTATCCTTTTTGAAGGGGAGGATGTATGGATGGAAATTGAGAAAATTCAACCAGTTCCACCAACGACAAAGGTTCAACCGATTGAGACTGATAATGATTTAGACGGAGCTAACTTAGACCTCCGCCGCCTAACACAAGACCTCTTGTCAGATAAGGGTGAAGATAAGCCAGCCAATGAACAGGTTGCGCCTAAACCTAAAGCCGAGAGTAAGAGTGATGAAGCCTTCCAAGCGATACCGCAGGCTCAGTTAGAACAGGCTGTAGATGAAATGAACAAGCATCTGCTGGGACGTGACGTCCGGATGCGTTTCAGAGTCCATAAAACTACGGGACGGACTTATGTCCAATTGATTAATATGAAAAACGACGATGTTATCAAGGAGATCCCACCAACTAAGATGCTGGATGTAATTGGCAGTATCTGGAAACAGATGGGGATCGTTGTCGATAAGAAAGGATAGTGAGTAAGCGATGGCAAGTATAACAACTACTAATGGAATCAGTAGTACTTTAGGGCAGTATTCAGGAATTACAGCTGACGATGTTGAAAACCTGCTGCAGGCTGATTCAGTCGGTAAAATTAAGGCTCAAAATCAAATCACAACGCTGACTGATCAAAAAACAGCTTGGAGTGATGTTAAGACCCGCTTAAATAATTTCTTAACTAAGGTTACCGCCTTGCAATCTGATAATACTTATCAGACTAAGAAAGCAACAACGTCAGATGCAACGATTGCTTCGATTACTGGTGATACGACAGCTACTGAAGGAACTTATGATTTAAAGGTTGATCAGTTAGCAACTGCCAGCAAGATCACCGGTACCCGGTTGGATGTTAAAAACAGTAAAACGGCTGTTGGAACTTCTGGTTCATTAACCTTAACTAGTGCGGAAACAGATACTGATGGGCAAGCCAAGACTTTCAGTTTTGATATCAGCGGCACTGATACCCTAAATGATATTGCGGCTAAGATCAACAAACAAACCAGTAGTTCCAGTATCAAGGCTAGTGTGGTCGATAATCGTTTGATTTTAGCTGATAATAAGATGGGTGCACGTGATATTAGTGTTGCTGGTGATGCCGCAACAAGTCTAGGACTTGGAAGTGGCGCAACAACTGCCAAGGGCAAGTCAGCGATTTTTGAACTTGATGGTATGAAGGTCACCCGTGACACTAATACTGTTAACGATGTAATTGAGGGAACGACCTTTACACTCTCTAAGGCTAGTGACGACCATGCGACACTATCATTAACCAATGATACTTCTAAGACGGTTTCCGCCGTTAAAGACTTGGTATCGCAGTATAATAGTTTAATGAGCTTGATCAGTGATGATCTGAGTGTGGGCGATCCTAGCAAGTCGGATAATACAACTGGTAAGTTAGCCGGTGACAGTGAATTGATGCGCTTGCAGTCATCCTTGCGGAATATGATTACCAACCCTTATGTTGCGGGTAGCACTTTGAACCCAAGCAAGGTTGGGATTTCCCTTGTCGATCGTGAAGGAACCTTGGGCTTAGATGAAGATAAGCTGAACAAAGCGATTACGGATGACCCGGCAGCTGTTAAAGACATGTTCTATCAGTCAACGAAGAGTTCAGTTGGAACAGTTACTTCTGAGTCTGGCTACGCCGCAGACTTGTCTAAGATGCTGAATACTTACTTAGTTGATAGCTCAGCTAATAAGGGGATCATCGCAACTAAATCGGCAGGTTATGATTCTAGCGTCAAAGATTTGAATAAGCAGATCGACAGCTTTAACACGATGTTAGAAGCTAAGAAGACACAATATGTTGATATGTTTACCCGGCTTGACCAAGCAATGATGGAAGCACAATCACAGATGAGTTACTTTACAAGTCAGACATCATCACTTTCAAGTTAAGAATAGGTGTGAGCAATGGAATCAAAGCAGAATAAAGAACTATTAGAACAACTGGAGCAGTTAAATACACTTCTAGGTTCTTGGGATGAAAAGAGTCTGGAACAGGCCGAGCGTATTTTGAAGGATGCACAGGTAATGATATCTGTGTTGGACAGTCTCTCACTCAAACAACTGACGAGCTCTGAAAAAGAAGTCGTTGACCATATTGTGGGGCGGTATGGTAAACTGGTGCATGTGCTTTCTGCTAAAAAGGGACGGCTGGCAAAACAGTACACACAGCTGAATAAACCAAACAGCACGATCAGAACATATTTGCAGCAGGAACAAGGCGCGTCCCTGATCGACGTTGACTTTTAAGGAGTGAATATAAATAATGGGTTACGAGAATGTTAAAAAAAGTTATTTAAAAAACCAGGTAATGAGTGCTTCACCTAATAAATTGATTGAAATGTTGTACCAAGGGGCAATTAAGAGTGTTAAAATTGCCGGGATCGCAATTGAAAATGATGACCCTAAAAAAGCTCATAAAGAATTGGTCCGTGCGCAAGATATCTTAATGGAGCTCAAAGGTTCGTTGAACACTGAAGTTGAGGGCGATGTTCCAGCTAACTTAGAATCGTTATATGATTTTATGAACGAACAGCTTGTTAAAGCCAACATTAATAAAGATCAGTCTTTATTGCCGCCAGTCGTTAAAATGCTGACGGAGCTACTTGATGCTTGGACGCAGATTACAACTGAAACAAAATAATTGAAAATCTTTCATAAACCCGTCTTGAATGGTTATTTTCAAGGCGGTTTTAATACATATAAGCTAATAAGTTATAAGGAGCAGTTATTTATGAGTAAAATGAATAATAATACTGTCTGGGTATCACCAACAGCTAAGAAGACAGAATGTACGTTGACAATTTCCTTACTAGTTTCGAACAGTATTGCGACAATTCGCAAATGTTTGGAGTCTCTTCGACCACTTTTAGAACAGGTTGATAGTGAATTAATTGTTGTCGATACTGTTGGAAAGGATAACTCCGATGGTTCACTAGAAATTTCCAGGGAGTATGCAGATAAAATAGTTCGTTTTGAGTGGTGTGATGATTTTGCAGCTGCGCGTAATGCTGGGTTGAAGTTAGCACAAGGAAAATGGTTCCTCTTTATTGATGATGATGAATGGTTTGATAATGTTGATGAGTTTATAACTTTCTTTAAGAACTCCGATGAATCTAAAAAATATAATACTTTATTTTTCAATAAGCACAACTATCAAAATCTTGAAGGCACGAGTTATGGTGAAATTAAAGTTCCGCAATGTATAAGGCTCACTAAAGATATGTTTTTCAAAGGAAGAGTACATGAACAGTTAACTGTAAGCCGTTTACCTTTTAAGCATATCAATGCATTTGTTCATCATTATGGCTATGTTGGAAAACTTAGTAAAGAGAAAGTTGAACGGAATGAGAAACTATTAAAAGAATCTTTACGTGAAAATCCGCAGAATATGCATATGTGGGCGCAGTTACTCGCAGGCTATGGCATTAAAACAGCTGAGAATAGAAAAAAGGTAAAGAAAGAAGCTCAAGCAGCTTTAAAGCAATTTGAACAGATTCAAGAAAAGGATAATGGTCTTCAACGAGATGGGTTTACGGTGTTAGCTTATTTGCTAAGAGTTTTAATGGCAGAGAAAGAATGGCTGGCAGCACTGGAAACCAAAGAGAAATACGAAGAGCTGCTAAAGCTTTCTCAATATGAACATTGTATTTTAGATAATCTTGCCTATATTTTGTTCATTAATTTAAAAAATGAAAAAGAAGCTACCAAGTATGTTTTAGACTACATTAAAAACTATTGTTGGTTACAGAAGCATGAAGAAGAGTACCTTAATCAAGAGTCCTTCTATTTTCAGAATGATGTTTCTGAGGCAAAACTTTTCGGATTAAGCGCTAGTCTTTTGAGTCGTGAAAGGGAAAACGAAAATTGGCAGAAAATTTTAAATACGGCAACAAAACTTCCATGGGCGAATAATGTTAAGTATATTAACAGAATTTTAGCGATTGTTTTACTTGCAGCATATCATGAAAGTGATTTGAAGATTATGCAGACTATCTGTGATCAGATAACAACCAATGATGGTAAGCTCCCATTGATTTTCGGAATAGCAGTTAGAGCATTGAAGGAAAGTACTGAAGTTGATGAGAAGGAGTTCACATCTTTTGTTGCAAGAATTAAAAGCAAGGATAGCTTTATTCTAATTCAACAAGCCTTAGTAGCTGAAGGGACAAGTGTTTTTGAGCAAAAATTAAAGAAGTTGCAAAAAGCACGAGTAAGCTGTACTGTTCCTAATGAAGAGCTGTTTTCATTGTTAATTCGTAACAAGCTTGATCCAACGTTGCACACTGAGTCGCTATCTTATGAAGAATGGCTGGCAGCTGTAAACCAAATTGTAACTATATATGCTAAGAAGCGTTCGCAAATTCCAGCTTTTGCTGAACAAATTGAACAAGTTTGGAATTTATGTTCAAAACGTGAGTTATTGTTAATGTCATTGCGGCATAACTATTTATTTAGCCCAGATATTACAACATCTGAAATTAAAAATGAGTTAGGAGCATATGCAGATAATGTGGTTAACTTCGCGCAGATGATCTATCTGCCTGAATTATTAGCGGGTAAAACATCTAGTATGCTGCCAAGTGAGATTCGTTTTGGGATCTTTGTTCAACGAGCAGTTAATGAACGGAAAGCAGGTCATGAAGCTCAATACTTAGCTAATTTACGCAAGGGATTGGAGTATTATGAAGCTGCAGACCGGCTGATAAAACGATTGCTGCGAGAATATGACGAAAAAGATCAAAAACAACAGCAGATTAATGATGAAATGGTTCGTTTAGGTAGTCAGGTCAAGGTTCAGATACTTGAGATGTTGCAGCAAGGTGAGAATCAGCAAGCTGAATCGCTTATTCTTGAGTTAGCTCAATTATTACCAAATGATTTAGAAGTTAGGAGATTATGGGCTTTGTGCCACCGGGGAGTGTAAAGATTTGGGGGAAATAAAATGAAGCTAAACAGAAAGTTAATGTTGTTCTTATCAATTACTGGTTTATTATTGACAACTACCGCCTGCAGTTCCAACAGTCAGCCTGCCTTTGTCAATAAAGACAGTAAAAGCACGTCTACGCAGAAAAAGACGGTCAAGACTTCGACGAAGAAGGAGAAGAATGGTGCTACAGTTGCTTCTTCTAGTTCGAAGGACACGGGTTCAGGTAGCATTAATAGTACTTCAGCTAAGCAAACTGATTACTGGAATGGTGCTAAAGCAACTGCGTTGAGCAAGTTTATGGACCAATGGCAGGAGACGATGGATCAGCAATATGCGAGTTATACACCAGCTAAGAATGTTAATTTCTATGGGTTAAAGTACCCCGATGAGTTGGCGCAGAAGACGACCGCGGTTGATGATCAACAGATTCCAATTGAATGGTCAGATACAGGCCGCGGCAACAAGGACTATGAAGTAGTGGCTGTCTATTCTGATGCTGAGTACACTCATAATATGAGTCAGCACCTATATCTTTTTGTATTGCATGATGGCGAACCAGAAGTACTGATTACCCAACAAAACCAGGGGATGCCAGATCATTTGATCCACTTCAAACAAACAGAGAATACTGTTTTAAGCACGGGCTTCGCCAATATTGTTAAGGGACGAAGCGCAACCGTCCCGAGTTCAAGCAAACAGAGTAAGAGCTCAAGTCAGAATTCGGCTTTAACTGTTCCCGCGGCCTTGAAACGGACCTGGTATGGTTATGATGATGAGGGGAAGCTTAATACGGTTACGATTACAGCTGATACTTTGACCTCCAGTGGTTCTAAGATTTACTTGCATACACGTGATGCCAATATTGACCCATCAAAAGAACCACAGCATGATGATTGGGCCAGTGCTAGCACAGCTAATGTTCGCGGAATTAATTTTCTGAATATTAGGGGCTGGAACCAAACAGCTGGAGCTGGTGAGAGCTATGGAGTGAAACAGGAAAATGTTGATGGACAAAACATTGATGTTATGATCGAAGCAGGTGGTGCTGGCGTATGGTGTTCGCAGACCTATTATACTTCGGCTGATTTAGCTAAAAAACAGCAAGGTCAGAAGTATGATGATATTATCTACTATGATGATGCCGATTAGAGCAGTTTATTGAACTTTTAAGGAAGTGCTGGGGATGGGTAAAGTAACTGAGTTTAAACTCAGGGGGTCAGCGGAGCTTAAAGATCCGATGGCTGCGTATATGAAAAACAAGTTTTCTTTTGTTGGAGTCAAAACACCTGCACGTAAACAGCAATCTAAAGAATACATCAAACTGAGCAAGAAAATGCCGTTACAAGAGCTTTTGCATACAATCAGCGAGCTTTATCAGCAGTCCGCACGTGAGTATCAGTATGTAGCAATTGATATGTGTTTTGCGAATATTAGACGTTTTTCGTTTACTGAGATAAGTGATTTCACGCAGTATGTGATGCAGAAATCATGGTGGGATTCAGTTGATGCTTGGCGTAAGGTTTTTGGCAAGTATGTACAGCTTCATCTTAATGAGAAGCAGCAGCTCTTTGAACTTTTTTACAAGCATGATGATTTTTGGATGAGACGAATTGCTATTTTACTGCAACTTTTTGAAAAAGAGACTTTGGATAAAGAAATGTTAGCATCAGCGATTCTTTATGACCAACAGACAGATGAGTTTTTTATTCAAAAGGCAATTGGCTGGGCATTACGCAATTACAGCAAGTTTGATCCGCAGTGGGTTAAACATTTCGTTGTGGAGCATGATTTAAGCAAGCTGGCAACGCGAGAAGCGAGTGTCTATCTGACGTAAATTATTTATGTATAGAAGATGAGTCATACCAGTTTGCAGAGCTGAGTTGATTACCTTTTTTTTCTTGAGTTCTTCTTCAACTAAATTTTCGTAAAGCACGCAAAAGCCTTTTATTGAAAGGCTTTTTTTTAGTGCTTTGACCGCTTAAGTTTTATTATAAAAGAGTGTCTACAATATGATTACATCTTAAGGAGCCACTATCATGAATCTATTTGATCCAACTCTCGCGCTAGATTCACTGCCAACCATTCTCAGTGGACTACCGCTTTCACTATTTTTGCTAGTTATTTGTTTTACCCTCGCCAATATTGGCGGTATTCTGATAATGCTGCTGCGAATCAGCCAGCGGCGCTTGCTCAGCCTTTTTGCGCGCTTCTACATTTCATTTTTTAGAGGAGTACCAGTACTGGTTGTCTTATTTTTGACTTACTTCGGGGCCAACATGGACGCGATTCCTGCCGCTATCCTATCATTAACGCTTGTTTCCAGTGCCTTTGTGGCGGAATACTACCGTTCTGCACTGATTGGGATTAACCAGACACAGAATGACGCAGCTCGTGCACTAGGTCTTTCAAGCCTTGAAACAATGCGTTACGTGATCCTCCCACAGGCTTTTCGAATTGCACTACCTGCTCTGGGTAATGTACTCCTAGATATGTTTAAGGGGACCTCCCTTGCGGCGATGATTACCGTCTCAGAGATGTTTATGAAAGCTAAGATCACGGCTGGAGCCAGTCAAGATTATATGACCATTTACATCGTGATCGCCATTATTTACTGGCTGGTCTGCTGTGGACTAAGTTTCCTTGAGCAATTAGCCGAGCGCCGCTTTCACTATTAGTTTTTGGCTAGCTAGTCGCTTTAGTTGTGAAAACGATTTCCAAGAGCTATTATTAAACTTGTTAATAATTAAAAGGTTACTTAAACAGGGGGGAAATTACAGATGTTACGAAAGAAATGGTTATTTTCATTAGTACTCACAGTTACTTGTATCTTAGGGCTGGTTGATACAGGCAGTATCAGTGCCGCCAGCAGCAATGATACCTTGACAGTTGCGACGTCGGGGACACTTTATCCGACCTCGTATCACGATTCCAAGACAAAAAAACTGACTGGATATGACGTCGAGGTTATTAAGGCAGTCGCTAAAAAGATGCATAAGAAAGTGGTCTTTAAGGAATATAATGTTGACGGTATGCTGACGGCGGTCAAGTCTGGTAAGGCTGATGTGGCGATCAATGATTTTGCGATCTCGCCTGTCAGACAAAAGAGCTATCTGATGTCAACACCGATCAAGCACTCTTTCAACAGTTTGGTAGTGCGTGCAAATGATAATTCTGGAATTCACAAGTGGGCGGACCTTAAAGGAAAGCGTTCCGCGGGTGAAGCAGGAACTAACTACCAGCGACTGGCACAACAGTTGGGTGCTAAACCAGTTAATTATGATAACGTGACTAACGATATTTACCTCAGAGATGTCAAGAAGGGTAAAACTGACTTTATCATGAACGACTACTACCTGCAAAAACTGGCGCTTAAGGCAGTACCTAATAATGGACTTAAGATTATTCCGAACATGTACTTTACGACCAATGAAGACGGTAAGGGTGAAGGTATTATCATCGGCAAGAGTAACAAGAAATTGCAGAAGCAGGTCAATACTCAGCTTGCTCAATTAAAAAAGAATGGTTCGCTATCTAAGATGGCCAAGAAGTACTATGGGGCTGATGTTACAAAGAAGCCAAGTGTACACATCTCAAAAAAATTTACTATTCAAAGTAATAAGTATGCTGGTCAGTAATTCATCATTGTAATTTTTTTGAAGAGGAGTTAAACTACTTCTATGAATATCGAAATAGAAAAAGAAAATAAACTAGCAGAGTTATTTGGTGCTCTCAGCGAGCCTAATAGAATTAGGATAATCAAAATTTTAAGAGATAGTAAGCGCGAGCTGAATTGCAGTGAGGTAAGTAGTTTGCTTAAAATTGCTCCCTCAACGGTTTCATATCATTTTAAGGCCTTGCGTCAAGCGGGTCTGACTAAAACAAGACAGCAGGCACAAACAAAATATTTATCGTTGAACGTGGAAACGTTCGCCAAATATTTACCTGGTTTTCTGGATTCACTATGAATCCTTTTTCTTTTAGAATTTTATTTCGATAAATATAGAAATAGAAAGAAGTATAATAATGAAATTATTTTACGCCGCCGGAGCAAGTTCGCTGGCACCGCATATCCTGCTTGAAGAGAGCGGGATGCATTATACTTTAGAGCGAGTCAATTTAGATACTAAAATCTGGAAGGGGGGAGAATATCGGCAAGTAAATCCTAAAAACTATGTTCCGGCGCTAGCAATAACAGACAGTTATATTTTAACCGAATGTGCAGTTATTTTGGAATATATTGGTAAACAAGTAGCTGACCGTAATCTTATCGCAATATACGGGGGCGAAACTTACTGGAAACAAAGAATCTGGCTGAACTATATTGCAACTGAGTTACACAAAAATTTCATCTCGCCTTTTAGAAAGGGGAATTGGCTGCCAAATACCGCTGATTCGAAAAGTTTTGTTTATAAGAGGGCCCTTCCTAGATTGAAGTTTGTCGACAATGCTTTGAAGCAACAGGACTATTTAGTTAACAACGAATTTTCCGCTCCTGATGCCTATTTATTTGTGATAACTAATTGGATTAAAAGATTAGGCTATAATTTTGACGACTTTAAAAATTTACAGAGTTTTGATGCTAGCATGCGTGCACGTCCGGCAGTCCAACGTGTTTTGCAACAGGAAGGTAGACCGCACTCTTTACAAGATGATGTAAAATGCTAAAAGCAGGTTACAGCCAAAACGACGACAAACGTTACTAATCGAGAAGCTGCTCAAATAAGCTAATTTTAGTAGAACAGGTAAGGATAGTTAGAGATGCACATCTGCAAAGTCAAAGACCAGCCGCAATTCTTCAGTGGTCAAATACCGCGTTAGGTACTGCCGCTCATTTTCTAGAAATTGGGGTCCATGTCCAGTTAAGTGAGCGATTAAATTAGCCCTTTTGATAAAACGTAAACCACTCTTTTTATTTCCACTAAGGTAAAGTGTTAGGCCTTTCAAGTTAAAGAGGCGTGCACGGTGATAGTAGTCCTTTTCCTGGTTTTTAAAGTAATCTTCTAACTTAATGACTAGTGCCTGTGCGGTGTCAAGGTACTGACTATCTAGCATACTTAGGATCACGTTATTGTAAATGTAAAACAGCATTGAAAAATTATCGTGTCGGAAGTCTTCATAAATAATCTTCTTTTTTTGCAACTCCTCAAATAGACTGAACATGAATGTTTGCTCTAAAAAGGGAATCGAGTGGCCGAACAAGTACAGTTCGAAGAAAGTCCAGTTACTGATACCTTGAAAATAATCTTCTAGAACTTTTAACTCACTTTTGGTGATGCTGTCAGCTTTCAGAGTTGTCAGCATCATTTTTATTTGAATGGCTTGCAGGTGGGCGAATTTTCCGGGTTGTGCCTGCCAGTGAACCAAATACTGGCGTAGTTGGGTGACGTTGCCGGCTTGATAAGCACGCTGAAGATTGGGCAGCAAATCATTAGCTGCGGTATTTCTAAGTTGGTAGAGAAATTCAAACTCAGAGAGTTGCACATTAAGACGATGCAACAATGCTAAGAGATGTGTGAATGAAATATCTGTGAGTCCGCGTTCAAAACGCGATAAGAAGGGCACTGAAACGATTCCTCGGCTTGCTTCTTGAAGTGTAATATTTTTATTGGTTCTGAATTCTTTAAAGATCTGACCTATTTTCATCATTTATTTAACCTATATGCAACTTTTTTATTCTTAAGTTTATTCCTAGATTAAAATAAAAGCTACCTTAGTAATTTAATTTAGGAGGAAAACCATGTTATCGCATAATTCAAAATTTGGCTGTCTCTGGCTGAGCTTTTTGATCTCTTCAATTGGCGACTGGCTGTATCGTCTGGCGTTGCCACTCATTATTCTTGAAAAAACTGGCTCTGCTTATCATGCCGCAACGGTTTTTGGAGTATCTTTTGTACCTTGGGTCCTTTTTTCGTTACTTGGTGGGAGCTTAGCTGATAATTATGCTAAGAAAAAAATCTTGATTAGTGGCAATGCTGCCGCTGGGCTGATCAGTTTATTTTTAATTTTTATCCTGCAAAGTAAAAGTATCAACTTTGGCTTATTATATGTTGCGGTATTTTTACTCGCGTCTGTAGATCCTTTGATTCATCCCAGCTTCCAAAGTATTATTCCAGAACTTACGGTACAAAAACAGTTTGTCAGTGCCAATGCGGCTCTTCAAATGGTCGATAATACTTTAGCAATTATGGGACCATTGTTAGGTGGGACCTTGGTCACTTTCTTAGGTGGCATGAGTGCTATCTTGATCGATACACTGTCTTTTTTTATTGCCGCACTTATCCTATTCAAACTGCCGCAGCGTACTGAACGAACGCGAAAAAATCGTCCAGTGCGCGGCATAGTACAGGATGTAGTAACAGGCGCTAAGTATAGTTTCCAGCAAAAAGTTATTTTTAGTGGGTCACTGATGTTCCTATTTACTAATTTTGCGCTCAATATGTTTGAGGCTAACTTCATGTTTTATATGACAGAAGCTTTAAACTATCCGGTCATTAAGGCAACGATCGCGCTAGCACTTGGTGGCGGTGGAGCCTTGGCTGCCAGTTTTGTTGGGAGCAGAATCGTTGAGAGTTTTAGAGCGGGGATGTTATTATCATCAAGTACGATTTTAGCGGGGCTAAGTACGTTGCTGTTATTGTTTAACCAAAACTATCTCTACATTGGCATAGTGTTAGGGTTGGTCAGCTTTTTTGGAACGATCAATGTGATTACTTACTTTACGCTGCGGCAACGAACGGTTCCACGCCACCTTCTCGGTCGTGTAATCGCGGTGACACGGATGGTTTCTTACGCTTCGATCCCAGTCGGCTCATGGTGTGGTGGGGTATTGTTAGCACACGGTCAAACGATGTTTACGGTTATCTTATTAGCTGGAATTATCCGCACACTGGCAGGTGTCGGGGCTAAGCTATCACCGTTGGGGCGGGAGAAGTAGGATGACTGTTTTTTCACCTCCATTTGTTTGACTTGTAAAAAGTATGGTTAAAGGTAATACTTAGTAAAAAGCTATATAACTTGCATCGAACCCATGTAGGTTACTTTATTTAAGCAAGAAAGTAGGGATCACATGCGAATCAATATTTTACAACATACTCCTAACGAAGGACCTGGCTCGATTTTAGCTTGGAGTAGGCTACATGGGCACGAGGCCTACATCTATCATCCGTATCAATTCGGCTTTTTACCGACCGCTGCGGAAACGGATATGCTTATTATTTTAGGTGGTCCAATGAGTCCCAATGATGACTTACCGTGGATCAAGCAAGAGCGTGTGCTTATCCAGAAATTAATGGAGACTGATAAACCCATTTTTGGTGCTTGTTACGGTGCGCAGCAGCTTGCTAAAACCTTGGGGTGCGCGATTACCAAAGCTCCAGCTAAAGAAGTCGGGTGGGCGCCGGTCTATCGGCAAAGTGATGCGATTCCAGCGTTGCCTAAAGAACTGTTGGCACTGCACTGGCATGAAGAAATGTTTGCGATCCCACAGGAAGCAGAGCTGCTATTCTCAAGTGAGCGGGTTAGAAACCAAGGTTTTGTTATGAATCATCGCATTATTGGCCTGCAGTTTCATTTTGAACCGCAAACTGATAATGTACGCGAGATGGTAACTAACGATTTCCCTTACATCACCGGTTCAGTGTTCAAGCAAACGGCGGCTGACATTTTACAGACCCCAGTCCCTGCGGAAAATAAGCAGGTCATGTTCAAACTTTTGGATTATATTAGTGCAGGTAAATAAATAGATTTAACTGAAATAGCCGTCTCGGCTTGCAGAAGTTTATTCTACAGATTGAGACGACTAGGTCTTTGAAAGATCAAGACAGCGCTGAAGATTTCAAGCAGGGCTGTTTTTTATTGATTCCTTAATGGTTGTCTTTAATGCTTAGGCTGATTACTGATAACCACTTTGCCAATCATATGATTGGTCTCAATTAATTGATGAGCCTCTTTTAGATTACGCACGTTGATCGGCGTGAGTGTCTTAGTCAGCGTGCTTTTTAGGACTTTTTGATCCAATAAAGCTGCAATTTGTTCGAGGATCTGGTGCTGGCTGATCATATCTGGAGTTTGGTAGAAGGATTTAGTGTACATCCATTCCCATGCAAAAGTAGCTCGTTTTTGGGTCAATTTCCGGAGGTTGACAGGATGGTGATTCTCGGTAATTGAGGCAATATGACCGCTGGGTTTGATTAATTCTGCCATTTCATCCCAGTGGCCATCTAAGTCATTTAGTTCTAGGATGAAGTCAACGTACTTATAGCCAAGATTGCGGACCTCTGTTACTAGACTTTTACGGTGGTTGACGGTTTGATCTGCTCCTAATGAAGTCACCCAGTCGATGGTTTCAGGTCGTGAGGCGCTAGCAATAACTTTCAGCCCCGCCCAGTGCGCCAACTGAACGGCAATGGAGCCGACCCCGCCAGAACCATTAATGATCAGAAGCGTTTTAGCCCGATTGGCCGCGCGAGCTTGCGGGTCGATCGCTAATTGTTCGAAAAGAGCTTCCCACGCGGTCAACGAAGTTAACGGCATGGCTGCCGCCTGGTCAACTGTTAAAGTTTGCGGAGCATGACCGACAATGCGCTCATCAACTAACTGGTACTGACTGTTACTGCCAGGACGTTTAAAAGAGCCGGCATAAAAAACACGGTCGCCTTTTTTGAAAAGTGTAACTTGTTTGCCACTTTCTTCAACGACACCGACTGCATCCCAACCAATGATTTTAGGTTGTTGCAGTTTGCTATGCCCGCTTTTTCTAACACCGACATCAACTGGGTTAACGGAAACAGCTTCCACCCTCACTAACAAATCATGCCCCTTAGCGACTGGCTTAGGTATTGCAAATTCTAATAAACTATTATTATCTTCGATAGGTAAGTGTTCTTTAAAACCGATCGCTTTCATCATGGTAGTCATCCAAGTCCCTTCTTTCACAGTTATTATTGACCACTGTACAAGCAGGCGCAATAATGAAGAATTTGTAAGGTGAGCCATCCAAGGCTGTGTTCAACAATAATAATTGAAAAATAAACGCGACTCCTGTATTTTGGATATTAAAACAGATTGTTAAGGGAGCGATAAGAGATGCAGCGACATATTTATGCGTGTCAAGACGGCTGTCCAGTGCAGAGTACGTTACAGATAATTGCCGGCAAATGGAAGGCTGTCATTTTATACCACTTTTTTAAGGATGGCATCTGTCATTTTGGGGAACTTCAAAGAGAAATTCAAGCTTGTTCCAGCCGAATGCTGGCGTTGCAGCTGAATGAACTTGAAGAAGATGGTGTGATCAGTAAAAATATCTATTCAACTATGCCACTAAAAACAGATTATACATTAACAGAGTTCGGTAAAACCTTGGAACCCGTCATCGATGCAATGGCAGCGTGGGGAAATCATTATAACCAAACTATTGCTGGAGCTGAAGATTTCTCGCAACCTGGGGCTTGCCGCTGGCCGGTTGATGTAACAGCTAAATCTAAAAACAAATAAGAACTTGAACAAGTGTGGTCAAAGAACGAAACTACTTGTTTGAATTCTTACTCAATTTAGTTTCAGACAATCTTTTTCAAAGATATAATTAACTTTCTCCCCTTGAATATTCTAAAACAATGTTTTATCATTGATTTGGATATATAAAATATCGTTTTTCGATATAAGGAGGAAGAAAATGAAACATAATTATAAAAAAATTATTCGTTGCCTAAATGTGTTTACAAGAATTATTTTGGCCTTTTTAGGGTTAGCATTTATTGGTTCAGTTTTTTATGTAGTCGATATCTTATCAGGTAATATCAAGGAAAACTTAATTAATGACGATTCAATGTTTATTTTACAAGGGCATACTGTTGTTGCTGACAGTGCAATCAGGAACTTTCCGCGTGTACAGTATGCTTTGAGCTTTATTTGTGGAATCAGCTTAATGTTTGTAGGAGCATACATAGCATTAAGAGCTGTACAGAATATTTTGCAAAACGTTCTTAAAGGCCAAGTCTTTAATCTTAAAAATGCTCAAAATATCAAGCAAATTGTATGGGCACAAATTTGGCTAGTGTGCAGTGACCCATTCCTCTTCTGGACGAACCATTTGACAGAAACCCATTTAGGACGTTCAAGTAATACTTTTCAAAGTTCTTTTATTGGTGATAGTATTACTCTTTTAGTGATTTATGTGGTTTATATCGCGTTTAAGATGGCAGTTGATCTCAAAAAAGAAAATAGTTTGACGATTTAACTTAGGAGGAAATGTTTTGATCAAGATTACTTTAAATGTTGTTATGGCAGAGCGAAACATCTCATCTAATGAACTTGCAAAGTTAGTCGGCATCACACCGGCTAATATTTCTATTTTAAAAACGGGTAAAGCCAAGGCAGTCCGTTTTACCACACTCGAAAAACTGTGTCAGGTGTTGGACTGCCAACCAGGAGATCTTATTAAGTATGAAAAAGATTGATCGTAACCGTAAAAACTTATTAATAAGTTTTCTCTAAAACACAGCAAGAACTTAAATAAGTAAGACTTAATTACTAGTCTTACTTATTTAAGTTCTTGTTTTAGTTTGGTTTCTTATTTAATCTTCAGTTTTACGCGGCCAGAGTGCGAATTTGGGACGCGGCATAACGATCAGTGCTAAGAATACCGTGCCATAATCAAGGTAGGCATCAATGGGAGAAGCATTGAAGAGATAACCGCGTAGAATAACCAGTGAAATGATTGCTAAAGCTAAAATAACACGAAGATCTTTGTTCATAGTAACCGCCTCCTAAGCTTTATCTTTCTTTAATGATAGCGCTTTAATAGAGTTGATTCAAATTATTATTACTGAAAAGGGAAATTAAAATTAAATTAAAAAGAAAGGGTATCAGAACTTAACTAAAGTTAGTTTTTTGCACGCTAACTTTCAAAAAGTAATTTAGAATGTTTACAAATTACATTTAATAAACTATCATTTAAAGTAATAGTTTAGGAGTGAGTTATAAAATGGAAGAAAAAGAATTACATGGAATCAAACGAACTATTTTTGTTTGGACATTATTAGCCGGAACTTTCACAATGTCTATCAGTCAGTCGTCCTTATCAACTGCTTATCCGACCTTAATGCACTATTTTGGTGTAGATGCACCAACGATTCAGTGGTTGACGACCGGTTTTATGCTGATTATGTGTGTGATGATGCCGTTAAGCCCGTGGTTGTTGAATAATTTCTCGTTCAAAAAGATTTATTTAAGTGTGCTGCTGATCTTTATGGTGGGGACAGTTATGATCATCATGGCACCGAACTTTATACTGGCACTGCTAGGAAGAGCACTTGAAGCAGTCGCGGTTGGGGTGTTGTTCCCGTCATTTCAAACAGTATTGTTGACGATCACACCTGTGAAGAAACGGCCGTCTGTAATGGGATTAGCAGGTTTGGTCATGGGATCGGCATTAGCGTGTGGGCCGATCATCTCAGGGATCATTTTAAATTATCTCAGTTGGCAAAGTCTCTTCGGTTTCTTTTTATTTGTAATCGCAATTGTATTTGTAAGTGCACTTTTCAATATTTATGATGTTTTACCACGACAACACAGCGGCTTTGACTTTATTTCAGTAATTGCTTCATTTGGATTGATCGGGATCTTGTATGTTGTTCAAACCTATGGCAGCAAGCTGGAAATGACGCCTGCATTACTAGTGTTATTAATTCTTAGTCTTGCATTTACCGCCTACTTCATCTACCGCCAGTTTACACTGAAAGAACCACTATTAAAATTAAGAGTGATGCGGGTCGTGAACTTTGATCTGGCGGTTCTATTGACCGGGATCGCTTATATCTCATTGATCGTTGTCACAGTTGTTTATCCGCTTTATTACCAGAAGATACTACATACATCAGTTTTGGTGTCGGGCTTAGCCTTAGTACCACCAGCAATTCTTTTAAGTATTTTGAATCCACTAACTGGTAAATTGACTGAAAAAATCGGCTTCAAAAAGACTCTGCTTATTGGGATGGCGATGTTGGTCTGTGGCTGGGGCGCGTTAGTCGTCTTTGCCGGGAATCTAACGCTGGTATCGATGATTATTTTCGCTATGTTGATCGAAGGCGGAAATGCATTTGTGATGATGCCTGCAACGACCTTAGGTGCTAACTCCTTAGCAGAGAGTCAGATATCGCATGGAACAGCAATCATTACAACCGTCAGACAGCTGCTAGGTGCGTTAGGTGTTACTGTAGCAACCTTGATTTTGGCCGCCGGCAGCGGTTCGATCAGCTCAGTTAACGGCTACCGCAACGCCTTTATCTTTTTCTGCTTATTAGAGATCATCGGCTTTATTTTAGCTTGTGCTATTCGGCAGACAAAAGATAATAAATAAATCAGTTAGTTTTTGCTATTTTTAATAATTTAATACAAAGGAAGGTCCGGAAAAAGTCATTTTAAAACCGGGCCTTCTCTTGTATTTAGTTCAAAAATACTTTAAACTAAAGGAGTGTGTGAAACATATTGTTTCACAAAGAAGACGATAGTTTAATTTAAGAGATGAAAGAGGAATATTATGACTCCAGAGCGTTTCAGACAAGAGCTTGCCCAACATGATGTTATGTTAACGGACCAGCAGATGCGGCAGTATGCAATCTATTATGAATTTTTAGTAGCAACTAATGAGCATGTTAATTTGACGGCAATAACTGCGCAAGAAGAAGTGTATCTGAAACATTTTTATGATTCATTGTTGCCTGCACTGGTGGTCAAAGAGCTGCAAAGCGCGGAATTGAGCTTATGTGATGTGGGCGCAGGCGCGGGGTTCCCTTCAATTCCACTGAAGATCGCTTTTCCCCAACTGCAAGTTACGATTGTTGACTCACTCAATAAACGGATCAAGTTTTTGGATGAATTAGCTGCTAAGCTGCAACTGAATGGGGTAGTATTCCACCATGCACGAGCGGAAGAATTTGCTGGTAAAAAGAGTTCTTTTCGTGAAAGCTTTGATATCGTGACTGCCCGTGCAGTTGCACGGCTGACCGTGCTATCTGAACTATGTCTGCCATTAGTCAAAGTTGGCGGTAAGTTTGTCGCTTTAAAGGCTCAGAAGGCACAGTCAGAGTTGGCAGAAGCACAGTACGCACTTAAAAAGCTAGGCGGAAAAGTGCTCACGGATATGCAGCTGCAGTTGCCGGAGACAGATGATGAGCGGCATATTGTTACATTTGCTAAAGTCGCTGCAACACCTAAGAAATATCCACGCAAGCCAGGAACTCCTGCCAAATCACCTCTTTTAAAGACTGAGACTAGGGGGCAAAATTAATGGCATTTTCGTTTTGGAACAAAAAGAAAAAAGAAACTACGGAGACGCGGCAACAAATCACAGAACTTCCACTCGAACAGATCGTCCCTAACCGTTTCCAACCACGTAAAGTTTTTGCTGACGACAAGTTAAGCGAATTGGCTGAAACGATCAAGGAGCATGGCTTATTACAGCCGATCGTTGTGCGTCAGTATGAACCAGAACATTATGAGATCATTGCTGGTGAACGTCGTTTCCGCGCTGTGACCCAATTGGGCTGGGCAAAGGTTCCGGCGTTGATCAAAGAAATGTCGGATACTGAGGCAGCGTCAATGGCAGTGATTGAAAATTTGCAGCGTGAAGGCTTGACGGCGATCGAAGAAGCCAAGGCTTACAAGGAACTGATGGAGTTAAACAAGCTGATTCAAAGCGAGTTAGCGCAGGCGATCGGTAAGAGCCAGTCTTTTGTGGCTAATAAGTTGCGATTACTTAAACTGACAGATTTTGGTCAACAGGCTATTCTAGAACGAAAAATTACTGAACGGCATGGACGGGCTGTGCTTAGCTTAACAGCTAAACAGCAAGAAGAGGTTTTACAACAGGTTATCGCTAAAAAGATGACGGTTAAGGAAACCGAGAAACTTGTTCAGCAGATGACTCAAAAAGTTAAAAAAAGCCCCGCAAAAAAAAGATCTAAAGGTTCGACAAGTGATGTTCGCGTAGCAGTTAATACAATAAAAAAGGCACTTAAAATGATTAATGATAACGGAATGAAGATCAAGATACATGAAGAAGATCAGCCAGATTTTCATCAAATTATTATTGATATCCCGCTTGAGAAAAAGGGCAAGGAAGATCCAAAGAAAAATTAGGGGGCGAAAGATTCATGGGAATTGTGATTGCATTGGCAAATCAAAAGGGCGGTGTCGGTAAGACGACCACCAGTGTTAATCTAGGAGCATGCCTCGCGGAGTTAGGTAAGAAAGTTTTGTTGATCGATTCTGATGCACAGGGGAATGCTACCAGTGGTGTCGGTATTCATAAGGCCAAAATTGAAAAAGATATTTATGATGTATTGGTCAACGAATATCCAATTGCTGAGACCATCATCCCTAGCAGCCGGCCGGGGCTTGATATCGTCCCGGCAACGATTCAACTTTCTGGGGCTGAGATTGAATTGACATCTCAGATGGCACGAGAATCGCGATTGTTGGATGCAATCAAGCAGATCAAGAACAATTACGATTATATTTTAATTGACTGCCCACCGTCTCTGGGGCTCTTAACAATCAATGCTTTTAGTGCAAGCGACTCGATCTTGATCCCAGTTCAGAGTGAGTACTACGCTTTGGAAGGATTAAGTCAACTAATGAATACCATTCGACTGGTCCAGAAGCATTTTAATCCATCTTTAAAAATCGAAGGCGTCTTGATGACAATGTTGGATGCACGAACAAATCTTGGGACACAGGTGGTTGCTGAGGTCCAGAATTACTTTAAAAATAAGGTTTATAAAACAGTCATTCCACGTAATATTCGGCTCTCAGAAGCGCCTAGCCATGGAAAAGCAATTATTGATTATGATCCTAATTCACGTGGTGCAAAAGAATATATGTCTCTCGCCAAGGAGGTGCTGGCCGCACATGACTAACAAGAATAATAAGGGCTTGGGCCGTGGAATCGAAGCTTTATTTCAAGAGTTCGACGATTCCAGCGATAATGAAGAAGTTGTGACTGAATTAAAATTAGCCGAGATCAGGCCTAACCCATATCAGCCACGTAAGACTTTTGATGAAAAATCGTTGGCAGAGCTAACAGTTTCCATAAAAAAGACTGGTGTTTTTCAGCCTATTATCGTACGCAAGTCAACGATCAAAGGGTATGAAATTATTGCTGGTGAACGCCGCTTTAGGGCCTCGAAACTTGCGGGCAAGGAGACGATCCCAGCAATTGTGCGCCAAATAGATGAAGCCAGCATGATGGAGATCGCTGTTTTGGAAAACTTGCAACGTGAAGATTTAACTCCGCTTGAAGAAGCAGAGGCCTATAATACACTGATGGAAAAGCTTAATTTGACCCAAAATCAAGTCTCAGAACGTTTGGGTAAGAGCAGACCGTATATTGCTAACTACCTCAGACTGTTAGGGCTACCGCTAGAAGTCAAACAAATGCTGCAGGCAGAAAAACTTTCCATGGGACAAGCACGGACTTTGCTAGCGTTAAAGGATAAAAAACAATTAGTAATGTTAGCCGAGAAAACGCTGCGTGATAATTTAACGGTTCGCCAATTGGAACAACTGATTGCTAAAATGAATGGTAAGGACTCTAAGAAAGGCAAAAAAACTGCCAAAGATCCATATGAACCTTATTATAAGCAGAGTGAGACAGCACTACAGGAAAAATTTGGAACCAAAGTTGCGATCAAGAGCAGATCTAAAGCGGGCAAGGGTAAAATTGAAATTGATTATTTATCAACTAAAGATTTCAATCGTATTCTAGACCTTTTAGGGATTAGCCTAGATTGATTAAGGAACGCAGACTAGTGACTGGAGGAATTTAGATGCCAACGACAGACTATGCACTGCACGATATTGTTGAGATGAAGAAACAGCATCCTTGCGGGGTAAACCGCTGGGAGATTATCAGAATGGGAATGGATATCAAGATCAAGTGTACCGGCTGTAACCATCTGATTATGATGCCACGGCGGGAGTTTAACCGTAAATTCAAGAAAGTCCTCGAACAAGCTAAAAAAGAAGATCAAGATTAGGAAAGAGTGAAGAATAACTATGTCATTAACCGCAGGAATCGTTGGTTTACCCAATGTAGGTAAATCAACCTTATTTAACGCAATTACAAAAGCAGGGGCAGAGATGGCGAACTACCCCTTTGCAACGATTGATCCTAACGTCGGGATGGTCGAAGTGCCAGATAAACGTCTGATACGGATCGATGAACTGATCCCCGCTAAAAAACTTATTCATACAACCTTTGAATTCACAGATATTGCAGGGATCGTTAAGGGTGCCAGCAAGGGTGAAGGTTTAGGCAATAAGTTCCTTGAGAATATTCGTCAGGTAGATGCGATCGTCCATGTTGTCCGAGCTTTTGATGATGATAACATTACGCATGTCAGCAACAAAATTGATCCTTTAGATGATATTGATACGATTAATCTCGAATTAACACTTGCAGACCTGGATAGTGTCAATAAGCGCTATGCTCGTGTTGAGAAAGTTGCCCGGACTAAAGACAAGGAAGCCGTAGCAGAGTTTGAAGTTTTAAAACGGATCAAACCGGTCCTTGAAGCTGGCAAACCTGTTCGCTCCCTGGACTTTGACGAAGAAGAACAAAAAGTAGTTAAGGGATTGTTCTTATTGACTTCTAAACCAGTTTTGTATGTCGCTAACATTGCTGAGGATGACATGGCTGATCCGGATGCTAATCAATATGTCCAGCAAATCAACCAGTTTGCTGAAGCTGAGGGTTCAGAAACAATCGCAGTTAGCGCTAAGACGGAAGAAGAAATTGCTGAACTTGACGATGCAGATAAACAGGACTTTCTTGAAGCTGAAGGCGTTGAAGAATCAGGGCTGGATCGTTTAGTCAAAGCTTCATATAAGTTACTGGGACTTGCGACCTTCTTTACTGCTGGTGGCAAAGAAACGCGCGCCTGGACATTTAAACGCGGAATGAAAGCTCCACAAGTTGCTGGTATTATCCATTCGGACTTTGAACGCGGCTTTATTCGAGCTGAAACGATGTCCTTCGAAGATTTGGATAAATATGGTAGCTTGGCCGCTGTTCGTGAAGCTGGGCGTCTTCGTTCAGAAGGTAAGGAATACCTTGTTCAAGATGGGGATATTATCGAATTCAGATTCAACGTTTAATGTGTGAAGCAAGAGATAAAGGTGGAGATTACTTGTGACAGAAGAAAATAAACAAAATAATAAGCAGCGTAATCAAAAGGTAGCCGCAAAGCAGGCTGAACAACGACAGGCCAAAAAAGATGAGGTTATTCCTGCAAGTACACTCGAAGGACTGACAAAGCGGAATGAAGATTACATGTTCCGCTTGAGTCGAATGCTTGAGGAAAGAGGGGTTCCTGCTGAAAAGAGGAAGCAAGCGGTTGACGAAATGATAGCCGAGCTGCGTAAAAAACAACGGCAAGGTATTACCGCTAATAAGCTTTACGGAACGGTCAGTGAGCGTGTTGACGCAATTATTGCTGGACCAAAGAAAAAGCCTAAGGAACCTTCCTATTGGAGTGTTGCTCTGGATAATGGTTTGATCATGTTCATGATGTTCTGTATCATGTATGCAGCTTTAGGTGCTTTTTCGAAGAAACAAGCACAGGTCAATGGCGGGATCTTAACACTTATCGTAACTTCTGTAATTGCTGGTTTGGGAATGGCATATTTCTACAAAGTCGCCGGTTATCGCCGTAATCGCAAGAATCGTATCCCATTGTGGCGGACACTACTACTTTCAGGAGCGCTGGTGGTTATCTGGATCACAGCTTATACTTTAGTGATGGCAGTTCCAGGAGTACTGAACCGAACCTTTGAACCGATCGTTTATGCGATCCTAGCTGTGATTGCATTTGGAGTGCGCTATATCTTAAAGAAAAAATATGGACTTATCGGCTCGATTTTTTAAATTAAGGTTTAACTTATAAAATTCTTTTTTAAAAGAAATATCACCTAAACTAATTAGGGTTGACATTTCTATTTATTAGGTTAGAATAAGTATCTATAATTAAGATTTAATAAACAAATTGATCAGGAAAGTAGTTTTTTCATTTATCAAAGAGAGGCTGTGGTTGGTGTAAGCAGCTGTTAGATGGAATTATGAAAATGACCTGTGATTGGTTGCTGCGAGAACTTGTTTAAGCAGCAGACGGCGTGCCCTCCGTTATTTTGGGACACTATTATTAAGATAGTAGTTTAGCTATGCATTCCTGCATAATTAGAATGGTACCGTGGGACCTCTCACTTCTAAAAAGAAGTGGGGGGATTTTTTTATTTTTAATTAGTCGAAACACAAAGTAAATATATAAAAAGTCAACGCTAGCGAATGGCTTAGGAGGAAATTTAATATGACGAATTTCGACACAAATTTGGTTCACGGAGTCTGTTGTAGTGACAATAATACAGGAGCAGTCAATGTCCCAATCTATAATTCATCAACATATGTCTATCAAAATGCTGATGCAAAGGTCAAGTGGGATTATGCCCGCTCGGGAAATCCCACACGTGCATTTCTGGAAGAACAGATTGCACTGTTGGAGGGAGGAACGCGTGGATTTGCATTTTCTTCTGGGCTGGCAGCGATTCACGCTGCCTTTGCGATCTTTGAGCCTGGCGACCACATTATTATTGGTGATAAGATATACGGGGGAACTTTTAGGCTTGTCAACCAGTACTTCAAGAAGTGGCAGCTCGAATTCACAACGGTTGATACACAGGACGTGGCAGCAGTTGAAGCAGCTATTAAGCCTAACACCAAAGCAATTTACTTTGAGACGTTCACTAACCCCCTTTTGCGAGTTACCAGTGTTAAAGCAATCGCAGAAATTGCAAAACAGCATCATTTATTGACGATTGTTGACAACACTTTCCTAACGCCATACTTGCAGCAACCGTTAAAGTTGGGAGCTGATATTGTTATTCACTCGGCAACTAAGTACTTAGGAGGACATTCTGATGTGATCGCAGGTTTGGTGGTTGTTAAGGGGGACGAGCTAGGTGAAAAAATCTATTTTTCGCAAAATGCTCTTGGTGGAGTTTTATCGCCTGAGGATTCAAACCTGATTCGACGCGGAATACAGACATTGGGGGTGAGGATGGATCGGCACTTAGCCAATGCAGCTAAAATTGTTGCTTTTTTAATTAAAAGAGCAGAAATAGTCAAAGCATACTATCCGGGGATAGAAGGATCTGTAGATCATGAGATCGCTCAAAAAGAGTGCCGCGGGTTTGGTGGAATCGTGAGTTTTGATTTGGCTGCAGCCATTGATTCAAAAGCGTTTGTTGAACGGTTGAGTTTATTTAAGCTAGCTGTCAGTTTGGGGGCAGTTGAAAGTCTGGTAGAATTGCCATATAAGATGTCCCATGCTGAACTGTCAGTTGCGGATCTGCAAGATTGCGGTATAAGTACACAGTTGATTCGTTTATCTGTTGGGATTGAAGATGCACAGGATCTAATTGACGATCTTACACAGGTATTGGACTCATTTAAAAAATAAGAGTGTTATTGAAAGGTGTGTCAGTTTAAGATTATGTGGGATATTATTGTCAATGCAACACCGCAATTGATCGTTGCGGGTTTAAAGTACACGATCCCGATTTCGATCGTTTCGTTTTTGCTAGGATTAATACTTGCTCTGATAACGGCTCTGGTCAGGTTATCGACTAAGAAAGGACCATTCAGGATATTTAAAGCAATTTTTAGATTTTATGTGTGGCTTTTCCGAAGCACGCCATTATTAGTACAGTTGTTTATTGTTTATTTTGGATTACCGTACCTGAAGATAGCTGGCATTGCGCCAGACGGAATAAAGCTAACACCGCTTGTAGCGGGTATCATTACTTTCTCGCTGAATACTGGTGCTTACTGCTCAGAAACGATCAGAGCTTCGATTCTTTCGATTCCCAAGGGACAATGGGAAGCGGCATATTCTATGGGAATGACTAGATCAAAAGCACTTTCGCGGATCATTTTACCCCAAGCAGTGCGGGTTTCACTGCCGCCGTTGGCTAATAGTTTCATCGGTTTGGTCAAGGATACCTCACTGGCAGCTTCAATTACAATCGTAGAAATGTTTGAAGTCAGCCAACAGATTGCAGCTGAGAATTATCAGCCATTGATTATGTACTGTTTAGTAGCTGCTTTGTACGCGGTTGCTTGTTCATTGCTGTCATGGCTTCAAGGATATCTTGAAAAGATAACTTCACGTTATATCACAAACGTTGATTAAGATCAGAAGGAGACAAAGACAGCTATGCTTAAATTAGAAAAACTTAACAAGCGTTTTGGTGAGCATCATGCATTAGTTGATATCACAACGACTTTTCCTGAACATCAAACGACTGTGATTTTAGGACCATCTGGTTCAGGAAAGTCAACCTTACTGCGATCACTTAATCTTTTGGAACGACCAGAATCTGGCAAGTACTTCTTTGATGACGATGTTTTTGATTTTGCCAAAGGAATTTCAGTCAAAGATACACTTAATATTCGGAAGCAAACTGAGATGGTGTTTCAAGGTTATAATCTTTTTCCACACCTAACAGTGCTGAAAAATATTATGGAAGGACCAGTTCAAGTACTGCATCGCCCCAAAGCTGAGGTTGAGAGGGAAGCACACACCCTTCTGGCAAAAGTTGGTCTAGCTGATAAAGCGGATGTTTATCCTAATCAGCTATCAGGTGGTCAGGCACAGCGTGTAGCAATTGCCCGCTCGCTGGCAATGCAGCCAAAATATATTTTATTGGACGAACCCACCAGCGCACTCGATCCAGAGTTGGAGTTAGAAGTACTTAAGGTTTTGAAACAAATTTCAACAGAAAAACGTTCAATGATTATTGTAACGCACAATATGGCATTTGCTCGTGAGGTTGCCGATAAGATTATCTTTATTGAAGACGGACATATCTTATTTGATGGACCGAATGAAAGATTCTTTAAAACTGATAACAAAAGAATTGCAGATTTTATCTCAGCGATGACATTTGCAAACATTTAAAAATGGAGGAAAATAACAATGAATAAATTATTTAAAAAGGTGTTTTTAGTTGCTAATGTTGTAGCCGCTGGAGTTGTTCTCGCAGCATGTTCCTCATCGAAAGAAAAAACAAACTCAGCAGACAGTTATAAATCAGAACTTAATCAAAAGGGAACACTGACAATTGGGCTTGAAGGAACTTATTCGCCTTACTCTTACCGTAAAGACGGTAAATTAACAGGTTTTGAAGTTGATTTGGGAAATAAACTTGCAAAGGAAATGGGACTAAAGGCTAAATTTGTTCCTACAAAATGGGATGGTTTAGTAGCTGGTTTAGGGAGCAACAAATATGATGTTGTATTAAACAATATAACTGCCACACCGGCGCGTGCTAAGAGCTATATTTTTTCCAAGCCATATATCTATTCGCGCTATGCGCTGATTACGCGGCAAGACAGTGATGGTATCAAAACACTCAAGGATATTAAGGGCAAGAAGCTGGCTGAGGGAACTGGAACCAATAATGAACTGGTTGCAAAACAAAACGGTGCTACAATTGTTCCGTCAGGTGATTTTGCAACGAGTCTGTCTTTGATTAGACAAAAGCGGGTTGATGCTACAATTAATGCACGTGAAGCGTGGTATTCATATAAAAAGAGCAACTCAACTGATGGATTAGTGTACCATGATCTTTCTTCCGAGAAGGAACCAGCTAAGATTGTTGGTTTGTTTAATAAGAAGTCTACCAAATTACGCTCTGAAACAAACAAAGCTTTAAAGGATTTACGAGCAGATGGAACACTGAAAAAATTGTCTCAAAAATATTTTGGTGCTGATATTACTGAGTAATAATTAAAAAATTAAGTAAAAAATTTGTTGGGCTTTAACCTAGGGGATTAGAAATGGGTTAGAGCTTTTTTTGATGATAGCAGAATTTTGGGTATGCGTCTGGGAGATTTAAGAGAAAAGATATGTAAAAATAATTGTTGGTTTTACTTCCAGATGCCACTGTATTAATCTTTGAAGATAGAATACATTACTGATTAGAACAGGCATGAACCTACAGCTTTTTACTTGAGTGCGACCTTCGACTGCTTAGTGTGATCTTTTAATCACTTTATGGAAAGCTATGCCGACCGAGTGATGACAAATGTTCAAATAAAATAGCGTATCTTTCATATCTATATTCGATGGTTATGTGATATTTGAGGATAGTTTTAAAAATTAGCAATACCTATAAGACTATGTCAGCGTAAAAAGACTAAGCATCTTCTTGGAGTTTTATAATTCTATGGGTTAGAATGTAATAAGTTAAAGCCCTTACAGACGAAAGGAGATTGATAATATGGCATATACGCTTCCTGATTTACCATATGATTACAGTGCGTTAGAACCTTATATCGATGAGCAAACGATGCGCTTGCATCATGATAAACATCATCAGACCTATATTAATAAGTTGAATGTAGCTTTGAAGAAACATCCCGAATTATCAGAACTTCCTGTTGATGAGTTGATGATGCAGTTAGATAGGGTACCTGAAGGTATAAAAAAAGCAGTTCGGAATAACGGTGGCGGTCACGCTAACCATACGCTTTTCTGGAAACTACTTTCGCCTCATTTTGACACTGCCCCAGAAGGAGCTCTCCTTGAGGCTATTGAGCATAAATTTGGTAGTTTTGATAAGTTTAAACAACAATTTACAGAAGCGGCTCTGAGTGTTTTTGGTTCAGGCTGGGCATGGCTTGTTAAGGACACAGCTGGAACATTGAAGATTATGACAACCGCTAATCAGGATTCGCCACTTTCCGTAGGGATGGCTCCTGTGTTAGGGCTTGATGTTTGGGAACATGCGTACTACCTAAAATATCAAAACCGCAGACCAGAATATATTGAAGCTTTCTGGCATGTTGCTAACTGGAAGGAAGCTGCACGGTTATACGACAGCGAATTAGTCGGGATCGGTTCAGAAAGTTAAATAAAGCACTTGCAAAAAGGCTCAAAAAGTAGTAACATTCTAGTTGTCGAAGGATTGTTACCGCTGTCATAAGTGGGTAAAACCTGTCACGAATTGTAGTTATAGACTAGTAATAGTTTATATAGCAATTTGTGTACAGGTTTTTTTACATCATTGTCTGGGGAGAAGCTATGAAGGTTAAGCAGGTTTTCAATAATAATGTTCTTTTAGCGAGTCAAGGCGGACAGGAGGTCGTACTGGTTGGGCGTGGGATCGGGTTTAAACAGAGACCAGGAATGCCTATTGAAAGAGAGAAGGTCAGTCAAGTCTTTGCACCAACTGATGATAAATGGTTTACACTGTTTCACGATTTGATTCAAAATATCGCACCTGATTATTTGGAACTGTCAGCAGGGATTATTAAACAGGCTGAGGAAATGCTGCATACAAAGTTCAATGATTATCTTTTGATCTCATTAACTGATCATTTGGATTTTGCAGTTACCAGATATAAGCAGAAGATCCAGATTCATAATGAGATATTGTGGGAGATAAAAAACTACTATCCGAATGAATATCAAGCTGCTGCAGCGGCTTTGAAGATGGTAGAACAGCATTTGAAGATACGGCTGCCAGAGGATGAAGCAGGTTTTATTGCGATCAAGTTTCTTGAGAGCAGTATCGATCATCCGCAAAGCAGTGGAACTGTTAAAATAACGAAACTGATTGGAGATATTGTTCAAATTATTCAATATCAGTTACAGTTAAAGTTGGATCCAGATACGATGAGCTACAGACGCTTTCTAGTTCATGTTCGCTTTTTGGCAGAGCGAATCTTGCAGAAGAAAATTAATAAAGCTGGCAGTGATGATGAGTTTTTATTTCAACATGTAGTAAAAAAATATCCGGCTTCATATGAATGTACTAAAAAAGTAACCGTCTTTATCAGTAAACAGATGCAAGTTAAGCTTTCGGTAAATGAACAGATCTATTTGACCATACACATTCAGCGGATCCTGGATGATCTTAATAAAAAAACTACACAAAAGGGATTGTAACTATTAGATTAGGCAAAACCCAAGTCGATATGAGCTTCAGACTTTACTAGTCTGAGCTTGATATCGACTTGGGTTTTTGTTTTAAAAATAATTTTAGGGGTGAACAAAATGGATTATGAAAAATTAGCAACTGATATTGTGAAAAATATTGGTGGAAAAGAGAACATCAACACTGCCTGGCATTGTGCAACTCGTTTACGGTTTAAATTAAAGGATGAGTCGAAGGCTAAGACCGCGGAAATCGAAAATTTGGACGGAGTAATTACAGTCGTTCAATCAGCTGGACAATATCAAGTCGTTGTTGGGAACGCAGTTGCAAATGTTTTTGAGGCTATAGCTAGGCAGACTGGCTTAGATAATGAAGAGCAAAAAACACAACCGCAGGAAAAAGAGACCAATCTCGTTAATCGCTTTATAGCCTTTATTTCAGGGACTTTCACACCATTTCTAGGTGCAATGGCGGGTGCTGGGATTTTGAAAGGCCTGCTGGCATTATTTGTAGCTCTCAATTGGATGAGTGCAACAAGTGGTACCTATGAGATCTTGTACGCCGCTGGTGATTCATTATTTAACTTCTTACCGATTTTCTTAGCCTTCACGGCTGCTAAGCGACTAAATGTCAATCAATATGTTGCGGTGGCTCTAGCGGCATCACTAGTCTATCCAACACTGGTCGCCACAGCAACAAAAGCACAAACACTGCATTTCATCGGAATCCCGGTGGTCCCAACAACTTATACTTCATCGGTCATCCCGATTCTTTTAGCCGTCTGGATCTTATCCTTTATTGAACCGGTTTTGAATAATATTTTTCCAGAAGCAGTGCGCAATATTTTTACACCGTTGTTTTCGTTAGCAATTATGGTGCCTTTAACAATGATCGTGGTTGGGCCGCTGGGGTCCTCCGTGGGAAATGTTTTATCAACGATGGTTACGTCAATCTATAACTTCGCACCCGCATTAGCAGGTGCGATCATGGGTGCTTTCTGGCAAGTCTTTGTTATCTTCGGAGTTCATTGGACTTTTGTTCCTGTGATGATGAACAACTTGGGTAAAATGGGTTATGATCCACTGCTACCAATCTTATGTGCAGCTGTTATTTCACAGGCTGGAGCAGCTTTAGGGATATTCTTGAAAACAAAAGATAAAAAACAAAAAGCTTTAGCTGGTTCAGGTGTTATCACAGGAATCTTTGGAATTACTGAACCAATTATTTATGGTTTAACTTTGAAATTGAAACGACCATTTATTTACGCCGTTATTTCTGGTGGAATTGGTGGTGCGATTATTGGGGGCTTCCAAGTTAGAGCGAGTTCATTTACATTGCCAAGTTTGCTGGCTATTCCAACTTACCTTGGTAAAGGTTTCATTGGCTCTATAATTGGAATTGCAGTATCATTTGTTTTAGGTGCAGTTTTGACCTACTTCTTTGGGTTAAGCAAGAGCCAAGCTGTGGCAGAAGAAATGGATGGGGAAACTGAAAAATTACTGGCACCTGTTCAAGGAACTCTTATTCCGTTAACAAGTGTTAACGATGAAGTATTTGCATCAGAGGCAATGGGCAAGGGGATCGCGATCGTCCCAACGGATAACAAAGTCGTTTCACCGGTCAGTGGGACAATTAGTGCCGTTTATCCAACAGGGCATGCGATTGGAATTATTTCAGACCAAGGCGCGGAGATCTTGATCCATATTGGGATCAATACAGTTAAACTTAATGGGAAGTACTTTGAAACAAAGGTCAAACAAGAACAGCGAGTTGACCAAGGTGACGAATTACTGGCCTTTGATCCTGCTAAGATCAAGGAAGCTGGTTATGATAATACAGTGATGATGATCGTGACAAACACCAAACAGTATGAAGTTATTAGTACGCAAGAAACAGCTGCTGAGCATAACACTGTTTTGACGCTGCAATTATTAAAATAAAAAAGTTTTAAAGAGGAGGAACAATCCATATGTATAAGACTGATTTTCCAAAAGAATTCCCCAAGGACTTTTTATGGGGTGGGGCAACAGCTGCTAACCAAATTGAAGGTGCATGGGATATTGATGGTAAAGGGCTAACGACTGCTGAAGTTGTTCGAAAAGCAGATGACCGCAAGAAAATGTCGATGAATATCGTTGATGATACTTCGATTGAAGAGGCTATCAAAGATAAGACGACTGCTAACTACCCTAAGAGACGTGGGATTGATTTTTACCACCATTACCAAGAAGACATTAAACTTTTTGCAGAGATGGGTTTTAAGGTATTTCGCTTTTCAATCGCCTGGGCCCGCATTTTCCCTAAGGGCAATGAAGAACAGCCGAATGAAGCTGGTTTAGCGTTTTATGACCGTGTGTTAGATGAATTAGAAAAATATGGAATTGAACCATTAATTACGCTTTCGCACTATGAAATGCCATTGGCACTGACTAAAAAACAGAATGGCTGGCTCGACCGCGCGACGATTGCCGCGTTTACCCGTTATACAGAAGTCGTATTTAAACGCTATCGCGGGCGTGTTCGGTATTGGTTGACATTTAATGAGATCAACACAGGGACATGGGGCTTTCATGAAACCGGTGTTGTTGATAGCCATTTAAGTAAACAAGAACAAGAAAAAGTCCGTTATCAGGCACTACATCATCAATTAGTTGCCAGTGCACTAGCAACCAAACAGCTACATGAACTTGATCCGCAGGCTAAAATGGGTTGTATGCTTGCAAGAATGCAGACATATCCAGCAACCTGCCGACCAGAGGATGTCCGTGCGGCCCAATTAGAAGATCAAAAGAACCTGTTCTTTACTGATGTCCAGGCACGAGGAGAATATCCTGAGTTTATGAATAGGTATTTTGCTGAAAATGGAATTCAAATTGATATGGCAGCTGAAGACCAGCAGATTTTGGCAGAGACACCGGTTGACTTTATCAGTTTCAGTTACTACATGACCACCGTAACGAGCGCTTCGACCGGCGCCGAGGTCAATGGTAACATGGCAACTGGTGGTCGAAACAAATACCTCGAAGAATCAGATTGGGGTTGGCAGATTGACCCAGTTGGACTGAGAATCACTTTAAACGAATTTTGGGATCGATATCGAAAACCATTATTTATTGTCGAAAATGGTTTGGGAGCTTTGGATAAACTTGAAGATGGAAAAGTCCATGATAATTACCGGATCGATTATCTGCGTAAGCATATCGTCCAGATGAAGGAAGCTATTCAAGATGGGGTCCAACTGATGGGTTATACGATGTGGGGTCCAATTGATCTAATCAGTTTCTCAACTTCAGAGATGTCTAAGCGTTACGGCTTCATCTATGTTGACCAAGATGATGATGGTCAAGGAACTTTGAAACGACTTAAGAAAGATTCGTTTTATTGGTATAAAAAAGTTATTTCTTCAAATGGTGAGGATCTAGCTTAAGTAACATAACAAGAAAAAGTATGACATGTGTCAGTGAGGTTTGAGAGTTGGTTTACACTTACTTCTCAAAATTACGACTTATGGACATGCTTTTTTTGTTATTAATATTTCTAGCATTCATTGGATAATAGTGGTTCGGTTACCAATAAAGAATTTAAAGTTGATAGCGACTTGTTATACAATTAAGCTTGTTAGCGAAGTAGTGTGGTTTTCTATAATTAAATTTAAAAAAATCAAAAACTGAAGGGAAACAGTAAAATATGCGTATTTTACATACAGCTGACTGGCATATCGGTCGGCGGTTACATGGTTTTGACCTAACTAAGGAACAAAACCATGCGTTTGAACAAATTGAACAGATCGCCTTGGATGAACACGTTGATGGGATAATTATGGCAGGTGATTTATATGATCGCAGTATGCCATCTGAAGCAGCGGTCGCGCAGTTGAATCAGATGCTGCAGCAGTTGAATTTAGTTGATAAAGTACCACTTTATGCTATTTCTGGCAATCATGACAGTGCTATTCGCCTTTCAACTGGGACACCCTGGTTTAAAAGTACGCAGTTTTACATGTATACCCGTTTGGAACAAGCCTTTAAGCCTGTTGAACTGCCGGATACACAACTCTTCTTACTACCGTATTTTGAACCTTTTGCTGCACAGCAATATTTCAATGACGATAGTTTACAGCATTTAGAGCAGGCGATTGTACCAATCGTTGCTAAGATGAAGACCTTGTTTGATCCCAATAAAAAACATCTTTTAGTCGCGCATTTTTTTGTAGCTGGCAGCGCGACTACCGATTCAGAAACGCAGTTGAAGGTCGGCGGTTTAGCAGCTGTTCCGGCTGGATTATTAAAAGATTTCGATTATGTCGCGCTAGGACATTTACATGGTAAGAATGCTCTACATGCTAAGAATGCACGTTACAGTGGTTCACCGCTAAAGTTTTCTTTGTCGGAAACTAAGCAGGAAAAAGGAGTCTTTATTGTTGATACGGAACCTTTCAAAATAACATTCAAGCCATTGACACCGCTTAAAAACGTTCAACAATTAACAGAATACTTTGAAACATTAGAAGATAAAGATTTCTATAAAGACTTACAGTTAGACAATTACTTTGGAATAACATTAAAAGACCGCAAACCGATTCCGAATGTCATGGCACGACTGCGTGAGATATATCCTAACATTATCGCGCTTAATCGTGCAGATGGGTATGAAACTAATGTCGAAGGTTCAGGTGAGAGTGGCAAACAGATCCGGCAAAAGGATCCAATTGAGCTATTAAGTGATTTTTATAAACAAGTTGCCAAAGATGATTTATCACCGCAGCAAATCAAATGGGCGCAGGAAGCATTAAAAATCGCTGCTAAAAGGGAGTCTAAATAGTGAAACCAGCTAAATTAATACTTAAAAATTTTGGACCGTATGAGGATGAGACGATTGATTTCACTAAGTTTGATGAAGCATCAATTTTCTTGATCGCGGGGAAAACCGGTAGTGGGAAAACGACTATTTTTGATGCACTGACGTTCGCTCTATATGGTTGCAGCGCTAGCGATGATCGGACACCGCAAAGTATGCGCTCGGATTTTGCGGACACTAGAACAGCGACTGAGGTAACGTTATTATTTGAACATCAGGGACAAACCTATCGGATTGTTCGTCGTCCAAAACAAGAATTAGATAAAGAACGAGGAACTGGGACTAAGATCTTTGAAAGCAAAGGGCGACTTGAGATCTTTAAAGCGGGAGAGAAGCTCGCTGAAATTACTAAGATGCGGGATATCAATCTTAAATTACTAGATATTTTACAAATCAGCCGTGAACAGTTTGTTCAAATCGTCTTATTGCCACAAGGAGAATTTCGACGGTTCTTGACGGCATCTAGTTCAGATAAGGAAGACGTTTTACGCAAGATTTTCCGAACACAGCTTTATCAAAGATGGAGTGATACGCTGAAGGAGATGCTCAAAAAACAGACTACTAAGACTAAGGATGCTAAGCATGCTATCGATGGTGATTTGGCAAAAGTAGTCTGGTTGGATCCTGTACCAGTTAATATTAAAGAACGTAGTATTAATGATCAGATAGCGACTCTATCGCAGCAGCAAACCCAAGCCAATATAGTGTTAAAGAACTTAGACGAAGAACGACGATCTATTCAAAAACATTATGCAGATGCTAGTCAAAAGTTTCACGCGGCAGCTGAGATGAACCAACAGATCACGCAGTTAGCCGTGAAACGGCAGCAACAGGAAACTTTAAAAGCACAGCAAGTGCAGTATGATCAGTTAGGTGAGCAAGCGGCTAACTTGAAATGGGCAAAAGATTTGAAACCCAAGTATGTTCAATTTCAGGAAATGCAAGGTGAGATTTCCAAAAACGAACATCAACTAGAAAAAACTGTGGGCGAAATGCATGTTCAAATGAATTGCCATGAAAAGCAGACCCAGCAGCAGGAACAGTTGCAGGTTCAAAAGCCGCAACAGGATCGACGACTTAAGCAAAAGTCAGTGCTTGAAGAGCAACGACCGATATTTAAGCGGATGTATGAGCTGCAGGACCAACTTAAACAAGCAGAAACTAATGTTGCTAAGGTTGAACAGCGACTTAAGACTAAGGAAGAGAAGGTAGCAGCTTTAGAGAAACAAAGTGAACAGATCACAGAAAAACTGAATCAAGTTATGGGGCTGACGGAACAGCTCAACCAGCTAACCCAGACGTTTAAGGTTTTAAAAACTGCAGCGAAACAGTTAGCTAAATTAAACCAGGAACAGCAGGCTAATAATGAATTAAAGGTTAGGCTTGGGCAAAATAGCCGTGACTTGCACGAATTGACGACGCGCGTAGAACAAATGCAGAATAAATATACCACTTTACGTAGCGATTGGTTAAGTAATCAAATCGTGAATTTAGTTAAGCAACTAAAACCAGGGACACCTTGTCCGGTTTGTGGGAGTACAGCTCATCCCAACCCTGCCCATATCGCTGACCTGCCCAGTGTCAGTGATGATGATATCAAAGCTGCGGAAACACAGCTACAGCAGTTGCAGAACCAGCAAGCAGCTGCTAAGACTAAACTCAGTGAAGAAGTTAAGCAAGCTGCTAAACAAGAAGACCAATTAGCAAGTGCTTTTAAAGAATTTACGGCTGAACTAATTGTGGAACAAGTTTTACAAGAAATACCAGCTGACCTAGAGACTGTTAGTCAACAGGTCGCCACCGAGACCAGTAGAAATATCGCTGAACGAACTGAACTTCAAAAGCAGCAGGCTGATTTAAAAGCCGAGCAGGAGCAACAAGGACAGATTAAAGAGGCCTTAGATCAATTGAAGCCAGAGGTCGCTCAGTTAAAGCATGATTGCCAAAATGAACAGGTTAGACAACAAAAGTACGCAGTTAAACTGGAGGATGCGACGCATAGTTTGCCCAGTAAGTTTAGTGATTTAACTGCTTTGAATCAGCATTTAGACAAAATTAAACAAGCAATTGACAGTTATGACCGAGAAGTTGACCTTAATCGTGCCCAACTGGAAGAGACTAAACAGACGCAGGCAGCTTTACAGGCAACCAAAAGTAGTTTGGAACAACAGTTAAAACAGGTTAAGGGAAAAATGAAAACTGTTAAAAATGAACTAACGACAGCTATTTCAAAACGGTTTGGAACAAGTAGCTGGGAGCCACTGCAGTGTTTAATACCTCAAGAAGACCAACTAGCTGATTTGCAGCAGCAGATTAATGATTATCAAGAGCAGTTAAAAAAGAATGAAACTACGATTTCAACGTATGAACAAATCGTGGGCGATCATCAGTTGATTGATCTAGATGAGGAACAAACCAAACTTCAACAGCTTGACCAAGTCCAAGAGCAGCTACGGGCTCAATATGAGAAAAAATACAAGCAGACTTTGCTGAATGACGAATTATTAAAACGGGTCAAGGAAAATGATCACGCTATTCATGCCCAACAAGAGAAGATCAACCAGCTTCAACTCTTAGTTGAAACAGTGAATGGAAGTGGGGATGCCAAATTAGGTTTAGAGCGTTATGTCTTACAGGCACAGCTAAAAGAAATTCTTAAAGTGGCCAATCAGCATTTGAAGCAGTTAAGTTCTGGACGCTATGCTATGCATTTACACAAAGAGGCTGGAGCCTACCAGAAAAATACGGGGCTTGAAATTGATGTTTATGACGATAATGTTGGTCAGGTACGAAGTGTTCATACCCTTTCCGGAGGAGAGAGCTTTATTGCCGCGCTGAGCTTGGCACTTGCACTGGGTGAAGTAATTCAAAATGAGTCAGGTGGGATCAGTATTGACACCTTATTTGTTGATGAGGGATTTGGTTCACTCGACCAAGACTCGCTTTCAATGGCAATGGCGGCTTTAGAGAATATTGAGAGCCATAACCGAATGATTGGTATTATTAGTCATGTTACAATGTTGCAGGAACAGATCTCCTATCAGATCCAAGTACAGACGCAAGGTCAAGGGAAAAGTTGTGCTAAGATTATTGCCCCATAGGTAAGGAACTAATTCAAAAAACTGCTCTAAGCTACTTGCTATTGCCTAACTTTTTGTTTCGTATCTTGCTCTTGTGGCTTAAATGGCATTATGATAATGTTTATTTGATATGGGGATAAAAAATGGGGATTAGGTACCTAGGGAATATGCGGAAAAACCGTTGATCTTAGGTCCGGAATGTGGAGTGGATTTATTTTATGAACAAGAAAATAGTTATTACAGTAGTGACAGCAGCTGTAACGACATTTACAATTAATACGGCTGTAGCTGAGGCAGATGAAACTCCTTCAACCGCAGCTGCAAGAATAGCAGATACAGTAGATACAACAGATCAAGCAAAAGAGCCGATTACAGCTAATAAACAAACTGATACTGGTAGTCAAATCAAGGTGACGGATACAGCTACAAAAGAAGTACAGCCGCAAGAGGCAGTTACTGCCAGTATCAATACCAATGGTGCTCAACAAGCTAAAATAATAGCGCTGGCAACCGCAAGTAGCAAGTCTTCAGTAGAACAGCAACAACAAACAGCTGTTTTAACTCAAAAGTATACAGCGGACCAAAACCGTGCTGATCAAGAATTGACTGCTCAGACAATAAAAGCTAAGGATACATACGCCTCACAAACAGCACTTCAGCAACAGAACAATACCGAAAAACAAAAAGAAGCGCAAGCAAAAGTAGAGCAAGCACAGACTGAAGCGCAGAAGACCGCAGCAGAGAAAATTACGGCAGCTACCCCTAATGCACAGACCAATGCTCCTACAGAAGCATATGAGCCAGGTCATGCAATCAACTCTGAGACAGATCTGCCTACAAAGTTAGTAGAACCACAGATTACTGATGCAACAACACCAACTTATTATGATTACTACGGTTATCGTGGCGGAGCTGATACTTCGGCTCAAATCGACGGTTCTCTAGATAAAGCTCAGCAATATGAATTGGCAGATTATACGTTAACATTGCTTAATGATTGGCGTGCAGCGCGGGGATTGACAAAAATCCACTATAATCAAAATGTTGAGGAAGCAACGCTGGCTTTAGTTGCCTTGCGAAATAAAGAGAATAAAGATTTTGATCATATTACTTTTAATGAGCAGGAAACAAGCATCTTTGACCAACGTGGTTTGAACTTAGTGGGTGAAAATCTTGGCGTGTCAATGCCGCAAAAGACAACTTTACTGCAGTTGAAGGTTGAGACGTTGAATGCCATTACTGCCATGATCTGGCAGGATGAAGCTCATTATAATGGACATCTGCAGAACTTTGCTACGGCTGAATATATGGGCTTTGGCGTCCAAGCTAATCCCAAGATGGCCTATCCGTACCAACTTGTTTTTGAAATGGCGGAACTCAGTAATTCAGATGTCCAAGCCCCAGATATCGAGTTAACAGCGGAAAAAAAGATCGATGATAAGCGTGTAGCTGCAAGAGCACAGTTGGTTAGAACAGATCCGGGACTTATGGCGGCAAATAGGGCATTAGCCAAGCTTGAAATAGAAAACCAACAACAGTTGTTAAGTTTACAACAGCAGCAAGCTACAGCGTTAGCACAACTTAAAGCAAACCACACAGCTGAGTTAGGTAAATTGACGGTAGCATACCAAGCAGAGCTTGCAGCTTTGCAGCTAAAGAAACAGCCTCAACTGACAACATTAGCAAAAAAGGCTACACCAGCAAAACAGTCAAAGAGAAAAATAACAAATCAAACAGAGACTTCCAGTAAGACAGTAAGAACAAGTCGACTTGAGTTGGTACAAAGAGTGAAGTTTCCGTCGCTGACATCAGCTAAAAATACGACGCATCAATTAGTTGTAGGACCAAAAAAGGTTGGAAATACGGTAGAGACGTCCAAGGAAGACCAAATAAACCAAACTAAGAGAAACAAACAACACTTACCACAATTAGGCAATACAGCAAAAACAGAGGTATCAGTGCTTGGGATGATCATTTCTATTTTGACCGGAATTTGCGGGGTGAAGGCAATAATTGCTAAACACAGAAAAGGCCGATCTCTGAAGTAGGATATATTGTATAAGTTAAAGCGGCAGAGACATGTTTATAATTTTTGTCCGGCTCTGCGGTGAATAGTTTTAGTGGAAGATTTATCTTTATTAAGAAATGATTATCGCAGTTAAGCTCTAATTTAAATGAGGTAATTATTTTTTATTGTTCTTAAAAGCAAAAAAATATGATTATAAAAGTTAAAATATGTTTATGCTATAATTAAAAACGAACTATTAGCAAGATAATATGATTAATGTTCATCGTTATGGGTGGAGGTCTAATGGATGCAGGAATATTATGACTTAAAAATAGGTAAATTAACGCGACGGTTACCGGTGGTAAAACTTAATGCTGATGTAGCTATTGCTTCGTTTGTCCTTTTAGGTGATGCGGAGCTAACTCGTTATACAGCTGAAAAATTAGCCCAGAAAATTAATTTTGAATTTGATTATCTCGTGACAATGGAAAGTAAAGGGATCCCGCTTGCGCAAGAAATGTGCCATTTCCTAAATAAACCACGGTATATTGTTTTACGCAAAAGTGTCAAAGATTACATGAATTTACCGTTAAGTATATCAGTCAGTACAGTTACGACGAGCGCCCCACAGCAATTAGTCCTTGATAGTAATGACGCAACACTGTTAAAGGGAAAGCAAGTTGTTATTATTGATGATGTTATAAGTAGTGGTGGTTCAATTACAGCTGCTGAGAAACTTTTACGCAAGGCACAAGCAAACGTAGTCGCGCGTTTAGCTATTTTGGCAGAGGGTGCCGCTTCTGAACGTACGGATATCGAATATTTAGAGAAACTGCCGTTATTTGACCTTTGAACTTTTAGAATTTGATTAAAATAATCCCCAGTAACAAGGCCATTGAAGGCATTCTTACTGGGGGTTTTGATTTGAAGTAAAATTGTTTGCGCTATAGTAGTTCCCAAGAGGCTGAACTAATTGTTGGGAAAAGGTGAATCAAACGTTCGGCTTGTTCAGGCGCTAGGTTTAGTTCAATTGCCGGCAACAAACTATTAATAACATCTTCGGCATGTTCACTAACCTCCGTTGCACCAACAAGGTGATGCTCTTTATCGAAGACAAGTGCGTTCTCGCCAAATGTTTCACGTGTAACTTGTCGATACCAATTATCTAAAACATTATTTTTAACGACAGTGTAAGCAGGATTATTTTCTGCTTCAGCAACAGATACACCAACGCGAGCAATCCGAGGAGATGTGAAGACAACTGAAGGGATTGCTGGATAGTCGATAGGTGAGCTTGTCTCACCGGCAAAAAGGTGCATTAGATAAGTTGATTCAAAAATAGCGGTAGGGGTCAACTGAGGCTGCTCTTTCTTGATAACATCACCGCTAGCATAGATGTTAGTAACTGTGGTCTGCAAATGATCATTAACAATAATACCTGCAGAATCGTACTCAACACCAATTTTAGCAAGTCCAAGATTCTCAACGTTTGGGATTCGACCGCTAGCATCAAGGATCCAATCAACACTAAGATTCTTGTTTTCTGCATAGTAGATAGTTGTTTTCGTTCCATCTTTTTTAAAATGTGAGATACCAGCATTACGAATGAACTGGACACCACGTTTTTCTAAGTCCGTGATGATATGTTCAACGAAAGGCTGATAGAACCGGCGTAAGGCTTTTTCCTTGTGCATAAGAACAGTAACTTCAGAGCCAAAAGCATTCGCAATAGTAGCAAATTCTAAGCTGACGTAACCTGCACCGATAATTGCAATTTTAGCAGGTAATTCTTGGAGATTCATAAATTCAGAGCTATCGTGTGCCAATTCACTGCCAGGGATAGCTAACCGATGTGGGCGCAGACCAGTTGCAATAACAATTTTAGCCGCAGTTACGTGCTGGCCTTCAACATCAAGGGTATGTTGATCAAGAAACTCCCCACGTCCGTGAAGTAGTGTCACACCATGGTCGACTAACAACCCACCGATAAAGTCAGGTAAACCTTTGATGACATCATGTTTATGCGCAACCGTCTTGGGCCAGTTCAAGGAAATAGGTGTGGTAACAATTCCTTGAAGGTCTTCAACTTGCCGTTGCAAAGGAACCGGTGCATCTAATGTGATTTTAGCGTTACAGCCGCGGTTGGGACAGGTTCCACCAATTAAGCCGCTTTCAATCACAGCAACTTTAAAGCCTTTACTTGCCAGTGGAATAGCTCCATCAAAAGCACCGTGCCCGCTGCCAAGATAGAGGACATCATAATCATACTTTTTTTCCATATAACCAGCCTCCTATTGTTTTTTCTCTCTCTTCCACAGTAGCGCAGGGCGGTGTTATGGACAAAGTAAATGCTCAATTAATGAATTTCCTAATCTATGCCAGTATAATCTGTTTGAATCTGCTTATCTTTAAGAAAATCAAGTGCAAATTGTTTATAAAAGTTGATAGCATTTAAATAATCATCTATCTCGACGTATTCGTTACTTTGGTGTGAAGTGGCAGAGCCTGGCCCAATCTCAATACTATCGAAGTGACCTTTAGCCTGTAGAAACTCGGCACCATCATTTGCACCCGAGCTGCCGGTGACCTTGGCGACTGAACCTAAAACTTGTAGGTGTGTTTTTTGAGCCAGCTGGATAATACGTGAATCGGGGTTGCCCGCAATTGCTTCTTCAGGGAAACTGTAGGCAATTGCTAATTTAAAACCTTCCTTTTGGTTTAGTTCAGCGATAATTGACTCTAGTTCATCATAAAAATACTGATTGGGATAGGCTGGAATGGTGCGAATATTGCCCATTAATTCAGCATATGAAGGTATACTGTTAACTTGCTCACCACCCTTTATTTTAGTGATACTGTGGGTCACACCGCCAAGAACAGCATCTGTTTCGGTAAATTTCAGTAACCTTTCTAGTGCAAGATGGTAGAAGACGATTAGATTATCAATCGCATTGATGCCATGCTGTGGTTCGGCACTATGTGCGGCCTTACCGTAAGAAATAACTTTATAGTCAATAACGCCACGAGCAGTGTAAACGATTTTTTGCATTCTAGATGTTGGTTCTGCAACGATCAGCCCGGCTAGATTATCGGCAAAGCCTTGTTTAGTTAGCTGGGCAGCACCGTACTCACCAGTTTCCTCTCCAACAGTTGCTAGAAGACGAAGCTTGCCTGGGAGATCTACTTTTTGTTCTAAAAGTTCAAGTAGGGTTACTACAAGTGCGGCTAGCCCACTCTTCATGTCGGTAGCACCCCGACCGTAGATTTTATGATCAGCAATTACTGCCGCAAAGGGATCATAATTCCAGTCAGCTCGATTTCCCGGAGCAACAACATCCATATGTCCGCTAAGCCCAAGTATCGGGCCTTTATTTTTCCCAATGGTCAAGACGAGATTGTCACGGTTAGGGGCATAATTAATTTTTTGAATATCAACGTCAGGATAGGGTGAAAAAAGTGAACTGATGTAATCAGCCACTTGTGTTTCGTTGTTATTGACAGAGTTAATTTGAATCATTTTTTGTAGAATTTCGATTTTCTTTTGAGTCTTCATCAACTGGACCTCTTTTTTCATTATTTACTTGAACCACCATTATACACTTTTGATGAATTTTTTAATATCATAATGTTTAAAAAACCATCTTTTGAATATTTACTGTGAAATTCGGCGAATGAGCTGGTCTTTGTTATACTCAATGCAGATGAAAAAAATGAAAGGACTATAAAAGTGAAGAAAAATATTTATGTAGTGGGTGCAGTTTTGCTTAATGAAGATAAAATTTTAGCAGCTAAGCGTGCTGAAGGACGGACATTAGGTGGGATGTGGGAATTTCCTGGCGGTAAAGTTGAAAAAGGAGAGACGCCGCAGGCTGCTTTGAAACGGGAATTGGCAGAAGAGTTTTCAGACCAGATTACTGTGGGCCCGCAGGCTGCAAAGACGGCTGTGTATGAATATAAATTTGGAATAATTCACTTAACTGTTTATTATGCCCGCTTGCTGACAAGAAACTTTAAGTTGATTGCACATAGTCGAATTCGCTGGGTCAGTCAAACAGAATTGACAAGTCTGGAGTGGGCACCAGCTGATTGGCCAATTATTTGGGAGCTTGAACACACCGATCTGAAACAGGTGAAATTCTATGACTGATATGACAAGAGATGAATTGCAAGCCGCGGTGTTGAATGGTTATGTCGACCAAGATAAATATAATGCAGCTACTGAATTTTCACCGCAATTACTGAGCAATATTGAACAAGAAACTGTTTGGGAACATCTGAGGTTTGAATTGAACAACTGTTCTAGTTTTACTTTTGCCGTTGCCTTCATTACAACCGATATGCTAACACCACTTAAAGTAGTTTTAGCTGATTTAAAAAGACATGGTGTCTATGGGAAGATCCTAACATCAAATTATTTGTACTTTAACCAGCCACAAGTCTTTGCTGAACTGCTTAAGTTAACAAATGTTGAAGTTAAGATTGCTCGGCAGGATGGCTTTCATGTTAAAGGGTATCTTTTCGAGCATGCTCAGCAGAACTATCAGTCTGTAATTATTGGCAGTTCTAACCTGACAAGAGCGGCATTACTGCATAACTACGAGTGGAATATGCGTTTTACCTCATATGCTGCTGGCGCCATTACGGCTCAGCTTGCTGCAGAACTTGAGCGGGCGTGGGCTCAAGCAGTCCCACTGACGAAACAGTGGTTAAATGAATATACGCGGGATTTTGCTAAAAAAGCTCCCCTTCTTGGAACAAACGAATGGCAGTTACATGAAAAAAGGGCTGATTATACGGTCCAGGCTGAAGCGGAGGTCGTACCCAATAAGATGCAGCGTGCGGCCCTGCAGAATTTGCAGAAATTGCGGCAAAATGGGGAGAAAAACGGCTTGGTTATTTCAGCAACAGGAACAGGTAAGACCTATTTAGGCGCTTTTGACGTCAAACAAGCAAAACCACAGCGTTTCTTATTCATTGCTCATCGTGAACAGATTCTGCAAAAAGCCCGGCTTAGTTTTCGGAAAGTTCTTGGTGGACCAGCAAGTGACTATGGCATACTGTCAGGTCAGCATGCCGAGAAAACAGCTAAGTATTTATTTGCAACTATTCAGACACTTGCTAAGCAGGAAAAACTACAACAATTTTCAACAACAGAATTTGATTATATTCTTATAGATGAGGCACACCGAGCTGGAGCAGCAAGCTATCGTCGTATTTTAGCTTACTTTAAGCCGTCCTTTTTCCTAGGGATGACGGCAACACCTGAGCGGACTGATGATTTTAATATTTACCAATTATTTGGTTATAATATTGCGTATGAGATTAGACTACAGGATGCTTTGCATGAGCGGATGTTAACACCTTTTCACTATGTAGGTTTGCAAGATTATGAGTATCAGGGGAAACTGCTTGATGATAAAGCTCCGCTGCGACATTTGGCCTCTGAACAAAGAGTAGCTTATGTGCTACAACAATTAGCATATTATGGTTATTCCGGTAGTAAAGTTCATGGTTTGATTTTTTGTAGTCGTCAAAAGGAGGCTTATGAACTAGCCGAATTAATAACAGCCAAAGGGCATCCAGCGGTTGCATTAACGGATGAATCAATCAAAGTTCGTGAGCAAACAGTGGCGCTGCTTGAGGCAGGAGAGATTGAGTATATCGTGACAGTCAATATCTTTAACGAAGGAATTGATATTCCTTGTCTAAATCAGATTGTTATGCTGCGCAATACGCAATCCAGCATCGTTTTCATCCAACAGCTTGGGCGTGGTTTACGTAAATTTGCACATAAAGAATATGTAACTATTATTGATTTTATTGGAAACTACAAAAATAATTATTTGATACCGCTGGCGTTGACGGGGGACCGTTCCCGTAGTAAGGATAATGCGCGGGCAGAGCTTAGTTTACAGCCTACGATCGGTATCTCGACTATTAATTTTACGGAAGTTGCCCGCCAACAGATATATGCTTCATTGCAGACCGTAAAGTTAGATTCACTACTGGAGATGCGTCAGGATTATAATGAACTGAAGTATAAGCTTGGACGTGTTCCTTTACTCAAGGATTTTGAGGAGTACGGTTCAATGGATCCAATTGTTTTTGCAAACAATAATTTGTTACCTAACTACTATCATTTCCTTTTGAAAATGAAAGAACCATTCAAGCTAACAAGCTATCAAGATAAAGTTCTATACTTTATGACAAAAGAACTATTAAATGGGATGCGGTCCCACGAGCTATTACTGCTGCAAAGTTTGCTGCGACAGCAAGAAATAACGGGGGAAAAATTTAAACAACTACTAGTTGCCAATGGTTGTTACGTTAATACCGCAGTTTTAACATCAATCGATGCTATTTTAAGTCTGACATTCTTTCACATCAAGGCAGGCAAAGAGTTTAAATCTGATAAATATGGAGGGCAGCCGCTGGTTGTTCACGTGGAAGATAAATATAAATTAGCTTCGCAGCTGGTAGCAGCATTGGCTGATCCAGAGTTCAAAAAGCTTTTTAATGATGTCCTTGAAACTGGACTTAGTAAAACACGGAAGTTTGATCAGAAGGACTTGTTTACCCTTTATCAAAAGTATACACGTAAGGATGTCTGTCGACTTTTAAATTGGAAAAAGGATGTCAGTGCACCAATGTATGGTTATCGCGTTGGCACGGATGCATGTCCGATCTTTATCACATATACCAAGGATCCCAGTGGTAAACGCAAAGGCGAAAATTACCAGAATGAGTTTCTAAATACGGCTGTGATTCGCTGGTTTACCCGCAGTCCACGTCACTTGTACTCAGATGAAGTCCGTAAGTTACTGCAAGTAGATAACGAAGGCAAGCCAGTTGTTAAGATTCATTTATTTGTTAAAAAAAGTGATGCTGAGGGTAAGGACTTCTATTATTTAGGTGAATGTGAAATTATTAAGAATTCTGCAACTGAGAAGATGATTCTGGGCAAGAATGGCCGCCAGAAAGCAATTGTGGCACTGCAGTTGCGACTTAAAACACCGGTACAATATCGCTACTATACACTATTAACTGCTGAAAATAAAAAATAATAAATAAAAAAATAATTGACTTATGATATCTAAATGATATCATATAATATATTGATCAAACTGATCTCAACTTGCAAGGAAGTGATCTTCATGGAGGACATGGCAACATTCTTATTGCGGATGCCGCAGGCTTTGAAGCGAAAGTTGGAACAGCGTGCCAAACAGGAAAATAGAAGTGTTAATAGCTTGTTGCAAACGATGATCGAGAATGAACTTGAGTCGCTTAAGCAAATAGATACAGTAACTTCGCTTGAACATCGTCAGTTTATTGGGCAGGTCATCTCCAGTAAACAAATTGATCAGGAGAATGGATTGGTACAAGTAAATGGGATCTTTTATCGTTATTTGATTGAAAGTAACCAGAATTTTGATTCAACTAAGAGTTATATCGTGATTGAAGCTAACGGTAATATATTAACGTTGCGACCAGTTGTACTATAAACTTGTCCAGCGCTGCAGGGGGAATTTACATTGTTAGGAATTAAAATTGTACAGCAGAATTGTCGGGGATTAGTTGAGACTTTAGGAAAATATCGCAAAAGTGTTGAAGCTGGAATTCATTTTTATATTCCATTAGTTCAACGAGTTCGTTCAGTCAACCTAGCGATGCGTCCCTTACAGTTATCACAATATTCAGTTATTACGAAGGATAATGCCGATATTAAGGCCAGTGTGACACTCAATTACCACGTTACCGACGCCAAAAAGTACACTTATGAAAATACTGATTCAGTTGAATCGATGTCACAGTTGGTGCGGGGCCACTTACGTGATATTATCGGGAGACTAGATCTAACTGATGCGTTAGGTTCGACATCTAAAATCAATGCTGACCTAGCGGCTGCAATAGGTGATTTGACTAATGTATACGGCATTAATGTTGACCGGGTCAATATTGATGAACTGACACCATCTGTTGCGATTCAAGAAGCAATGGATAAACAATTGACAGCTGATCGAGAACGAATTGCGACTATTGCCCAAGCGCAAGGGCAAGCACAGAATATTAAGTTAACGACTGATGCTCAGAACAGGGCTTTGATCGAAACAGCTCAGGCGCAAGCGCAAGCAACTAAAACACGGGCAGATGCTGAAAGCTACCGGATTAATAAAATCCAGACTAGTTTGGAGAATGTTAATGGTAATTATTTTAAAGATCAAAGCATTCATGCTTTTGAAGGACTTGCAAGCTCTAATACTAACTTAGTTGTTTTATCTAAAGATGAGATAACAACTTTGGGTCAAGTCCCAGTTATCAAAAAAATGTTGGATCAAAAATAAAATTAAATATTAAATAAGGTTATTCCCAAAAGATCACGCAGACAAACTTTTGCAGTGGTCTTTTTGTTTGTAGTGTTTTCTTAGCAAAATCACATTTGGCTGTTTTGCGAACAATGCTACAATGTAAGAGAAGACTTTTTGTCGGGAGGGAAGTTATTTTGTTGAAACCAGCTTATGAGACAATCAACCAGAAAATATATAATGATTCACAGAATATAGCCTACACACAGAAGAAAATTAAGCCGCTATATTACGCAGACCCAAAGGCTAAAATTTTAATTATTGGACAAGCACCAGGCAAAAGAGCCCAGGATACCCATATTATTTGGAACGATCCTAGTGGAGTGAGATTGCGGCAATGGTTGGGTGTGTCGGATGAAGTCTTTTATCATTCAGGGAAAATCGCCGTATTGCCAATGGACTTCTACTTTCCAGGTAAAGGAAAATCAGGCGATTTACCGCCACGTAAAGGTTTTGCGGCTAAATGGCACCCAATATTATTAGAAACAATGCCTAATATTCAGCTAACACTTTTAGTTGGAAGCTATGCTGTTAAGCGTTATTTACACTTGAAAGGTTCAACTAAACTAACTGATGTCGTCCGAAATTATCAGAATTACATGCCTGAATATTTTCCAATAGTACATCCCTCACCGCGTAACCAAATATGGATGGCTAAAAATCCATGGTTTGCAGATGAAGTTTTACCAGAGTTGAAGAAACGTACAAAATTAATTTTAGAGGATTGAAACTTGAAGTGTGTTGAAAAGGCGTGGTCGGGTATGACAATGGAGGCAGATGAATGACATTTATTTATTCAATAATTGTGTTGGTTGCGGCGGTAATTGCAGCTAATTTTATTGCCCAAAAATTTACAGCTGTTCCGCAATCTGTTTGGCAAATTATTATTGGGTTAGTCTGTGCGATGACACCGTCAATGTCTAACTACATAATTAATTTAAATCCTGAGTGGTTTATGATGATTATCATAGCTCCCTTACTTTTTTTTGAAGGACAGCAAACGCAAGGGAAAACTATTTCACGAAATATAAGAAATATTATCCATCTTTCGTTTATATTGGCACTAATAACAATGATTATCATAGGCTGGATGATTCATCATTTCTTGGCGTGGCCTTTAGCAGTTGCGCTTGCACTAGCAGCTATTGTAACACCGACAGATGCAACAGCTTTAAATTCAGTTAATAAGGGCTTGGTTATGCCGCAAAAAGTTTTACGGTCATTAAACCTTGAGTCTATGTTTAACGATGCGACCGGAATTGTTATTTTAGAGTTGGCAATTGTGTGGATTAATACAGGTCATCTTGCGTGGAACGAAATATTATTGAAGTTTACTTTGGTAGCTATAGGAGGAATCGTATTCGGGTTAGCTGCAGGGATCTTGGTTATCCAAATACGTAAGCAACTATTACGAAGGCAATTTGATGATATGACTGCACAAGTTATGATGCAGTTGTTAACGCCACTAGTTATTTATGTAGTAGCTGAGAGAATAGGAGTTTCTGGTATTATCGCAGCAGTAATTGCTGGTATTATCCATCATGAAGAACGCAGCCGTACATTGCTGGTTTCGTCGCAAATGAATAATTTGATTACGCAACTGTGGAAAGTTATCACACAGTTATTAAATGGTGTTGTGTTTGTTATTTTAGGCTTGAGTTTGGCTCCTATTTTAAAAAATATTTTTACTCTTAAGCTAGAGGAAAGCATCAAACTTATTGTAATGGCTTTTCTTATTTATGGGGGGATGCTGCTGTTGAGATATCTTTATGTATTGTTTGATACTAAGAGAATAAACAGAACAATACCTGACCATTTATTTAAGGATGCTCTTATTTTTTCTGTAGGCGGTGTCCATGGTACAGTGACACTGGCGATGGCTTTTTCATTACCTCTGTCCATAGGTAATCACGATGTTTTTGCAACGAGAAGTAGTATTATAACAATCTCAGCTCTAATCATTCTTTTTAGTTTATTTGTTCCATTATTACTCTTGCCAAAGTTGTTGCCTAAAGAGCAAAAAGAATTTGCTGTTAATGAGCTCGATCAAGCTTATAGAGAGATTGTTAACGCGGCAATGGCTTATATCAATACACTTGAACTTTCAGATGAGCGCAAGTATAAATTAACGAGCAAAGTTCAAACTCAGCAAGTTCATGGATACAATAGCGATCCTACTGCTTGGAAGCAAATAACTGAGCAATTAGCTGATGTCCGTACTCAAACAGTGGAGAAAGCAATTAAAGATGGTTTGCTGTCAGCTGATGCGATCAAACTCTGGGATATTATGAATGAGGGTAAGAAACACAAGCATAATATGAAGAATTTTAAAAGAAGGTTTAAGTATTGGCAAATCTTAAATCATCTTTGGGCCAAGATACTTGAACTCTTTTTTACACCAAAACAGAGTAAAAAAAGGCAGATAAAAAAATATCAAAAAAAGATTAAAAAAATCGAATATAAAAGCAAGATTGCGAGTGCAGAAGAGCAAGTAGTCTTGCAAAATAAAATTACTAGACTTAAAAGAAGAATTTCACTTGTTCAGATTTATGGTAATGATTCGCAAAGAGATCGCTGGTTAAAAGCATTGCAAGAACTTGAAGATGTGACAGCTGACGAAACGGCTCAATTTGTTGCTGAGTTTGATAGGCAGAATACGGATAAGGGAATAGTTATTGCTCTACGTGAAAAAATTGCCAACGAGAAGTTGAGTGTATATAACCAACTTAGTGTAGGATCCCAGCAAAATGCAGACTTAATAAATGTTTTGCAGTTTGAACTAGGCTTCATAAAAGAACGTCATGCAGAAGGCACGTATAGTACTGATTTGACGAAGTCTTTGTATGATGACATTATTGCAGCACAAAGTCTTATTTTAGAAGTTGGTGCGTGATAATGTCGTCGTTGCCTAAAAGTTTAAGGAGTTTTTAGTTGTTAATAATTTGCAAATTGAATAAAAGCAAGGTAAAATTCAAATATAATTAACAGGACGGGTGAGGATTTGAGATGATGGTATCTCCTAAGATGAAAACAGAACAGAATTGTTGTTGTCGTATTTCGTGCGTAAGCATTTGGAATACGTCTGTTTGGAGATACAGTTGCTGTAGAAATTTTAAGCAATTTTGATTTATATCTTCTAAAAGAACGAACATTCTTTGCTTGAGGCACGAATCTTATAGAGATTGGTGCCTTTTTTGTACCCTCAATTAATAATATTAAGCATTAAAGTAAGTTCTATAAAAAATACCTAAAGGAGAAAAAAATGAAAAAGCAGCAGCGGCTTAAAATTGGGGTGTTGAACTTAATGCACAACAAGGAAGAATCACAAAAACAATTTACTAAAGTTCTGACCCAAGCATATTTTCCTATCGAATTGGTTTTTTATTATCCTAAAATGCACTACCAAAAGCGGCCAGTTCCCCAGAAATTACAACGAATAGCTAAACCATTGAATTTAGAAGAAGTTAAGCAATTAGATGGGTTTATTGTTTCAGGGGCACCGATTGAAAAAAAGGCTTTCAATGAAATATGGTATATGCCAGAGTTAGAGGCTTTATTTGATGTATTACTGGAGAACAAAATTGAACAATTGTATGTTTGCTGGGGTGCAATGGCGGCGCTGAATTATTTTTATGGGATACAAAAACAGATGCTGCCGGCTAAAATTTTTGGAATTTATCAAAACACTATTTATGCCCCAAGCAAACTTCTGGATAAGATAATGACCGGCTTTCTTGCTCCGCATGCGCGGTATGCGGAGATGGATCATAAGCAAATGAGCGCTCAAGCAGAACTTGAGCTTTTAGCTTCGGACATAAACGGGCATTTAACACTAGCTGAAGCAGTAGGACAGAAACAGACTTTTTTATTTTCGCACTTGGAATATGATAGAGATGCTCTTTTGAAAGAATATTATCGGGAAATAACAGCTAACCCTGAATATATCGAACGAATACCTAAACCAGAAAATTATTTTAGAGATTCGAAAAATATGGTAGAGCCCGTTTTTAGTTGGCAGAGAACGCAAAAAACATTTTATACAAATTGGTTAACTAGAATTTTAATGCAAAAATCATTATCGTAATAAATGTTGTTAAAAAGTCTTGACTTTAATGAAAAATACATTAAAATAGGATTATAACATTTAGACGAACGATAAACATATAGAAGAGTAGAGTACACGTTGGATTTTCTAAGAGAGCTTCTGGTTGGTGTGAAGAAGTGTGGAGAAGATGTGGAAGATGGACTTGGAATGGCAGTGGTGACGTTTAGCCGCTGACGGTGTTGCACCCGTTAATGATGCAAGGTTATACTGGCTGACAGATATCAAGTCGGTGTATCTTAGCGAGACAGTTTGTGTAAGTAAACTGTGAACAAAGGTGGCAATCACGGAAGTATCCGTCCTTTTTTAGGGATGGGTGCTTTTTTTGTTTCCCTAAGTTAGAAGATACATCTTAATATGTTTATCGGGCGGATAGAATCAAATCTATTTAAGGGAGAGAAGAAAATGAAAAAATCATTAAAATATCTTATTGGATTAGTTGTATTGTTAGCGATTGTTGTTGCGGGTTACTTTAGTTTTGGTGGTGGAAAAAAAGCTAAAGCTGAAACAGTCACAGTTGGTGTTATGTCAGGATCAAAACAGGATGACCAAGTTTGGAAAGTTGTTGCGAAGACATCCAAAGATAAGTATAACTTAACCTTAAAATTCAAGAAGTTCACTGATTATTCTCAGCCCAATAAGGCTCTTGCTAGTGGCAATATTGATCTTAATTCATTTCAACATTACGCCTTCTTAGATGAATGGAATAAGGCTAATAAGACGAATATTGAAGCCATTGGTAAAACAATTATTACCCCGATTCGGCTGTATTCGAATAAGGTAAAAAACGTTAAGGATATTAAAGACGGTGCAACGATTGCTATACCTAACGATGCAACTAACGAGTCGCGTGCACTGTATGTTCTGAAAAATGCCGGTTTGATTACGTTGAAGCCTAATACTAAGTTGGCAACTATTAAGTCGATCGTAAAAAACCCGAAGAATCTGCAAATCAAGGAATTGGATGCAAGTCAGACAGCACGGTCATTGTCAGACGTTACGGCAGCAGTTATTAATGGAAACTATGCTCAGACAGCAGGGATTAATTATAAATCCGCAATTTATGTTGAACCCGTTAACAAGGATTCTGAACAATGGATAAATTTAATTGCTGCTAACAAGAAGGATAAAAACAAAAAAGCATACAGGGAAGTTGTTAAGGCATACCAATCAGAAGCAACTAAGAAAGCAATTAAGGATGTCTATGGAACTTCTGAATTACCAGCGTGGGATATCAAATTAAGGTAAGTTATTGAACTATTTGTATAAGAAATAGTCCTTGGGGAAAGTTATGAGGTGCAAAATGGCAGAGAAAATTATTGAATTGGATAAGATCAGTGTCACCTTTAAACAGAAAAAACAAACGATCGAAGCTGTAAGAAACGTTTCACTCACTATTAATAAAGGAGATATTTATGGTATTGTCGGTTATTCAGGAGCAGGAAAGTCAACCCTTGTCAGGGTTATAAATCTGCTGCAGCGACCTTCTTCGGGTAGCGCTAAAATCAATGGGGATCTTTTTTACGAAAAGATTGGTAATCATGAGAAAGTAATTGATAGTAAAAAATTAAGAAAAAAGCGTCGTAAAATCGGAATGATTTTCCAGCATTTTAACTTGCTTAACGAACAGACTGTTGTTCAAAACGTTGCCTTTGCGCTTAAACATAGTTCATTAAAGGAAAAAGAGATTAAAGAAAAAGCATTAAATCTGCTGCAGCTTGTGGGCCTAGAAGAACGTGCAGATTCTTATCCGGCACAGTTATCTGGTGGACAGCAGCAGCGGGTAGCGATTGCAAGAGCTTTAGCAAATGATCCAGAAATATTAATTTCAGATGAAGGAACGTCTGCTTTAGATCCTAAAAACACACTTCAGATTTTAGATTTACTGAAAAGATTAAATGAAGAGCTGGGACTAACTGTTGTGCTGATTACACATGAGATGGAAGCTGTTAAACGAATTGCTGACCGTGTAGCTGTTATGGAAAAGGGTGAGGTACTAGAAACGGGTGATTTGTTAGACATCTTTATAAATGCTAAACACAAGTTAACTAGGGAGTTTATTGGAACAGAAAAGGAATCTGCCAAGGCTCTTGCAACACTTGGAAAGTCTAAATTGGTTAAACTTGGTGATGATCAGGAATGTGTTCAATTAACATATATTGGTTCAGCGGTTGGCGAGTCATTAATAGTTAAGCTCTATAAGGATTTCGGGGTTGTTGCCAGCATAATATACGGTAATGTTGAGATCTTACAAGAAACGCCTGTCGGTTCACTTTTTGTAATTATTAAAGGAAGTACTGCCAAAAGAAAACAGGCAATTGAATTCTTAAAAAAACAGGACATTATTGTAACTAGAGTGAAGGAGGGTGAAGTCTTAAATGGTTGAGCTTTTTACTAAATATTTTCCAAATGTTGTCTATCAAGGTTGGAGCGGTGATGGTGGTTGGCTGCAAGCAATTGGTGAGACACTTTACATGACTTTTTGGTCCGCTCTTTTTGGTGGAATTTTAGGACTTGTTTTTGGAATAGGACTTGTTCTGACTGATTCAGATGGAATTATTCCTAATAGAGGGGCCTTCAGCTTTTTTGATAAAGTAGTTTCCTTTTTCAGAGCTATTCCATTTATTATTTTGCTGGCCTTTATTGCACCGGTAACTCAAAAAATTGTTGGGACTCAAATTGGAACAACTGCAGCACTTGTTCCACTTTCATTAGGTGTTTTCCCCTTTTATGCCCGTCAAGTTCAGGTCGCATTAGCTAGTGTTGATCGTGGAATTATTGAAGCAGCACAGTCTCTGGGAGCAACATTCAGTGATCTCATTTTCGATGTCTACCTGCGTGAAGCACGTTCGGAGTTAATCAGAGTAACAACGGTAACGTTGATTAGTCTGATTGGCTTGACCGCGATGGCAGGAGCAATTGGTGCTGGTGGGTTAGGAAACATGGCGATTGCTTATGGTTATAACCGTTTTGCAAACGATACAACATTTATTGCTACTTTACTGGTATTGATTTTTGTATTATTAGTTCAGTTGATAGGTGATCTATTGGCACGGATTTTGAACCATAAAAATAGTTGAAGTAGTTGTGTAGACATATTTATTTTTGGAGAGATGCGATGATCTATGAAGGAAAAAGAAAAGTTAAAAATACTAACCGATCTGATAAAAATACATTCTGTGAACGGCAATGAATTTGAAGTTGCTAAATATATTGCTGCATTATTTCAAAAAAAGAATATTAGTGTTAGAATTGATCGTTTTGACAGCAATCGAGCTAATTTAATCGCTGAAATTGGAGAAAAAAGGGATAAAGGTGTTTTGTGCTTTACTGGTCATCAAGATACCGTTGCTGTTGGGCAGAAAGATGGCTGGAATTATGAGCCTTTTTCAGGAAAGGTTGTCGCCGGAAAAATTTATGGTCGTGGAGCAGCTGATATGAAGAGCGGCCTTGCTGCGCAGATTATTACATTGCTGGAATTGGTAGAGGAACAGCATATTCCGGCGGGGATGGTCCGTTTTGTTGCGACGGCTGGTGAAGAATATGGAGCACAGGGTGCATATCGTTTGAATGATCAGGGTATGATGAATGATGTCGCTGCATTAGTAGTGGGTGAACCTACAAGCGGTCAAGTTATTTACGCACATTCGGGAAGTTTGAACTATCAAATTAAGAGTTACGGCAAGGCAGTGCATAGTTCACGACCAGGTCAAGGAGTTAACGCAATAAGCGGCCTGATGCAGTATATCAATGCCGAGCAGACCTTGTTTGATGATGTCCCGCTAGACCCTTTGTTAGGTAATGTCCAACATAGCATTACGGTTATTAAGGGGGGGCAACAAGTTAATAGCATTCCAAGTTATGCAGAGATTTACGGTAATATTCGGCCAACCAAAAAGTTTAACAACAATCAAGTTATCGAACGGATTCAAAAAAAAATTAAAGAAATTAATCGTAAAAGTTCGTTTAAATTAGTATTTTCAATTGTGCATAATTTTTATCCAGTTGGAACTTTACCACAAAATTGGTTTGTTCAACTCGTACAAAAGATCACAGATGATGAGTATCCAGATCGTGAAATTAATTTGCGGACTATTAATGGAGCAACAGATGCTAGTGTTTTTATCCAGAGTAAACCAGAGATACCAGTTGTTATTTTAGGTGCTGATGCGTGGAAAGAAGCCCATCAGTTGAATGAATATACAACAGTGACCAGTTATTTGACAACGATTCAGATTTATAAAAAAATAGCGCTGAATTTTTTTAAGCAAGGCAGGCCAGTAAGTGTTGTATAGGGCAGCAAAGGCTAAGTGCCAAATTGGAATTATTGAGTATAGTAACTATTTTATTAGAAATAATTCTGAATTAGATAGGAAGCTTCAGTCCACAGAGTTTGTCCATATAGAGCGATTGAGAAGCCGAAGCGAAATTAGGCTTTTGACTAAGCTTTTCGGAACATCAAATTAGATTAGAAGGAAATAGCTGATGAAATTTAACAAATCACAGATATTAGGGGAATTACCAGAGCAGTTCTTTGCAGCATTAGTTGCGAAGGTTAATAAAAAAATCGCGGCAGGAAACGATGTAATCAATCTTGGACAAGGAAATCCAGATCAGCCGACATTTGATTATATAGTTAAAGCACTTGACGAGGCAGCACAGGATCCGCAAAACCATAAGTATTCGCCGTTTAGAGGATTGGGCGAGTTAAAAAAAGCTGCTGCCGCTTTTTACGAAGAAGAATATGGTGTTGCAGTTGATCCTGAAAAGGAAATTGCTATTTTGGGTGGGTCAAAGATCGGCTTAGTTGAACTGCCATGGGCATTGATGAATCCGGGTGAAAGACTACTTTTACCTGACCCAGGGTACCCAGACTATTTATCAGGTGCTGCTTTAGGGAAAGTAGATTATGATACTGTACCGTTGCGGGCAGAAAATGCTTTTTTACCTAACTATAATGAGATCCCCGAAGAAGTGGCTAGAAGGGCTAAGTTTATTTATTTGAATTATCCAAATAATCCGACTGGAGCCGTTGCAACTAAAGATTTTTATGAACAAACAGTGGCGTTTGCTAAGAAATATAACATTGGGGTCGTAAGTGATTTTGCGTATGGAGCATTAGGCTTTGATGGTTATAAGAACCCAAGTTTTCTGCAAGCAAAAGGTGCTAAGGATGTTGGAATTGAAATTTATACATTTTCCAAAACTTTCAACATGGCGGGATGGCGTCTAGCGTTTGCAATTGGCAATCCGAGCATTATTGAAGCTTTGAACCTGATCCAAGACCATTTATTCGTGAGTGTGTTTCCAGCGATCCAAAAGGCTGGTATCGCAGCTCTCCGTTCACCGCAACGAAAAAGAGAGGTTGCCGCGTTACAGGCATTATATCAAGAAAGACGGGACGTCTTTCTTGCCGAGGCGGCTAAGATCGGTTGGAAAGCATTTGTGCCTGGCGGAACTTTTTATGTATGGATGCCGGTGCCAACGGGATATACTAGTACGAGTTTTGCTGATCTCTTACTTGAAAAAGTTGATGTTGCCGTAGCTGCCGGTCGAGGCTTCGGTTCTATGGGTGACAATTATGTTCGTATTGGCCTGCTTGTAGATTCAGCAAGATTATCTGAAGCAGTTCACAGAATTGGAAAACTGCATTTGTTTTAATGCTCCATAAAAGAATTACTGACTGCTCAAGCACAACTGATTAGAAAACCGAAAAAGTAGTAATAAAAGCGATCTCATATATAATATAAGTGAGAAACGCTTTTTTTGGTTAGAATGGGGGCTGAGCATATGCAAAATCAGCAATTGTGGAAACAATTCATTTCAGGAAATCGATTTGCAGCTGATATGTTAGACACTAAGATCGCGGAGTCATGGAAGTTTTGTTCACGAGCAGAAGTTGATCCATATCTGTCTAAGCCGCAAAAGATCCTTTCGGCAGCAGAACTGCTTAATAAGCAGCAGCAGTATAGTAAGCTGATCGAAATTGTTAAAGAACAGATTAAAAGGATTGAAAGCAGCTTTATTCTGGAAAAACCAGTGTTTATCTTGACTGATGAAAATGGGAATATTTTATGGCGGGATGGTAATTTACAAGCCCAAGAGCATGCAAACGAGTTTTACTTTAGAGAAGGAACGATGTGGACAGAACTTAATGTTGGGACGAATGCTATTGGAATCGCCTTACGGACTAAACGAGATGAGCATGTTACTTCAGATGAACATTATGCTTATGCATCAAGGCAGTGGAGCTGCTCAGCCTCACCGATTCTAGATGAAGAGGGAGACGTTTTAGGCGTCTTGGATATCTCCACGTTATATAACGATTCGGCTAAGGATGCCTTGTTATTACTGACATTACTAACGCAGCGGATATCCAATGTTTTGATTCGTGAAGAACTTGAGCGGCGGAAAGAATTACTGCAGTATTGTGTGTTACACCAACCAAATGAACTTCTATGTGATACCCATTTTAAACTTGTTAGTGTACCTGAAAAAGATAGTGAACGTTTTGAATTGGGAAGTGATATCCATAATTATATTGATACAAAAACGATTTATAAAAGTGAAAAGATCTATTTTAAGAATAAGTTGATTGGTTATAAAATGCATATTTTTACTAAATCACCGCATCCAAACAAGTTCTATTATCCTGGTGTACCCACAGCTAATAAGGCCTATAGTCAATTTTTAGAACGTATTTTAAAGCTAGCAAGCAGCAACTTGCCAATCCATCTTTTCGGTGAGTCGGGAACAGGAAAAGAAGTATTGGCACGGACCATACACTATAATAGCGCGGTGAAAGAGGGCCCGCTGGTAGCGATTAACTGCGGAGCTTTAAGTCAAAATCTACTTGAAAGTGAACTTTTTGGTTACGCTCCAGGCGCGTTTACAGGATCTAATGCTAAAGGGCAGAAGGGGAAGATTGAGCAGGCTGACGGTGGAACGTTATTTTTAGATGAAATTGAGAGTATGTCTAGCCAAATGCAGACAGCGCTATTACGTGTGATCGAAGAGAAAAGAGTTGTACCAATCAACGGCGAACCGCGAAAAGTCTCTTTTCGGCTAATTACTGCCAGTAACCGCGATTTACGCTCTTTGGTTCAGCAAAAAAAATTTCGTGAGGACCTTTTTTACCGGATTTACGTCTGCCCAGTTCAAATCCCGCCTTTGCGTGAGCGCAAGGAAGACCTCCAACAGTTGATCACTGCTTTTTGCAAGAAGAAGAAATGGCATCTAAGCTGGCAAGACGAACTTTATGCTATTAGCCAGACCTATTCGTGGTATGGGAACATTCGTGAGTTCAATAATTTCTTGGAACGGCTATACCTCTTTTATGAACTGCAGCAGCCAACGAGTACACAGATCAGACAGTTGATAGAAGCAGGTGCAATTTGTGGTTCTAAGGAGCCAACAGGAGAAACAGCTGGGCTTACCAAAGTAGCTGAACATACCTTACCGCTTCAAAGTCAATCTAAGGAAGTGAAGAAACTGCAGAAAGTGTTAGAACAGAATCACTATCATATTAGTAAAACAGCTGCTGAACTATGTATCTCACGGACAACTTTGTATCGCAAGATGAAAAAGTATGGTTTAAGGTAACTTCAGGCACAGAAAATAGATAGTTACAAAATGTTTCATTAAGAACGTTTTGTTCAGAGGTAAATGTAACATTAAATGTTCAAAAAGAATTTCTAACAAGAAGACTTTTGAAAGTAAATATATTTTTTGCTAAATTATTAATGAGTAAGCTTTTGGAAAGGCCCTAGCTTAAAAGTCAAATTTTAGGCAGGGCCTTTTTTGATTGGAAATAAAAATACTAGCAGCGCTAAAATGATTTAGATTGTTGGAAGCGACTCGTGTTAAAAAAACTGCTATCTCGGTAATTACACCTTAATAGCAACAGCACTTCTTTTTAAGTCCTACTTTTTCTGTGAACAAGGGCGAGCGGATACTGGAAAATAATAGCTAACTGAATAACAGTTTAAATAAAAAAATGGTGTTAATCCGCTAATGTACGCCTGATCTAAGCAACAAGTAGAAATAGTCCGTTATTTGAAAATTATTGGCATGGAAGTTGCTTATAAATAAATGTGAGAGGAAGAGCTTTTTTGCGAGGGGGGAAGTAATTTATGGCAAGTTATGATGTTGCAGTTGTTGGAGCGGGGCCTGGCGGCTATATTGCCGCAATTCACGCCGCTCAACTTGGGAAAAAAGTAGTAGTGATCGAGAAAAAAGATATTGGCGGTGTGTGTTTAAATGCTGGCTGTATTCCATCTAAGAGTTATTTAAAGCATAGTCATTGGGCGTTAGCTGCTCAGGAAGCCAGTCAATTTGGATTGTCTATGGAGATAAAAGGTGTTGATTTTCCTAAATTAGTTCGGCGAAAAGACCACGTAGTTGCAACTCTGCAAGGCGGAATCAGGCAGTTGTTCAAAGCAAACCGAATTACGTATATTGAAGATGAGGCTGTATTAACTAAAGAACACCAGTTAAGTGTTGCTGGCAAGGTAATTGCTGCAAAGGATATTCTTTTAGCAACAGGCGGACACCCCTTTGTTCCACCGATTAATGGGATCGATAAGGTTGAATATCTAACTACTGACACCTTTTTTAAAATGACTGTTCTTCCACGAAAACTAGTTATCATCGGCGGTGGGATCATTGCAGTTGAACTTGCCTTTGCAATGCAGCCCTTAGGCGTAGAGGTTACCTTGCTTGAGGTGGCACCAGATATTTTGCTGACTGAGGATGAAGAAGCACGTCTGATCGTTAAGCAAAAACTGCAAAGTATGGGAATTACGGTTAAGGTAGGCGTCAAAATCAAGCAAGTTGTTTCTAAAGAAGTTCAGCTGACAGATGAAGTCTATAAATTTGACCAGCTACTGGTTGCAACTGGTCGAAAGGCAAACCTTGAATTAGTAAAAAGGGCTGGAATTGATTTAGATGAGGGCCAGCGGTTTGTCAAAGTCAATCAACATTACCAGACAAGTCTTCCCCATATTTATGCTATTGGAGATTTGATTGGTGGTTATCAATTAGCCCATGCAGCCAGTGCAGAAGGCCTTAGTGCAGTAGACGCGATCTGTGGTAAGAAACAAGCACCGGTAGCGCAGCGCTATATTCCGCGCTGCCTATACACAGATCCAGAAGTTGCAAGCTTTGGATTAAGTGCAGTACAAGCTGCGGAAAAGGGTTTTGATGTTGTTGTTAAAAGTGGCTCTTATACCAGCAATGGTAAGGCGATTGCAAGTGAAGAAACAGCTGGTTTTGTGAAGATTATCAGTGAAAAGAAATACCATGAGATCCTTGGTGCGGTTATCGTTGGCAGCAATGCCACTGAAATGATCCATACTATCTTAGCTGCTGCTAAGGCAGAAGGAACAGTTGATGAGTTAGCCGATGTTATCTTTGCGCACCCGACGTTATCAGAGTTGACTGGGGAAGTTGCGCAAACGATCCGACTTAGTTAGATATCAAATGAATGAAAATTTTAAAACAAAGTTGTTTTTGCTTTAAAGACATGAGGAGGTAATAAATATGGAGAAATTATCAAAGGAACGTGCAGAGTGGATTTATAAGAAAATGAATGATATTCGTAACTTTGAAGATGAAGTGCATCAAATTTTCTCGACAGGTTCTATCCCAGGCTTCGTCCATCTTTATGCAGGTGAAGAAGCCATTGCGACAGGTGTCTGTGCACATTTAACTGATAAGGACTACATTACCAGTACTCACCGTGGACATGGGCATTGTATCGCTAAGGGTTGTGATTTGGATAAAATGATGGCTGAGATTTATGGAAAAGAAACCGGTCTATGCAAGGGTAAGGGCGGATCAATGCATATCGCAGATATTGATAAGGGAATGTTAGGTGCTAACGGAATGGTTGGTGGTGGTTTCCCAATTGCGATTGGAGCTGCTCTACGTAACAAGTACTTAAAGACGGACGATGTTGCAGTTTGTTTCTTCGGTGATGGAGCTGCTAACGAAGGAACTTTCCATGAGAGTATCAATATGGCATCTATTTGGAAATTGCCAGTTGTGTTTGTGAATGAAAATAACTCATATGGTGAAGCTACTCCACAAACATATGCTTCAGGTTCAAAGCATATCGCTGATCGGGCACCGGCTTATGGTATCCCTGGTGAAACAGTTGATGGGAAAGACTTAATGGCCGTTTATGAAGCAGCCGGTAAAGCGATCGATCGTGCACGTAAGGGTGAGGGGCCAACATTGATTGAATGTGTAACTTACCGTAATTATGGGCATTTCGAGGGTGATGAACAAAAGTACAAAGCTAAGGAAGGTAAAGAAAAAGAACTGGCAGACCGTGATTGTATTCCAGAGTTTCGGAAATATGCAACAGCTAAAAAATTACTGAGTGCTAAAAAAGCAGATCAGATTGAAAAAAGTTCCGTTGAAGATATCGAACATGCGATCAAGTTTGCTGAGGAGAGCCCTATTCCAAAACCAGAGTCCCTGTACGAAGATGTTTTTGTTGATTAAACAGTAGAAAGGAGAATGCAACATGGCTAGACGAATAACATTTATGAAAGCGATCAATGAAGGCTTGGATATGGCAATGGAAAAGGACGATCGGGTGATCCTTTTGGGCGAAGATATTGCAGGTGGCGCGACAGTTGATCATTTATCAAAGGATAATGAAGATGCTTGGGGTGGAGTTTTTGGTGTAACTAAAGGACTGATGCCTAAGTATGGTCGGGAACGTGTAATCGATACCCCTATTTCTGAAATGGGCTATATGGGGGCTTCAGTTGGAGCCGCAGCAACTGGTTTACGTCCGGTTCCAGAACTGATGTTTAACGATTTTATTGGCTTTTGTTTAGATACATTGTTAGCACAAGGCTCAAAGATGCGTTATATGTTTGGTGGCAAAGCTAAAATTCCAATGACAGTTCGGACTTGTCACGGTGCAGGAGCAAGTGCAGCTGCGCAACATTCCGGTTCTTATTATGGAATGCTAGCTTCGATTCCAGGTATCAAAGTGGTTGTTCCTTCTAACCCATATGATGCAAAGGGTCTGTTGATATCAGCGATCGAGGATGATAATGTGGTTGTCTTCTCAGAGGATAAGACACTTTATGGTATCAAAGATGAAGTTCCAGAAGAATATTACAAGGTTGAAATCGGTAAGGCGAAAGTCAAACGTGAAGGTACAGATCTAACGATTGTGACAATTGGTAAAATGCTTTACGTTGCATTGGAAGTTGCAGACCGGTTGGCTAAAGACGGAGTTGATGTTGAGGTAATTGATCTTATTACAGTTGCTCCTTGGGATCAAGAAACGGTTATTAATTCAGTTAAGAAAACAGGCCGGCTGATAATAATTGATGAGGCTAATCCACATAACAACACAGCAACAGATATTGCTTCTGTTGTAGGGGATCAAGCATTTGATTACTTGGATGGACCGATTAAAAAGGTTTGTGCACCAAATACACCAGTTCCATTTGCAACTAACTTGGAACAACTATATTTACCAGATGCAGATCGGGTAATTGAAACTGCGGCCGAGTTGATTGACGACTTGAAGAAATAAGGGGGTGTTAGCATGGCAACAGAGATCATAATGCCAAAACTTGGCTTAACTATGACAGAAGGAACGGTCTATGAGTGGGTTAAAAACGAAGGCGATGAAGTAAAAAAAGGCGATGTCGTTGCAACAATTAGTTCTGAAAAACTGACTGCCGATGTTGATGCTCCTGCTGACGGAACACTAATTAAAATATTAGTGCATGAGGGTGAAGATGCTAAGTGTCAGGCCCCAATTGGTTATATCGGAGCTGCTGGAGAAGCAGTTGGTGAAGGTGGAGCTGAAGAAACAGCACCACAAGAGGCAGCACCAGTTGCTGAACAAACACAGCCGCAAGCTGCCGAGCAGCAACCAGTAATGCAACAAGGTAGCGAAACCCAAGACCGTGTTTTCATTACTCCGTTAGCACGTAAAATAGCTGGAGAAAAAGGGTTTGATTATCATCAAATTAAGGGGACTGGCGGTAATGGGCGAATAACCAAACGTGATGTTGAAAACTATGTTCCAACCGCACAACCAGTAGGAGCAAGTACTACGGCATCCACGGCTGGAGCCGGTCTAACAGGAATGCGTCAAATAATCGCGCAGCGAATGATGAGCAGCCTGCAGAATACAGCCCAGGTTACTTTACAACTTAAGGCTGACATTACTAATTTAATGGCCTTCAGAAAAGACCTAAAGCAGAAAGTAAACCAGCCGTTAGTTGATGGACAGTTGAGTTTAACGACGCTTGTCACCAAAGCTGCTATCCTGGCACTTAAAGATACCCCAGAAATGAATGCATGGTATCATGACGGCCACTATGAAAAAGTTACGGACATTAATATTGGGATGGCAGTTGCAGTTGCTGACGGGTTAGTAGTTCCAGTCGTTAAGTCTGCTGGTTCGATGACGTTAACAGAACTAGGTAAGTCCCTAAACACAGCAATAACTGATGCACGTGACGGCACATTGGACAGCAGTGCTTACAGCGGTGGAACCTTTACGATCAGTAATTTAGGTAAGAGTGGGGTTGAGTACTTTACACCTGTAATCAATCAGCCTGAGATCGGTATCTTAGGTGTGGGGACACTCTTGAAAGAACTTGTCCTTAGTGACGAAGGTAAGATCAAACAACTGCTTAAATTACCACTAAGTTTAACATTTGATCATCAAATTATTGATGGGGCACCAGCAGCAGACTTTTTGGCAGAGATCGTTTCTTACTTAGAGGATCCGTACACACTGATGCTGTAATTAAAATATAAGTTAAAAAGCATCTTGGCAGCACTTGGGTTAACAGCCGTTTTAAAGTTGACTAAGAAGGTTTTCTTTAAAGACGGTTGGGAACTCAGTGGGCAGGGTGCTTTTTGCTGTCATTTTTGCTTTAAGAAACTCAAAATACGCTTGACGATAGTTTGTGGACTTAGACCATCAGTTTGAATAATTAGGTCGGCGCATGTATGATACTGTGAACGACGGGCATCTTTTAGGGAAACAAGGTCGGTCTTAGTGAGTGAGTTAACTAAGGGTCGGTCATGATTGTTGTGGACACGTTCAAGAATAGTGTCAGCCGCAGCTTCTAAGAGAATAACTGGGGTCGCAGTTTCCTGTAAGACTTGCAGATTAGTAGCTTGAGCAGGAGTCCCACCACCAGTTGAAAGGACTCCATCACGTGTGAGTGTTTCTAATAGAAGTTGGTGTTCGAGTTGGCGGAAGTAGTCTTCACCGTGCTGTTCAAAAATATTTGTAATGGGACATCCGGCTGCAGCTATGATTTGATCATCTAGGTCAATGTGCGGTAAAGCCAGTTGATGAGCTAAAAGTTTACCAATAGTAGTTTTTCCACTACCCATAAACCCGATTAAAATAGCTTTCATGTGTATTAATCCTTTCTTAAAATCGTGTAATGTGCATGTGTCAGTATCTTGACAGCTTGTGCACGGTCATTTTCTCGCATAAAGGTAAGTTGTAAAACGCCATCCAAATCCTCTCTAATTTCAAGAATGTGAATATTAACAAGGTTGATTTTATTAAGCGCAAGTAGTTGTGTGATTGCTGCAAGCGCACCAACTTGATCAGGAATATTGATAAATAAATCAAAGAAGTTCGGTAGTTGACCAACCTTTTCAGGGCCAAGTTCATCCCGGCTGTTTTTGGCAGTTTTAAAGAATGAAAAGATCTGGTCATGGTCATCCTCCATGATAGCTTTTTGGATCTTCTGCAGCTCATTAACGTATTGACTGATTTGTTGAATAATAATGGCTGAGTTTGATTGTAAGATCGAGCTCCACATCGTTGGATCAGAAGAAGCGATTCGCGTAATCGATTTGAAGCCACCGGCAGCCATCCGCATCCCTAAGGGTGAGTCAGCAAAAAAGACTTGGGTTTGATTGACAAGTGCGGCGGCAATAACATGTGGCAAGTGACTGATCTGACCAACTAATTGATCATGTTCTTGTGCAGAGAGCAACAGCCACTTGACGTGTGCTCCTTGAAGCAAGTTTTGCAGTGCTAAGTATGCGTCATCTGGGACTTTGGTTTTGATCATAAAGTAAAAAGCATTTTCAAAAAGGTCAGCTCGACCTGCTGTGACACCGGTTTTATGCGAACCAGCCATAGGATGTCCACCAATAAAAGTGATTCCCTTTTCTTGTAAAGGAAGTGCGGCTTTGAGTACCGCTTGTTTAGTGCTGCCGACATCAGTAATAATAACGCTCTTTTTTAAAGGCAACTGGGCTAGTTGCTGCAGATCATTGATTATTTCAGTAACAGGGGTAGCTAAAATAATAAAATCGGCGGCAACAGCGGCGGTTAGCTCGCGTGTGCTCTGATCAATTAGGTGATGTTTTAAAGCATAAGCTGTTGTCTGAGGATCTGCATCGTTGCCGATGATAGTAAAGGTTGGGTGCCGTTTACGAATAGCTCTGGTTAGAGAACTGCCGATCAAACCTAAGCCTTTAATAAAGATGGTTGTCATGAGATTACAGCTCCTTTTCTTTAGTAAGTAGTGAATTGAGATCGACAAAGAATTCAGGATAGGAGACAGCGACTGCTTCAGGATTACGTAGTAGAAGAGCGGTGGTTGAACGTAGAGCGGCGATAGCCATCATCATCCCAATGCGATGGTCGCCATGACTATCTAACGTTGGATCAACGGGTCGCCATGTTTCTTGTCCTTCAATAATCAAACCATCAGGCAATTCTTGAATAGAGACACCAAGTTTGCGTAATTCTTGTGCGATCACCGCAATTCGATCAGTTTCCTTGAACCGTAATTCTTGTGCGCCTGTGATGGTGCTTCGTCCAGGAGTACATGCGGCGAGTAACGCAATCAGCGGCAACTCATCGATGATTGCTGGAATATCTTTTTCACCCAGATCAAGTGGTGAAAGGTCCGCTGACCTTACACGAAGATCTGCGGCGGGTTCGCCAGAAGAAGGCAGCGCGGTAACTTGAATATTAGCCCCCATCTTCAAGAGAGCATCTAAAATACCCGTTCGAGTGGTATTGATATTGACATTGCGTAATATAATATCTGAATGAGGAACGATCGTTGCTGCTGTGAGAAAAAAGGCCGCTGATGACATATCGCCAGGAACATCAACCGTTTGACCTTTGAGTTCTGGCTGCGGCTTGACAGTAATAGTTAAATGATCTGGTGCTGTCTGTACATCAGCACCAAATTTACGCAGCATGATCTCAGTATGATCACGGGTCGGCAATTTCTCAATAATCGTTGAGGAACGATCTGCTTGAAGAGCGGCCAGGATCAAGGCACTCTTAACTTGGGCGCTTGCAACGGGTAATTTAATGTGAACCCCGTGGAGTGGCTGTCCAGTAATTTTTACTGGAAGAGTTCCAGCCGGTGCTGTTTGGATGTCGGCGCCCATTGTACTTAAAGGATCGCTTACCCGCCGCATGGGTCTTTTTTGCAGTGATGAATCACCGGTTAAGACACTCTGAAAATCCTGACCGGCAAGTAATCCCATTATTAGGCGTGTAGTTGTTCCTGAGTTGCCCATATCTAGCGGGTTAGCCGGTGCTTGTAAACCTGTGAGGCCTTGACCATGGACAACAATATCGTTTCCCTGTTCAGTGACTGTAATACCCAAGTCGCGGATAGCCTGAAGGGTACTTAAACAATCAGCCGAGTGTAAAAAATGTTTGATAACAGTTGTTCCGCTGCTTATTGAGCCTATGAGAAGTGCGCGGTGCGAGATACTTTTATCGCCGGGAAGCAGCAGTTCACCGTGTAAACCTGCTGTTGGTTGTGAAATTAGTTTTCTTTTACCCATTTTATAACCCCTTAATTTGATAGAGACTCCAGATCATTTGCGGTTCGTAACGTGCAATAATTTTTTCCTCTGAAGAAAGAACGATATTTTTTTCATTAGTCAATGTATATTGTCCATCATGCAGGTATTGTTGATAGGCAAGGTACTTACTAGCCGAGTAATACATCTGCTGTGGATGGACTTTTGCGGCCAAAAGCTTAGCTGTCGCGGGATGTGAATAGGCGATCCCGCTTTTTCGCTGACAGTGTTCAATCATCACCAGTGGGTTTAAACGATGTATAAAGCAATCTTTTAGCTCCAGTTGATCAAGATATTGATAATGCAACTCACCCCAAGTTAGATTTAACGCGACTGATTTGAAAGCAGTTGGTATGAGCAGGAAATCATTCTGATACTGGGGAAGAGCGTTAATAATATCCGTGTAGCTAGCGGAAAGAACTATCTGGGCTTTAGAGAGCGCGTTATGTTGTATATAATACTGCGCAGCATCATTACTATCAGTTTCTTGTGGACCAAGAGTATGAATGATCATTGAGTTCACCTCGAAATTAGTATTCTTTTAATTCTTGCCGGTAAACAGTTAGTTCTTCCTGCAGGCGAGATAGGCTGCTGCTTTCAAAAGTATCGGTGATCGCTTTAGCTAGTTCAATCGCAATAACACTTTCAATTACAATTGACGCAGGAACGATTGCCGTCGTATCTGATCGTTCAACGTTTGCTTTTTGAATTTCCCGGGTTTTGAGATTAACACTTTGAAGTGCCTTGTAAAGGGTGGGGATAGGTTTCATGGCAGCTTGGATAATAAGTGGCATACCATTAGTCATTCCACCTTCAAAACCACCAAGATGATTAGATAATCTACTCCAGCCAGTTTCTTTGTCCCATATTATTGGATCCATCACTTCACTGCCAAAGTTTTCTGCAGCATTGAATCCATCTCCGATCTCAACACCTTTCATGGCATTAACGCCTACTACAGCTGCAGCTAATTTAGCATCTAATTTTGTGTTCCAGCTGCTATAGCTACCTAAACCAGCAGGAACATTTTCCGCGACGACACGGATAATTCCACCAAGTGTGTTACCAGCGCGCTTAGTATCATCAATTAATTTGTGAATAGCTGGGACTTGATCTGCATCTAGAATACGTAAGTCATTTTGTGTAATCTGGCTGTTTATCTGTGCAACAGCCGTTGGTAATTCTCGTGCACCAGAGATTTTACCGATTTGTTGAACATAGCCAACCAGTTTGATATCTAACTGATTTAATAATTGCTTACAAACGTTTCCGAGTGCAACTCGCATGGCTGTCTCTCGTGCAGACGAACGTTCTAAGACATTGCGCAAGTCTGTATGCCGATATTTCATCCCACCAACTAGATCTGCATGTCCAGGCCGAGGACGATCAACCCGGCGGAGGGTATTCGTTGGGGTTTCAGGGCTGACAGGATCCATAATGTTGGACCAATGTGAGTGATCGCGATTTTGAATAGTCAGTGCCAACGGGGATCCGAGGGTTATTCCATGGCGTAGCCCACCGACAACACGTACTTGGTCATGCTCTATTTTTTGCCGATTACCACGACCGTATCCTCCTTGGCGATTTGCGAGAGCTTGATTGATCTGGTCGATATCGAGTTTTAGACCAGCAGGTAGGCCTTCGATAATCCCTGTTAATTGTGGACCATGTGATTCACCAGCAGTTAAAAAGTACATATAATATTACCTCCAATAGTTTGATAGTTTAATTGTTATTTTGTCGTTTGTTTTCTTGATATTTACGAGAATGAGCCATTATTTCAGTGTAGATCTCCTGTAAGTAAGGCAGTATTTTTTTATCTGAGCAGTTAGCTGCAACGTTAGCCAGCACTTTTTCTTCGCGTTTACTGTCTAAGACAGGAATCTTTAATTCCTTTTTGAAGGTGTTAATGGTATTTACTTCTTTGAAACGCCGGACCAGAAGCCGAATAATTATTTTATCTAGTAGTGAAATCGTTCTTCGTGTCCCAGCGATCGTCTTCTGTCGACCTAAAGCCAGCCGAACGATTATTACGAGAAGCAAACTAGCACTGCCGATCAATAAGTCAAACTCAAGTGTTGCTGCAATACTTTGCTTAGATAACCAACCTGTGATAACTGGGACTGTAAATGAAGCTAAGCTACCAAAAGTAAAGAAAACTCCTGTAACTAATCCTTTAGTCCGTGGGTACAGTTTTAAGAAGGTGTTGAGGCCAACTTGCATTACACCACTAGCGGCAGTTAGACCGAAAATAAAGGCTGCTAGTTGAGTGACCCATGCTATATGAATGAAACAAATGATAGCTAAGGACAGGAGTGCAGCGGTATTTAATGTAACTAGCAAGGTTAGTTCTGAAAAGTGTTTGCGTAACAGCCAGAACATAATTAAAACGCCGCTGATAGAGCCAATACTGTAAAGTGAGAGTAAAAAATGTGCGGCAACATTACCCATGTGTAGGATCTCAGTCGCGTACATTGTGATCCATTGTGTGAAGAGGATCATCAACGCCATTGAAGTATAACCGTAAAGTGCAAGTGCAGCAGTGATAACGGCTTTCTTTAATTTACCAATATCTTTCCATGTACCAAGCAATACTTTGGAAGTTTGATTGGCTTGAGGAAATTTTAATGGTAGTAATAAGAAGAAGTTGATGATCAGTACTGCCGCTGCGAGAACAAAGGACCAACCAAACCATAAGTTATTGTTTTCTAGTGAAACAACTAATAGTGGTAAAATAAACTCACCTAAGGACATAAAAGCCTTGATCAAAACATTTGAAGCACTTTCGTTACCACCTAATTCGACAAAAGTCGTGTATGTGCCTGAATCAAGCGCGGAGTTAGCGATCCCAGCAATGATCGCGAGCAAGTAAGCAATCTGAATATTAGGAGCGGCTAACATCCCTAAGAAAAAGAGGCAGTAACAGATCATTCCCAGCATGATAAAATTCTTGCGGCCGTAGCGATCAGACAAAACACCTAGAAGCATGTAGGCAAGAAGGCGTCCGATTCCTAAACCAGATATAACGTAAGAGACGGTAGCTAAGGGTGTTTGCCACAATTTGCCTAAAGTTTGCATGTTTTGTGCTAAGATAATTAAGCCGATACCATGAACGAAGTAATTTAAGTATAGGCTGAGTGAAAGACGTTGCCGCATATGTGAATTCATTGAAGATCCTCCTTAATTATTAAAAACAAAACACCAGCTAGACTTTTGTCATCCAGCTGGTGTTAATCATCAATAATTGGAAAAAGAAAAAACTCATGCAGCCAGCTAGACTTTTATTAAGTGTCTAGCTGACAAAGAAAAATAACCTTGCAACTTTAGACACAGACGTGTAAGCAACGTCCGCATCTGAAAGTACGGACGTTTACATAAAGTAAGCAAAGCTGTAATAATAAAGATTTGTTTGCAAAGTTTTACTATTAGCCAAGGTCATTCTTCCTTTCCTGTTAATAAATTTAGTATAATTAAAACATCATTAAGCGTTTAAGTCAATATATAATTTTAAATTAATCTTGCTGTTAGAGAAGAGACGATTCAACCAGATATTTTGCTTTCTAGAAAAGGAATCTTAAATACTACTTTAATTATCCTGAGAGTTTTTCTGAAAAATAGATGAGAATGCTTGCTTTTACTGGTAAAATTAGTTAAGTTAGAAAATAAAATATTAAAAGGAGCGCTATTGTAATGTCCAACTGGGATACTAAGTTTACGAAAAAAGGATTCACTTTTGATGATGTTCTACTAATACCGGCAGAAAGCCATGTTTTACCGAATGATGTTGATCTAACTGTCCAACTCGCTAAGAATATCAAATTAAATATCCCTGTCATTAGTGCTGGAATGGATACTGTAACTGAGTCAGCGATGGCAATTGCCATGGCACGACAAGGTGGTCTCGGTGTTATCCATAAAAATATGACCATTGAACGGCAAGCAGATGAGGTCCGCAAAGTTAAGCGGTCTGAGAGCGGCGTAATTATTGATCCGTTTTTCTTAACACCTGAAAGTTCGGTGGCAGAAGCAGAAGGTCTAATGAAGAAGTATCGCATTAGTGGTGTCCCAATTGTTGAGACATTACAAAACCGTAAATTTGTGGGGATCATTACAAACCGCGATTTACGTTTTGTAACTGATTTGACTGTTCCGATCGATGATGTCATGACTAAGGAAAACTTAGTAACTGCACCAGAAGGAACGTCTTTGAAAATGGCAGAAGCTATCTTACAGAAACATAAGATTGAAAAATTACCAATGGTCGATGACAACGGTAAATTAACTGGTTTAATAACAATTAAAGATATTGAAAAAGTTGTGGAATTCCCTAATGCGGCTAAGGATCAACATGGCCGGTTACTGGCAGCCGCTGCAGTCGGTGTTACAAGTGATACTTTTGACCGGGCACGCGCGTTGTTGGATGCAGGTGTCGATGCTATCGTAATTGATACAGCTCATGGACATTCCGCAGGTGTTATCCGTAAAATCAAAGAAATTCGCCAAACATTCCCTGAAGCAACTTTGATTGCTGGGAACGTTGCAACTGCAGCAGCAACAAAAGCTCTCTATGATGCGGGCGTAGATATCGTTAAAGTTGGGATTGGACCTGGTTCGATCTGTACGACACGTATCGTTGCAGGTGTCGGTGTTCCTCAGCTGACTGCTATTTACGATGCAGCCAGTGTTGCTCGCGAATACGGCAAAACAATTATTGCTGATGGTGGGATCAAGTATTCCGGTGATATTGTCAAAGCTTTAGCAGCTGGCGGGAATGCTGTAATGCTCGGTGGAATGCTTGCCGGAACTGATGAAGCTCCTGGTGAAACAGAAATTTATCAAGGGCGTCGCTTTAAAACCTATCGTGGTATGGGGAGTTTAGGCGCGATGGATAGCAAGCATGGTTCATCTGATCGTTATTTCCAAAGTGGTGTTAACGAAGCTAATAAACTTGTCCCAGAAGGAATTGAAGGTCGTGTGGCTTACAAGGGTAGCCTTTCAGACATGGTATATCAATTAGTCGGTGGGCTACGCGCCGGTATGGGTTATGTTGGAGCAGCACATCTGAAGGGCTTGCAAGACGATGCCCAGTTTGTTCAGATTTCAAATGCTGGTTTACTTGAATCACATCCACATGATGTTCAGATTACCAAAGAATCACCTAATTACAGTAAATAAATTAATTTAATAGAATTATTAGAGGAGCTATGCCAAAAGTTAACTTTTGGCATAGCTCCTCTTTTATTCCGTATAAACGTGTTCCATAAGTCAAAATTCTCCGTCTAACTTCGAATCACTCATAGCGAAGTACGCACTATGTTCGTAATTTTGAGTTAGTACTCAAATTTTCCCGACTTTGTACTGCCTT
>NZ_AZEF01000032.1:88700-188434 GCF_001434915.1 Liquorilactobacillus capillatus DSM 19910
AAAAAGTTGGACGTGTTTATTTTAATTGTTAGCTAAATACTGTTTACGATATTCGGCTGGAGTTAAGCCATGTCGTTACTTCTGATCCTCCTAAATGCTAGTAGATAATCAATGATGTAGCTCCTTTTGTTGAGCCATTATGGCAGGCAGTGCCACTTCATCGATCATTTGATTAACCCAAGCATCAGTAACTTCAGCTTGGTCGATCATTACTTGATAGAGCAGTAGGTTAAAGGGTAAAAGTTTAACATAATCCGTAACCGTATGTTTGATTTCACCATTTAGTTGAGCCTGGCTTAGTAAACGTTCCATAATGAATAGATTCTCTTTTTTTAACTTTTTTTCTAACTTTTGAGCAGAAGGGGTCTCATTACCAAGTTCAACCATGTAGGCATGCATAAAGCGTGGGGATGAATGAAAATGACTTATAGTTCTAATTAAATTATCACGCATTGTGGCACCTGAAAAGTCAAGCTCAGCAAGTGATTTAATATCATCTGAAAAATATTGTTCTGCTTCATATAAAAGCATAAAAGGATTTTCCCAACGTTGATACAGAACGGGACGAGTAGTACCAGCGAGTTTAGCGCTATTGGCAAAAGTTACTTTGGTATACCCATCAGTGTTTAGAATTTAAATAGTTGCTTTAAATATTGTTACTCGTAATTGTTCATTCTTCTAATTCGCTTTTCTGGGCAACTGTTTCAACAGCAGTATCCATTCTTCCCGGTTTACTGCTTACTAATAAGTTAAAGTAAAACTACTGGTTTTTTATAGATATCTTAGCAAGGACAGTTATGATATCGGTATTCAAGTGAAGCCCTAGCTTAAAGCACTGTAATAAGAGTTGCATGGAGAATTTGAAAATGATGTATAGATTCGCGAGGGTAGAAATACACTTGAGGAAACCCTAAGGATAAATCAATGCAATAATAGATTGTACAAAATATAAATAAATGATATTATTGCTATGTGATATTTAGTTTAGATTAATTACCAATAAAGAAATAGTTTAATTTAGCTAAAGAGGAATATTAATAATAATTAATTTTGGAGGTATTTTTATATGTCAGTTAATGCCAAGTGTGCGCAAGATGTCTGGAAAGATGTGGGGGAGCATGTTCAATTTACGGTCTTAAAATTTAATCATCAAGATCCAGAACAAGAACGGGCTGCTTTTCAAGAATTTGCTGACCGCTCGCAGGCGATTATCCGTTCATTGCGTATTCGAGATGCTGAACCTGCAGTAGGCTCACAGTTGAAGGTGGCGATTGGAATCAGTAATGCAGCTTGGGACTATTTATTTCCTAATGCACCTAAACCGAAAGAGCTTGAGACTTATACAACTTTAAAAGGTCCGAAATATGAGATGCCAGCGTCAGATGGAGATCTATTTTTTCATATCCGTGCCAGTAATGAAGCTGTTGTTTATGAATGTCAAACACAGTTTCAACGAGTCCTTGCTCCTTTTACAAGTGTGATCGATGAAACAAAGGGTTTTCGTTACTTTGAAGGACGGGCTATTATCGGGTTTATTGATGGTACTGAAGCCCCGCAGGCGGAAGATGCTGCAGCATATGCCCTAGTTGGTGATGAAGACCCATTATTTGAGAATGGCGCCTATGCTTTCGCCCAAAAATGGAAACATGATATGCCGGTCTGGGAACATATGTCGACTGAACATCAAGAAAAAGCTATTGGACGAGAAAAATTTAGTGATTTTGAACTAGATGACGAGAAAAAGTTTAAAAATGCACATAATGTAGCTTCTAAACTTGAGGTTGATGGGGTGGAACAAAAGATTATTCGAATGAATGTACCATTTTCTGATCCCGCTATAGGTAACACAGGAACATATTTCATCGGTTATGCTCGTCATTGGAATGTTATTAGAGGAATGTTGGAGAATATGCTGACAAAAAGTGATTTTCTCTTGACCTTTTCAACACTTTTATCTGGGCAGGTCTTCTTTATCCCTTCCCGTGATTTACTAGCTAAAATAGCAGAAGATGAATTAAAGTAGTTTATTGTGGTAGTTACAGGAATGATAAGTGAATAGCTTTATTCCGGAAGTGATAGCTGTTGCTTGATACTACATAGGTAAAGCTTAAAATTATTGTGATAGAAATTAAATTGAATTTGATAACGAAAAGGACTGTAGTGTGAGCTTTACCCTGCAGCCTTTTTTGTGTTAATCTTTTTAAGGTAAGGTGTTTATCCAACTAGGATTTAAAATAGAGATTCCTCTTTTTCAATAATAGGCACAAGTTGAAGCTCAGCAGTTTAACTGTGCTGACCGAACTATATTCAAAAAATAACGCTTAGAATAATTGGAAAGTTAGACAGTAATATTAAAAGTCAGAAGTGATCATAGTGTTTAAAAAAAGTAAAATAGAGAACCAAGAAATATTGAGTAAAATGTATGATTTTGTCTTAAACCCTGATATTTCAGAACGTGAAAGAAAAATTGGACTTATGGCAAAGAAAGATCTGGAAAAAAATAGGTATACAGTAGCAGTCGTTAATAAGGTAATGGTTAGTTTGCAGCGTGAAGCAATGACAAAGAGATTGACCCCAGCTGCAGCGGCTTTTTACCATGAGTTGGAGCCTATTTTGAATAAAATAGCGCCAATTGGAACAAATCGAGGATGGATAATGTTTCATAATAGCTATTTAGACTAAAACTGTTTTGCCCATAGTTTCAGAGCTTGATTGAACATATAATTGCATCATAATTCAAAGCATATTAAGATAACTTCAGCGGACTTTTGGGCTCTTTGTTAACGGGTGTTGATGAGAAAATTTTATGGGAAAATCAATTCATTTTCGAATTGGTTTTCTTTTTTTTATTCGAATCATAAATTCAATTCTAATCCGGGTATAAAAATGTGACCAGTTTCTGCAGCCGTATGCCATGCGTTTAATTTGTTTGATTTTGCGATTAACCCCTTCTAGTGGACCATTCGAATAGCTGCTTGCCATCATGTTCTTAATTAGTGGTAAGTGTTTACGATAGGTTTTTATTGTTGTTTCAAGCTATGGGCTGATGCTGTCAGCTTGATTCAATGTTTGAGTAATTGTGATTTCTTAAGATATCAACTAGAAAATGCACAACGAGGTAAGTGCGTTGATTTAAATCAGAATAAGTCTTTAAAAATAAACGCTAATGATGTTTGAGGATACGATATTCTCGTGAATTTTGAGCGAAGTGATGCATTAATTGGACGCGTGTCTGATTCAACGCTTGGAGTCCCATTTGAACTAGATGAAAGTTATCGGCAATCATTTTTGCTTCTGGAAAGATTCTGCAAATTGCGGATTGGTACTGTGTATGGAAATCAATGACTACGTGTTTAACTTTCTGGCGTTCAGCTAAGGAATAGTTACTTTCAAAGGGTTTTTTGATATTGCGATTAAGACGGAAGAAGTAGAAAAGGTTAGGAACGAGCCTAAAACGCCAGAAACGTTAAAGATATCAAAAAAACGATACTGGTGGCAAGGACGATAAATAAGGTATAATGAAAAAGTTGCCTACCCAAACTGCAACAGTTGGGAGGTGCACAAATTGTTTACTAATTTCTTTGCTCCCCTTGTGGTTGGCTTAATAGTCGCTTGGTTTACTGATTGGCTAAATCGGAAACACCGCAAGTAAAACTAAATAGGCAACATTTAGCCCACTAAAAAGCCCCTAACAGTTATGACCTGTTAGGGGCTTTGGTGCACATATTGCTACTAATTTTCTTTGCGAATTCATTATAACATGAAATAAAAAAAGAGTGCAAAGAAGAAAGATAGTTGTTACCTTAGATTAGAGTAAACGAGAAGAAGGAGAAGAGATTATGTGGGGCGACTTAATAAGTTTTATTATTGATATGTTACAATTTTATTTATGGTCTGATAATTCTAAAGACAAGAAAAGAAAGAGACAAAAAAAGAGAAAGAAGCAGTAAGTGGTATAGATTGTGTAATTCTAAAAAATGCGCGTATGTGAAAGGAAGTTAAAGGGTTACGGCAAGTTTGTGATTAGGGGTCAATGCACAAGGGCACGTGAAGGACTGGTATAGTTGTTAGTGTTGATAAGATAGGTTATGTAAACTAGAAGTGGTAAGAGCAAATATTAACCTGAAAACCACATGTTTAATATTTTAGTAAACTACCTATTTTGTTATTACAAGCAGTTCCCTTGATCAGCAAGTCTAAATCACGATAAGCAAAAGTTAATTCAATTAATTTTGAAACCAAATCTTGCACCCTAGATGCTAATTCTTTAAAAAAAGCACATCGCATAAGTCTACGGCTGTGCTTTTTGTTTCGATTGCTCTTAATTAATAATTTAAACCGATACTGATTTATTTTCTACTAAATAACCATATCCACCCACAAATACTCCATCAATAACATTATCATGAGTTGTTAAATTAACGACAATTCTTGATGGGCTATTAAGATTGTACCCCTGCTCAAAAGTATATTGTGACTTCTTTTCCACATATTTAAATAGATAGCAGGCCAAAGCACAGTTAGATGTACCTGTTGCCGACTCTTCATCAATATCATAAAGAGGTGCAAAATTTCTACAAATTGCAGTAATTTTGCTCTCGCTCTCTTCAAGTGAAAATGCATGAACACCAACTACATTTTGCTCTTTACTTAAGGCAGCCATAGCTTTAAAATTCGGCTTTAATTTTTGAAGTGCTTTACTTGACCTTACTGGTAAAAGAATATCGCGCAATCCTGTTGATATAATCTGAATTGGTATTTTTGAGTCAATTGAATTTGTATCTAAACATGCATTAAATGAATCTGATGTAAGTATATTAGAATAAGTAGGAACATTTTGTTCCATAAATACCATGCCGTCTGTGCCGACTTTCATGGACAAAATACCCGACTTTGTTTCTATCGTATAGTCACTTTTAGATAATTTATTTGTCAAGTTCAGAAAGGTGAATGTTGCAATGGTAGCATGTCCACAAAGTGGAACTTCTTCCGTAGGTGTGAAATACTCTAAACGAAAGTCCGCTAATTTTGATTCGGTTATAAAAGCCGTTTCAGCATATCCTAATTCTTTGGCAATTGCCATTTTTTGAACAGAAGTCAAATCGGGTCTATCAAAAACAAGACCAGCTTTATTACCGCCAGTATTATTTTTACTAAAAGCACTTACAACATATACGTCAACCATTATTATTTGTCTCCATTCAACATTACTTCGATTATCACTTTGTTCTGATTAGTATACAGATTTATTGAAAAACTTACAATCACTATTGTTTAAGCTGTCAAAGTCTTTTGCTAACTAATTGCCTTTTTTACAAAAAAATGGCTCTTCGTCAACTGTTGTTGGTGAATCCACTTATAAAAGTTCTAATTACTTTGTGATTAGAACTTTTTTTGTATGGATTCGAAAAATATAGTACCCTGGTTCTAAAGCTGAAGAAGCTACGATAACCAAAACTCGCTCGTTTGATCGCTTTGATTTTATTATCAGGTCCCTCTAGAGGTCCGTTTGAATACTGAGTAATAAAGGTATTGTGGATTTTTTCATGATGGGTTTGAAGCATCTTAATTGTGCTGCTCATTTCTTCAGAACAACCTTCAATATTCCAGAAAGCGGCGGCGTAGTTACTCCAGTTTTTGTGCTGAATCGCGGTTCATACATGGTTTAAGATGTTATAAGTTTGTTTGGGCTAAGAAAGTGGTCTGACACTCTTTACATTGAAAATTTCTCCACTTTAATTGCAGGATAACGTTATTTCCAAGTACTTTCGCGAAACGAACGTTTGTCATGCGCCAACCATCATTGATGATACCACAATGAGGACAAGACTTTGAACGGTAATCTAAAGTGCCATTTAGCCAAATAACGCCATCATTTTTTTGGTACCATCCTCAGTTTTGATATGATTATCTTATATACTTATATACTTATATACCTAATAACAACTTTGGAGTATCATTACACATAAGGACATTTCCTTCTTTCTGAAAAATCTTCGTGGTTGTTGGTTTTTATGAACGGATAGAAATGTCCGCTTTTTTGTCTTCAATAATAATATACAAAAAATCTGTCATTAGTAATAGAGAAATCTATTATTAACAACAGATATTATAGAGCCCATGAAAATTGGGTGTTGATGTAGAGATCCATCACGTCCAATATTGTAGAGCCTAAATAAAATACATGGAAATTGAAAAACATTAAAATAAGTGGTGTGTCAATAACAGTAAGCTATTACTTCGAAATAGTTTGACCAAGGAATTAGTCAATAAACTTAGGTTCAGTTGTAGGAATTTGCTAAAATATCCCTGCGTGATCCTTAGCTAAAGGATAATTTTTGAGACAATGTTATCAGAAAAATGTTTTTATTTGTAGCGTTTGCCGGTAGAACTAAGTAGTTTATAGTATATAATCAGTTATGTTAAAGGCTCCTCCTAAATTGGTATTTCCGTCAATTTAAGAGGAGCCTGTATGCTAAAAATATGTTTAATTAATCGTGGGGGAACTTAATCATGAAGCATGATTTACGTTTTATTAAAACTGAACAATGTATTACGAACAGTTTCTTTCATCTCTTGAAAGAACAGGGGTTTCGGAAATTATCAGTCATTCAACTTGTCAAACAGGCACAAATTGGCAGACCAACCTTTTACCAGCATTACGAGGATAAATATACTCTAGCAGCTAGCCTAATGACACGTTATCGAGATGATTTTCAAACTCTAATTGCAAAAAGAATGTCAGTTAATCAAATTAACTTGGTATTGGAAAGCCTTGCGCAATACTTAATTAATAATCGTAATCAAATCAATTTGCTTTGTACTATTCAACTTGATAACGGTGATACGTTGATGACTGAATATGAGCAAGTTCTAAAAAATGAATTTACACGTGCTTATCAGAATAATATGTCTATAGATCGAACTGAAATACCTTTAGATTATGCTACTGATTTATATGCTGCAATCTCCATGGTGTTTATTAAACATACTTTAACCACTGGTACCGTTAATTCGAAAATTGTGGCTGGACTTAACGATCTGGCGAGAAACTTGAATTTGTCAATTTAATTTTAAAAAGTTTCGTTCAAAAAACTGATGATTGCTTTAGCAGCTAATGGTTTAGCTCCAACCTGGCAGTGGCGTTCTCCCCCGCTTTGTTCAGTAAATACCTTCGTGGTAATTGATCGGGCATGAACAAGTTGAGCAGCTTCCTTAGCAGTTGTTTCGGCTGGAACGTACAGATCTTTGGTACAACCAAGTAAGAGAACATCTTGCTGAATCTGATCTAACTTTCCAGCCATAGTATACTTGCGCAGCTTTAGGACGAAATCAACAGGTCGTTTAGTAAGGGTAATATCCATTCCTTTACCCATCGTGAATGCAAAGTCCACACTTTTTTTCATTAGATAGACTAATTTAGTATTTAATCCTTCTTGTACGGCAGGATCATCTAATTGATTAAGAATCTTTTCAACTCCTGGCATTCGCATCAGCATTGCGTCAGCCATGTCGTACATAACATCAAAACAAATAACTTTTTTTATGCGTGGTTCGTAAGCAGCTGCACGCGCCGCTAAGTACCCGCCTAATGACATTCCTATCAAGTCAACTGATTGTAAATGATAAAAATCAATGATTGCGGCGACTGGTTTCTCCCATTTATGAGTTAATGGAATGCCAGAACGCAGTGCCTCACCTTGTCCTGGACCTTCAAACAGAATGAAATTATACTCTGTTAACTGGGAATACAGATTTTGTTGAAATGTTAAACGAATCAATTCTTCCAAATATGAGTCGAATCCTCCCTGAAAAATTAATGTTTTCGTGGCATTTGGACGTTTGATATATGCTATCGGCATTGCACCGACACCATAAGGTACTTTATCAAATTTGATCATCGAGGTGTCAATACTTTTATAATAGTTTTGCTTAAAGTTATTATATGTGGGTAATTTACGCGGGTCGTGTTCGCTAAGAAAGAAGTCCGCCATTTGATAATAAGCCGAAGCTAAATCATAGCGATCTTTAGTTTCGGCATTCTGCGCAGCCTTATTCCAAGTTGCAAACCAAGATTCCTGATCAGTGATTTTCTTGACACCTGTTGCAATTTCTTCTTGTACTGTAATGTTTGTTTGATAAGGTTCCATAAAGCGATTAATTTGAAAGTTGAACTGTTCGTTTTTTATATATTTTTTATACATAGTGAGACCTCCATGTCTTTGTCTTATCAATGTTTATAGAATAAAGCAGAAATGTTTATTTGACGACATGCAGTTTAACGGTGTCTGTTCAATAAGAAACAAATTGGCCTAAACTGTCTCTTAGAAAACACAGATAAAGTAGAATAACTGTCATTACATTGCTTTTTCCCAGTAAAGAAAAGCTTCATGAAGAAAAGGATCATAGCTATAGGGCTAAGAAAAAATTTAACATTGGTTTTAAAAGGATACTTGGGGTACGCTATGATTTTGGCGGTAATCGAACCAGAAGACAAATATAGAATTTCAAAGTGAACTATTTGTGATTTAAATAAATTGAAACTGTACCAACGAAATTTAGCTACTGGAACGTTACAAGCTAAAATGGTTAGAATAGGCAAGAAACCTGATGTTGCTTATCTTCAATCGAGGATCGTTACTTGCACAATATTATTGTACATAAACTTAGTGACAGAATGATAACAGATTTAGTTATAGATACACTTAAGTAGATGAACGGGCAAAAAACATTGGAAGATTAGAGCTGGTATGGTTGAAGAGGATGTTACTATAAAAATATCACTTTTTTTCGGAAAAAAAGTAAGATTAAACTATTAAAAGGATGAAATCTAGTATATTATAAATGGGAGAATATATGTTTTAAAGGAGAAAATAATGATTGAACGTAAACTGCATTACAAAATGTATAAAGCCGGTAAAAACTGGATTTATGCTGCATTAGCCACAGCAGCTTTAGCTGTTGGAGTATCCGCTGGTTCAAGTACTGTCCACGCCGATACCGTCAATGGAACGGATGCAAAGACAGCAGAAACAACGGTAACAGAAACAAGTGTTTCACAACAAAAATCTGCGGCTGTTACTACGAGTTCACAGATCCAAAATACGCAAAGTAATTCACAAACTACAACTCAAACACAGACAGATTCTTCACAGAAAACACCGGCTACAGCTGCCGTAACGGTTAAAGCTGATAGTGCTGCTCAGTCGTCAAATAAAGAAAGTGTAACAGAAAAGACGACAGTACAAGCTTCAAGCAAACAAGCTACTTCTACATCAGAAAATGAAAAGGCTTCATCAGTTGCTACAACTACGGCTTCTAGTCAGACGGCTGTTCAATCTCAAAAGATTGAGACAACAACTACTGCTTCTAATGAACAAAAGAAGGATGAACAAACAGCCACAGCTAAAAGTGTCAAACCTGCGACGGTGACACGATCAGCTGACGTTCAAGCAAAACAACAGGCAGCAGCTGTACAACCGGTTAAGAAACTGACACAAAAACAGCAAAATGGCAAGTGGTATCTGTATGATGAAAATGGCAAGTATCAAGTCGGTTTTCAACAGATAGCAGACCAAAATAAGACGGTTTATTATAATACGCTTGGTCAGATGCAATATGGGCAACAACGAGTCCAAAATAACTGGTATCTTTTTGACAAGAATACGGGTGCAATGCAGACTGGGTTCCAAAAAATTCCAGAACAAAAGAAAACAGTGTATTACAATAAGCAAGGCCAAATGCAACACGGTCAGCAGCAGATTCAAAATAACTGGTATCTTTTTGATAAGAACACGGGTGCGATGCAAACGGGATTCCAGGATATTCCAGACCAAAGAAAGAAAGTCTATTATAACGATCGCGGTCAGATGCAATACGGTCAACAACGAATCCAAAATAACTGGTATCTTTTTGATAAGAATACGGGTGCAATGCAGACTGGTTTCCAGAATATCCCTGAACAAAATAAAACCGTTTATTATAATAACCGGGGTCAAATGCAGCATGGTCAGCAACAGATTCGGAATAACTGGTATCTCTTTGATCTAAATACGGGTGCGATGACGAAAGGTTTCTATTATATTGTTGCTCAGAATAAGATGGTTTACTACAATAAGCAAGGTCAAATGCTTCATGGAACACAGAAAGTGAATGGTCGTGCATATCAGTTTAATGGGACTACTGGGGCGTTAAATATTAAGGTAGGACAGCAGTTAATTGACGGACATTGGTACCTTTTTAATAATAAAAAGGTAATGCAGACCGGGTTCCAGAATATTGCAAACCAAGGGAAAACTGTTTATTACAATAATCAGGGTCAGATGCAATACGGTCAGCAACAGATCCAAAATAGTTGGTATCTCTTTGACAAAAATACGGGTGCAATGCAGACTGGTTTCCAAAAAATTCCAGATCAAAACAAGACGGTTTACTACAATAACCAAGGCCGGATGCAATACGGGCAGCAGCACATTCAAAATAATTGGTACCTCTTGGATAAGAATACCGGTGCAATGCAGACTGGCTTCCAAAAAATTCTAGATCAAAACAAGACGGTTTACTACAATAACCAAGGTCAGATGCAATATGGACAGCAGCACATTCAAAATAACTGGTATCTCTTTGATAAGAACACCGGCGCAATGCAGACCGGGTTCCAAAAAATTTCAGATCAAAACAAAACTGTTTATTATAATAATCAAGGTCAGATGCAATATGCATGGCAGACGATAAATAAAGCTAGTTATTATTTCGATAAGAATACGGGTGCGATGACTGAGGGGACCGTCAGAATAGATGGCGAAAAATATGATTTTGGTCAAGACGGAATTTTACGCGACCAAAACAAATATGATATTCAAGCCTATCGTGACCTGACAACAACTGCTATTAATGTGGCACTGACTAAAAGCGGTAAGCAAGAATTAAATACGAATCTAAAAAACAGTCAAGATAATTACGCGGCGTATGCATTGCATGATCAAGCACAGCTGATCGCACAAGGGGATCTTTCAGATGATACAGTAATCGTTGAGGACTATCTGCGCAAAAACGCTAACATGAACGGGACAGTCCTTGTGTATCGAGCTAATGTGAAGGCTACAACAGCAACTGAAGCAGCTCAAAAAACAGCACAAGCATTTGGAGACTGGTATAATTCATTGAACGATAAAACTTGGTCTTCATTAGGTGTTGGGGGTATCCAGGATCTCGAAAATACGAATGGCTGGACGGGCGCATTGGTGCTCTACAAAGCAGTTCCTGACACAGCCAACACGGTGACAACAGCAACCTCTAAGATAGTGTATAAAGTGGATAATGTTTACAAGAATCCTAGTCCAGCACAGGGACAAGAACAGCTTCAAAAAGATGCGCAGTTTTCTGATTCAGAAGTAGATAATACTGTAAATGCAACACAGCTGACTAATCTTTTGAGAGGACGTGCGGGCCAGGAGATCCAGGATACTAATTTAGGCGCAATTGCTAATTCAGTTGGTGGAATGACAACAGCACTTGTTGGAACAAAAGAATATACTGACAGTTATGGAGCTAAATATCATTATGAATTTTGGCTAGAAGGCCAGAATGCAGATGATAAAGAGGCTGGTTTTGTTAAGTATAACAAAGGTGCGGTCTATGGTGGAAACTTAATCGTGACCGTTTCAGCAGAAGCTGTCTATGATGTAGTAAAGCCAACAGAAAATACTGCAACGCCTACTTCTAAGATGACAAATGATCAGATTACAGCGGCCTACAAAAACGGTACTGAAACAGGATTGAAATATGAACAAGTTACCATCAAACCGATCGCTGGGATGACAAAAGATATGGCTCGTGGAGTTGATATCTCTAGTTACATCGCTTTAAAGAATGCGGGTGTTAAGTTCTATGATTTTGATGGCAAGGAAGCTAGTTTAATTAAAGTCCTACATGATGCTGGAGTTAATTATCTGCGCTTGCGGATTTGGAATGACCCATATGACCGTGAAAATAATACTTACGGTGGTGGCGCTTCAGATGAAGCAAGTATGCTTGAAATAGCTCGAGAGGCTTCACAGTATGGGATGAAACTGGCACTTGACCTACAATATTCTGATTTTTGGACAGACCCAGGAAAACAGGTCGTACCTAAGGCATGGAAAAATTTAACAAATGCAGGACTTGAACAAGCTGTTTATCTTTATACTAAAAAGATAATGGCTGATTTCAATAATACCGGGGCTACAGTTGGGATGGTTCAGGTTGGAAATGAGATCACCAATGGCCTATTAGGTATTATCGCGAGTCGTGATAAAGGGGAATCTTATTCAAATATTTGGAATAATTCAGAAAGTGCTGGTAAAATAAGCGATTACCTTGCTGCTGGAGCACACGCGATAAGAGAAACTACACCAGATGCAAAAGTCGTCATTCATATCGAAACGCCAAATATTGATAAATATAGTGCAATTATGGACTCATTGAAGAAGAATGCGGTCGACTATGATGTTCTGGGTTCATCTTATTATCCATTCTGGTCAACTGGTAATGACAACGGGCATGGTTTGAAAAAGGGTGCAAATACACCGGAGAACCTTATCGCTGTCGAGAAAATGGTAAAAGAAAAATATAATAAACAATTTGTTGTTCTTGAGACTGGTTGGGTAAACTCATTGATGGATGCAGATGGAACAGGTAATTCGATCAGTTCTGGCACAAGTGCTTATTCAGTTGGACCGCAAGGACAAGTTGATGCCTTAAGCGATATGTATAAAGCGTTAGTCCACGAAGGCGGATTAGGTGCATTCTACTGGGAACCAGCTTGGATTCCAGTAAGAGCTGGTTGGGATAACTGGAAGTATAATAAAGAGATGGCTGATATTTATGGAACAGGTTGGGCTGCGAAAAATGCAGTCGGATATGCTCCTGACAATGTGATGTATTACAACGGTCAACCTGCTTGGGGTGGAACGACATGGGATAATGTAACTCTTTTTGATGCTCAAGGTTATCCACTTCAGTCGCTGAAAGCTTACAAAGAATTTATTAGCAAGAGCTAATTCTTAAGATGATTAAGGTTAGTCACCAACCTTTAATTGCTAAGCTAAAAATCAACTACTAAGAGATGGCGAGAGAGAACTAGATCAGAAATTACTTTTGATCTAGTTCTTTTTTTAGATATTTTATTAAAGTCAGTCTGACTTCACTAATTAGTACTTATTCTTAGCCAAAAGGCAGAGAGAAATCCTGTTTTAGTTAATATTGAGTTAATGCTTGTGGTAACATTACGATGAGGTACTAGAATAAGGATAGCTTTTAGAACTTTAAAGGAGGAGATTCTTGATGGTACAAACAAACAATATACCGCCTCAAAAAGTACATTCGTTATTTGATCGAATTGCACCTAAATATGATCAAATGAATAATTTAATAACCTTAGGCTTGCATAAACATTGGCGTACAGAAACAATTAAGATGTTAAATATCCAACCTGGTGATTTTGTCTTAGATCTGTGTTGTGGAACAGGAGATCTAACCATTGATCTAGCCGAAAAGGTCGGTCCTAGCGGCCATGTTGTCGCCTTAGACTTGAGCGAAGAAATGTTGAAGTTGGCTAAGAAAAAAATCGAGGCAGCTCATTTGGCTGGACGGGTGACGCTTGTCACAGGAGACTCGATGCAGTTGCCATTTGAAGATAGTTACTTCGATATCGTCACGATTGGTTTTGGATTACGTAATGTTCCTGATGCTGATCAGGTCTTACGCGAAATGACCAGAGTTTTAAGGAATGATGGTCAGGTTGCTTGCCTTGAAACATCACAACCGCAGCAGCCATTGATTCGATTAGGCTGGAAGAGTTACTTCCATGTTGTGCCTGTAATGGCTAAATTGACAGGCAGTCGTTACCAAGATTATGATTATTTGCAAAAAACAACTAAGGCATTCGTTTCAGTTCAAAAGTTAGCTGCGATGTTTAGCGCTGCAGGACTCAAAAATGTACATTACAAACTTTTTGCTTTTGGGGCTGGGGCTGTGCATTTAGGTAACAAAAGACATGATAGAACCAAATAATAACAATCAAATTCATAGGGAGACTGCGGCCTGGCTTTCTTTACTGTGGTATAATTAAGCATTGGATTTTGAAGTGAAGGAGAGAAAAAAATGCCGCGTAAGATGAGTTTGTTTTCGATTGTGATGCTAACCTTAAGTGCGATTATTGGATCAGGGTGGTTGTTTGGGTCAGGGTTAGCAGCACATATTGCCGGACCAGCGGCAATTTTCTCGTGGATAATGGGCGGCATAATAATCGGGATCATCGCATTAAACTATATCGAGTTGGGCACGATGTTTCCAACTAGTGGCGGTATGAGTCAGTATGCATCATTTTCGCACGGTTCACTGCTGGGCTTTGTTGCTGGTTGGGCGAATTGGATTTCATTATTAACGATTATACCGATCGAAGCTGTTGCGGCGGTACAATATATGAGCTCATGGCCTTGGAGCTGGGCGAATTGGACCCGAGTCTTTATTGAAAAAGGTGATATTACTAACCTAGGTTTAGTTATTGTCTTTCTTTTTATCTTGGCATTTACTTTACTGAATTTCTGGTCAATTCGATTATTGACCAGTTTTACGAGCCTGATCTCGGTCTTTAAAATCTTTATCCCGCTACTGACGATCACTATTCTTTTTATAACGGGTTTCCATTCTGCTAGTTTTCACGCAGCTGCTGGATTTATGCCATATGGTAGTTCAGCAATTTTTACAGCAACAACTTCTGCCGGCATTATTTTTTCATACAATGCTTTTCAGACAACGATTAATATGGGAAATGAAATAGAGAACCCCGAAAAAAATATTTTCTGGGGCATAGTGATTGCTTTTGGAATTAGTATGGTGATATATACGCTTCTTCAAGTGGCCTTTATTGGGGCAGTACCGGTCGGAAAGCTAGAGATTGCTGGTTGGCATGGTGTTAATTTCCAATCGCCTTTTGCCGATATTGCGATCTTACTTAATTTGACCTGGTTAGCAAATCTGTTGTATATGGATGCTTTTGTCTCACCTTTTGGAACTGGCGTTTCATTTGTTGCAACAACTTCGCGTGCACTGGCTGCGATGACACAAACTCGTCATTTACCAACACGGCTTGGACAGCTGAATCAGAAATATCAAACACCGCGCAGAGCGATGATCGTTAACTTGGTTTTAGGAGTTGTTATGGTTGCCGCTTTTCGGAACTGGGGAACGTTGTCGAATGTTATCTCTACTTCGACATTGATTGCTTATTTAACGGGTCCGGTTACGTTAATGTCATTTAGACGGCATGGGGCTCATTTAAAAAGACCATTCCGACTGCGTGGAGCAGTCTTTCTAGCACCAACAGCTTATATTCTTGCTAGTTTGGCAATTTATTGGGCAAAATGGCCGACAACAATTGAAGTTTTTGGCGTTATTTTTATTGGCCTTATTTTTTATACTTTTTATGAATTTCGACAAGCAGCTGGTAAAAAGAAATTACTTGCAACTCTCCGAGGAACCCGCTGGCTTTTTTTAGAGATGTTGTGGTTAACGCTGATGTCATTGATTGGCAGTCATCAGTTTGGCGGACACGGTTGGCTGGATTATCCGCTTGATTTTGTTTTTGTTGCACTAGGTAGTTTAGCTTGTTACTTCTTGGGGCTGCATGATAGTTATACCAGTCGAGAAACCATGGCCGCATATGAACTGAATCAGCAAGTGAGAGACTAAAGTGTAGTAAGGCAGAATGGCATCTAGAGGAGGATTCATGAGAAAAAGATTTTTAGTGGAATTACTATCAGTGGTTGTGCTTTGTCTTTTATGCAGTTACGCAACTGTGGCAGCTAAAACGACTGTGTACCATGCAGATTATACGATTAGAGAACCGATCAAGAATAACAAATCAGCAGTTGACGGTTATTTTAATAAGCCGGCTGTCGTTCGGTTAGAGGATGGCCATTATAAAGTTATTATTAATATTATTACGAATCATGATCTTGGTTCATTTCCATTCCAAGTGATAAGGATCAATGGACTAGAGCCTGAAGTTGAGAAAAAGACACTGGGACAGCAAGATTATTATACATTTTCATTTATAACACAAGACGTTCATCAAAAGATATATGGTTTACTTAAAGTGGACATCGTAAGCAGCAATTATCATTACCAAGGTGGTTTTAACATTGACTTAGATGCAAAGAAGATTCCTTTACTAACAGAACAGACTACTAAAAGTGTAGTAGCGACTGGACAAACAGAGACAGCTACGTCGAAAAAAGTATCTGAAAGGAAGACCGCAGCGAGTACTTCTGTTACTCAGAAAGCAGCTCTTGGTCAAGAGACCGCTGGTAAACAAACAGATACTGAAATGAAGCAGTCTCGATCTACTAGTACTAAAAAGACAATTGATGCAGCGAATAACGCTAATAGTAATTTGAAAGATACAAACAAAGCAACGGCAGCGGCTAAGAAAAAAACAGCTTCTTTTGATACTGGAAAAATATTACTGGTATTAGGTATCGTACTTGCACTTGGTGTTGGCGGCTGGGGCTTAGTTTCAAATTACCGCGGCTAAGAAAAATAGTTGGAACTGGTATAAATAAATATAAAAGTTTAAGAATTGAGTGTGACTAATACTTAATTCTTCTTTTTTTAGCTTAACTACAAGTATTTATTAAAACTGGAGGGGAAGAGACACTATGGAAGAGGTGAAAAGACAGGGCCATTTGCTAGTGGCTGAAGATATATCAGCGCTGGGCAGTCTATCGCTAACAGCTGCATTGCCATTGTTAGCCCAATTAGGAATTCCAACAGCACTATTGCCGACAAGTATCTTATCAACTCAAAGCGAAGGTTTTGACCAGCCGGTGAGCTTAAGTACTGCTAAATGGCTACCGCGGGTTTGGAAACATTGGCAAGAGCAACAAGTCGTTCTAGATAGTGTTCTGATCGGTTATATCGGCGAGCTTGCAGTTGGAACTGAATTAAACAGTCTACTAGCAAAAATTGAGCCAACACATGTAGTTATCGATCCGGTCTTTGCTGATAATGGACAGCTGTATCCAACTTTTATAGAGCAGCATTTACAGCAATTATATCAGTTACTTAAGTGGGCTAATATCATTACACCTAACTATACGGAAGCGTGTTTTCTTGCTGCAGGACAAGTTGGTTCCCCCTTAAAGCAGCAATTTGTATTTACAGAAGCAGAGTTGCTACAAAAACTAGGGAAAATAATACTTCCTGGAGGTAAGGTAGTGATTACTGGAGTAGTAGAACAAGCGACTAACCAGATAGGCTGTATCTGGTTGGACGAAAGTGGTCAAGTTATACGAAAAATGTTTCCGCGGTTGGCAGGACATTTTTATGGCAGTGGGGACGTTTTCGCCGCTTTGCTAGCTGGTTTTACGTGGCAGGGACTGGCTTTCTCAGCAGCTATTAATGAGGCTGCCGAACTGACATATCTCGCCCTAAGGGAAACAGCGGAGACTAATAGTGAACGGAGACTAGGCATTAGACTTAGTAGAGTGATGGCCAAGTTAGCGCAGAAAATGAATAAATAGCCTAGTATCTTCATGGATAAGTGGTATAATATTGATTAATAATTAATGAGAAAACAATTAGTTGCCATATTTTGTTTTCTCATTTTTGTATAAGTAGAGTCATGATTAAGGAGATGTTTTGAGATGAAGACAAATTATAATAAGCAGTTTTCATTAAAGCGGTTGGCACTAGTGGCGATGTTGATTGCTGTAAATGTTGTTGTGGCAAGGATCTTTTTGATTCCAATTCCAATGACACATGGTTATATTAATTTATGTGATGCAGGAATTTTTATTGCTGCGTTATTGTTAGGTAAACGTGCAGGGCTGGTTGTTGGTGGTTTGAGCGGTTTCTTGCTTGATTTAATTGCTGGGTACCCACAATATATGCTTTTCTCATTACTTATTCATGGCTTGGAAGGCTATGCAGCTGGGCAGCTCAGTGCTCGTAAGGGAAAAGCTGGAATTACGAGTGCTATTTTAGTCGGAGTTATTATTATGGTGGGAGGGTATTTTATCGCTGACTCTCTTCTTTACACGTTCCAAGCTGGATTAGCGGGTGTTCCAACTAACTTATTCCAAGGAATCGTGGGTGCAATGGCCGCACTCCCTGTTTACTATCGTCTGAATAGTGGTGTTATCAGTAGTAATAAATAACAATTATGTCAGTGTTAAAGCAAGTTCTGTTGAGGGGTTAGAAGATGAATAAGTATTTTTTGAAGTAAGATAGAATTGGGTTCTGGCGTGATGTATTATTTAATTTTGTTAGCTGTTTATTCGACCTATAGATCGACGGAATAAGAGTAAGTTGTTTGATGATTAACTGTGAGAATTCTAAACACGTAGGGCTGAATAGTAAGTACAAAAAATTCCCTCTAAGATCTTTAGAGGGAAGCAAGATAAGCTCTGTGTTGGATTAAGAAGCTTAAAAAGCTTACCATGTGCTGGTAACATAGAAACCGATGAGAGTGAGCAAGACTTGCCAAAGAGCTAAGGCTGCTTTGATTTTTGCATAACGGGAAGAACTGGAAGAAGCATAGAAGAAATGAAAGATCAAAGTCTCATTAAAGAGTGCTGTTCCAAAACTCCATAGGACAAAAACTAGCCTTGCACTCAAGGGCTCTCTGCTCAAAAAGAGGTTGATAAGGGCAATAATTGTGAAAAAGACAGTAACTGAGTAACGATTTAACAACACTAGAAACTTAGGTGGTGTCGGCATAATATTCAGATCCCTTTTTTATCTTATAAACTAGGGTCATAGTAACATATATCAAATTTCAAAAGCAATTTTTTGCTATTCAGTAAAGATACTTTCAGGAATGAATAGATTCCCCAGTGTCACAGCCATAATTGATTTAATAGCATGCATACGGTTTGCGGCCTCTTGGAAAACAAGGGCCTGTTTGCTTTGGAAGACATCATCTGTTATTTCAAGTGCATCCAGTTGGTACTTGTGCAGTAATTGGGCCCCGATTGTAGTGTGTGTATCATGGAAAGCTGGAAGACAGTGAAGGATAATGGTGCTCTTTTTTCCAGTTTGAGCTAGCAGCTTGGGATTGATCTGATAAGGAAGTAATAACTTGATACGTTCAGCATAATCGACTTCTTCACCCATTGAGACCCAGACATCGGTGTAGAGAGCATCAGCTCCTTTAGCAGCAGCTGCCGGATCAGTAGTAATCAATAGTTTGGCGCCGCTTCTAGCCGCCGCCTTCTGGGCAACCGCGAGGACTGCAGCTGCAGGTTGTAATTCCGTAGGAGCTCCGATATGAATGTTAACACCAAGGATAGCTCCCGTGACTAAAAGACTATTAGCAACATTGTTGTGTCCATCACCGACGTAAGTTAACGTTAATCCAGTTAAACTACCGAAATGCTCTTTAAGAGTCATAAAGTCAGCAATCATTTGTGTTGGATGCCAATCATCAGTTAGACCGTTCCAAACAGGGACACCGCTATCCGCAGCTAGGGCTGCAACTACCTTTTGCTTAAAGCCGCGAAATTCGATCCCATCAAACATACTGCCAAGAACTTTAGCTGTATCGGCAACGGATTCCTTATTACCAAACTGGATGTCATTTTTACCGAGGAACTCAGGGTAGGCACCTAGATCGTTAGCCGCAACTGTGAAAGCAGACCGTGTTCGGGTTGAAGATTTTTCAAATAATAATGCAATATTTTTTCCAGCTAGATATTGATGTGGGATATGTTGCTCTTTTAGACTTTTGAGGTGGATAGCGAAATCAATTAAATAATTGATTTCAGCCGCAGAAAAGTCAATTTCTTTAAGAAAAGATTTGCCATAAAAATGATTCATCAGAAGACCCCCATAGTGTAGTACGGTTTTGTTATTGACTAATAATTGCATTCGCTAAGGTGCTTTTAATAATCTGAACTGCGTGTAGCAGCTCAGAGCCCGTTATAATGAGCGGTGGTAGCAAGCGTAAGGTGTTATCCCGTGATGAGAGGGTCAAAATACCTTGTTTTTGTAAACTAGTAATAATTTTCTCGACTTTAATATCTTCTTTAAGGTGGATACCAACCATCAGTCCTTTACCAGAAACTTCACGCACTAATTCTAGTGGCTGAATCTCTTTTAGGAGATAATGCCATAGGAAAAGTGACTTTTGCTGGACAGACTCAAGAAATTCATGGTCTAAGATTTTTAATACAGCGGCAGCAGAGGCCATTGCTAACGGGTTACCACCAAAAGTTGTTCCGTGGCTTCCAGGTCCAAAAGCAGGAGCTAATTCAGCTTTACCGATCATTGCACCAACTGGAAGGCCGTTGGCTAGACCCTTGGCTAGGGTGACGATATCTGGATCAAGATTATAGTGCTGGTAAGCAAATAATGTTCCTGTCCGGCCAATACCGGTTTGAACTTCATCAATAATCAGAAGAACCTTTTCCTCTTTACATTTAGCTGCAACAGCTTTAAGCCATGCCGGATCACCGGTAACAACACCGCCTTCGCCCTGAATGATTTCTAAAATAACAGCGGCAAGATCAGAGGTAATCTCAGTTAGTGCTTGCGGATCGTTGTAAATAGCAAATTTAACGTTAGGAACTAGTGGACCGAATCCTTCTTTGATTTTTGCATTACCAGTAAGTGAAAGTGAACCATAACTCCGTCCGTGGAATGAGTGGTCAAAGGCTAAAACTTTATTTTTACCACTTGCTTTACGTGCTAATTTGAGAGCTGCTTCATTAGCTTCCGTCCCTGAATTACAGAAATAAACATCTTTAGCTTCGTTTTTTACTAACAACGCAGCAACCTTTTCTTGCAGTGAACTTTCATATAAGTTGGATGTGTGCCAAATCTTATCTAATTGGTCTTTAACGGCTGCTTTGATTGGAGCAGTATTATAGCCAAGATTGCAGACACCGATCCCAGCGGTTAAGTCAAGGTATTGTTTACCGTTATTGTCAGTTAAAGTAACCCCGTTACCTTTTACTAGTTCAAATGGAAAACGTTTGTATGTTGGAAAAAGATGCTTCATTTTTAATCCTCCCCTTCCTGAGTAATGAGTGTCCCAGTAGTTGTTAATTTATTTGTGATCGCAACATGCTTTACGCCTGTTTGGAAAGCTTGGAATGCAGCGGTTATTTTGGGTTGCATCCCATTTAAAATAATTTTTTGCTTCTGCAAGTGGTGTGCAGTCGTGAGTGAGAGCTTAGGTACTAGTTGACCCTTGTTCAAAACGCCAGGAACATCAGTCATGAGATAAAGTGCAGTCGCATTCAATAGACTTGCGATGGCAGCAGCTGCTGTATCTGCATTGACATTAAGCCACTGATGTTCAGTTGTCAACGCAAGTGGTGCGATGACACCGACATGAGTTGACAGCAACTGCTCTAACAACTTTTTATTAACATTCTTAATCTTACCAACGTAACCATAGCGCTCTTTATCTAAGAAATCTCCTTGCAAAAGATGGTCATCAGCTGCATTCAAGCCGAGCGCGGGAATTGCATTGGCAGTTAGTTCTTGTAATAGAAGTGGCTGTGTTTTGCCCAATAAGACCATCCGTGTAAGGTTGAGTGTCTGTTCATCAGAAACGCGCAATCCGTTGAGCTTGCGGACTGGTAATTTTAGTTGTAAAGATAGTTTAGAGACAGTCGAACCACCGCCATGGACAAGGATAATTTTCTTTCCCGCGGCCATCCAGGTTTTTAATTGGCAGTAGAATTCTGTAGTTAGCTGGTTAATTGTATTTCCACCGATTTTGATAACAATAAAATCTTTCATACGGTTGTCCTTTCTCACTTATGTTAAAACAGAAACTGGCGTTAGAGTTAGCTTAACGACGTTAACTCCGGTAAGAAGCGTTGATTTTGACGTAATTATACGTTAGATCACAACCCCAAGCTTGTCCTTGAGCACTACCGCTGTGTAAGTCAACTGTAATGACCACTTTAGAAGCAGCCATTGTCGTGCTAGCTTGCTTTTCATCGAAGGCAACGGCTAGGCTATGATCAACGACTAGAATGTCATTTAGCTTGATAGTTATATTTTGCGGGTCAAAGACAGCATCAACAGTGCCGATCGTACTCATGATCCGCCCCCAGTTAGGGTCATTTCCAAAGAGTGCGGCTTTTACCAGGTTAGAGCCGACAATAGCTTTAGCGACTTTCTGTCCATCTGGCAAACTTGTTGCTCCATTAACATTAACTTCGACTAATTTAGTCGCGCCTTCACCATCAGCAGCAATTTTTTGCGCTAAGAAAGCAAGAACATGGTGAAGTGTAGCTTTAAAAACGGCGAGATCCGTGCCAGCAGTTGTCAGCTGCTTGTTTTGAGCTAAGCCATTTGCAAGAACAACCACCATATCATTCGTGGATGTATCGCCGTCAACTGTAATTTGGTTGAAGGTCTTATCCGTTAGCTCACTGGTGAGTTTTTGAAGAATAGTTAGGTCGATCGCTGCATCGGTCGTGATAAAAGCGAGCATGGTAGCCATGTTGGGGTGAATCATTCCTGAGCCCTTAGCAAAGCCTGTCATAGTGCAGGTTTTACCAGCTAGTTTGAAAGCAACACTGATTTTTTTAGCGTGAGTATCAGTTGTCATAACTGCCTGAGTAACAGCATCACTAGTCGTTTCTTTTAATTGGGCAATTCCGGCAGTTATTTTGTCCATTGGAAGAAAGGAACCAATCAGACCGGTTGAAGCAACTCCAACTAATGAAGGCTTAATTTGTAATTTTTGCGCTACAAGTTCTTGCTCCAATAGGGCATCTTTCATGCCTTGGGAGCCGGTACATGAATTGGCAAAAACACTATTCATAATGAGAGCCTGTAATTCTTGATTAGTTGTAATTAGTTTTTTGGTCAAAGTAGTGGGGGCTGCGCAGACTTTGTTAGTGGTGTAGACGCCGGCAGCCGCCGCTGGAACTTCTGAATAGAGCCAACCGAGATCAGGGCGTTTATGCCGCATTCCTGCGTTGAGCCCATCACTGTAAAAGCCTTTGGGCCATGTAAAATTTATTTCATGATACTTTATAGTTGTTGTCATTGTGAAAAACTCCTTTGTTTACGGGAAAAGCGGCAAGAGCGGTAGGCCAGCCTCTTCTGGAAAGTTAAATAGCTGATTAAAGTTTTGCAGTGCTTGACCAGCAGCACCTTTCATTAAATTATCAATTACTGAAACAATAACGATGGTATTGGTAACTTCATTATAGCTAAGACCGATATTGCAGTAGTTTGAACCAGTAACTTCTTTAATACTAGGGGTCTCCTCTGGCAGTAGGCGAATGAACTTATCATGCTGATAATACTTATTAAAAGCCTGTTTAATTTTTGTTAAAGTAATGTTGGGTGCAGCTTTGACATAGATCGTTGCCATAATACCGCGAGTGATGGGGATGAGTGTCGTGGTAAACTCGATCGCGGAAATATTTTTATTCCAAGCTTGGAGCTGTTGAACGATCTCAGGAATATGCTGGTGCTGGTTCATCTTGTATAACCATGCATTCTCATTTATAAAGGAGTAATTATTGCTGGTATTTGGCTTTTTACCAGCTCCTGAAACCCCTGATTTAGCATCAATAATGATGGTATCTGGAATAATCATTTTCTCAATTACCAACGGTGCAAGTCCTAGTAAAGACGCCGTGGCATAGCAGCCAGGATTAGCAATATAATGTGTTGTAGGAGTTTGAAAGTCGGTTAAACCATAACACGCTTTTTGCAATTGCTCAGCTGGCGCGGCAGGTTTGTGATACCATTTTGAATAAACAGCCGGGTCCTTAAAACGAAAGTCGCCAGAAAGATCAATAACAGGAAAATTTTCTTCAATGAAAGGTCGGGCTATTTTGCTGGTAACCCCTGCTGGCGTAGCGCAAAATAAAACATCATTACTATTCATAATTGCGACCGGATCAAACTCCTGTAACTCTAAATGCTCGTTTAGGTATGCCGGAATAGCTGTTTCAAGAAAAACTTTTTTTGACGTACCTGTGTTATGACCATAAAGGTTAAGGTGGGTGACATTTGGATGCTGTTTTAATAAGGAATACAGCACTGCACCGCTATAGCCTGTTGCCCCTAATAACCCAACTTTCATTATTTCTCCTTCTTTCATTCATATAAACTGAATAACAATTCATTTTGTTGGTTATAACTATATAATACTATATCACTTATTGCAACTATTTTTTATAAAATATCATAATAGCGTCTATTTATGCATATTATAATGCATATACCTATTTATATCCATAATTATGAATATTAAATTGACGCATAATAAATAGACATGAGTCGTTATACAATAACGAATAATGGATAAACAAAAAAAGACTAATTTATATAATCACTAGTTGATAGCAATTTGGCTTATTGCCAAAAGAATAGTTAGTGATAACATTAGTCTTCTTTGATCTAAAGATAATTTAATTATTCAGCTTTTGAAATAACGTCCGCGATATTGTCTTTCGCAAAATTATGGTCCATGAATTCCTTGTTGGTGATAGGCAGATGCTGTTCCAGTGTATCGAATAGCTGACGAGATAGCTTACCAGAAGCAATTTTAAAGTCAAGCACGTGACCGCCGATCGAATGGTCTGCGGCTAGAAAGTGATTATGGAAGCCAGCAACAGCTGCACCATGAAATAGTGATGGAGAGTAATAGCTGATTAGTGTTCCTTCAATATTATGTGCTTCAAAGATACTCTGCTTTTGAGCAGTTGCTTCCAGTGTATCGAATGGTGGAAATGATTTCACAACGGCACGGGTCTTCACATAAGAGAAGATGCCCTTTACCTGCACTGCAAAAAAAGTATTTGCATTTTCTTTTTCTTGCAGGGCTACTGTAGCAAATTTAGCTGGAGTAGCATCCTTGAGTGTAGTTAAAAATTTAAAATCAGCAAAGTTAGCATTTGCAAAAGGCATTATAAAATCATCTTTGACAACTTTGACATTACCGAGGCTATCTGCCTGGTAAGGAATACCGTCAAGAATTATTAGTTCACCATCTAATCCTTCACCAGTGCCAATTCCTGTATCACCATGTTGTAAAAGTTCCTTCATTGTGATCGTCCCAGTTAATAGTCCAGGAACGAGTAAAGCTAATGTTCCATGTTGATAAAGAATATTTGTTTTCATTATTCTTTTTCCTTCCATCCATATATAATATAAATTAAATAAATTTAGTAGTTTATTTATATTGTCCCCAACATTATTAAATAATAACACATAATGAAGGTTAACTGATATTGGAGAACTTGGGCGGCTAAAAGAGCAAGTATATAATTTGAGATATAAAGAGTGTTTAAAGGCAAACGTAGTGGAAGTGGTTACTTAGCTTGATTTTAACCAATTCTTTAGATACGATGAAACTGTATTTTGTTACAATTAAAAGTATAAATTAGTGTATAAAAAGATGTGTCATTGTATTTAATGGGAAATTCAATATATAGAAGAAATTAAGATTAATTATAAAATAAAGGAGTTAGTAAAGATGAAAATTTTAGTTGTTGATGACGATAAAGATATTGTGGAATTGCTGAGTATTTATATTAAGAATGAAGGGTATGAAGTTGAAAAGGCTTATGATGGAAGAGAAGCTTTAACTAAGTTGAATACCAACCCAGACATAGCGCTGATGATTCTTGATATAATGATGCCGCACATGGATGGGATCGAGGTTATCAAGGAAATCAGAAAGGATTCTCAGATTCCAGTTTTGATGCTGTCAGCTAAGACAGGTGACCTTGACAAGATTCAAGGCCTGATTCAGGGAGCAGATGATTATGTTACTAAGCCGTTTAATCCGCTTGAAGTAATGGCACGCGTAAAGTCATTGTTGCGACGTTCACAACACGCAGTGACTAACGATATCCCAGATGTACTCGAAGTGGGACCACTGATCATCAAAAAAGATTCACATGAGGTTGAAACGGTTGATGGCAAGTCAATTCAGCTAACAGCGTTGGAATTCGGTATCTTATATCTACTTGCAAGTCATCCTAACCGGGTTTTTTCAGCAGATGATATTTTTGAACGGGTTTGGCAGCAAGAGTCCGTTGTATCAGCTAAAACAGTGATGGTTCATGTCAGCCATTTGCGTGATAAAATTGAAGAAGCAACTAATGGTGAGAAAGTTATCCAAACCGTTTGGGGTGTTGGGTACAAGATTGAAACACATTAGACTAGAAATGGAGATGATTTCTAAGTGAGACTCACCGCGCGTGAAAAAAGCGAATTATTCGGTGAAGGGATTGTAACAGTTATCTTATTGCTGCTGTTGAATTTATCAATTTATGTTTTACTTGATCAGATGATTAAATCTAATCCAGCTTTAGCAGATGGTATATTTCAAATAAAAATGTCTCTTTCTTTTGGACCAGGTCCATACCATGTTCGTTTCTGGAGTTGGGGTGGATTATTTGTAACCATCATGCTGGTTGCGGATGTTTTTATCGTCTATTGGCGTCTCATTCGGCGTTACCGCCAGATGCAATTACATCACATTATCTCTGAGCTGCATTACATTGCAGAAGGACATTTTGATCACCGAATTTCTTTTCAATTACAAGGTGATATGCAGCGTATTGCCCAAAGCATTAATGCTCTAGTTGACAGTACGATTAAGTCAATGGAGGAAGAAAGACAGATCGAGCGCTCAAAAGATGAGCTTATTACTAACGTCAGTCATGATATTCGAACACCGTTGACATCGATTATTGGCTATCTGGGCCTGATTGAAGATAAACAGTATCATTCAAAAGAAGATATTTTTAAGTACACCCATACGGCTTACCTTAAGGCAAAGGAAATGAAGGCTTTGGTGGAAGATTTATTTGAATATACTAAAGTCCGACAGACAGACACACCGTTAAATATGACGCAGATCGACTTAGGCCAAATGATTGAACAAATTGCTGCTAGCTTTGAGTTAGAAGCTAGTAAGAAAGAAATGAAAATTACCACTGAATTAGAAACCAAACATATCATGATGGAAGCTGATGCCGAAAAGTTAGCACGAGTCTTCAATAATCTGTTATCAAATGCATTGAAGTACGGTAATGGCGGTCGACATATCTTCTTGAAAGTTTCGTATGCTGGAGCGCATGAAATTATTGTTGAAGTGGCTAATGATGGGCCGATGATTCCTGCTAAGGCACTTGAACAATTATTTGACCGTTTCTACCGGGTTGAAAGTTCCCGTTCAAAGGAGACTGGCGGTAGCGGCTTAGGTTTAGCGATCGCACAGAGTATTATAGATTTGCATAATGGCTATATTTATGCTTTATCTGACCAAAAGCTGACAAGTTTTATTATCCATTTACCGGTAAAACAGATTTATAAAATTGAAAAAAACAAAGAGCTTAAAAATTGAGATTAGTCGTTGTCAGACTAGTCTTTTTTAGTTATTCTAGAGTAGACTTAATAAATTGAAGGGATAGACAAACATGTTAATTTTTAAGGAAACAAAGAAACTGCTGTTGGGGCTAGTTATTGCAGTAACAACTTTTACTTCAGCGGCAGCTGGAATGATGGTAAATGGGGAAGTTAAAGCAGATAATGTTCCGGCAGAAACGGATAAGGCACTCCAGTTAGATGTGAAGGCGGCTATTGCAGTCGATGCCAAGACAGGGCAGATTATCTATAGTAAAAACAGTACGCAGCCTTTACCGGTTGCATCAGTTACCAAGCTAATCTCGATCTACCTCGTAATGCAAGCCATTAAAGAGGGAAAGTTATCATGGGACCAAAAGGTTCCTGTTGATAATGCTTCCTATCAAGTTAGTCAGGATACCAAATTATCTAATGTTCCTTTAAAAAAGGATAATAAGTATACAGTTCGTCAATTATACCAGGCAAGTTTGATTTATTCAGCCAACGGAGCTGTAATGACGTTGGCTAATGCGGTCGCTGGATCGCAGTCAGCCTTTGTGGATAAAATGCAGCAATTATTGAAAAGCTGGAATATTAATGACGCTGAACTATACACTGTTTCAGGATTGGGAAATGATGAGATTGGGTCAGGTAAGTACCCTGATGCACCTGCTAAAGCTGAAAACAAGCTATCAGCAAAGGATATGGCTCTTGTTTCACAAAAATTATTACAAGATTACCCTGAAGTTCTAAAGACAACAAGTATTACACGGATGAAATTTAATAATGGAACAAGTGAAACTGAGATGGAAAATTGGAACTGGATGTTGAAAGGTCTAGCCAAGGCATATTCGGACTTGCCTGTAGATGGTTTGAAAACGGGAACTTCAGATAGTGCAGGAGCTAATTTTGTAGGAACTGTCAATAAAGATGGCAAACGAATCATTACCGTCGTTCTGGGTGCTAAACACGCCGGTGATGGCGATACATCACGTTTTGAACAGACACAAAAATTAATGTCGTATGTCTATAACAACTTTACCTATACAACGGTGAAGGCACAGAGCAGCTTTAAGGGTGCAGCAAGCCTGCCTGTTTATCACGGTAAAAAGTTAGCAACCCCAGTTGTCACTAAAGAAGCTACAGACATTTGGTTGAAAAAGGGAATGGCAGCTAGTGATCTTACCGCTTCATTGAGCGGCAATAAGAAGTTATACAAGAAGGGCGGTCTTGAAGCACCGTTGGCTCAAAATAAAACAGTTGGGAAACTAACATTAACGGCTAAGGGACAGCAGTTGGCTTACTTAAATGGAGCCAGCAAACTTGAAGTTCCCGCAGTTAATACACAAAAGGTTGAAAAAGCTAACATCTTCGTTATTATGGGACGAGCAATCAAGAATTTCTTTACCAATCTTTTTTAAGTAGTTAGCTAAAACAAAATAGTTAATTTAACGGTTATTTTTAGGATAACTTTGATAGAAGGTCACGGAAGCGGCAATTAACTTTGCGCTTTCGTGCCTTTTTGCTTGCAGATAGACATATTCAGTAAACTCTTAGACATCCCTTCTACTAAGTAGGAGAGATATTTTATATAATGGGCACTTCAATATTGTTAACCTACGGCTTAAAAAATCGACCTTGTGTTTCATAGATGTTCAGAGTATATTATAGATTGTTAAAGTAGATAATGAATCTGAGAAATAAGCTTAGAGGCAGAGGTGAGAGCAGTGGGAATGATAAAAGAAGAGTTCAAAAATATAGGGAGACATAAGTTGCTGATAGCAACAATTTCAGCAATTATGTTTATCCCTTTTTTATATGCCGTGTTCTTTTTAAAATCGGTATGGGATCCATACGGTAATGCGGGTAAATTACCTGTTGCAATTGTTAATGAAGATCGTGCGGTTGATTATCGTGGTAAGACGATGACGGTTGGCGATGATCTTGTTAAAAAACTACGGAAAAATGACAGCCTACAATGGCACTTTGTTTCAGCTGCCAAAGCACAAGAAGGTTTAAAGGATAAAAAGTACTATACAATTATCACGATTCCAAAGGACTTTTCTGAGAATGCGACAACTGTTCTTAACAAAAATCCTAAGAAAATGCATTTGATTTATAAAACAAATGATTCATTGAACTATATCGGAAAAGTTATTAGTGAGGAAGGCGCCAAGCAGTTAAATACTAAAGTTCGGTCTTCTGTCACAGATGTATATGCCAAAACAATGTTTGCAACGATAAAAACAGTAGGTAAAGGCTTTACAACTGCCGCTAAGGGTGCAAATAAATTAAGTAATGGCTCAGCAACTTTATCAGATGGATTCAATACGTATACAGCTGGAGTGGAGAAAGTTAATAATGGTGTTATGACACTTCAGACTGGTGTAGTACCACTGGGACGAGGAGTGCTCAAACTAACAACAGGAGCAACGGTACTTGAAGACGGGATCAACCAGTATACTGCCGGAGTTGCTAAAGTAAATGCAGGAACACAGAAATTGAATGGGAGTACTGGACAGTTAGCATCAGGTGTTACGAAGTTAGCATCCGGCTCTAACTCATTAGCAGCTGGTGTTAATACCTACACTGCTGGTGTTAATAAAGTTAATAACGGTGTTCAGACACTGAATGGTAGCACCGGCCAATTAGCCGTTGGAGTCGGTCAACTGGCAAAGGGTTCTACTAATTTAAATAGCGGTGTGGGACAGTATACTACAGGAGTTGCTAAAGTTAATCGCGGGCTAGGTGAATTAAACAACCAGACAGGTACGCTAGCCACTGGTGTTGATCAGCTCTCTGCAGGTTCGGCTAAACTAACGTCTGGTATCCAAACTTATACGACAGGTGTAACAAGTTTGAATAGCGGGTTAGGGCAGCTTGCAAGCAAGTCTGAACAACTAAATAGTGGCGCAGCAGGACTAAAACAATTACCTCAAGCTGCAGCAGCACTATACGTGACAAACTCAGTTATTGCCAGGAGTTTGCAAGAAATCAAAGCTGGTTTGCAGAATACTGACGAACTAACGGGAGCGTTGGGGATGTTGCAGAACCTAGCGACTTTCTATAATCAATATGGCAGTACATTGACTAATATGACAACGTTAACTACTAGTTTACAAACTGTGAATACATCATTGCAAAAGATTGCGCAAAATAGCCAGACGATTGAACAAAATGCACAGACTTTGCAAGCATCTAAGAATCTAGATGAGAATGATAAGCAAAAGTTACAAGCTATTTTGAGTGCCAACGAAACTAATCTTAATCAGTTACAAGAACTACAAAAAGCAGGGATCTCGTCCACTCAAATTACGGCTATTAATAATGCTTTGAACAGCTTCCAAGGAATTATGAAGAATGCTAGTTTAACACAGGATAAACTTAGCCAGTTGAATAGTGCATCAACTAACTTAAAAAAGCTTTCAACAAGTATCGACGAATTGAACACAATGGCGACCAAAACGCAGGGGATAGCCGCAACGCTTAATCAAAACCTTGGTAATACAAATAATGTCGATGTTGATGGTATTATTAACGCTGGAACAGGAGCACAGACTCAGGTTGCAGGTGCAGTTGTAAGTAATACAAATACAAGTAAAATTGATCAACTAATTGCGGGTATCAATGAATATACGGCGGGAGTCGATCAAGCAGCTGCTGGTTCAGCTGAACTAGCTCAAAATTCAACGACACTGACTCAAGGCTCAACAAGTTTGAGCAGTAATTTGTCTGGCTTGAATGATAAAGTTCCCGCATTAACTAGTGGTGTAGCACAATTATTTGATGGTTCAAATAAGTTAACTGCTAATTCAGCTGCTCTTGTCAACGGGACCGCTCAGCTTGCAGGTGGCTTAGGGACATTAAATAGCAAAGTTCCCGTGCTAACAAGTGGAGTAGCTCAATTGGCAGGTGGGACAAGCCAGTTAGCGGCTAATAGCGGCACGTTAAATAACGGCGTGACTCAGCTTGCAGGTGGTTTAGGTGTATTGAATGGCAAGGTTCCTGCCTTAACAAACGGTGTAGCACAGTTAGCAAACGGAACTCAACAATTAGACAATAATGGTTCTAAGCTGAGTAACGGTGCTGCTCAATTAGCAGATGGAACCCAACAACTGAATGCTAAGGTTCCGACTCTGACGTCTGGTGTTGATCAACTAGCTGGAGGAACCCAGCAGTTAGCCGCAAATTCAGGTAAGTTAACAGCAGGTGTTAAGAAACTTCATCAAGGTAACCAACAACTAGCAGGTGGGCTCTCTGACGGTGCGGCTAAGATCGCTGCCGGTAAGACTTCTGCTAAGACTGCTGACATGTTTGCTGCACCTTCAAACTTGAAACATGAGAATTATAGCAAGGTCCCTAACTATGGCTATGCTTTAGCACCATATATGCTTTCAGTAGCATTATATGTCGGTGCGTTGGTCTTCAACTTAGTTTACCCGATTCGCCGACTATCAACGCCTGATGGTTCAGGTACAGACTGGTTTTTGAGCAAAGTGGCAGTAGGAACGTTAGTAGCGGTAGGAACAGCGCTCGTGGAAACTATATTGATGATGTCCCTAGGGCTTGTTCCGGACCATCCACTACAGTTGATTTTAAATGCGATCTTCTTCTCAATGACAGCGATGTATCTTATTATGTTGATGTCAGTGGCAGGTGGAAATCCGGGGCGTTTCGCGGCAATGATTTTGCTGGTTATCCAACTAGGTGGTTCGGGTGGTTCCTTCCCAATTGAAATTACAAATGGGATGAATGGTTTCTTCCAAGCAGTTAATCCATTCCTGCCGATGACTTATTCAATTCTGGGATTCCGTGAGGCACTAACTTCTGGTTTAGGGATAAGTCAATTCATAACTTCATTGGCAGTAATGCTGCTCTTTATTATCGTCTCACTTGGACTTCTCTGGTTAACGATGGTTCATCTTAGACGGAGTGGAGCTATTACTTATGTTGAGACCGTTGAGGGTAAGGACGCTGCAAAACAAGCTTAAAACATTTAAAAGAGCTATATCGCTAATTTAATTTTAAATTAAAAGACTAAGCCAGAATGAAAGAACGTATCTGGCCTAGTCTTTTTTTGAGCACTTATTGCTAAATCATTGAAGAACTAAATTTGGGCACCTTGCTTAAAGTCTCCTTAATATTTATTGTCTACCAGTGGTTATCACTCTACTCTGCGTTACTTTACCAAGGATGAATGAAAAAGGCTGCCCAAAAGTAGAGGATGATGATACCTAAGGCGAGCCCCCATTGCCAGTGCGGTAATGGGTCTTCAAAAGTCCTCGTTCGGGGATATCCTTCTGAAAAGCCTTGGGACGACATTGCTTCAGCTAAATCTTCTGACCAGTGCAACGCGACGATAATAATACGCAGGTATAAAGCAGGCTGCCAAGGACGGTAGTTTTTACCGCGCATCTGTGCGGAATACTGAATAAGCTTAAATTGTTGGCGAATACGCTGTAGCAGATTGAAAGATGCTAATAATCCATAAACGAAAGTCTCAGAAAGCTTCGCGTGTAGTGAGAGGCTTATTAAAATTTCTTTGACTTGGACTGTTAATGTAAGGATAGCTCCAAGTAACAGATAAGCATAAACACGCGAACCATAGATCCAAGCGCTATGCCAGCGGTCACCTACACCAAACATAATAAAAGACCACCAACTCCCTACCGCCAAGGGAAGAGCAATCAGCAGCATGATAATTAATTTTTGGGGTGCAACACGGCAGTATAGTAAGTAAGCTAGACAGATCAACATGACGATAATATTTAAAGTAACACTTCGAGAGAAAGCGATCTGGAGACCAACACCAAGCATAATAACTGTTAAAATAGTTGCATTCAGTCCCTTGCGTGCCGTTTTTCTCATTACTTTGCCTCCTCAAGTGTTAATGTCTGATTGGCAAGTAGCAGTTCATAATCAACCAATTCGGTCACTCCTGCACGCTGATGGGAAATTAACAAACTACTAATTTCCAAATCAGTAACGGTCTTTTTAATCAATTGCATTACGTTTTTTAGTGAAATAGCATCTAGACCGGCTAAAGGTTCATCAAAAAGTAAAATAGGCTGAGCCATAATCAGCATGCTTAAAACCTGCAGTTTTTTTTGCTGACCACCGGAAAGTTGATAATTAACATGGTCTAAAATATTTGTGAGTTGCAATTGTTTAATAGCAGCAGTGATCCTTGCGTCGGTCCAATACAGCGGGTGCAAGCTATTTTGCCGCGAAAGATTGATTTCAGCGCGCGCCTCAAGTTTGATAAATTGGTCGGTGCTGTTTTGAAAAACGACCCCGACTATTTGCGCCCAACGTTTGAGCCGTATTCTTTCTGATGCTTTACTTTTATAATAAACAGCACCTTGGTATTTTAGTTGATGCGAGAGCGCCGCAAAAAGAGTCGACTTTCCAGAACCATTAGCACCAGATAGAAGACCCACCTGACTTTTGGGAAGTTGAAATGAATGAGGTTTAAGCAATACACGTGAGCTGCTTTTAAAACTAAGCTTTTGCCAGTTGAAAATTGATATTTTATCCAACCGATTCTGAACAGGAAGTTCTTTCTTCACGGTAGTCAGCCGTTGCAGCGATATTTCAGGAACCTTTTTGTGTGCCGCATCGACTTCATAAAGGTGGTCTACCAACTGTTGATAACCAGTCAAATCATGGTCACAAATAAAAATAGTTTTACCATATTTAACCTGTAATTCTTTTAAGATGGTTAAAAGCTTTTGACGGCCAGCTTGGTCAACGTTAGCAAATGGCTCATCCAACAAAATAATGTCACTACCCATTGCAATGGTAGTAGCAAGGGCGATCCGCTGCTGCTCACCACCGGATAAGGCTAGAAGCTGTTGCTGACGAAACGACTCTAGGTTGAAGCGGCGAAGTGTAGCTGTAACAACTTCGGGAATGGACTGTGGTGCTAATTGAAGGTTCTCCAACGCAAAAGTCAACTGTTCTTCAACAGTGCGCATTGCAAACTGTCGGCTGGGATTTTGGAAGAGCAAGGCAATATGACGTGCACGTTCGTAAGGAACAAGCGTACTGACCTCTTGGTTATTTAGTTGAATAGTTCCAGTCGTAATAATACCGCCATATTCGGGATACAACCCGGCCAACAGCTTAAAGAGGGTGGATTTTCCACTACCAGAAGGACCAATTAACAGGTTAAAAGAACCTTGTACAAGATCGAAATTGAGTCGGTCGAAGATAGGAGAACGACTAGCTCCATAAGAAAAAGTCAAGTTGGAAACAGCTAACCTAACCATCTTACTTGTTTAAACCTGTCTTTAAGACAAGTTTCTTAATCCAGTAAACGAGAACGCCTGCGAAGAAGCCAATTGAAATGAAGCGAATAATTAATAAGGTCAGTAAAAGCCCAATATGGTATTCGCTATAGCCGCTTTGGAACCAATCCCAGATAAAAGTAATAATTGTGGCACCGATAGTCGAAAGGAACAGGCCTAGTTTTGACCAGTTTCTGTATCCAGTACAGGCAAAGCCGATTTCATTTCCTAAACCTTGAATAAACCCCGAAATTAGGTTAGCAGCTCCCCAACTTGAAAAGAGCAGCATTTCGACCGCAGCAGCAAGTAGTTCACCGATAAGAGTAGCACCTGCTTTTTGTAGTAACACACCGGCAAGTGGACCAGCCATGATCCAAACACCGAGGGTCAAGTCGTTGGCATAAGGCTTTAAAGGTGTGGCGGCAATCACATAGTAGGCGTAGCTCCAGACTTGATAAATAACACCGAAGAAAATGCCGATAATTGCAAGGAAAATAACGTCGCGTAATGACCAACCGCGTTTTTGCTTCTGATTCATAGTTTGCATAAAAAAACACTCCTTTTGGGAAAAAATTGTTATAAGAGAGGTTATTTTGGATAAAAAAATAACCGCCACACTTAAAAAGTATGCCGGTAGCCGCTTTCATTCACCAAATAAAAAACAATGGATTTAAGCTCCCTACGCTGGCATTATCCAGATCAGGTCTCATGGGTATTTCTCAGCCAAAAGGCACCCCAGCTCATATAATTACAGTGTAAGTCTAGCAGAAAAAAAACAAAAAGTAAATCTTGTAAGACTTAGCTTGCAAGAAGACTGCTTTCAAGAGCAAGTAAAGACCTAAGTTAGCTTTCAATAAGTATTAGCGGTATAATGAAAGAGTATAATGAAAAGACTAACAGTTGGTTTTCGTGATAATGAGTAAAAGGTTATTTTACTTAAGGTAGTTCGTTGGAGTTATTGTCAAGGAGGAAGAAAAATGAGTGAAAAACGGAGAACTAAGAACAATAGAGATGAACAGGTAATAGAAGTGAGTAAGCTTGGGACACCGTTTGTAAAGGATAAACATGTTGCCTTTGTCTTCCATCGACACCATTTTGAGGGGAAAGTCGCGAAACAACTGCGTAATTCGGCAATTATTGATTTTGATAATGATTATAAAGAATCGTCAACTGCACTTGAATTGAAGCAGAAAGTCGTTATTAGTTACTCTAAAATGAAGCTGGTTTAAGATACTTGTTATTTGTAGTTAGAAAGGCAGGGTTATCTCATTGAGCAAGATTAATTACTTATTAATTAAGGTTCGCGAAAATACGACCCCGATTCAGTTGATAGTTATTTCTTACTTTTTGATGATACTCTTGGCCTTTTTTTTATTATGTTTACCTTTTTTTCGAAAAGCGGGGGTAACAGTTTCACTACTAGACACTTTTTTCATGGCAGTTTCGACTGTTAGTGTAACCGGCTTGACGACCTTTCCCCTACATGAGGTCTACAATAATTATGGCATCATCTTGTTAGAAGCGCTTTTTCAAATAGGCGGTTTAGGAATTACCATGTTGGCAACGGTGGGGATGGTTTTGGCTCGAAAGAGGATTACATTGCATCAGCGACAGTTGATCCAAATCGACATGAACCAACCACGCTTGAGCGGAACAGTGAGGTTAGCATATTCTGTTTTTGGTTTAATGATGATGTTGCAGTTTGTCTTCGGAATTCTTTTTTCGTTGTATCTGTACTTTGAACGCGGCTATGCCCATATCAGTAAAGCTTTTTTTGAGGGGTTCTATATCGCTATTTCGGCAGTTACTAACGCTGGGTTTGATGTGACAGGAACTTCAATCATGCCCTTTAAACATGATTATTTTTTCTTAACGACTGTTATTTTCCTAATAGGTGTTGGCGGAATTGGTTTCCCGGTGCTAACGGAGCTGCGTGAGTGGGCTGGAACTAGGTTAAAACAAAAAAGTGGACAGAAATTCAGGTTTTCCTTGTTTGTTAAACTCGCTGTTTTTTTCGCTTTGTTATTTTTTATATTAGGAACGCTTTTGATATTATTTTCTGAAACACGAGGAGCTTTTGCTCATCGTAGTTTGACCGACAAACTGATGACAGCGATGTTTTACAGTGCGTCAACACGGAATGCTGGTTTGCAGTTAGACTCACTAAGTACCTTTAATACAACGACTATGCTGATTTTTTCGCTACTTATGTTTATCGGGGCAAGCCCTAGCTCTGTTGGTGGTGGTGTCCGAACAACAACAATTGGAATCCTAATTCTTTACATGTATTCTTTCATTCGCGGTCGGCGCAATGTTAATATTTTTGGACGGCAGATCGGACAAGAGGATATCCAAAAGGCAGTTGTTGTCGTGAATTTATCTGTTTTATTATGTGGGACTGCTATTTTGATCTTGTCAGCAACGGAAAAGCAAACATTAACAGCTTTGATCCTGGAAGTAACATCTGCTTTTGGGACGACAGGGCTTTCTTTAGGGATAACCGGCTCATTAAGCATTGTTGGTAAATGGGTGATCATTATTTTAATGTTTATCGGTCGCGTGGGTATGCTGTACATGTTGATGTTGTTTGTTTCTAAGCGTAAAAAGGACCTTAGTTATAGTTTTCCTACAGAAAGAGTAATTATTGGGTAACTTATTGGTGTTAGATACTTAAAATATTCTCATTGACTTTAAATTTATACACGAACGTTAGGAATCATATGTTATAATCGAAATTGCGAGGACTTTTATTTTTGGAGGCTTATTCGTGAAAAATGAGGAATCACGTTGGTTAGAGGTATTGAAAATCGCTCTGCCATTATGTTTAAGTTACATTCCGATCGGTCTTGCTTGCGGTATCTTGTTGAATGTAGCGGGATTCAACGTGATTTTGACAGGTTTGGTTTCGATCTTGGTGTTCTCAGGTGGTGCACAGTTTCTGTTAGCTTCAATGCTGACAGCCAATGCGCCGGTGCACACAATCTTGATTATGCTTTTTTTCCTAGAACTACGTTATGCGCTGCTGGGATCTAGCATATCACAGTACTTACGAAATACGAGTAAGAAGTTTTTATATATCTTTGCTGTTTCATTGAATGATGAAAACTATGCCGTTAATTATTTGAAATTTGCAACAGATAAAAATTGGACACCTAAAGATGCACTGATGGTTGAACATTATTCGCTTCTTTTCTGGGCGTGTGCGAATATTATTGGCAGTCTGATCGGGAATCTCTTATCAGTTGATCTTGCAATTGTTGATTATGCATTAACGGCTTTATTCCTATATATGATCGTAATGCAAGTTGTAAATAAGCTGACTATCGTAGTTAGCTTTGTAGCAGCTATTTTTGCGATTATTTCGATGGTGCTTCTTAAGAGTACTATGGGATTAGTTATTTCGACCTTGCTGGCATCGTTTGTTGGTTTTGCGCTGGAAGATTACTTAGTTAAGCGCGATAAGAAGAGAGGCTTCTTATTGAAAAAGATCAAGCCTAAGGCAAGTCGGCGGGTCGTTAGTAAGTCGGGGGATAATTGATGATGACAGCAAAAACTATGGAACATTTAATTTTAGTGATCCTTTCAATGCTTGTCGCTTTTGGGCCGCGTTTTATCCCTTTACGTATTTTCTCAACGCGTGATATCCCTAAATGGTTTAATGAATGGATGAAGTATGTACCCGTTTCATTATTTACGGCATTGGTTGTCAAAGATGTTTTCATTAATACTGGCGAAGGCTATGTCTTTACGGGTATACATAATATGGCAAAAATTATTGCTTCGTTAATAGTAATAGCAGTGGCATATCGATCACGCTCAATGGGGCTTTCAGTTATCCTAGGGTTAGTGGCTGTTACTATCTTAGCAATGTTCTTACCGGTTTAATAATAAATAAAAGTATAAACTAATAATTAGTCTAAATGAGCTAAGTTAAAAAGATAATTTTTGACTTAGGTCTTTTTTTGTAGTAAGAATTCACTTAAGTAATTACAGACTACCTTCATAATTTGTCCTTAATGCTCGAAGCCTAGGCGACTGTTGTCACACTTCTTTAACGTGTTCCAACAGTCAGACTTTTATGCTTAAGTCTCAATTACTCGTAGTCAAAGGCAGACTACCTTCGTAATTTGTCCTTAATGCTCGAAGTCTAGGCGACCGTTGTCACACTTCTTTAACGTGTTCCAACAGTCAGACTTTTATGCTTAAGTCCCAATTACTCGTAGTCAAAGGCAGACTACCTTCGTAATTTGTCCTTAATGCTCGAAGTCTAGGCGACCGTTGTCACACTTCTTTATTTGTGTCATAAAAGCGCTCTTTTCCAAACAACTTTTTTCAAGATTATGAAAAAGTGTGTGAAAAGTGATAGAATACTATTGTTTAGTTACGAATTGAGTAAAAAGCGGAGGTTAGAGACAGTTATGATCGACAAAATATTCTACAAAAAAATGTTGAGCAAATCTTTCAGCATCCCAGTTCGAGTAAATTATTGGGATGGTGACAGCGAGCAATATGGCGAAGGAACACCTGAGGTAACAATTACCTTTAAGGAAGCTGTTCCAATTAAAGAATTAATGCGCAATGCCTCCATTGCTTTAGGCGAGGCGTACATGGATGGCCGTATCCAGATCGATGGTTCGATTCAAGCTTTAGTTAGATCCGCTTATGAATCAGCAGGAAGTTTCTTTTACAATAGCAAATTGAAACGTTTTCTGCCCAAACAATCACATTCGGAAAAAAGTAGTAAAACGGATATCCAGAGTCATTATGACCTGGGAAATGATTTTTATCGTTTATGGCTTGATCCTTCAATGACATATTCTTGTGCCTACTTTGAAAATGACAAGGATACACTTGAACAGGCACAATTAAATAAAGTACATCATATTATTCAGAAACTAGATCCACAACCTGGTAAAAAGCTACTTGATATCGGATGTGGCTGGGGGACTTTAATGCTGACGGCTGCCAAAGAGTATGGGTTAGATGCCTCAGGGATTACCTTGAGCGAAGAACAATATACTTTTGTACAGAAAAGAATCAAGGAAGAAGGTCTTGAAGGGAAGGCTCACGTTTATCTGGAAGATTATCGTGAACTCCAAGAAGGACCGTTTGACTACATTACAAGTGTCGGCATGTTCGAACATGTTGGTAAAGAGAATCTGGGGACTTACTTCCAAACAGTTGCTGATTATTTGAGTGATAATGGAGTGGCATTGATTCACGGAATAACACGCCAGCAAGGTGGAGCCTTTAATGGCTGGATCAACCAGTATATTTTCCCTGGCGGCTATATTCCTGGAATGACTGAGAACTTACAGCATATCATTGATGCTGGAATGCAGGTTTTTGATATGGAAACGTTGCGCCGCCATTACCAACGGACATTGGAAATCTGGGATAAAAACTTCCAGCAGAACCTCGATGTTATTTCACAAAAGGCGGATGAAAAGTTTGTTCGTATGTGGGATCTATATCTACAAGCCTGCGCAGCTTCTTTTGAATCCGGCAATATTGATTGTATTCAATATTTGATCTCTAAGGGGCCAAGTGGTAGAACGTTACCTAAAACCCGTGATTATATTTATAATAATCCTATTATTAAATAAAATTCTGATAGTGATAAAATGAAAAAGATAGCTAACCTGTATTGGAGGAAAGCTATCTTTTTTGAGTTATGTATAGCTATTTAGGTGAGTTGATCTAAAGTGATCGTTTCTTAACACTTTGACGCTCAGTGATCTCAATATCTGTAAAGGCATTTTGATACTGACCATTTATTAAGTAGGCGGCACCAAGGTAGCCCATTTGATAGAAGTCCTGGGTAACGCTTGTCAATTGTGGTTGGACTATTTTACAGAGGTAAGTGCCATCAATCGCGATGATCGACAAATCATTTGGGACATTCAAATTTAGTTTAGCGGCTTGATTCAATAAACCAACGCCGACAAGGTCGCTACCAGTGATAATAGCAGTTACCTTTTTTTGCTGATGATAGTTGAGCATTGCCTGTTCACCAGCTGTATAACTATAATTACCTGGTTGAATCCAACTTTTTTGCGGGATAATACCATTTTCAAGTAGAGCACGTTGATAACCGGCTAAACGCTGCTTACCTGTGTGGGCACCAGATTCAAGATCAATACCAGCTAATCCAATACAGCGGTGTCCCATTTCAATCAGGTATTTGGTAGCTTCATAACCAATCTGATAGTCATCAGAAGCAACATAATTAAGGGTGGGGTCTTTAAATGAAATTGAAATGAAGCGAAAGGGAACGCGAGCTGATTTTAAGAGTTTAAGGTTCTCCGCGAATAGATCGACGGAGAGAAGTAGAATTCCCATAATAGGACGTTCAAGAGCCGTTGTAAGAGCTCGTTGTTGCGATTGTGCATGATGGTCACCTGCGTACAAAATGATAACTCTTTTATTAGCTTCCGTAGCTTTTTTCTGAATACCATCAATAATCGCTTCAGAAAAATTAGTTTTAGTTGAATTTACGATGATGGCAATAACATTACTTTTTTGTGTGACTAGTTCTGTCGCAGCCATATTTTTTTTATAGCCTAATTTAGCTGCAGCTGCATTGATAATCGTAGCTGTTTTTTGGCTGAAGAAGCCCTCTTTATTTGAAAGAACCCGTGAAACGGTAGCAACTGAAAAACCAGTTTCACGCGCAATATCTTTAATCGTTATCCCCATATACTCTTCCCCTTAAATTATAGATATATTTCAATTCTACCGCGTGCAGCTCTAAATTAAAACATTAAAATCCTTTTGGGACGATCTTTTTCCGTAAACGTTTACTAAATTTCAAAAAAACTATTGTAAACGTTTACTGTAAGTGCTATAGTTCTTAGTGAAAGCAGTTACGTTAAACTTATGAAGAGGAGTGGATGGATATGGATAGCAAGGCAGGATCAGCAGTGACCGTAAAGAAAAAAGGTATGCCGGTCAAGAAAACAGCAACAACTAAGAAGGCCCAAATATCAAACTCATTACCGTCACTATCATTAAAGACTATTTTTGCAATGACTTTTGGCTTTTTTGGGGTTAATATGGCGTTCTCATTGCAGTCATCACAGATGGGGAGAATATTTCAAACGATCGGAGCAGATCCAACTAAGTTAGGCTTCTTCTTTATTTTACCGCCATTAGCTGGAATGGTAGTTCAACCGTTAGTCGGAAAATATTCAGATCTGACGTGGTCGAATAAATTTGGACGTAGAATGCCGTACTTGATATTAGGTGCACCAATTGCAGCTCTTGTAATGGTGTTACTACCTAATGCCGGTTCATTTGGTTTTGGTTATGCATCGATCGCAGCGTTGACTTTTGGAGCAATTGCTATTTTATTTATGGATTTATCAAGCAACGTTTGTATGCAGCCGTTCAAGATGATCGTCGGCGACATGGTGAATGAGAATCAAAAAGATTTAGCTTGGTCATGGCAGCAATCATTTAGTAACCTTGGCGGTGTTATCGCAACTATTTTTCCTTTTTTACTGACAGCATTGGGTGTTGCTAATGTTGCTAAACAAGGTGAGGTTCCGCTTTCCGTTAGATTATCCTTTTATATTGGTGCTGCGATCTTATTAGCAACTTCTATTTATACAATCGTAAGCGTTAAGGAATATGATCCTCTTTCTTATGCCAAGTACCATCATATTGATACCAAAGCTCCGCAAGAAAAACCTTCTTTATGGGCATTAGTTAAGAGAGCTCCGCGGTCTTTCTGGGAAGTGTCATTCGTTCAGCTATTTGATTGGTTTGCTTTTCAATATTTATGGACATACGCTACAGGTGCAATTGCCAAAAATGTTTGGAACACAGCGGATACGGCTTCAGCAGGTTATCAAGCTGCCGGTAACTGGTATGGAATCTTAACCTGTGTTCAATCTGTCGCTGCTGTTATCTGGGGCTTCGTGGTTCTTTCAAGAACGAGCCCATATAAGAGAAAGTTCTGGTTTAGAGTTGGTTTGTTTAGTGGTGCTTTAGGCTTTATCGGTGTTTTCTTTACGCATAATCAATATTTATTGTTACTACCATTTTGTTTGATTGGTATTTCTTATTTAACGATGCAGACAGAAGCCTTTTCAATCTTTACTTCATCACTTGATGGTAAAAATGAGGGCGCTTATATGGGGCTCTTCAACTGTGGGATCTGTTTACCGCAGATTATTGCTTCACTGCTTAGTTTTATCATTTTCCCATTGATCAATAAATCAATGCCAGGAATGATCTTAGTTGCGGGTCTTGTAATGTTATTGGGTGTTTTCGCAGTCGGTATAATCAAAGAAGACACACCACAAACTGGACTTACAGGTAAAAAATAAAGTTTAAGAGAGTATTTTAAGGGAGAGAATTGATGATGAAGAAAAAATGGTGGCAAAAAGCAGTTGTTTATCAGGTTTATCCACGTAGTTTCCAAGATAGTAATGGTGATGGAATCGGTGATTTAGCGGGTGTACTGCAACGATTACCGTATATCAAAAAGTTGGGAGTAGATGTTATCTGGCTCAATCCAGTTTATAAGTCACCAGATAAAGATAACGGTTATGATATAAGTGATTACCGCGATATTCAACCTAAGTTTGGTAATATGGAGATCTTTGATAAACTCTTGCATGAAGCGCATCGATTGGGCTTGAAAATTGTAATGGATCTGGTTGTTAACCATACTAGTGATCAACATAAATGGTTTCAAGAAAGCCGCAAGTCTGTTACTAATCCCTACCGTGATTTTTATATCTGGCGTGATGGACGCAATGGAAAGGCACCAAATAATTGGGGCTCTTACTTCGGCGGATCAACATGGGATTACGATGAAGCGACTAAGCAGTATTACTTGCATCTATTTGCGAAAGGCCAGCCGGATTTAAACTGGGAAAACCCTACAGTACGTGAAGAAATATGGAAACTGATGCGCTTTTGGTTAGATAAAGGGATTGATGGGTTCCGCATGGATGTGATCAACTTTATCTCTAAACCAGCAGGACTACCTGATGCGCCTAATCCCAAAAATGCAGAATATGCTGATGTTGAGCCGATGGTTGCTGATGGGGCTAAGGTAAACGATTATCTGCGAGAAATGAATGAACAGGTCCTATCTAAGTATGATGTGATGAGTGTCGGAGAGATGCCCAGTTCTAAGCCAGAGGATGCGGTTCAATATAGTGGCTTAGAGGCCGGTGAGTTAAATATGGTCTTTCAATTTGATCATGTGACGCTGGCACTGAATGATGATCCTCGTCTAGGAAAGTGGGATGATAAGCCGATTCAGTTAGTTGATCTAAAAAGGGCTTTATCTCGCTGGCAGCAAGCTTTAGACGGTAAAGGTTGGAATAGTCTTTATTGGAATAATCATGACCGTGCACGTGCAGTATCGCGTTTTGGTAATGACAGTCCTGAGTTCAGGGAAAGATCAGCTAAGATGCTGGCGGCAACTCTGCATATGATGCAGGGTACTCCTTATATCTACCAGGGTGAAGAATTAGGGATGACGAATGCTCATTTTACTGACTTACAGCAGTATCGTGATATTGAATCGTTGGAAGCCTATCATCAGCTGGTTGAAAAAGAAAAACTGACCGACCATGATAGTATGATGCGTTATTTAGCAACAGAATCACGGGATAACGCCCGGACGCCAATGCAATGGGATGATTCACAGAACGCCGGCTTTACAGAGGGGACACCTTGGCTAGAGCTGAATAAAAATTACCATGAACTGAATGCTCAGCGAGAGTTAGAAGATAAGGATTCTGTCTTTTATTTCTACCAAGAATTGATTAACATGAGGCATAAGAGTGATTTGATCGTCTATGGTGATTATTGTGAACTTGACCCTGCAGATAATGAAGTTTTTGCCTATAAACGCCATTATGAGGGTAAAACATTGCTAGTTATCAGTAACTTTACAGCTAAAGATGTTACCCGGTCATATGATGGTGAAGTGCAAAAGAAATTACTGCTTAGCAACTATGAAGATGATTTAAAAACACGATTACGACCATATGAAGTCAAGGTATACAGTTACTAATTAGTAAGTTTAACGTACAAAACGAAGGGAGCACGAGACAAAAGTCTCAAACTCCCTTCGTTTTGCGTCCCTTGGAAGATATCGACGCGAAGTCAGTAAGGATATCGGTTTAAGGGTTGACCTGTAACTCAGATATATTAATTTGAGGTATTCTTTTTTCGACGCCAAATGAAGAAACTAACGATAGCAATAATAATCAAGAGTAAGAGTGCAACTTTGCCGTAAGTCTCAATAAGAGCGACAATATGCGGCCAAGCATGTCCTGATAGGCGACCAACAAAAATCAGGACAGTATTCCAGATCAGAGTTCCGGCAGCCGAGAGGGCGATAAAACGAAGAAAAGGATAGCCTGACATTCCCGCTGGAATTGATACTAAGCTACGAATAACCGGGATGAAGCGGCCAAAGAAAATAGCGGCACCTCCATGACGGTTAAAAAAAGCTGCGGCCTTCGTGATATCGGTCGGCTTTAAGCGTAGAATCTTCCCCCAGCGGCCAGCGAGTATTCTTTGCAGACGTTCAACGGATAAGAAACGGCCAACTGCATAAAGAACTGTGGCTCCAATAATAGCGCCGAGAGTTGCAGCAATGATACTTCCCCAGACATTCAAATTACTAGAAAGTGTGATAAAACCAGTAAAGGCAAGAATGACCTCAGATGGAATTGGTGGAAAAATATTTTCAATGGCAATCAAAAAGGCGATCCCAAAATAACCGTATTGATTAATAATGTCTATTAAAACAGATGTATTCATGCAGCTCTCCCTTAAAAGTAGATTTTAATAATTGTAACTTTTTTGAGTCGAGTTGGTCAAATATAATGAAAGACACTTACAACCTGTTAGTGTTGCGGGTAAAAAATGTTATACTGAGATAGTCAGTTATTTAAGCGAGGGGGTGCGGAAGATGAGAAGATGGATGTGGCTTATTGCAGCATTTATAATAGCTATTATTTTTATTGGTTATGGATATACTAAGCATATAGAAACAGCACAGTATTACCGGAGTTCTTTTAGACAAGGTGAAAAAGCAATCAAGTCAGCAAAATATGCAGCTGCAGAAAATCATTTTCGTAATGCTCAGAAGAAAAAGGCGAATAACGATATATCTAGCGTGTATGTTAAACAAATTCAGAAATATCGAAGTGGGTTAACAGCTGTTGAAAAAGAAAACTATGAACAAGCAAGAAAAATATTTAATGAAGTTGCCAATAGTGAAAAGGGCTCGCCAATATTAGTCCGTCGTGCTTCTGCCAAAGAAACTGAACTTGAAGAAGTAACTCGTGAGCTGGTTATTTTCCAAAAAAGCTATAAGCGGGCACGTGTTTTATCCAGTAATTACGAATATACTGCTTCAAATATGAAATTAGCCATTATCTTAGGTTATGGAAATATTAAAAAGCCATATTACCGCAGCCTTTATAAAAAAGCCTTGAAGTTGGAAGCCTATAATAATCGCGTTCTGGCCGGTTTAGGTTATCGGACGAATTCAGCTTCCAGTAGTTCTAGTTATGCTAAGCCAATTTTACCAACTGAAGGACCGCCGGTAGTTGGACAGGGGCCCGATGAACAAGATAATGCTAAACCAATTACTAAAGATCAAATCAAAAAAGCCCGACGTGATATTGCCAGTCAAGGGATCGATGCTTCAGCGTTTAAAGACCAAGACGTTAAAGAGGTTATTCAACGGGCGCGCAATAAACAGATGACAGTTAAAGAAGTTGCCCGTGAGTTTAGATAGATATCGATATTAGAATAAAGTAAAAAAAGCACAGGATGATTAGGTTAAAGGCAAACTAATCATCTGTGCTTTTTGTTGTATTGGCTTAAGAAAATTCCTGATTGAATGCCAGTAACGTCGTTGTTTCAGGTGTCAGTTCAATCTTGGTGACACCAGCGTTAGACGGTTCATTTAGGTTAACAAGATTCTGGATCCCTAAAACGGCATTGAGCATAAGTTTAATAGTGAAACCATGGCTGACGATCAGAATTTTTTCGTCACCATGCTTATTAGCTAATTCTTTGAAGAGATCTTCTAAGCGTGCGGTTACTGCCGCAAAGCTTTCCCCGTGTGAGACTTTATCTGAACCGGGTAAAAGGTTATGCTGGCTGTTAAAGAATTGCTGGTATTTTTGGTGAATATCTTTCTCGAGCTGACCGTCCCAATCGCCGTAATCGTATTCTTTTAGGCGCGAGTCAAAAGTCGTGGTAGTTTTAGCTGCGATGATTTGAGCTGTTTGCGCCGCACGCAGTAAGGGGCTGGCATAGACTTGATTAAAATTAAAATGTACTAAATTTTGATGGACGGCCTGGGCCTGCTGTCGCCCCTTGGCTGTTAGTGGGGTATCGATCTTGCTTCCCTGCAAGATGCCAGCTTTGTTAGCCTCACTTTGGCCATGGCGTACAATATATAACGTAGTCATGATGTCCTCCTTGTAATATGAATAATGTGTTATTCAAAGCATATACATTTTTAGACTGAAATGCAAAGGAAGATTTTTTCCTTAACTTAGGAGTCCACCCAGCAGATGTTTTTTTAAGTAAAAAATGTTATTGTGAAAGGAAAGGTGGATGAAAAGCAGGTGTGGATATGGTGAAAGAGAATAATAATACTATTTCAAAAAAAGAACAGCGAACCCGCTTATTAGAAATTATTTCAGTTTTTAGAAAATATGACGTTCTACTCAACTTTGTCAGACAGCGTAATCCGCATAAAGTAAAAATAGCCTTTGAAGAATTAGGGGTAACTTTCATAAAAATCGGGCAGATGCTGTCGACCCGCTCTGATTTAGTATCACCTGAGTTTATTGAAGAGTTTAGGCAATTACAAGATAATGTAACGGAAGACCCTTTTCCTGTAGTTGAAAAAATAATAAAAAAGCAAACTGGCCGTTCTGTTTCCGAACTATTTAAACATTTTACAGAGAAACCGTTTGCGTCAGCTTCAATTGGACAAACGCACTTAGCAGAATTGAAAGATGGAACACGGGTCGCGGTTAAAGTCCAGCATAAAAATGTGAGAGAGATAGTTGAAACAGACCTCGTTTTATTTGAGCAAGCGTTAACTATTTTAAAATTTGCACCTGATTCAAGTGTGATTGATATCCGCAAGACCTTATTTGAAATAAAGCGAGCCTTGTTAGATGAGATAGATACGATGACGGAGGCTAAAAACGGTAGTGAATTTTATAAATTAAATAATGGTCAAGGTATTATTCAAGTTCCACGTTTTTATCCAGATCTATCAGTCCAAGGAATGTTAGTCTCAGAATATATGCCTGGTAAAAGCATTAGAGAAAGACTTCCAAAACCACAAGAAGAAGCTAGTGAACAGATACTACAACAACAGAAAGAAGAACGGCATTTTTTAGCCCAAGCCTTAATTCAGAACTTTATAAAACAAGTTTTCACAGACCATTTTTTTCATGCAGATCCACACCCGGGAAATATTTTGTTTACCCGTTTAAAAGATACAAAAGGGCAAGCAGCAGCTGAGCCTAAGTTTAGCCATCAATTTGGTAAAACACGAGTGGCGGTAGGTAAAATAAAAGCTTTACCGCCTTACCGGTTAACATATCTTGATTTTGGAATGATGGGACACCTGTCTGCTAGCCTTGCTGATGGTATTGCTAATGTGATTATTGCAATTAACACTAAGGATATTCGTGAAATTGGACAGGCACTGCTGATAATCTGCGATCGTGCTGGTGTAGTTGACGAGGAAGAATTTTATGCACAACTCGGTCTCTTCTTGACACCGTACTTGCAGAGTGGACTAGGCGAAATTGATTTTCCAACCCTTCTTTTCCGCATAATTCAGTTGTGTCGGGATAATAATCTACGTATTAAATCTGAGGTAACGCTACTCGTCAAAGCCTTTGGTCTAATAGAAGGACTAGTGGTACAACTTGAACCGGATATTTCAATGGTTGATGTTGCACGACCCTTTGCACGTGAGTATCTGTGGCGCAAGTTTAATGTGCAAAACGAAATTGAGAATAGTGTATTTAATTTTTGGCGTGCTTTTACAGCGACCCCGCAAATTCCTGTTAAAATAGGGAAGTTTCTAGATGTTCTAACACAAGGACGTGCGCAACTTAAATTCAGCTATAAGAACCAGGAATCCCTGTTGCAAAGAGTGGAAGGAATGATCAACAAATTGGTAACGGCAATCATATTAGCGGCAACAATTGTCGGTTCATCTTTACTAGTGCAGGCTGGCGCGGGGAATTCCTTTGTATATAACTTAGGGGTTGGAGGATATATTCTAACCGTTTCTGTTGTTATTTTAATGATCGTAAATACACTTTATAAACGTTATAAAGCTTGGCGTAAGAGAAGAAGAGAACGAAAGTAAGCAAAAAGTGTACTCCTAGTTAGAGCGCAAGAATTCAATAACTAGGAGTACACTTTTTATTGCCATAAACTAAAATTAGTTTCGGTGTCTTTGTGTCAGCATGAAGATCAGTGAGACAACAAATAAGAAAATAAAACCGATAATAACTGAAACACGTGTTTCAGGATTAACAAACATAAAGCCAAGTGTCAGTAGTAAAGCCAGAATGGCAAAGTAATTACTCAATGGGTAGAGCGGTAACTTGAAAGGATGAGCAGCCATTTTAGTAGCATTCGCTTTTCTGAATTTGATCTGACTGAAAAGAATAATAAACCACGGTACCATACCAGGGAGGACACTGGAACTGTAAACTAGCACAAAAATATTGGAACTTCCTTTGATAAAGTGTGGAAGAAGTTCATTAATGATCATCCCAAGAAAGATACCGGCAGAAATTGCTATAACAGGTAATTTCGGCACACCATGTTTAGAAAGCTTAGTAAATTTATCTGAGAGTTCTTTTTTTAGGCCTAACGTGTATAACATTCGACTTGAGCTGAAGATCCCTGAGTTACAGCCAGACATAGCAGCGGTAACAAGCACAAAGTTAATAATGCTGGCAGCAGCTGTGATACCTACACGGGAGAATGTCTCAACAAAAGGCGAGCCGACTTGGTCAAGCTGATTCCATGGGTAAATAGTGACGATTACGAAGATAGATCCGATGTAGAAGAGAAGGATACGTGCAACTATTGATTTAATAGACTTAACAACCGTAACTTGCGGATCCTTAGCTTCACCAGCTGTAATACCAATAACCTCAATTCCTTGGTAAGAAGCAATAACGATCGAGAGGGCAAAGATAAAACCTTTAAATCCACCAGTGAAGAAACCGCCATGCGACCAGAGGTTAGAGAACCCTAGCGGTTGCCAATTATTTCCCAAGCCAAGTAAAATCACCATAGCACCTAAAATCAGCATGAAAATAATGGTAATTACTTTGATTAAAGCAAACCAAAATTCGAGTTCACCATAAGCTTTTACTGAGACTAGGTTGGCAATACAGAGTGTAATGACAATTACTGAACCGGAGATCCAGCCAGGAAGACCTGGCCACCAATAATTCAAGTACTGGCCGACTGCAATGACTTCACTAATACCAACTACGAGATATTGAAAGACATTACTCCAAGCAGTTAGATAACCAGCCAGTGGATGAATATACTCAGTCCCGTATTTGGCAAAAGATCCAGTAGAAGGATCAACGTAAAGCATCTCACCTAAGGCACGCATAACAATGTATAAGACAAGACCTGCTAAAGCGTAAGCTAATAAAACAGAGGGGCCTGTCCACTTGATAGTAGCGGAGGAACCCATGAAGAGGCCGACCCCGATTGTGCCTCCGAGTGCGATCATTTGCATTTGACGAGACGAAAGATCTCTTTTTAATTGTCCCTTGTTTTCCATATTGCTCTCCTTTTTGTTACTAGATAAACAGACCGTATTTATACGAATAAGTTCTTTGTAGCGAATCAAATTAGTGCTAAATAAAAAAGCGCCCCAGAATACAATTAAGTATTCTAGGGACGCTTTTAGCGCGGTACCACCCGTTTTTAATTAATAAAATTAATTACACTTTGGTTCAGAATAACGGCCATCACCGGTAATACATTCGACTAAAAAGTTTACTCGTATCACTACTCAAGGGTAGTCTATCAAAATGCTTTTAACTGTTTACACCAACCACAGTCTCTCTGAGAAAAGCTTATTCAAATAGGTGTCCCTCTCTTTGTTTACTTGCTATTGTAATTTATTAATTTTAATAATGCAACCTAAAATGTTGTTTATTATTAAAACCAATTAAGAAAATTTAGTTTATTTTAAAGTATCAAAGTGGTTAAGCCGTGTTTATTCAGTAAAAAGTTATCTGTTACTGAGTCTGAATTATTTTAAATCTTTCCAAGTCCAATTCTCGACTTCCGGTAAATCAGTCCCTTCATCACGGATAAACTGATGATGTTTTTCAATGGTACTGTTCATCTCAGCAACGATTTGGGCGTACTTATCAGCATTTGGTAAACTCAAAAGAGCTGACTTGACTAAATCATAGCGGTCCATTTGGTTAAGGATACGCATATCAAATGGTGTAGTGATATCACCATTTTCACGGTAACCATGTGTATGGAGATTGTGATTGTGACGATCGAAGAAGAGATCTCTAATCAAACCTTCATAGCCGTGGAAAGCAAAAATAACGGGCTTTTCTTTTGTGAAATAAGCGTCGAATTCAGCGTCACTTAAACCGCGTGGGTCTAGTTTTTGGCTGCGGAGCTTTAAAAGATCGACAATATTGATAAACCGGACTTTAAGTTCAGGTGCTTTCTCATGTAAGATCGAAATAGCAGCCAGTGACTCTAAGTTAGGTTCCGTTCCAGCAGCAGCGAAGATAACGTCTGGTTCAGTATTTTGATCAGTAGAAGCCCAATCAATAATTTTAAGACCACGGTCAACTAACTCTTTAGCTTCAGCAACAGAGTAGAATTGTGGACGCGGATGCTTAGAAGAAACGATCAAGTTGATCTTCTGACGGTCATTTAAGACCTTATCAAATACGGCAAGTAGTGAATTAGCATCTGCTGGAAGATATTCACGGATAAAAGCAGGCTTTTTATCAGCTAAATGTCCTAAAATACCCGGATCCTGATGGGTATAGCCGTTATGGTCCTGTTGAAAGGCGGTTGACGTTGCCACAACGTTGAGTGATGGAATATCACTGCGCCATGATTGATCCGTTGCTTTACGCAACCACTTAAAGTGTTGTGTCAGCATTGAATCGACGACACGTAAGAAAGCTTCATAGCTAGCGAAAAAGCCGTGGCGACCAGTTAAGACATAACCTTCAAGCCAGCCCTCAGCTTGATGTTCAGATAGTTGTGAGTCGATTACGCGACCTGCTGGTGCTAGAAATTCATCATTAGGTTCTTTGATCGTTTCAAGCCATTGACGTTTAGTCGCTTCAAAAATCGGTGCAAGTCGATTAGACATTGTCTCATCAGGGCCGAAGAGGCGGAAATTATTATTTTGGGCATTCTCAATGATAACGTCACGTAAATATTTACCTAAGACAGTCATATCTTGAGCAACGACTTTACCTCGAGTAGAATTATCAACTGCATATTTTCGATAATCTGGTAGGAGCAAATCCTTGATCAGTTTCCCAGGATTAGTATGTGGGTTAGCTGCCATTCGTTTGTCGCCCTTAGGTGTCAATTCAGCTAGTTCAGCTTTTAAACTGCCATCTTCGTTGAAGAGTTCTTCAGGATGGTAGCTCTTTAACCAGCTAACTAATGCGTCAGCATGCTGCATATCGTTTTGGTCAACTGGAATTGGGATCTGATGAGCACGGAAAGAATTTTCAATGGGCTCATTATCCCATTCTTTGGGACCAGTCCAACCCTTAGGTGCACGGAAGATGATCATTGGCCAAGTTGGCAAAGTTGCATCATTATTGCTGCGTGCATGTTGCTGAATGGCCTTGATCTCTTCGACAGCTTCATCCATAGCTTTAGCCATTACAGGATGAACTGCAGTCGGATCATCGCCTTCGACAATAATGGGATGCCAGCCAAGGCCTTCAAAATATTTCTGCAATTCTTCATTACTTTGGCGCGAGAGAAGAGTTGGATTCGAAATTTTAAAACCATTTAAATCAAGGATAGGCAAAAGAGCACCATCGTTGATAGGGTTAATAAACTTATTTGATAGCCACGATGTAGCTAAGGGACCAGTCTCAGCTTCACCATCACCTACGACTGGAGCAACGATCAAGTCAGGGTTATCGAAGATTGCACCAGTGGCGTGTGAAATCGAATAGCCTAACTCTCCACCTTCGTGAATTGAGCCAGGAGTTTCAGGTGCAGCATGAGAAGCAACCCCGCCTGGAAATGAGAACTGTTTGAATAATTTCTTCATTCCGCGTTCATCCTGTGTTATTTCAGGATAAATTTCTGTGTAGCTGCCATCGAGGTAAGAGTTAGAAACCATTACTTGACCGCCATGACCAGGGCCTTCGACATAAAACATGTTCAAATCATATTTGTTGATAATACGATTTAAATGGGCATAGATGAAGTTTTGACCAGCGATCGTTCCCCAATGACCAATTGGTTTAACTTTAACGTCATCCGCTTTAAGCGGGCGTTTTAACAATGGATTGTCCTTTAGATATAATTGACCAACTGAAATATAGTTTGCAGCACGCCAATAAGCATCAAGTTTCTTTAAATACTGTGGTGATGAATAGTCTTTCGAAGTCATAAGATAAGCTCCTTTTATTAAAATCATATGGTGATAATTCAACTCATTATTCACTTTTAATAATAACGAATTCACAGCTAAAGTCAACTTTTTGAAATATTGGACCGCTCCAATTTCAATAAATACTTTTTTGCTGTATTGGCTATGAAAAAAAATATAGCTTATAGGTAATAAAAAATAAATCTTATAAAAAGGTTGACTTTTATGGAATAAGGCTTTATGATTCAAATCAATAACTTGTTTCTAATCAAATTTTTACTTTTTTAGGAGAATTTAATTATGCGAAAATTATTGGGTCAACAAACAATTGAATTTTATTATTACTGGTTTAGTTTGTAATGTCTATATCACATCTGATGTGGACATTACGTTCCGCATTGGATGTGACCAGTAATTTTTGTATACTGAATATTATTGAAAGTCACATGGATGCAATTACCAAGCACTGTGTGGCTTTTTTTTGAATCATCAATGGATACCCGCTCATTAGCGACTATCTCAAAAGTGGTTTAAAACAAAAGAAGCTCTCACGGTGCAGTCCGTGAGAGCTTCTTTTGTTGTTGCTGGAGAATAGGAGGAATGGATGATGGAAAAGAAATTGGCTAAAAACGATAAGATTGCAATCAATAATATTCGTATGCTGAGTGTCGAGATGGTTGAAAGAGCTAAGTCAGGACATCCTGGACTACCTTTAGGTGCGGCACCGATGGCATGGACACTGTGGAGCCGACATTTACGTCTTAATGCAAATGATCCTAAGTGGTTCGATCGTGATCGGTTTGTCTTATCTGCAGGGCATGGTTCAGCCTTATTGTACAGTCTGCTTCATCTCAGTGGTTTCGATATTACATTGGATGATCTTAAACATTTCCGCAAGTTTGGTAGTAAAACACCCGGGCACCCAGAATATGGAGTAGTTCCGGGGGTTGAAGCCACGACAGGTCCCTTGGGTCAAGGCTTAGGCATGGCGGTAGGGATGGCGTTAGCTGAAGCTCATCTTGCAGCTAAGTTTAACAAAAAGATCAAGGTAATCGACCATTACACCTATGTTTTAGCAGGTGATGGTGATCTAATGGAAGGCGTCTCACATGAGGCTGCTAGTTTTGCTGGTAACCAAGAACTTGCTAAGCTGATTGTTCTATATGATTCAAATGATATTTCGCTCGATGGACCAACTAGCCGCTCATTTAAAACAGATGTTAGACAGCGGTTTGAAAGTTATGGTTGGGATACCTTTGGTGTTGCAGATGGAAATGATGTTGAAGCAATCGATCAAGCTATTACAGCTGCTAAAAAAACAAATAAACCAACCTTGATCGAAGTAAAAACGACAATAGGTTTTGGATCACCTAATGCAGGAACTAACCTCGTTCACGGAAACCCTTTAGGCCAAGAGAACATGGGCAAGTTACGCAGAGCTTTAGATTGGAAGGCACCGGAGTTTACAGTACTACCTGAAGTTAAGGCATGTGTGCAGAAATTGATTGTTCAACGAGGACAGATTGCTGAAAAACAATGGAATAAAAAAATTGGGGAGCTGCAGGAGAGTGATCCTATACTGCTGAAGCAATTGAAAACAGCGATGAGTGAAGTACCAATGACTGATGTAGCAGAGGATATTGCTAGCTATGAAAATGGGGCTGAAGCTTCACGTGATACAAGTCATAAGGTTATTCAAAGCATAGCTGCACGTTTGGATGAATTTGTTGGTGGTTCGGCTGATTTGGCTTCTTCGAATAAAACGACGATTGAGAATAGTCCGTTAATGAATACGGAAAATAGGGACGGGCGTAATATTGCTTTTGGTGTGAGGGAGTTCGCTCAAGGAACTATATTAAATGGAATGGCACTTCATGGCGGAATGCGTGTTTTCGGAGGAACTTTCTTAGTCTTCTCAGATTACATGCGTGGGGCAATCAGACTTGCAGCTCTGGAAAAATTACCAGTAACCTATGTTTTTACGCATGATTCAATTGCAGTAGGGGAAGATGGACCCACCCATCAGCCAGTAGAACAATTGATGAGTTTAAGATCGATCCCTAACGTCACTGTATTACGCCCAGCTGATCCAAATGAAACAATCGCAGCTTGGAAACATGCAATTGGAGCGCTAGATCATCCGACAGCATTGATTTTGACAAGGCAGAAATTACCGGTCCTACCAGGTTCAAGTGAAACTGCCACTCTTGGGGTGGCACGTGGTGGTTATGTAATTTCAGTGCAGCGAGGACTGCATCCAGCCGGGATCTTATTAGCGACCGGCTCAGAGGTCTACTTGGCGATTAAAGTTCAGCAGGCACTGGCAAAACTTGGACAGGACGTTAGTGTCGTTTCAATGCCATCGATGGAATTATTTGAACAACAGTCGTCAAAATACCAAGAACAAGTGCTACCGTCAGATGTTCGCAGAAGAATTGCCATTGAAATGGGGACAACACTTGGATGGCAAAAGTATGTCGGCTTGGATGGTTCAGTAATCGGAATCGACCATTTTGGAGCCAGCGGAGCAGCAGATGAAGTTCTTGCAGCAAATAATTTTACTGTTGAGCGAATTGTACAGATTTACCAACAGACGCATTCAAGTAATGAAATTAGGCTATCTGCAATTGGGTAAGCCAGCGGGGGGAAGATGTTTAATGGAGATCGATGGACATACAGAGCTGTACGGGTTTATAGCATATCCAGCAAAACACAGTTATTCACCAATTATGTATAATTGCAGTTTTGATCATTATAAATTAAACGCATGCTACATTGCTTTTGAAGTTGCGCCGACCAAGTTGACTGATGCTATTCTAGGTGTTCGCAGTTTGGGAATTCAAGGATTCAACGTCTCAATGCCGTTTAAGAAAACCATTATTCCATTGCTTGATGAGATTACACCAGCAGCCCAGCGGATTCAAGCGGTAAATACAGTGAAAAACAAAAATGGTCGTTTACTTGGAGATTCAACAGATGGAGCTGGTTTCTTTGCAGATTTGCAGGCACGAGGTCGTCAGTTGAAGAAAAAAAAAATAATGATCCTTGGTGCGGGTGGAGCGGGACGAGCTATTATTGCGGCCGCAGCGGATTATGATTTAGCTGAAGTAAATATTTTTAAGCGACAAAATGGAACTTACCAAAAGGTCCAGGACTGGGTAAAAAAAGTTACTGCAGGTTCTAAAACGAGGTTTAACGTTTATCCGTATAGTGACATCCACAAAATGAAAGATATTTTAAGCCAAAGCGACATCTTAGTTAATGCGACCAATATTGGTATGACAGAGCAAAAATTGCCTTTAGCAGAAGAACTTGTAGCGAGTTTAGCATCGCGCCTACTAGTGTATGATGTTATTTACCATCCAGCTGAAACTGTCCTGTTAAGAAGGGCCAAAGAGCGAGGGTGTCAAACCTGTAACGGTCTAGGAATGCTGTTGTGGCAAGGCGCATTAGCATTTGAATCTTGGACAGGGCAGAAGATGCCAATAGAAGAAGTGAAAAAAAGACTGTATTAATACAAGGAGGAAATAATAATGATTATTATTTTAGATGAGAAGAAAGCCGAAAAAAAGATTGCTGAGTTAAAGAAGATTTTCAATGGACAAAAGCAGATCTTTGTTAATGATAACCGAGTAGCTATTCAAGGAGCAGATGTTAACGAACTACCAGCTGATATTGTAGCAACAGCAGAGATCATCACAGATGTTCCAGCTGCAGTCCAGGGCAGTCGTCTGTTCCATCCACAAGATACGGTTATTAAAACACCGCATGCTGTAATTGGGGGTGCTGAATTTATCATGATGGCGGGACCGTGTTCGGTTGAGAGTGAAGAACACGTCAAGAAAATGGCTAAGGTAGCCAAAGAAGGCGGTGCTAAGATCATCCGCGGTGGAGCATTTAAACCACGTACATCGCCGTACTCTTTCCAAGGACTAGGTGAAGAAGGTTTGAAATACCTGCGTGAAGCAGCGGATGAAAATGGAATGGATATGATCACTGAAGTTATGGATGACGAACATGTTGAGATGGTTGCAAAGTACACGGATATTTTTCAAATAGGCGCGCGTAACATGCAGAACTTTTCACTTTTAAAGACAGTTGGCAAGACCAATATCCCAGTTGCTTTAAAACGTGGGATGTCAGCTACAATTGATGATTTGTTGAATGCAGCAGAGTACATCGTTTCAGAGGGGAATAGACAGATCATGCTGCTTGAACGTGGAATCAGAACCTTTGATAATAAATACACACGTAATACTTTTGACTTAGGAGCAGTTCCTGTTTTGAAGAAGCTGACTCATTACCCTGTGATCGTTGATCCGAGCCATGCTGTTGGGGAATGGGACTTGGTAACACCAATGGCTCTTGCGGGAGCAGCATCAGGGGCAGATGGCATGATCGTTGAGATCCATGATGAGCCTACAAAAGCTTTATCAGATGGGCCACAAGCATTGAAGCCTAAGACCTACTTAAAGATGGCCCAGAAAGTTTTTGAGGTTCATCAAGTAATCAGTAAGAAATAGGTGAAGCAAGATGATAGAGGAAAATAATGAAATAATACTCAAAAACTATCGTATCAAGATTCAAACGGGGCTGTTACACCAGCTAGAGGAATTCATTAAACCGTTATGGTCGCAAAGACAAGTTGCGTTAATTACCGACGATAATGTTGGGCCGCTCTATGCTGCAACGGTTGAAAAACAACTTAATAAGATGAACTACAAGGTGGTAGTTTTAACAATTCCAGCTGGTGAAGCAAGTAAGTCGTGGCGACAAGTCCAAAGGGTGATCGAACTACTAGCACAAAATAACTTTGTCCGCTCGGACGGGATCATTGCCTTAGGCGGCGGTGTTGTTGGGGATCTTGCCGGTTTTATTGCATCGATTTATATGCGCGGCATTTCGTTGATCCAGATACCAACCTCATTGCTGGCACAGGTTGATAGTTCTGTTGGCGGTAAGACGGCAATTGATCTACCAGCTGGTAAAAATATGGTGGGCACTTTTTACCAGCCAGATTTGGTTCTGATTGATTCCACGACTATTAAGACTTTGCCTAAGCGAATGTTGGTCGAAGGGTATGGTGAGATTGTTAAATGTGCGGCGCTTGTGGGTGGGCGTTTCTGGGCAATCGTCCAAAGGGTAAATGAACCTGAAGATATTATTAGACAGGCGGAAAAATTAATCTACGCCAGTGTTTCTTTTAAAGCGGGTGTTGTACAACAGGATGAAAAAGAAACTGGTCTGCGTAAATTATTAAATTTTGGCCATACATTTGGTCATGCAGTGGAATTGCTTGAAGATGGTCGGCTGATGCATGGAGAAGCAGTTGCGATAGGAATGGTACATGTAATGGCAGTTTTTGAGCAGAAAGGAATGACAGTTTCAGGGACAACAGCTGCGATAAGCGAACGTTTGGAACGGGTGGGACTGCCGCTGGATGCCCCGGAACTGGGAACACCTGCTTTTTATCGCGCGATCCAGCACGATAAAAAAATTAGGGGAGATCAGTTGACTTTAGTCTACGTAAAAAAAATCGGCGAACCTGCTTTCTTCCCACTTAAAACAGCTGAGCTGAAGAACTGGTTGGGAGCAGCAATATAGTTAGAAAAATGAAGTCAATATTCAAACTGTGAAATAACTGTTCAAATAAGCATTAATTAACAGATACAAAAGTATTGAATTTCAAGTATTTATAGTGAAAACGCATATGTGAGAATTCAAAAGGGGTTCCATTATCTAAAAAGAAGATCCCTTCCATGATACCAGCTGGTTCTTTTTCCGATAACTGTAGCAGTTCTTGATCTTGTGAAGTTGACGGCTCTGCAAAAACGGAAAGAAATGATTTAGTGATCGCTTGATGATGTTCCTGTTGGACATAGTTGAAGATCGATCCCTGAATAATAGCGTGTGACAACTCTGGGATAATCTTGATGGGAATATAGCCTGTTTCAATCATAAAAGGCTGCTCGTCAAATAAACGCAAGCGAACTATCTTATAGACAAAATCATCACTTTTTAAAAATAGGTCACGTTGCAGTTCACGGGTTGGCTTAGTTACCTCAAACGAGAGAACTTTAATTTGTGGTTTCTGTCCATCCATCTTAAAATTATCAGTTACACCGAGATTGGAGCCTTCTTCATAGTTGAAAACTGATTCGTTTTTTAAGTATAGCGGATTGATAAAAGTTCCAGCACCGCGTTTCTTGAAGATAATACCGTCACTTGCCATCCGTCCTAATGCTCTTTTGATCGTACTACGGCTGACACCATAAAGTGTACTTAATGACCGCTCGTCAGGTAGCTTAAGTTCAGGGTAAGTCCCTGCGAAAATCTTTTGTTTAAGATCAGTAATAATTTGTTTGTAGACCAGTTCCGCCATAATTTTTCCCCTTATATTAATATCTAATCTCTAGTTAACCATAAGAAATTCTAAACGACAAGTCGAGGCTTGAACGGTTATAAGACTGTATTAATAGTTAATTTTTACTTAATTTAACAAAAAAGCACGAATAACTGGTAAAATGTTAGCGGATAGTCTTATAATTGTGTTCTAGTTAGAAAACGCTTATACGGACGTCTAGATGAGATTGCTTCTGATAAGTAAAAGCAAATGTGCATGGTCGTGCACCACAAGTTAAAATTTAGCTGTGCACTTCAAGGAGGAAATGCCTAATGGCAGTATTAGTTTTAGGGGGAGCTGGCTATATCGGTTCTCATACAGTTGATCGTTTAGTTGAAAAGGGTGACGATGTCGTTGTTGTTGATAGTTTAGTTACAGGGCATCGTGCAGCTGTTAATAGTAAGGCTAAGTTTTATCAAGGTGATATTGCAGACAAACCTTTCATGCGGAAGGTTTTTGCTGAGAATCCAGCAGTTGATGCGGTGATCCATTTCGCTGCTTTTTCACTTGTTGCGGAGTCAATGAAAAAGCCGCTGAAGTATTTTGATAACAATACAGCTGGAATGATTAGCCTGTTGGAAGTAATGAACGAGGCCGGTGTTAAACGGATCGTCTTTTCTTCAACAGCTGCAACCTATGGTATTCCTGAAACAATGCCGATTAAGGAAAGTGACCCGCAAAAGCCAATCAATCCTTACGGTGAAAGCAAATTAGCGATGGAAAAAATTATGCATTGGACAGATCTTGCTCATGGTATCAAGTTTGTAGCGTTGCGCTACTTTAATGTTGCTGGAGCTAAGCCGGATGGTAGTATTGGTGAAGACCACCATCCTGAAACGCATTTATTACCGATCGTTTTACAAGTTGCTGCAGGTACGCGTGAGAAACTGCAAATCTTTGGTGATGACTATAATACACCTGATGGAACTAATGTTCGTGATTATGTCCATCCATTTGATTTGGCTGACGCACATATTTTAGCAGTACAATACTTGCGCGAAGGTAATAAGAGTGACGCCTTTAATTTAGGTTCTTCGACCGGCTTCTCGAATATGGAGATGCTAAAGGCTGCACGTGAAGTTACAGGCAAAGAGATCCCAACTGTTATGGCACCAAGAAGAGGTGGAGATCCGGATACATTGATCGCAGCTTCAGATAAGGCCCGTGAGGTTCTAGGTTGGAAGCCAGCATTTGATGATATCCATAAAATTATTGAGACGGCTTGGAAGTGGCATCGGACACATCCAAACGGTTACGCAGATCGCTAAAAAAACTGTATTAAAAAATAATTCACTAGTAGTTGATATATTGGAATGTATTTTTAATAAAATGTGATTATATAAGCATTGAAGGGATACCAGAGGGTAAACTGACAATGCTTTTTTGTTTAGAAAAAATTATGATCAGCAATAAGTATAAGTAGTTCTGAATGCTACTATTTGAAAAAAGATTAAAAAAAGACTAGAATTCAGGGTGAAAAGTAAACGGTTACGTATATGGACTATAACTGCTGCTAAATTAAGGAAAACCTCAAATGACAGAAGAAAATAGTCAGCTGTAATAGTTTATTTTTGATGTGTCATTTATTAAGATGAAGGAGGATGGTTTTGATGAAGGCCGTAAGAATTTATGGGAAAAAAGATGTTCGGGTTGAGAATATTCCGATAGCGGATCCACGTGATAATCAAGTTCAGATAAAAGTTAAGTATTGCGGCATTTGCGGTAGTGATTTACATGCGTATTTAGAAGCATGGGGCTTACCTACTGAACCGCATCCACTGACTGAAAGAACACTGCCGATTACATTGGGACATGAGTTTGCGGGTGAAGTTGTCAAGGTCGGGGCTAACGTAACAACGCTGAAAAAGGGCGATGCTGTAGCAGTCGAACCACTGATTGCTTGTGGAAAATGCGATAATTGCCGCCGAGGGGATTATAATTTTTGCAACCGGGTCTTTGCTCCAGATGGTGCCGGTAATTTTCTCGGTTTCTCTGATGATGGTGGTTTTGCAGAATATGCAAATGTTCAAGAAGTTTTCGCGCATAAAATGCCTGCTGGCATGAGCTATGAGTTAGGTGCTTTAGCAGAACCAACGGCTGTTGTTTTTGAAGGTATCAAACGCAGTGGGTTACATGAAGGGCAAAATGTTGCTGTTTTAGGAGCTGGACCAATCGGTTTACTAACCGCGTTACTAGCTAAAATTGCGGGCGCAGATAATATTTATATTATTGATGTCTCCAAGTCCCGTTTAGCCAAAGCAAGAGAGTTAGGGATCAAAAAAACGTTGGATCCTTTAAAAGTAGATGTTGTTGAAGAAGTTAAGAAAGACTGCCCTAATGGTGTAGATATAACCTTTGAAGCCGCTGGTGTGCAGGCGACCTTTGATTCGGGCTTAAAATTAACCAGAAGAAATGGGACTTTCCAAATCGTGGCTCTTTTTGGGCGCCCTGTAACGATTGATTTAACCAATGATTTAATCATGAATGGGATTAAGATTGAGACGACATTGGCATATAATAACTCCTTTACATCTGTTCTAGGGATGTTGAAGAACCATCCAGAATTATTTGAAAAGATTATCACTAAGAAGATTGGTTTAGACGATGTCGTTGAAGAGGGGATCAAAACACTGGCATTTGATAAGGAACAAGTTAAGATCTTAGTCTCGCCGGAGAAATAAATTAATAGTAGAGAAGTAGCAATTATAAAAGTTCAGAAGCATTATTTAAAAATAGTGCGTCTGAACTTTTTAGATTATATTAAATCTAACTTAATTGAGACCCTAATCATAGATTATTTATATCTGTGAGTTTATAATACTATTGGAAACGGTCACAAGAAGGGGCGGATACTATGGTTAAAAGTAAAGCAATAATGATCGGTGCAGGTCTTGCTAATATGGCTGCAGCAGTTTATCTGATTCAAGAAGGACATTGGAAGGGATCACAGATTACTTTTTATTCCTTAGATGATCATGGTGCAAATGATGGAACAACAACTGCCAGTATGACAGATGAATATTGGAATAAGAGTTATCCATTAAGAAACCAGCAAGGATATATCGCACGTGGCGGTCGGATGTTGAATTACCGGACGTATGTTGATTTGATGGATCTTCTAGCAAGAATACCATCTGCGACAGAACAAGGGATGACAGCGGCAGAAGATACACGTGACTTTGACGCCCAACACCCAACTTTTGATAAGGCACGGTTGCTTGAAGGTGGTAAGGGAATTCTCAACGCAGGGAAACTGGGGCTGAACACCAAAGACCGTTATCTGCTGACGAAATTAGTCACGATGCCGGATTCTAAAGAAGAAGAACTGGACAATATTTCTATTGCAGAATATTTTAAAGATGATCCGCATATCTTTAGGACGAATTTCTGGTTTATGTGGGAGACGACCTTTGCGTTCAGGACACAGAGTTCAGCTCAGGAGTTACGCCGTTATATGCACCAGATGATTTATGAATTTACACAGATCGAGCATTTAGTAGGAGTTAATCGGACGCGGTATAATCAATACGAGAGCATTATGCTACCGTTGATCAATTATTTAAAAGAGCAAGGCTGCGAAATTATTCTGAACCGCCGGGTAACGGATTGGACATTTAAAGAAACAGCGATGCAAGATGAGATAACTGTTACTGGATTAAAGATGGAGAATACATTGACTGGGGAAGAAGAAGAAATTACTGTTGATGAGCAGACAGCGGTCTTCTTCACTAACGGCTCAATTACAGATTCAGCAACATTGGGAGATTATACAACACCAGCAGTTGAAAACCATGATTATGGTGCTGCTTCAAGCTTATGGAAGAAAGCTGCAAGTCACTTTTATAATTTAGGTAACCCAGATAAGTTCTTTGCTGATCGAAATGCAAGTGAATGGGTTAGCTTTACTTTAACAACGAAGAATCACTTATTGTTGAATGAAATAACTCGGATCACGACTCAACTCCCCGGCAATGCACTGAACTCGTTTATCTCACTTAATCCAATTACACCATTAGGTCATAAAGATGTCACTATGTCGATCGTTGTGCACCATCAACCGCATTTTACGACGCAAAAGCCGAATGAAACAGTTATTTGGGGCTATTTCTTATATCCACGTCGACGTGGCGAATTTGTTGAAAAACAGTATGTTAAGATGAATGGTAAAGAAATGCTGCTAGAATTATTGGGACAACTTAGTAAAGTTGATCCAGGTCCGACAAATATTATGGACAAAAAAGAGGAACTTCTAGACAGTGTTATCAACTGTATTCCAGTTTACATGCCGTATGCTTCCGCGTTGTTTAATAACCGGGCCAAGTCAGATCGACCCGAAGTCATTCCAAAGCATTCAACTAACTTAGCCTTTACGGGCGAGTTTGTTGAACAACCTTTTCAGATGGTCTTTACTGAACAAAGTGCTGTCCGATCAGGCGAGATCGCAGCTTTCCATTTTGCGGGTATTCCAATGGAGCGATTGGTTAAAACACCACGCTATGATAAGGATCCATTGACGTTAGCTAAAGCAGCTAGAAAAATGTTTTCGTAGAGAGTAAAAAAAGTTTACAGAGGCTGAAGCAAGTTTTGACTTTGCTTCAGCTTTTTTGAGCCCCAAAAAAAGACTGCTATCGTAACGATAACACAGTCTTAGAATAAGCTAATAAGTAAAAATTAAACGGCAACTTTTTTTAATAAATGAGCAGCATCTTTAGAGGAGAGGGGCAGAAAATCAGATCCAATAACGTTATTGTCGAGTATCAACTCGTAATTGCTCTCCAATGTTTCAACTAAGGGACGCAGACGATTAAGCTGTTCAGATTCGAAACGGTTAAACGAAAAGTTGCGGTTATCTTTCATTTCATTCTCGATTTCCTTTGAGAAGATAACATTTAAGAAATGACCATTTTCACCATTAGATAAACGCCATTCTGTGTTTTTACCTGCACGAGCTTCTGTCCGTTCCATTTTAGTGTTCACCATTAATAATTCCTCCTTATGAATCCCCTTACATTAGATGAGTTCACTTTATCATTAAATCCCTTATTTTGCAAACTTATTGCTGTTTCTAATTAAATTGGTATTGTTAATTATTAATCAGTTTATTTAAGGTTTAATAAGGCTTTATGTACAATTAAAATACTATTGGTATTTATTGTAATTGGGTGTATATTATGAGGTATGATTAACTGGATGTTATCGGTAACACTAACGTGTAAATGATGAGACTGAGAGGAATCTAAAAATGTCATACACACAAGAATTATTACGTGAGAAGTTTCCTGCTAAACAAGATGTTGTTACAGAGATTACTAACTTAGAAGCTATTTTGAATTTACCAAAGGCAACTGAGCATTTTGTCAGTGATGTCCACGGTGAATATAATGCATTTGATCACACTTTAAGGAACGGTTCGGGGAATGTGAAACAAAAGATTATCGAGAACTTTGGTGGTCGGCTTACACCGCATAATATTCAAGAATTTGCGACGTTGATATATTATCCCGAAGACAAACTTATTTATCGTAAAAAACATGTTGCAACTCAAGATGAATTAGACCAATGGTATTTAAATACTATTGCACGTCTAATTGAAGTCTTAAAAATTACAGCAACTAAATACACTCGTTCTAAAGTTAGGAAAGCAATGGATCCCAACTATGTCTATATTACAGAAGAATTATTATATAATGATCGGCAAGAATTAGATAAGCGAAACTATTATAATCAGATTTTGCATAATTTAGTGGCACTTCATCAAGCAGACGAATTTATTACGGTAACTTGCTACACTATTCAACGGCTAGTGGTTGATCATCTGCATGTTATCGGAGATATTTATGATCGTGGTCCAGCACCAGATAAAATAATGGATACGCTGATGAGTTATCATTCAGTTGATATTCAGTGGGGAAACCATGACATTATTTGGTTAGGGGCAGTCTCAGGTTCAGCTCTTTGCATCATGAACTTATTACGGATCTGTGCCCGCTATAATAATCTAGCTATTATTGAAGATGCTTATGGGATCAATTTACGGCACCTATCGATGTTTGCCGAGCATAATTATATGGATGTTGCCGCATTTAGGCCTAAAACAGTTGAAGATAGTGAAGTTATTCGCCCAGATGAAAGAAAACAGATAACACAGATTCACCAAGCAGTCGCAATGATTCAATTTAAGTTAGAAGGTCAGATCTGCCAACGCCGGCCGGAATTTAAGATGAAAAATGTCACGGTCTTGGATAAAATCGACTATAAAAAAGGTGAGATCGAGCTTGGGGGTAAAAGATATCCCTTAACGTGTGAGTGCTTTGCAACGATTGATCCAGAAGACCCTTATAAATTAACGGCTGAAGAAGAGAAGATCATCCAATCATTGCTCGAATCATTTAGAAATGCAACTAAGTTGCGCAAACACTTAGATTTTATGATGGAAAAGGGAAGTATGTACAAGTGCTATAACGGTAATCTCCTTTTTCATGGTTGCATCCCAGTCGAAAAAGACGGTTCGTTCCGTGTATTTGAGTTTAAGGGGCAAAAGTACCAGGGAAAAGAACTATTTGACTTCTTTGAAAAGCAGTTATATAAGGCGTATAACAAACCAGAGGTAACAGATGATTTAGCAACAGATATGTTGTGGTACCTGTGGCAGGGACCGTTATCGCCATTATTCGGTAAACACGCCATGACAACGTTTGCCCGTTACTTTATAGAGGATAAGGAAACACATCTTGAGAAGAAGAATGCTTATTATAATTTACGTAAGGAAGAGTGGTTTTGCCGCAAATTACTGCAGGAATTTGGGTTAGACCCAGAGGAAGGTCATATTATCAACGGTCATACACCTGTCAAGAAGGGGCGTCAGCCAATTATGGCCAATAAGAAAATGATCGTCATTGATGGCGGCTACTCCAAAGCATACCAGCCAACAACAGGAATTGGCGGCTATACATTACTTTATAATTCATATGGGCTGCAGCTAGTGACACATCATCCCTTTACTTCAAAGGAAGATGCAATAAAAAATGGCCGAGATATTCTTTCGACAAGAAGAGTGGTCAACCAGGAGTTGAAGCGGCAAACGGTTGCTGATACAGATACTGGGCGTGAGATAAAGGAAAAATTGCATATTTTAAAGAAAATGCTCGCTGATTATAAGCAGAATTAGTATAATTTGGCGTGCGAAGATATAACGAGGAATAATTACTATAAGATCAGGTCAAACTATTTATTTTGGCCTGATTTTTCTTTATACTTAATTAAACTCTAATCTACAGAATTGTCACTTTGGATCAGTGTCTAGCAACCGCTTAGATGTTTTCTAATACAACAAGAGTGGGGCAATTACTAAAGAATACTTATTTATTATTTTAAAAGCAGATTTTTGACAGTCGTTTAGGTACAATTAGAGTCAAAGGCGTTAATGATTATGAGGAGTGGTGTATTTGGCGGGAGTATGGGAAAAGTTTTTGGCAAACATCAAATTACGTAGGTCAGTGGTCTTGCTGGTTATTATTTTAGTACTGTATTTGATGAAAAGCATGCTGAGTTTAATTTTACTAACATTTATTTTTACTTTTTTGGTACTTAGTCTTAATAAAAGCATTAGGCGGTACATAAAAATTCCATCACGGTTAATTATAATCGGTGTTTACCTGCTTATTGTCAGTCTGCTTTATTTTGCAGTAACTATCTATTTGCCCAAACTGTTTACACAGACTGAGGCGATGGCAAAGTATGTTATTAATTTCTATCAGAACCCATCAGCTGATACCAATACAGTGATGAAGTATATCAACAATTATATCAGTAATTCTGAGATTACGGCACAGATGAAAAATGGAGTGACCTTGATCTTCAAGTATCTAACGAGTATTGGTTCTATGGGCTTTACTTTCGTTGTTTCATTAATGTTGAGCTTCTTTTTCACAATCGAGAAAAAGGAGATGTTTCATTTTTCTAAAAGCTTTTTGAAAGGACCATTCGCGTGGTTCTTCCAAGATATTTACTTTTTTGCTGAAAAATTTGTTAATACTTTTGGAATCGTTCTTGAGACGCAGTTCATTATTGCGATCGTAAATACGACTTTAACGACGATTTGTTTAGCGATAATGGGGATGCCGCAGCTCTTTAGTCTATCATTATTAATTTTTGTAATGAGCCTGATCCCAGTGGCAGGGGTCATTATTTCAGCTATTCCAATGAGCTTTATTGGTTATTCAGTTGGTGGAATGAATTATGTGATCTATATTCTTGTTATATTATTAGTAATTCATTCGATCGAGTCGTATGTTTTAAACCCTAAGTTAATGTCCAATAAGACTGAGTTGCCGATTTTTTATACTTTTGCGGTTTTATTTGTCGCAGAACATTTCTGGGGCATGTGGGGTTTGATCGTTGGGATCCCGATTTTTACTTTTGTCTTGGATATAATCGGTGTGAAGCCGATCAAGAAAAAGAAAAGGTCATTAAGTTTAAGAGGAAAACGCAGTTCAAGAAGGGATGAAAGAAATTGATGAATGTTGATGAATTTGTAAAACGTTATGCAACTGATCGGCATAATACTGATTCAGTTAAATGGGACGGGATGGACGAATTATTCGGAACAAATGATCTGTTGCCCTTATGGGTTGCGGATACAGAATTTAAAGCTCCGGAAGTAGTGATAGAAGCGTTAGAGAAAAGAATTCAACATGGTGTTTACGGTTATTCTAAAACACCAGATAGTTATTACGAGTCTTACTGCAAGTGGCAAAAGGAACGTTATGGAACAGATATCCAGCGTGAATGGATGCGTTTTGGGACAGGGGTTGTACAATCATTAAGCACCTTAGTTAATATTTTGACACAACCAGGTGATGCGGTAATGATTTTACAACCTGTGTATTATCCCTTCATGAATGTGATCAATCAAAATGAGCGTCAATTGGTCGTGTCAGAACTTAAGCCTAAGGGAACCAGTTATGAGATGGACTTGGATGATATCAAGCAAAAGATTGAAGAAAACCATGTCAAATTATTTATTAACTGTTCACCGCATAACCCGGTCGGACGTGTTTGGAGCAGCGCAGAACTTGAAGGTTTATTAGCCCTTTGCCGTCAAGAAAAAGTACTTTTTATTTCTGACGAGATTCACCACGATTTGATCGTTGGGGAGAGACCATTTATCTCGGCATTATCGATTAAAGACGGACTTTACCGTGATAATATGGTAATGCTTGATTCTGCCTCTAAAACATTTAATTTAGCTGGTTTGCAGAATAGCCACGTGACGATCCCGAATCCACAAGTTCGTGAACGTTATGATCTTTATACGGCACGGCTAGCAGCTCCTGCGGGAAATATTATTGGGAAAGTTGCGGGGGAAGCAGCATACAGTGGTGGAGCAGAGTGGCTGGAAGGTTTGCTGAATGTTATTCGAAGTAACTACACGTACTTAAAAGAAGAACTGCAACATAAGTGCCCCCAGGCAGTGGTTTACGATCTGGAAGGGACTTACCTCGCTTGGGTTGATCTTTCAGCTGTTATTGAACCTGAGCACCTAGAATATATTATTAAGAAGAAGGCACATTTAGCAGTGGACTTTGGGACGATGTTTGGCGCTGCAGGCAAGGGCTTTATTCGCATCAATTTGGCGACGACACCGGCTAATATCAAGACTGCAACGGCTGCAATAATAGCACAAACAAATTGCTAATGATTATTTTCACGATTGCATAGCGTTTGCACTATGAATTTTCAATGTTTCAGTGTAAAATGTGAGTTGTAATCAAATCAAAAATGAAAGAGGTTTTCGCTAGTTATGACAAAATTAGTATTTATTCGTCACGGACAAAGTGAATGGAACTTGAAGAACCTTTTCACTGGTTGGGTAGACGTTAACTTAAGTGAACAAGGTGAAAAAGAAGCTAAGGAAGCAGGACGCAAACTTAAAGAAGCAGGAATTCAATTCGATCAAGCTTATACATCAGTTTTGACTCGTGCGATCAAGACTTTGCACTTTGCTTTAGAAGAATCTGGTCAACTCTGGGTTCCAGAAGAAAAGACATGGCGTTTGAATGAACGTCACTATGGTGCTTTGCAAGGTAAGAATAAGGCAAAGGCTGCTGAAAAATATGGTGAAGAACAAGTTCACATCTGGCGTCGTTCATACGATGTCCTTCCTCCATTATTGAGCGCTGATGATGAAGGTTCTGCAGCACAAGATCGTCGTTATGCAGATTTAGATCCACGTGCTATCCCTGGTGGTGAAAACTTAAAGGTTACTTTGGAACGCGTTATCCCATTCTGGGAAGACAAGATCGCTCCTACATTATTAGATGGCAAGAACGTTATCATCGCAGCACATGGTAACTCACTCCGTGCCCTCACAAAATACATCGAAGGTATCTCAGATGAAGATATCATGGGTGTTGAAATGGCAACAGGTCAACCAGTTGTTTATGATTTGGATGACAAGTTGAACGTTGTTAAAAAAGAAAAACTTTAAGCCTAATAGAGTGAGAATAGATAAGGCCCAGCCCCTTTTAGAGGGAGCTGGGCCTTATTTTGTATGTTATCTTTTTGTTGTTTTTTATGCCATAAGCTAACTTGAGAATGTCAGTTTGTGACAAATATCAAGATTTGGGTGGCGCTTTTTTGACAAATAGCACTAAAGTTTAAAAGAGATAAAATGAAGTTAAAAGACTACCCAAGGTCCCCAGCTACTCCTGATAATGTATTTTAAGGTGTTATCATCACATGTGCCTATTCCCCGTGATTTAAGTTAAATTTTTATTTGCTACTCAAAATGAAATTCATTTTTCGAATACATTTTATCAACTTTTGGGGTACTTAGTCCTTAGAGTCGAGAATTATATTAATTGTTACAACATAAAAAGAACAAGAATTGCAATATTTTGGTGACAAAACTTGACATAGGAGTATATTTAGGCAATCATTACGGCAGCAATAATTTTGAAAAGAATAATAGTTTCATATATAAAATATTCTTAAATTAAATTTGGACATTCCCATAACAGTGCTGTGTTGGAGTCGCTTCATAAATTGTTAAAAAGTAGTTTATCCTAACTTTAGGAAGAAAGATCAGGTCTAGGCTAATCATACTTGAATTTACAGTTTACCTAGTTATTTAAGTTTAAATTCAAAAGAAGTATTACTGGTTTGAAAGTCTACATAAGTACGTTTGAGTTGTTAATTCAAGATCACTTGAAGTTTATCTTAATCTCAGAGGTGATTAAAAACGATAAAAATAAAGGTTGTTAAGATTCCTAAAAATGTAGAAAATGAAGTTCTTTTCCATGTACATGAAATTACTGGTAATATCCAGCAAGCAATTAACATTTTAAAAAATAGCGACCAACATATTTTTGCTAGTGCTGTAGATAATACTAGAGAAAAGCAGTTAGACTATGCAAATATCGTATTTGCTGAATATTTAAATCGACAGGTGTTTATTTATACTACTGCCAAAGTCTATTATATACGGTGTTCTTTAACTAAATTTAAACAGAAATCTCCCAACTATTTAGTTCAAGTATCTAAGACTACCATGGTTAATTTATATACTATTACCGGCTTCGAAACAAAAGTAAATGGTAATTTATTAGTTACTTTGAATACTGGTGAGCACCAAATTGTTAGTCGTAAATTTGTTGCTCATTTACGCCAACAATTAAAGTTATTTAGTCTTAATTCCTAATGTGTATTAAAAATAGTCTGAAGTGTCGCAAACTATTAACTTTTAAGCAAGATACTCTTATATTGAATTTATTGGTTGAACAAGTAGCTTGAAAATATCAATGGAGCTGAAAACAATGATATTAAAAAGAATATTTCAAGGTTTAGGAACTGGATCATTCATCTTTTTATTGATAAGAATTTTTAATAAGGCCGATTACCTTAGTACTAAAACAATTTGGTTTGTTCTACTGCTTTCAGGATTTATTGGTTTAATGACTTTTATATTTGATATTGAAGGAATTAGTTTCTTATTGGCGGTTATCATACATTTTGCCGCTATTTTACTGTTTGTCTTTATGTTTGATTTATTCCAAGATCTTGGTTTTTCATTTCTCTCTGTGCTAACTAGTAGTGCTATAATATATATTTTTTCTTACCTCATTGTGTATATCAATATGATTGTTACGACCAAAAAACTAAATAGTTATGTTAGGAGAATAAACAAAAAATAATGGAAACTATGAGAATACTTGCTATAGCGGCTCCTTTTTCTTATCTGATACATTGTACGGAGGAATTTGCATTACCAGGCGGCTTCATGTGTTGGTATCATAATTTGAGACCGGCATTAAGCAAACAGAAACCAAGTTATTATTGGAGAGTAAATATAATTGCTTTTTTAATTGTTACCATTACTAGCTGGTTTGCATTCTTTACTAAAGGCAATAATTCTGGCTTGGTTATCGCTACTAGTTTTTTAGCTTGTAATACTATTTTTACACATATTGTTGGTGCAATTGAGACACGTACTTATTCCCCAGGTTTGGTAACAGGAGTAGCTTTATACATACCTATCTGTTTTATGTGTTATTTCACAACATATACGCTTCACTTAATAAGTGTTGGTAACTTATGTTTGTATATTGTTATTGCACCCCTTTATGAATTTTGGAACTGGTATAAATATGAACGGCGTACAAAAGAGCAATAACTTTTTTGAAGTTATTCCCCATGTTTATCCTGTAGTTGGAGTTAAAATTTAAAGTATTTGAGCTTGTGTGGGAAATATTTATATTAAAAACTTAGTTTTTCTTCAAGGCTTTGATTTGAATGATACTATTTTAGGGGAGAAAATGAGATCGCTCCTATATTATTAGATGGCAAGAACGTTATCATCGCAGCACATGGTAACTCACTTCGTGCCCTCATAAAATACATCGAAGGTATCTCAGATGAAGATATCATGGGGGTGAAATAGCAACAAGTCAACCAGTTGTTTATGATTTGAATGACAAGTCGAACGTTGTTAAAAAAGAAAAGTTTTAAAGCTAATATATCGGATAGAATGAAACAAGGTCCAGCCCCTTATAGAGGAAGGTGGACCTTATTTTGATAGTATAAGCTGGCTTAAAAATGGCAGTTTGTGACAAATTGGTTTAATAGTGAAAGAAGCAGAGCAAGTGTTAGAAAAATATATACTAAATATTGACTTAGAAGCAATAATTTAGAAACAACTGTGTAAATTCATAAACTTATAATGTCTTATTTTGATTTGGCTGTTTAGCTGTAAATTATTGCCGTAGTAAATTTGGACGACTTTTATAGGTATTAGAATAAGACGTGGCCGAATTGAACGTAGATTTAGCTAGTTTGCCAGCTGCTATACTAACACTATATTGTTAGCGTAATATATAATTATTTAAGCTTTCTCAGTTAAAACAAAAAGTCAACAGGTATAAAGGGTTATTGACAAAAATAAGTCATAGTTTCAAAATAGATAACTAGTTAATTATTGCTTAGTTATCTATTTGCGTACTACTTTTAGTTTATTTGGGCTATGACTTTTAACTCTAGGGAGGAGTTTAGGTGAATATTGGTCTTTTATTTAGCCAGATTGTTTTAATGTTCTGCTTAATGTTAGTTGGTGTGCTTGCCAATAAGTTGAAATTTTTTCACGCACAAACTGCTAATGATTTAACGAATGTGTTACTTTATATTGTTTCTCCATGTTTGATTATTAAATCTTTTGAGAATCCTTACTCTGCGAGCAGAGTACATACGTTTTTGATGATTGCATTGGGAACTGTTATTTTGTACCTAATTCAAATTTTCTTGTCAAAATTGATATTTAGGCACGTTAAAGAGGTCAATCTACAACGTATTACTCAATTTGGTAGTATATATTCGAACGCGGGTTTTATTGGTATCCCACTTGTTAGTTCTCTGTTTGGTTCCACAGGCGTCTTTTATGCAGTAGTACCTCTAGTCTTTTTTAATATCTTTAATTGGACACATGGGGTATCAATGTTTATAAAAGCTGACACTGATCAAGGTGGTTTTAAAAGAATACAAAAAGTCTTGTTGAACCCTAATATTATCGCAATTGTAATTGGGCTGCTTATTTTTGTCTTCTCCATAAGAATTCCCGCGTTGCTTAACCAGATTATTGATTATATCAGCTCCATCAATACAACAGTTTCAATGCTAGTTATTGGAAACAGCTTAGCCAATATTACGCTCAAAAATTGTAAGTTGAATCGACCAATACTTACTTCAATTGTTCTGCGTAATTTAATTTATCCATTACTAACATTGGCTGTGATACCACTACTTGGTGTTAGTGGAAGTGCGTTATCTGCAATTATTTTGATGATGGCTTGTCCAGTTGGGGGGATAGTAGTATTGTTTACCCTCCAAACTCATGAGAATGTTGACCCCGCAGTTACTTTGATGGGAACCTCAACCTTGCTAAGTTTAATTACTATACCTATCATATTCTTAATTAGTAACTGGCTAATTTAAATTAGTCAAGAAAGGAAGACTACATTTATGGCTCAGATTGATGAAAAAAATATTGCTCACACGATCAATCAGGTCTCTCGAAAAATTATTAATCAATTAAATGAGGGCCTTAAAGATTATGATATTTATGCTTCACAGTATCAATTATTGGTTAATGTGAAGCGTTATAACAATAGTACGTCTAAGGAATTAGCGGCAAAATTGAATGTTAATCCTGCAGCTATCAGCCGAACTTTAAAGAGCATTGAAGAGCAAGGCTTAATTCAGCGGAGACAAACAGTTGATCGAAGAGCTTATCAAATAATGACTACCACAAAGGGAAGTGAGTTGCTTGCAAAATTATCTGAACGAGATAGTGATATATTTAGAAAATTCTTCTCACTATTAGACTCAAAAGAATTATCCATCTTGTTAAAACTACTAACGAGATTAATGTAATATCTTTCAACTCGCTATAGTGTAAAAGAGACCATTTTAATTGTGAACATTGCCTAAGCTGTTACCTTAAATTTATGTCTAAAATGTAGAATAAAAAGAAATAAATTGAAAATGATGCGTAGTGCTTATGGTGTTAAACCTTTAGATCCTATAAACCACAATGAAGGGCAGTAGCCTAGGACAAGTATATTAAGTTTTCTTTTCATCATTGAAATTTTACCTCTATCTGATTTTATACATATGAGGGTTCCTTTAATTAAGCAAATTATTTTTTGGTATCTTATCAAGACGAATTACTCTTACCATACTATTTAAAATTGTTCTTGTTGGTTTTAACATGTTTAAATAACCAAATAGGACCCTGCACACTATAAACTGCCTGTAAAACTAGTACATAAAAACATGAGTGCCATTCCACTTCCATGGATAGGATGTTTTTTATTAATTTCTATCTTTAATAGATATTAATAAAAAATTATTGTGTATTCCATATCATGGACATATAAATACGATGAATTCAACTTAAAGTTTAAATTGACTTATCTCTTTATATCTAACTGCTTATTTTAGTTAATCTCAACAGCTACATTATTTAATGTTTGTTAGCTCCAAAAACAAAATAGACTAAACAAATAACCAGCAAGTTGTTGATAATATAAGCATAATCTGGGCCTATTTGTTGAGCTAAGACTCCAGTGAGACCGATGCCTAATGGTATGGAAACTTGTGCGGTAAATGAGAAGAATGCAAAGAAACGGCCTTGATAATTAATAGGAACCTTGGATTGGAAGTAAGAAGTTAGCGGAATGTTAACCAAAATTGTTAGAAAACCTACCATACTTTCTAAAAATAAAAAAGTTATAAAAAACATTTGAGGCACAAGGACCATAAAAATAGAAGCTAAACCTATCAAAATCATAGTTATTCCGTTAGCTACAAATAGTTGCGGCATTTTTTTATGTAGATTGATGCATTTATTATGACTAACAAACCAGCTAGCAAAAATAACTCCTAATATAAACATTGTTTGGGATAAGCCAAACAAACTTTTTGAAATACCATATTTTTTTATAAGAATTCCGGGATTGATTATATCATCAGTACCAGAAATAAAGAAATTAAGACTCATTGCTAGAATCGCAATTTTTAGAACCTCTTTTTTACTTCTGATAAAGGTTAGCCCATCTTTAAAATCCTTAAAAAAGTTGATTTTATCATTTTTAGGTGATAATTGTTTGCAGTATCTCAACTTTGAAAGGGAAAAAATGGCACATATTAAACAACCTAGAACAACTGTTAAAACAAATTTAATTCCATTGAATGCGTAAATTGTTGTTCCAATCATGGGTGCTGCGAAAGAACTTAGGTTATCAATCAGACTTTTGATCCCATTAAATTTTTCTAAAGATTTCTCTGGTACTAACTCAGAAAACATTACACGAGTAGCAATATCAGATAATGAAATAATTACAGCTACAATTATAGCCAGAAATATTAACAGATTGAAACGCATTATATCTGTTAAATAAGCAGCTAATTGTATTCCGAGAACACAAGTGTTTATAAGCAAACAAATTAATATTAAGGCTTTTCGACTTACTCTTTCAACTAAAACTCCTGTAAAAGGTGTGATTAACAAAACGGGAATTGCTAGAATTGAGAAAAAGATTCCACTTTTGGAAAGTGAATGAGTCATTCGCAAAATAATTAAGGGTAATGTAATTGAGTACATGGCAAAACCAAATTCTGAAAAGCTTCTAGAGATCAATAAACAATGAATGGAATGGTAGTTATCTTGCTGTAATTCTTTCATACTACTTTGTCTCTGAACTTAGGGTTACCCAGTAGGAGCTTCCATCATCTTTTCGACTCAAGAAACCATATTCAATTAAATAACGACGTACAGTAACAAAATCATCAACATATTTTTTTAAGATTTCATTGACTATTTTTTCAGAATAATTTTTAGCAGGATCAAATTTTTTTACTAGCTCATTTAAAATAATTATTTTGTTTTTTTCTTTGCTGGGCCAATTTGTAACATGCCCTTCTTCATTCAAATAATTTTTTAAAACCTTATCCCGCTCTACCGAAGATATTGCATAACGGTCATCTAACATTTTTGCACCAATATGAGGCTGAATTGCATCAGACGTTAAGTCTAATATGTTAAGAGCTGCCAATAGTTGATAAGCTTGTCGTTTTCGTTCCCTAAGTTTAAAACGATAATTTCTAATAGTCGAAGTAGAGAGACCTAGACGTTTAGCAATAATATTATCCTGCAATCCCTGCGCAAATAGTTGTAAGACTTGTTTCTGAGCTTTTGATACTCCCAAATTTGCATTTGGACTATTTAGCAATGCTAATAATGGACCACCATGTTTCTCTTGAATATGGTCTTGTATCATTTTATGAGCAGTAAAAAACCTATTCTTAATAGGATAAACTTCTCCCTCATAAAAAATTGTGTTGCAATATAGGCAACTATATAAGCTGTTTTTGAAAGTATATCCATTTTCAAATTTATTCAATTTTAAATTTATATCCAAATTTGTTTCTATATACATAGATATTCACCTCATATGTTTATAAATATATCATAGATAACAAAAAATGTAAAAACAGGAAGTACAAATTTATCCGCCTTGAGGTAACAACCGGTCGACCGCTTATTTATAGAAAAGACTTGACATAAAGTACAATTAATAATACACTCTCCCTTAAATGAGTGAGTGGTTACTCATTAAAAAGATGAGGGAGGATATGATATGGTAAAAAAGATTATTGACTTACAACATTTGGTTAAGGCGTTTGGTGAACAAACTGTTTTAAAGGATATAAATTTAACCGTAAGAACTGGTGAAATCGTTGGCTTGATTGGACCATCTGGTGCTGGAAAGTCCACCGTTATCAAGATTGCGTTGGGGATGGAACTAGCAAGTGGCGGTTCAGCAAAAGTTTTTGGTACTAAAATGCCAAGTAGAATGTTATTAGGGCAAATTGGTTATATGGCTCAGACTGATGCACTATACATGAGTCTGTCGGGAAAAGAAAATTTAAAATTTTTTGGTTTAATGAAAGGAATTAAAAGAAGGATATTGCCAGTGGCTATAAAGCATGTGACCGAAGTCGTTGATTTGACCGATGATTTAGAAAAAAAGGTCTCTGGGTATTCTGGGGGGATGATGCGGCGCTTATCTTTAGCGATAGCGCTGCTGGGGAATCCAAAGTTACTAATTTTAGACGAACCTACAGTTGGAATTGATCCTGCATTGCGCCGTCAGATTTGGGCTGAACTCGGGCGAATTCGAGATGCGGGCCACAGCATTCTAATTACAACACATGTAATGGATGAAGCTGAACAAGTTGATAGAGTTGCTTTATTGCTAGATGGAAAGGTGATGGCTTTTGACGAGCCAGTCGCATTAAAGAATGAATATAAAGTGAATAGCATTGAAGATGTTTTTCTAAAAGCCGAGGGGGTTGAATAATGCGTGCAATTGCGATTATGAGTAGAGTTTTAAAGGAACTATTCCGTGATAAAAGAACTTTAGCATTAATGTTTATTGCACCAATACTAATTATGGTACTAATGAGTATAATTTTTAATACTAATTCGTCAACTGATGTGAATATTGGAACCGTTGGCATCACTAAAACTCTGAATAATGATATCAATGGTACTAAGCATGTTTCTGCTAAAAAATATAATAATAACTCCATAGCTAAGAAAGCATTAAAAAATGATAAAATTGATGCAATTATTAACAAGAAGGGGAACGAGTATCATCTAACATATGCCAATACAGATTCAACTAAGACAGCGACTGTGAAGTTAGCCTTCAAGAATGCATTAATTGTAACAAATATTGATCAATTAAAAAACGCTTTGAAACAAAGCACCGAAGCAACTATGAAATTAAAAGCACAGTTAAGAGAGAAACAAAACCAGTCAGCAGCTAGTCCAGTGGCTGACGAAAATTCTGTTATTAATAGCAGTAAACAAGGAACACCTAAAATTGTCAACACTTACATTTATGGTGATAAAAATACGGGATATTTTGCTAAAATGTTGCCAATCTTGATGGGCTTTTTTGTTTTCTTTTTTGTTTTTCTGATTTCTGGAATGGCGTTGTTAAAAGAAAGAACAACGGGAACTTTAGATCGATTACTGGCAACACCGGTGAGGCGATCATCAATTGTTTTTGGTTATATGTTAAGTTATGGTATTTTAGCAATTATTCAGACTATTGTCATTGTAATTACAACTGTCTGGTTGTTAGGTATGGAAGTTGTTGGCAGTATAGCCGCAGTCGTGTTCATCAATTTGATGTTAGCGCTAGTAGCATTAGCTGCAGGAATTTTGCTATCGACATTTGCTAACTCCGAATTTCAAATGATGCAGTTTATTCCGCTAATAGTTGTACCGCAAATCTTTTTCTCAGGTTTAATATCGCTGGATTCCATGCCTAATTGGATTAGGATTATTTCGTATATTATTCCATTGAAATATTCTGGTGATGCAGTTAATCTAATTATTATGAAAGGTACACCATTGATGGATTTGTTCTTTGATATTAGCATACTTTTGGTATTTCTAGTTGTCTTAACAATTTTGAACATTGAAGGGTTAAAACGCTACCGTAAGGTTTAAAATATAAGCAAAATAAGATGTACCATTAAGAGAAGTCACTTTCATTTAATGCTGTTAGCAGATAGTTAGCAACTGTAAGCAGAAAATTACTGACCAATATAAGGGAGTAGATCTATGAGAGTTAATAGCATTGAGAGGTTATTAGATTTAACATTGGCAAATTCAAATTTGTCTGTCAAACAACAGTCTGTATTGAAAGCTAGTTTAAGCTTATTTGCTGAGCAAGGTTTTGAACGTACTACTAGTAGTAATATTGCAATTCGAGCGGGTGTATCTGAAGGTACTGTTTTTAAACAATTTAAGACAAAGCATGGAATTTTAAAAGCATTGTTACAACCGTTTATTGATCATGTGATTCCAAGGGTTTTTAATGAATTTACAACTGAAGTAGAAATGAGTCGATTTACTAATTTTGAACAATTTTTAAGTTATATGATTAAAGACCGGATGACCTTTGCGCTTGAAAACCAAAAACAACTTAAAGTTTTTTTGCAAGAAATAGTTCGTAATCCAGAGATTAGCAAGATGATTTCTGTTAAATGGAACCAAGCCATGTCTGAAAAAATTGAGTATATGATTGATAATTTTAAAAAACAAAAGCAGATTGTTGATTGGCCAGTAAAGCGAATTATGCAGTATGTAATAAGTGTCGTCTTAGGATATTTGTTGCCCCGAGTTATATCAAATACGATGGCTTCTTTTAATCTTGAACAGAAAAGTCAAGAAGCAACAGCCTTTCTATTGCGAGGATTATCTTTAGAAAAATGAAATTTGTTGATTAGAATTAATTTCCAGCTTATTAATTTGAAGTAGGTTTTTTATTTAACATTCTTATTGACCTTATAGTTACTCTATAGTTTAAAATAAGAGTATCAATTGACAGCACAGCGTAACTTTCGAAAGTACGATATTTGACTATTCTGAATAGGAGGACAAAACTTGAAAATTGATGAGTTTTCTAAAATTAGTGGAGTCTCAGTGTACACACTGAGATTCTATGATAAATTGAATATTCTGAAACCAATCAGTGTTAATCAGGATAATAGGTATCGTAGTTATGGACCAGAACAGCTATCTCGAGTAGCTGAAATAAACTCTCTAAAGGAGTTGGGAGTTCCATTGAAAGGTATGAGTGCTATTTTTTCTGCTTCAACAGATGATTCTAACATGATTAGAGTTATTGCCGATCGTCAAATTTCAGAATTACAAATAAAGATCAAACATATTGAAGATCAAATCAAACATATTCAAGCTAGTCTTTTTCTGTACAATAATGGAGGATTCAATATGATGAACGGCATTACCGTAAAAACAACACGTGCTTTTTTGGCTGCTACATTGAGAAAGAAATATGACAAAAATACAAAAAGATATGATGAGTTTTCAATGGATTTATGGAATAGTCTAGAAAATGAAATCCAAAAAAATGGAGGTTCGTTATCCACACCATGCCTCACGCTGTACTATTCAGGGTTATATTTGGAGCAAAATAACAAAATAGTGGATCAAGAAATTGTTGAACCCTTAACTCATGAACTGGTAGTCGATAAAAATTCCGAGGTATTAATTAGAGAGATCCCATCTGAAAAGGTCGCATCTATTATTCATACAGAAGGATTTGAGAATATTGATGTAGTCGGTAATAAACTAATTGCTTGGGTGAAGGAGAATGGGTATGTAGTATCTGGACCGATTCGAGAAATCTATCATATTGATCAGAAGAATCCAGATGATGTGAATACGATAGAGTTGCAATTGCCCTTGAAAAACAGCTAATGTAGTTTCTTTATGTAATGGAGGAGAAAAACTTGAATTTTAAACTGAAATCATTATATCTGTGTGTTCATGATATGCAAAGGGCAATTAATTTTTACGAGGACCTACTACAAATAAAAGTCTTTCAAGCTTCATCAGTTTATAGTGTGTTTTTAGTCGATGATTTTAGACTTGGCCTTTTTGCTTTTAAACTAGCTAATGAACGCCATCAATTTGGAACAAATTGTGTACCTAGTTTTTCTATGCCTAATAAATATCTTTTAAAAGAAAAAATAAAAAACTTAGATGTTCGTTTTCCTTTGGAGAAGATCGATAATAATTGGGTTTCTGAAATTGAAGATTCAGAAGGAAATCGAATTGAAATTACAGCGCCTGTTTAAATATTAGAAGTAGATAAGTTACAAAAAGTTCGATAGAAACTAGTAACTGAAAATCTCAGTAGTCAAGTTGGCAATTCTTAGCTGATGACAATAACTGAGATTTTTATTGTTTACTTTAATATTTACTGTTACTAATTACCGTCTAATAAAATTTATAGTTGTTTGTTTTTGGTATAAATGAATACAAAATTTTATTGCGAAATAGGCGAGAAACTGATTGAAAAGGCGCAAGAATAGTAATCAATGCATTCAATGTGAAGGAAGGCTAGAGCATAAGATTCAACATACTTAATAGATATATTGGTAGTCATTATGGAAGCATCTTTAAACTGCATTTTTTATAAAATGCACGGATTTAATTATTATCTACTAGAATTATATATTAGACATTATCAGAACTAGTGAAAAATAAAGGATCAATTTTGGACGAAGATAGGAGTGTATCCTTGTTTCTTAGCTTGCTTTAAAATTGTATAATATATAATAGCTATAATTAATTTTAATATTGAAGGTATATCAAATGACAAGACTTGCAGCGGTAAAAAGAGGTTTACTTGTTGGCTTAATAGTAGGCGTTGTAATAAGTTCCTTTCGCTTCACAATTAATAATCTTTTAGCTATTTGGAAACAATTATATCATTTTGCTGGAAGCAGTGTTTTAGGGTTTGCTTTAGTTATATTACTTTTTATAATATTGACCCTTATAATTGGTCGGTTTATTAAGCACAATTCTCATATAATGGGTTCAGGTATTCCTGAAGTTGAATTGCAATTAATTGATAAATTAAAGTTAAATCCCATTTCAATTTTAGTGTCAAAATTCATTGCTGGTGCATTGTCTATAAGTACCGGTGGTTTCCTAGGACGTGAAGGGCCATCCGTTCAGTTGGGTGCAGCTGTCGGGCAAATTTATGCTGAAAAATTTAGACTAACTAACAATGATTGGCGGTTACTTGTTGCGACAGGAGCCGCTTCTGGTTTATCTGCTGCTTTTGGAGCTCCTTTAGCTGGCACAATGTTTGTTCTTGAGGAAATTTCACATAGTTTTTCTTCCTTACTCTGGATAGAAGCACTAAGCGGTAGTTTAGTTGCAGATATAGTCTCTGATCATTTTTTCGGATTAAAGCCTGTATTATATATTCACTATGAGAATAGCTTCCCATTAAAGTACTACTGGCTTCTTCTAATTCTAGGACTGATTCTAGGTATTTTAGGTTTTTTTTATCAAGAAGTAACCTTAAATGTACATTTCCTTTACAAGTTTTTTAAACGAATTCCTAGGGAAAATCAAATTATTGTTATGTTAGTAACAATTCTCCCTATAGGCATTTTTTATCCTCAGTTACTAGGAGGTGGAGAAAATTTAATTAAGATTTTGCCTACGGCTAAGATCAGTCTAGCAGTTGGAATAACTTTCTTCCTAATTCGCTTTATTTTTTCTGCAATTTCTTTTGGCTCAGGTGCACCAGGTGGGATATTTATGCCAATACTGACTTTAGGTGCTTTAATTGGCTTGATAGTTGGAAAATTAATGATCATAGTTAATCTAATGCCAGTACTATATTTACCAAACCTTATAATTTTCTCATTAGCTGGCTATTTTGCTTGTATCAGTAAGGCACCTTTTACAGCTATAATTTTAATAGCAGAAATGGTTGGTTCTTTATCACACCTATTACCATTAACCTTTGTCTCGTTAGTTGCATATTTATTGATTGATATTTTAGGAGGGGCACCTATCTATGAATCACTTTCCAAAAGAATTGCCTTGAAACATGAATTAAGTTATAAAAATTCAAAACTTGTAGATTTTGAATTTTCCGTATCGTCACTTGGCGAGTTAAGTAATAAAGAAATCAGAGAAATTACTTGGCCGCATAACGTCATTTTGATTAAAGTATTACGTGATGACGCTGAGCTTCTTGGAAAAGGCGACTTGATACTTCAACCAAAAGATAGATTAATTTTATTAGCTCATGTGGAAGATATAGCAAAAATAAAACATGAACTTTCGGTTTTAAATTGAGCAACTTTGATCGTATATTTATTTGTTAGAAAAATTATTAAAGTAGATACTACAAAAAGCTATATAGAGGTAACATTTTTTCTTTTCTTTATTATTAGATGATAAGAGCATTGAAACACATGATAACTTAATATACATCTCTCATAAAGTATACCAAAGGTATCTCGAATTAAGAGACCATGAGCATTAGCAATAGACCAACCAGTTGTTTATAATTTGGATGTCAAGTTGAATATCGTAAAAAAATTAAACTCAGCGAATAGAATAAACCCAGTTTCATTAAATTGAAACTGGGTTTTTAGTATCATAACTAAAAGACTATAATAAATGAATGATTAAAAACGCTTTTTTTGGAAAATAAAATAACCTATTATAAAGAATAAACTTGTGTAAGAGATCGTGCCAATTAATAATTATTGCCAGCAAGTCAATTGATATAGTTTTTTTTAATATATTAGTCCATAAGGGTTGCTGATGTCGATGCTGCCTAATTATTTTTTTATTCTATTAAATATACTAATATTTCTATAAACAACAATATTCTGAATGCGATTTTAATACATACTATATTCATATATCTGAAACGATAATTTTATAGATTTGATGTTTAGAAGACCTACTGGTTAGTTATTTAAAAGATGTTAAATAGTAATACTTCATTGCAAGAAGCTGACTACTCAATTAGGAACAATAAAAGCGAGTTGCAAACTGAAACATACTACGATTAAAAGTGTAGTTGTATATAAATTTGCTTTTTATAAATTATATTGCATATTTATAAATTATGATGTAGGCTATTAACTAACAGATCATTGAGGAGTTGTTTGTGAATGGAAAAGACTAAAGTGGAGAAAACAATAAAATTTTTAATGTTGCTCATAGGTTTTGTGATACTATTTAGTGTCAATACGTTACATGTGCAAGCTGCAGAAAACTCATTAGAAAAAATAAAACAGAGCGGTAAGATAGTCGTTGCGACTAGTCCTGATTACCCTCCCTATGAATTTCAGGTCAATAAGCATGGCGAAAATAAGATAGCAGGGATGGATATCGATGTTGCGAAACAGATTGCTAAAGATTTGCATGTTAAATTAGTTATTAAAAGTATGAAGTTTGATTCACTTTTGGTTGCGATTGAGACAGGTAAAGCTGATATGGCAATCGGAGGGATTAATCCAACTAGCGAAAGACGTCAAAGTGTGGACTTTTCAAATATTTATTATTTAGGCGGGCAATCTTTCTTGATTAATAAGTCAGATAGTATGAAATTTCCGAATCAAAAAGCTCTCCAAGGAAAACTAGTGGGAGCACAGACTGGTTCACTGCAATATAATTTAGCTAAGACTCACATGGCTAACACAACTATCAAGGGGATGGATAAGACACCGGATTTGATTTTAGCATTGAAAATTCACAAACTTGAAGCGGTAGGGGTAGAGAAGCCAGTTGCTAAAGCGTATGCGTCAAATGATAATGGGCTAACGATCGTACCTGCGACATATAAACTTGATAAAAATCAGGTAGGTGCAGCGATTGCCTTTAAAAAGAACTCATATATGCTTGAAGACGCAGTTAATAAATCAATTAAAAAGATTAAAGAAGGCAATAAAATCGATGGCTATTTAAAAGATGCTGGGAAAGATATGAAGGTTAACACAACTAATACTTCAATGTGGAACTATTCAGATTATTTTGTTAAGGGTGTTAAATACACCATCTTTATTTCGATTGTCGCTTCGGTTTTGGGAGTACTGATAGGAATCACTTTAGCGTTAATGAGATTTACCAAGGTAAAGTTTTTTCATGCGCTTGCACTTTGCTATGTTGAGTTTGTCAGGGGAACACCTTTAATGGTTCAAGTAATGTTTGTTTACTTTGGAATTGGTTCAATTATTGACATTTCAGCTCTATTAGCGGGGATTATTGCAATCTCATTAAATAGTGGGGCATATGTTGCGGAGATAATTCGTGGGGGGATCGATTCTATTGATGCAGGACAAACAGAAGCTGCGGCAAGTCTTGGGTTGCCGCATTATGACACAATGCGCTTTGTGATTCTTCCGCAAGCATTTAAGAATATTTGGCCAGCACTAGGAAATGAATTTATTTCGTTAGTAAAGGAAAGCTCAATTGTCTCGATTATCGGCGTTACTGACTTGATCTACCAGGCTAACTTAGTTCGTGCAAATACGTACCGCGGAATAATGCCAATTTTTGTGGTAATGGTACTCTACTTCGTAATGACCTTTATTTTGACTAGAATTCTGAATTATTATGAGATGAAGATGCGTTCTCCCGAATAAGTATGCTCGTCAAAAATACTTTGTATACACTAGTTAGCAGTTATATGTGCGTTGTTTTATCTGCAATCACGGTTTCAACACTATATCTTCCCCAGCGAGATATCTGTTCAATAAAACGCGCAAGTTTAGTTTCAGTGAAATGACTTAAAATCATATAACAGGCCTGACCAGAAACCTTATAGAGTGCGGAAACTTCCTCGAATGAATTTACACATCGTTCGAATTCTGTATATTTATTTGAATCCATAAAAATACGGATAAACTGTGTATGTGAGTAATTCAATTTAATGCTAAACTTTTGAATAATCCCTTGTTCCTGCAAATTAATTATTCTATTACCTACAGCTTGCCCAGTCATATGGACAAGTTCTCCAATTTGTTTATTCGTAAGTTTACTATTTTGAGCAAGAATTTTTAAGATTTGTTTATCAATAGTATCCATTAAAATAATTCCTTTCATAAATCAAGTATCAAGTGCTTTTCCTTTTCATGAAGTTATTTAGTATTAAATAACCCTTGGCTATACTTAACTATAGCAAATAAGAAATGGAAAAGGTGATTTTATGAAGCAAGCATTAATTATTATCGACGTTCAAAATGATTATTTTAAGAATGGTAAAATGGAATTGGTTAATCCCCAGAAAGCATTGGTACACGTCAATAAGTTAGAAAAATCCTTTAAGGCTAGAAAATTACCGGTTATTTATATCCAGCATATAAATGATGATCCCGATGCAAGTTTCTTTGGCAGGGGGACAAGAGGTGCGTTATTGCACTCAGCTTTAATGATTGATAACAATGTATTAATAGTTGAAAAACAGTATCCAAATTCATTTTTAAAAACAAACTTGAAAGAGGTACTGGACTCGCTTAAGGTAGAACAATTAGTTATTACTGGGATGATGACGCATATGTGTGTTGATTCGACGACACGAGCAAGTAGAGAATTAGGATATTCTCCTATCGTGATCTCAGATGCAACAGCGACAAAAGATCTTGGCTATGGGAAAAATAAAGTACTAGCAAAAGATGTTCAAGTGGCTTTTTTGGCGGCGTTACAAACTTTTGCGCAGGTAACTACTACTGAGAAATATTTGAGTAAGATAGAATAGTAATAAGTAAAGATAATTTCTAACTACATAAAATAAGGTCTAGCTCATGTCAAGTAGGAGCTGGACCTTATTTTATCCAGTAGCCAGGTGAATTCCTCAAGAATTAGGAACAGAATTTATTAATTTATGCTTATTTATCCAGAAGGGAACTTTGATGACACCGATGATTTTATTTTTAGGAACAAAACCATAGTAACGACCATCATTTGATATTTTACGATTATCTCCAAGTACAAAATAACTATTTTGGGGAACGACAAATGTGGTATTTTCAAATATGTTGACACCGGTAGCTTCTTTATATCTTGCTGGTGGGGTTAAAGTACCGAATTTCCGTTGCTTATTTGGTATATAGTTTTGTGCTTGTAATTTACCATTGATGAATAATTTGCCTTGTTGCGAATATCTTATTCTATCACCAGGCATCCCGATGACCCGTTTAACGTAGATTGTTTTAGCCGTAGTAGGTTTATTTTTATCAATCCCATGAGCGTAAAAAGAAATAATAGCATTTCTTTTTATTTTTGCTTTGTTTAATCTATAAACGATCTCACTATTTTTCAAATTAGGACTCATTGAACTTCCGATAATCTTTTGGCGACCAAAAAATTGACCAATAATCAGTGCTATTAATAAACCAATAACTATGGGAATAGCCCATTCAATAATAAATTTTATCTGTTTCAACAATTCTTCCCCCAAAAAACTTGACCACAGTAATAATTAAAAAGTCAAAAAGTTTAATTAATACTTTTCATTATAAGTATACGTTTCTGTTTTTGATAAAACAATTTTTTAAAGAGATCAGTGTAGACAACTCGTGAAGTAAAACTAATACCCACGAATAAATTAGAGAAACACTTTACTAGTTTTAAGCTGTATGTTAATTAAAAAATAGTTCTTTGATATTTTTATCAAAGAACTAGGGCTTGTACTTATTTGTTAAGATTGACTAATTAAATACCATTTGAAATATCTTCATTGATTTTAGGTTTTTGTATACCGAATTCCTGTACGCTAGCTTTAGTCGCAGTAACTAATTTTTCCGCTATTTTGTGAACATTGGTAACTGATGTTAGATCATTTTGTAAACCGACTTCTAAAAGTGATCCAATATTGCATCCACCGACAACAGCGATATTGTGATTTTCTTTTTCTAAAACGGCTTGTTTATAAGGAGTTCCACCGACTAAATCACAGAAGAAAACAATATTAGGATCCTTTTTCAGAATACTTGTAAAATTAGTAGCCAATTCCTCCTCTGTCATTTCTGCAGTAAAGTCAATGTACGTAACATTTTTAATTGATCCTGCTAGTAGTTTTACAGTTGATTCTATTCCTGTGGCAAAGTTACCATGGCCTGTTACAATAATTTTCATTTTATAAAATCCCCATCCAAGAAAGTAAAATTGAGAGTAAGAATGTCAAGACGATCAGAGTTACTGGATTAACATTTTTCTTTTTTAGAAGCCAGTAAAGAAAAAATGTGTAGCCTAACGGTAGAATGTTCGGAAAAATGTTGTCAAAGAATTGCTTTTGAATTGAAATTGTATGAGAAGCTGTTACGTGTATCTTAGTAACAACATCAATCTGGACATATGTTGCGATTAGCCCCCCGATTACGGTACAGCCCAAAACACTTGCAGCATGTGCAACGATAGCTGAGTTTTCATGGATCTTTGAGATAGCGTGTGTTCCGGCAGAATAGCCTAAATGAGCAATTGGAATACGCGCTAAGAACATTGCAAAGTATACGATAAAAAATACTAAAGGTCCTAAAATACTTCCTTGCTGTGCAAATGAAGCAGTGATTCCTGCAACAATCGGTAGAATTGTAAACCAAGTGATGGCATCACCAATGCCAGCTATTGGTCCAAACAGAGCAACACGTAGACTGTCAATGGTTGAGCGGTTTTCATTATTTTCTTCCAGTGAGGCTCCGAGGCCCATTAGAAGTGGTGCAGCATAATTATTTGTGTTTATAAATTGCAGATTTGCTTTTAAAGCATCAATTAAACCGTTTTTGTCTTCTCCATATATTTTTTTCAATGAAGGGATCATAGCTAAAGTCCAACCATCAGCTTGCATTCTTTGATAGTTCATGCCGGATTGGTTAAAAAGTGATAGTAAGCCTAATTTTGTAATATCTTTTTTACTTAATTTATTTCGTGTTGTTTTATTAGATTCCATCATCTTCACCACCTGAATTTTGAAGACTCTTTTCAATATCTTTAAATTGTTTGTTAATTTTATTTTCTCTTTGTTTTCTTCCATATTCAATCCATGCAAGAGATGCCCCAATAATTGCAACGGGCATTAGGTTTCCAAACTTAATAAAGCAAGCTGCGGTAAAACCTAATAGGAGATAAGGAACATACTTTGTTTTCAACATGCTTTTTAGCAACAAACCAAATCCAACAGCGGGGAGAATTCCACCAGCGATCGTAAAGCCATGGCTTAGCCATCCGGGCATTGAGTTAACGAGTGTTCTCATTAAGGACTGTGCTCCATAAACACTTAAGAATGAAAAAATAGCATATGCAAATGCAACTATGACAGTAGGCATAAGGACGATCATTCCAAATTTACGAAATTCCCCTTTAGCAATAAATTCGTCAGCTTTTTTGGTGAACACTGAAAAAATAGAATAAAAGAAAAGAATAATATATTGCATTAGAATACTGAAGGGGAGTGATAATCCAATTGCAGTTGCAGGACTGTGACCAGTTGTGTGAGCAATAACAACTGTCATAATCCCGGCCATAATTGGATTAGGTGGTTGTGTTCCGCCAACTGGGGTTAGACCAGCAAAGGCAAGTTCAGTTAAACCACCAGCAATAATTCCTAAACGTAAATCACCTAATAAAAATCCTGTAACTGTACAGACGATCATTGGTCTAAAAATATAAAAACCTTCTAGCCAAAAATCGATACCCGCTATTAAAGCAAAAAGAGCTATCGATATACCTTGTACTAGCGTAACAGTCATTAGATCACATCCTCAATTAAAATTTTCTTTTCATCTGGAACATCTTGAATATAAACATCCACACCTAATTTAACTAATTCTTTGAAGGCAGCTATGTCAGCTTGATCGACATAAACTTTCTTAGTAAGAGAAACTTTATTACCACTATGATGCATGTTACCAACGTTTAATTTCTTAATTGGAACACCGCCCTTAGCTAAAGTGAGAGCATCCTGTGGTGTCTTGATAATTAAAAATATCTTTTGTCGTGGACTGGCTTTGCTTATAGTTGAGATTGTTTTTTCAAGTGACCAAAAACGAATACCAACACCGGATGTTTCTGCAGTTGCAGCCATTAATTCTTGTTGTAATTCACTTTTAGCCGCATCATCATTGGCTACCAGTAGTAGATTAGCCCCAATTGAAGATGTCCAAACGACTCCAACCTGACCATGGACTAGTCGATTATCGACCCTTGTTAAAACTATGTTAGGTGTATTCATGCTAAATATGTCCTCCTATATCTGGTTCAAAATTATTTGTTTAACATTACAAATTGTATCATTGACTAATAAGATGTAAATGAGAATAGACTAATTTTTAAGAATAGTAAGCTAGTAAGGCTAATAAATTTACTTTATTACTTAATTAAAGCTGGAAATTAGTTTTTTAGAGTAGCTATAACATTGGTGATGTAGAGTATTTAAAGATAATTTAAAATAATTTTATTAGTGAACCAAAAAATAATCTAAGTCAACTAGTTATCTCCTAAGGGTAAGCATGTTATAAAGTGTTCTTTGATAATATTGATTATGTAAAATGATAATACTAGCTCCTTGATAATTATTAAAATTGATCCAAATACAGCCCCTTATAATAATATTTAATTACTAAAGATTGGAAGTGAGCTTTTAAGGTGTATCTTAAAGGCAAAACTTGCTTTTATGGATAATAATAATTTAAGATGATTAAATAAGAGCTGACTATCAAAAGCTTTTTAAGGAGGAGTTACATTGAGTAATACGTCTATGCCAGAATTTATTAAATATTTACCCAAGGCTGAACTGCACGTGCATATTGAAGGTACTTTGGAACCAGAACTGAAGATAAAACTTGCTAAGAGAAATAAGATCGAGCTTCAGCAACAGACAATTGAAGAGATAAAGGCAAGTTATCAATTTAATGATCTAGCCTCATTTTTAGCGGTGTACTATTCAGGGATGAGTGTTCTTCAAAAAGAAGATGATTTTTATGAACTGGCACAGGCTTATTTGCAAAGAGCACAATTAGAAGGTGTTCGTTATGCAGAGATTTTTTTTGACCCACAAGCACATACCGCTAGAGGAATTAGTTTTGAAACAGTAATTAACGGGCTGACTCGTGCAGTCAAAGAGGCGGAACAAAGTGGAATTAAAGCTAGACTGATTATGTGTTTCTTACGTGACTTCTCTAAAGAATCTGCACGTAAAACTTTGCTTGAGGCAGTACCTTTTAAGAATCAGCTTTTAGGGATTGGCCTTGATTCAGATGAACATAATAACCCGCCGCTAAAATTTTTAACACAGTATGAAAAAGCTGTGGCACAAGCATATCATACAACGATTCATTGCGACATTGATCAACTTGATTCAATTGAACATATTAAGCAAGCGCTAGAAGTATTAGAAGTTGAACGTCTGGATCATGGGACCAATATTGTCGAAGACCCTGATTTAATTGCGTTAGTGAAAAAGAAGAAGATTGGGCTAACTGCTTGTCCAGTTTCGAATGGTTTTGTTTGTCCAGATATGAAAGCACCTGAGATTAAAGATTTATTGCATCAAGGTGTTAAAATCAGTATTAATTCAGATGATCCAGCTTATTTTAATAGTTATATTGCAGGAAATTACCAGGTTTTAGCTGAAAAAGCAAGTTTTACTAAAGCAGACCTTGTCCAACTCGCGAAAAATTCATTTGAGACTGCATGGCTCGATGATGGTCAAAAAGAAAAATATTTACATGAGATTGATGAATATCTTATATAAACATAGTCTGAAAAATAATCACTAGCGTAGTGGTTTAGGAGAATTAGATGGAAAAAAGTCAAAAAATTCAACAGTACTGGGAACGATTTAAAACAGAAAGAGATATACAGGATGATTATTACTTAGCTGAACAGTTTGGCTACGGTAAAGAAACAGGGGATGAGCTAGCTGAATTAATTATAGCAGGAATAAAAACAGCAACTTCATCTGCATTGGAATTGTATGAAGACGATGAACCTAAACCTAAAGTCGGTGCTTACACGATTCTTCTGGACGGCTCGGGTTTACCCGCTTGTGTCATTCGAACTGAAAAAGTTGAAATTGTTAACTTTGATAAAGTTTCCGCTGCTCATGCTAAGCGGGAAGGTGAAGGCGACCGCAGTTTAAAGTATTGGCGAGAAGGGCATAAAGATTTTTTTGAAAAAGAGTATCAATTAACTGGAAAAAAGTTCACGACCAATATTCCATGTATTTGTGAGACTTTCACCGTTGTCTATATCTAATCTTTAGAAAAGACGGTAATAAAAAAGCAATTCCTTTACAGGATTGCTTTTTTATTTACTGGTTAAAGTCTTAATTGTATAAACTAGTTTAAGATTTGACGGAGGCACTTGAACCGCTATCTGGCTTTTCAGCTGCAGCTGGTTGGGCCGCTTCTTCTTTGACAGATGCACTTGCATTGGCATCAGCAGCGGGTTTAGCGTTGGGCTTTACTGAAGCACTGGCACTAGCATCAACCTTAGCGTTAGGATCGTTGACGAGCATTTGACCAGTATTAGCTAGATAATCCTTAACAGTTGGCCAAACGTCTAAGACCCATTCATTAATTCCTTTAAAGTCGCCGCTTTCGCTACGCATCGCATGGTAACAATGCATAATATATTTTTCGTTTATCTTATTGCCTGGAACGGGCATTTTGATTAAATCAGTTTGCTTATTACGCAAAGCCCAGATAACCTGCTTAACATGGTCAACTGCTCTAGCGGGATGACATGCGGCCATTGGGCTGCCAACTTGTTTAGGATAACGTGGTGCAAGCATCTCATCGTGATCTAAGAAATTATTGTAGTAGATGAATTGATCGTTATCATCCATATAAGTCAGCTCCAGTGGCATGGTGTTTAAGAACCAATTGAGTTGATCAACAGTTAAAAGACCGCGATCTAATTTTACATAATCACTACCGCTAGCGGCATTTGTTTTAGTAGCACCTTGTTCTACCCAATCATCAGCATCCATTGGGACATCAATTGTGGTATCTGTCGGGTGTGAAGCTGTTAGATCTTCTTGTTCCCAAGCAGCTTTTTTCTCATTATCTTTCATAGCATTCAGAACTTTGACCCATTTTGTGAATTTACCCATGACCGCATCGAGAAATTTGATCGTCCTTTTATCTTTGAGGTTGCCGAATTCATCAAATGCAGTGCGAACATTTGCTAAGAGAAATTCGTCACTAGGCATTACCAATGCACCCACACCTGGAGCTTCTAAGATTTGGCGTAAACTTAACTGAGCGCGTGAGGAGCCTTGTGTATGGTAAGATGCCCCAATAATTAAAACGGGTTTGTTCATTAAAGGATGGATCTTATAAGAAAGCCATTCAATAACGTTTTTGAGTGCGGGGGTCGTCGTGTGGTTATGTTCAGGTGTTGCCATAATAACCCCATCGGCTTCTTCAATCTTACGTTTTAGATACTGAATAGGTGCGCCTTCAGTTTGGTCATTATCTTGACTAAACATTGGAACATCCGAGATACTTAGGATCTCAATGTCAAGAGCCCCTGTAAAATGACTGGCAACATAAGTCAGTAATTTACGGTTATAAGATTCATCAGCAATTGATCCAGCAATTCCAACTAATTTCATAATATGACCTCCTAATGATCACTTTGCTGCCAGTTAACATTGGCGGCGTCTTTTTTATTTTGTTCAGTAGTATGTGTCAGTTTAGTACTGTATTTAACGAAAATCAGGAAGTCTGCGAATAATCCATCCAATTGTTTGATCACCTCAGGATCAATCAAATCTCCATTTTCATCAAATGCTTGCAGTGAGTGACCTAGCAGAAACTCAGAGCTGGGCATAACACGGGCATGAAGTTCGGGCGAATCAAGGATCTGCCGTAATTGTGATTGTGCACGTGACGTCCCAAGTGCACCATAAGATGCACCGGTGATCATTACGGGCTTGTCAACAAATGGATGAACAAAGTAAGATAACCAAGCTAATGCACTGCTTAAAACAGCTGGAACTGCATGGTCATATTCAGGTGTCGCAATGACTACGCCGTCTGCTTCTTCAATTTTATGTGCTAATTTTTCAGCTGCTGCCGGAATACGGTGTTCGGGTTCCTTATAGAAAATTGGTAGATCCCCGATTTCAACGATCTCAACTGTTGCTTTTCCTGCATAATGCTTTTTTAAATACTGCATTAATTGTCTGTTTGTAGACTTTTTATCATTTGTTCCAACAATACCGATAAAATGATACATAAAATCATTCCTCTCTAAGGTTGCTTTCTAGAATTGATTTGCCGTCCTAAAAGGATTTAGGACGTTGAAGCTCGTTTAAAAACACGTGAGTCGTATGCTTGACCATCACACGTTATAACGATAGCGAAGATCCCATCTAATAAGGCGACTGCTTCCATAATAGTTATTAGCGGTTTTCCAAACAAAATAGTAGTCCAGATTTCACCATCGACTGATTTATCTGAAACGATCGTTAGACTAGCAATGCTTGTTTGTACTGGATAACCTGTTTTTCGATTGAAGATATGGTGGTAAAAATGTTCTCCTACAGTTAGATTACGCTGATAGATCCCAGAAGTAACGACTGATTGGTTTTGAGCAGGTATTATTGTGCAATACTCACCTAATTTTTTGGCAGGATCCTGAATCCCGATGCGCCATGGCTGGCCGTTACGGCTAGTATTAGAGCCCAAAGCAAGCACGTTACCGCCAAGGTTTAGAAGAGCGTGCTCAACGTGCTGAGTTTGTAGGTAATGGATTATTAAATCACCAATAAATCCCTTAGCTAATGAGCCTAAATCAATCTCCATCCCTTTTTTTCGCAGAAAGACCGTATTATTAGAATCATCAAGAATAATATTTTGGGGATCAGTTAATGACAGTGCGGTTTCAATTTGCTGAGCAGTTGGGACTTTAGCATCACTAAAACCGATATGCCAAGTTTTAACTAACGGTCCAATAGCAATATTAAGGTTTCCGTTAGGGAAGCGGCTATAAAACTTTCCTAACTTAATTAACTTATATACTTCAGGATGAATACGGTACGGCGCTCTGCCAGATTGATGGTTTAGTTGCATAAGCTCAGAATGATCGTCGTTCGCACTGAAACGATGTTCATAAACATGCAGTAGGCGGATACATTCAGCCATAATTGGTTTAGGTTTAGGGTGCTCAAGCGTTAGTGTGATAATCGTCCCCATCATTTTGACTGATTGGTTTAACGTCGGCGTAGAATTACCTCCAGTCATAATAGATTATTCATGTTAGCGAGTGGAATAAAGTGAAAATGTGAAACTATGAACTAAGATACGCAACACAGTCTATTCCTAACTGAAAAGGGAAGTCAGAGCCCGCGTATCTTTATAGTTTGATAGTACTATCATTTATAAGTTTTGTCTATATGTTCAAAAAAGTTGATTTGCCAGTTGAGATACCGATTACAAAAAAGGTGTTTGGTAACTAATACGTAAAAAATAATAAAAAGTAAATCATAATTTCTTATTAACTAAACATTTACTAAAAAACAATTTGATATTAGATCTATGTTAGATAATTAATAGTTATTAAATTCGCTTTTAAAAAATACTATTATTGACAAGGCAATGATATCATCATATATTTATTTTAGTAAAACTTTACTAAAATAAAGAGGGGCTTAATATGAAAACAAATAATTTAAAACAAAAATTCATAACAATTTTTGATACAGAGCCAGAACATGTTTTTTTCTCACCTGGTCGGATTAACTTGATCGGTGAACATACAGACTATAATGGCGGTCATGTTTTTCCATGTGCAATAAGTATTGGAACTTATGGTGTCTATGCAGCTCGAACAGACGACATGGTACGGATGTATTCCGCTAATATTCCTGAACGAGGAATGGTTGAGTTTGATATCAACAATTTAGCTTATGATAAAAAAGCTGGTTGGACGAATTATCCTAAGGGAATGCTTAATGAATTGGCTAAAAGGGGCGCAAAATTCAGTCATGGGTTTGATCTATATATCAACGGTAATTTACCAGATGGCGCGGGACTATCATCTTCGGCCTCTATCGAGTTATTGATGGGTATCATAGCTAAGCGTGGTTTTGAATTAGAGATTGATCAGTTAGAATTAGTTAAATTAGGCCAAAAAGTAGAGAATGACTATATTGGTGTTAATTCTGGCATTATGGACCAATTCGCCATTGGAATGGGTAAAAAAGATCAAGCAATCTTTTTAGATACCAATACGATGGAATATTCATATGTACCAATCAAGCTAGGCGACAATGTGATCGTTATTATGAATACAAATAAGCGGCGCGAACTGCAGGACTCTAAGTATAATGAGCGGCGTGCCGAATGTGAAGAAGCACTAAGCCGTTTACAAACTAAACTAAAGATTAAGAATCTTGGCGATCTAACTGAAAGTGAATTTGATGAAGCGGCGTACTTAATCAATGATGAAGTTTTGCTTAAACGTGCTCGGCATGCTGTTTTTGAGAACCAGCGAACGATTCGAGCTACTAAAGCCTTAGCTGCTAACAACTTAGATTTATTTGGTAGTCTGGTTACCGCGTCCCATGTTTCACTACATTTTGATTATGGAGTTACAGGTCATGAGCTGGATATATTAGCGGAAACGGCATGGAAGCAAGAAGGTGTTTTAGGTGCCAGAATGACTGGGGCAGGTTTTGGCGGCTGCGCGATTGCAATTGTGAACAGGAAGAATGTCGCGGCTTTTGAGAAAAATGTTGGCAAGGCTTATCAAGAAGCGATTGGCTATAAAGCTGATTTTTATATCGCAGAAATTACTGATGGGCCGTGCGAATTAAAAGATTAGGGAGGAGGAAAATATGGCAACTTTGCATCCCAATAGCATACTTAGCGAGAGAGAAAGAGAAGGTAAGGAGCTAACAGTCGTTGCTCAATTTGCTGAAAAGGTTATTACTTCAGCAGTGCAGTATTCTGACATGGATCGCATTTATATTTATAATCGAATTTTAGCTTTAGTAGGTGAAGACAATTTGTCAGTCATTGAGTATAAAGGATTAGACAGCTTATGTAATGCTTTGATACACAGTGCGATCAAGAACGGTAAGATCAAGGATACACAGTCTGAACGTGATATTTTAAATGATCAATTAATGGATCTAGTAACTCCGTTACCTTCAACTGTGAATCACCTTTTTTGGAATAAGTATCAGAAAAGCCCTAAAGCAGCAACTGATTACTTTTTTAACTTAAGCAAGTCAAATAATTATATTAAGACACGTGCAATTGCTAAAAACATTGTCTTTCCCGCGGTAACTTCCTTTGGTAAGCTGGAGATAACAATCAACTTATCTAAACCCGAAAAAGATCCTAAAGCTATTGCGGCAGCACGTAAACAGTCACAAAATGGCTATCCTTTGTGTCAGCTGTGTATGGAGAATGAAGGTTATCGTGGTCGCTTAGGTTATCCTTCCCGCAGTAATCATCGTATAATTCGCTTAATGTTAGATGGAAAAAGATGGGGATTTCAGTATTCACCATATGCATATTTTAATGAACACTCAATTTTTTTAGACGAGGTTCATAGACCGATGGTAATTAATAGACAAACATTTGTTAATTTGTTAGCAATCGTAAAACGATTTCCGCATTATTTTGTTGGCAGCAATGCAGATTTACCAATAGTTGGTGGTTCAATGTTGTCGCACGATCATTATCAAGGAGGACGGCATGAGTTTCCAATGATGAAAGCACCGCTTATGCGTCGGGTTGATTTGGGAATGGCTAATATTGAAAGCGGAATCGTAAATTGGCCAATGTCAACTCTTCGTTTGACAAGTACTAATGCAAACGCAATAATTGATGCCGCAGTTAAGATTCATGAAGTTTGGAAAAAATACTCTGACACAACAGTTGATGTACGAGCATACACGGCTGGTGAACGCCATCATACAACAACACCCATTGCATATAAGCACGGCGATAAATATGTGCTAGATTTAGTTTTGCGTGACAATCAAACATCAGTTGACTTTCCTGATGGGATTTTTCACCCCCATCAAGATGTTCAACATATAAAAAAAGAAAATATTGGACTGATTGAAGTAATGGGACGGGCTATTCTACCAGCGCGCTTAAAACCTGAACTGCAGGAGGTTGCAAAATATCTTTTGGGCCGTCATAATCAAATCGTAGCGAGTCATAAGCAATGGGCAGATCGTTTAAAAGATAAATATGATTTAAATAATGATAATGTTACTGGAATTATTCATTATGAAGTAGGAAATGTTTTTGCGCGAGTACTTGCAGATGCAGGTGTTTTTAAGTTGGATGCGGCAGGTACTAGTGCTTTTATGCGGTTTGCAGCAGCGGTCAAGGCTGTTAAATAAATGGACTAATAGTTAATAAGAAAAGATATCGCAGTGTATAAATGAGGAGGATATAATAATGGCAGCAACATTAAAAGATATTGCACAAGAGGTAGGTGTTTCATTAGCAACGGTCTCACGTGTGCTGAACTATGATCAAGCACTATCTGTTAGTGATGAGACTCGCCAAAAGATCTTTGCTGTTGCTGACAGTTTACAGTATTCCAAAACTAAACGGCGAATATCAACTTCGGTTCAGAATAAGAAATTAGCGATCGTGCAGTGGTATTCTGAATCTAAAGAACAAGACGATTTATATTATATGTCGATTCGAATGGGGATTGAGCGACAAGGGCAGGCACAGAAGTTTGAAGTGACCCGTATTTTTCAAAATAAGATGGGCCAATTAACATCAGATGTCGATGCAGTAATTGCTATTGGCAAGTTTAGCCCAGCACAGGTCCAAGCACTGGCAGCCTTAACGGACAAATTGGTATTTGTAGATGATGATCAATTTGCAGCTGGATTCGATAGTGTTCTAACAGATTTTAGAATAGCTACTGAAAGGGTCGTCACGTATTTTTGGAGACAAGGAATCCATGAGATTGGTCTGATCCATGGAATTGAAACATCAACCGATAAAGCTATTGAAGTTTTTGACCAACGTTACCTGGCGTTTAAGTCAGCGCTGGAAAAGAGAAACGCTTATCTAGCAAAGCTAGTTTTTCAGGGAGACTATACAAGTCAATCTGGTTATCAAATGATGAAGCAGGCTATCAAGGTGCTTGGAAAAGATCTGCCACGAGCGTTTTTTATCACTAATGATCCAATGGCAGTAGGAGCCTTGAAAGCCCTCCGGGAAGCTAATATAAAAGTGCCTGACAGAGTTAAGATCTTTAGCTTTAATAACACTTCATTGGCAACTTTTGTCTATCCAGAATTAAGCTCAGTTAATGTAGAAACTGAACTAATGGGGAAGACAGCGGTCAATCTATTAGCGGATCGCTTGCAAACAGGGAGAACAGCTCCGCAAAGAATAGAGTTAGGGACAAAGTTAGTTGAACGAAATAGCAGTAAATGACTTTTTAAAATAAGCTAAAACAAAAGGGGGTAAGTCAAAAGATAACTTTTGACCTACCCCTATGTTGTAGCTGCATTAAACTTAAAAATGGGCTCTTCGTCAACTGTTGTTGGTGAATCCACTTATAAAAGTTCTAATTACTTTG
>NZ_AZEF01000033.1 GCF_001434915.1 Liquorilactobacillus capillatus DSM 19910
CAATCACTCCATTACTAATCAAGTAAGGTTAAGGGTTAACCAGCTTGTCCGTGAATCATTGCCAGTTAAAACCATTGCTAAATTAGTAGGTATTTCTTCAACATCGGTACAACGGATTATTTACGCCCACCGTCACGCACTTATTGAGCGCCGCAAACTACCAAGAATTATTTGTTTTGATGAATTTAGATCAGTTCATTCGATGTTCTCTTTCATCTGTATTGATGCGATTACCCACAACCTTCTCGCAATTTTATCTGATCGACTAACCAAAAATATTACTGCTTACTTTCTTAGTCACTATTCCTTATCAGAACGTTCCCAAGTTCAAAAGATTGTAATGGATCTTAACGCCCAGTATCAATACTTTATCCACCGTATCTTTCCAAACGCACAAGTCGTAATTGATCGTTTTCATATCATTCAACTTGCCGGTCGAGCACTAGATCAAGCTCGAATATCGCTTCTTCACGGAATTGAAGATCATCGTTGCCGTAATTATAAAATGCTTAAATCAGAATGGCG
>NZ_AZEF01000034.1 GCF_001434915.1 Liquorilactobacillus capillatus DSM 19910
TTTAATCTTTCCTTAACTTAATATTCGTCCATACAAACCGTTGAAGTGGAGATCAAGACAGCCGTGCATATCCAGAGAGTCGCTATTGCTGAGAATGCGATTGAACGCAGACTGCTAAATGGACCACTGAGGGTGTGATGAACGCGGGTAAACCGTTAGTACTTCACAACGTAAGATACACGTCAGTTATCAGGAGTGTGGTAGCACTCT
>NZ_AZEF01000002.1 GCF_001434915.1 Liquorilactobacillus capillatus DSM 19910
TGTCATTAGTAATAGAGAAATCTATTACCAACAACAGATATTGTAGAACCTAAAAATGAACAGGATAGAACTTAGGAAACGGCATTGCTGACAAAGCGACGTAGCTCGGTACCTGTTTTATGATTGCTGAGAGCAACGAGCAGCTTGATACGAGCCTTTTGACCATTTAATCCTTGACAAAGAATTAAACCCATTTTTTCAAGCTGAATGCCACCGCCAGTATAGTCGTAAATCTTTTGTGCAACACCATTGTAACAGCGTGAGACCAAAACAATGGGGATGTTAAGGTCAAGCAGTCGTTGAATAGCTGCTAATGTTTGCGGAGGAACATTTCCTGCGCCCAATCCCTCAATAACCAGACCACGAGTTTTTTCGTTATCCAGTGCTGAGAAGAGCGTTCCGTCCATGCCAGCGTAAGCCTTTAAGAGATAAACACCTTCAACAACATGGTCAATGTCACAAACTTCAGTTCGAATCAATTCTTGGAAATATTTAGCTTGGTGTTGGGTAACAAGCCCAATTGGACCAAAGGTAGGAGTTCGGAATGTATCTACATTAGTAGTGTGCGTTTTAGTAACAAAACGCGCAGTATGAATTTCGTCATTCATTGCGACAAGAACGCCTTTGCCGTAAGACTCAGTGGAAGCAGCAATTGAAATAGCATTTTGAAAATTGTATAGTCCATCTGATCCTACTTCATTCGAAGAACGCATAGCTCCTGTCAAGACGACTGGAATCGTATTAGGAAGTGTCAAGTCAAGAAAATATGCAGTCTCTTCCAAGGTATCTGTTCCATGGGTAATAACTACTCCATCAATCCCCTGGTCAATAGCAAGCATAATTCTCTGTTTAAGGGTAAGCATGACTTGGGGTGTGATATGTGGGGAAGGCAGGTTGAAAAGATTATCAGTAATTAAATTAATTTGTCCTTTTAAAATTATTTGTTCTTTAGCAATAGGGTTCTCATTGTTAGGAACGACCTCGCCGTTCTCATTTTGGGACATTGAAATAGTTCCACCAGTGTGGATCGCCAAAATTGTTTTCATATTTTCTAACCTCCGGGAAATAATAGGACTGCCCTTCATAATAACCCGAATACAGTTTTTTTTAAAGGGTTGGACGAGGCTTAGAAAGAATATTTGTGAAACATACTTAATAGTCAGTTATTAGTAGTTTAGCTAAATCAACGAAGACATAATAAACCTATTTTATGTTAAAATCGGTTTATTGTATTATTATAAGAAATATCTAATAGAATAATATAGATAAAATTAATGATTTTTAGAGATTTTAGAAAATATGATGTTAACAATAGTTAAAAAGCTCTTGATTTTTTTAGAAGGGAAGATGACATTATGATTTCCGGACGCCAACGTCGAATATTATTAGCTCTAAGTAGTAAGCAGTTTGTTACCAGTGAGTGGATCGCTAAAGAACTTAACCTTAGTAGTCGAACTGTGCGTGATGAAATTCATCGGATGAACACCATTTCACCAACGTCGTTCAAGATAACTTCTGTTAGAGGAAAAGGGTACCAATTACAGGAGTACGAACCAGCATATCTAAACAAACTAAGTCAAAATACTGAGACGATAATGAGTTATGATTTTTCTGTTCAGAAAAATCGGATTACGTATTTGTTAAAAAAACTATTATTAGCAGATGGGTACTTAAAACTTGATGTTCTTGCAGATGAAATGTATGTATCAAAGTCAACTATTCAAAACGACCTAAAAAAAGTTAGAGCAATACTGCTGCAAGAGAAGTTACAGTTGCTGAATAGACCTTATTATGGAATGGCAGTCAATGGAAAAGAGTATGATAAAAGGCTGTGTTTAAGTAAATATGTTTATCAGGATACACAGCCTTTTGACCAATTAAATCGTCATTGGCAATTTGACCGTGAATCTTTTAAAAAAATCAAGGAAATTATTCTAACTCAAGCAGAATTTTATCATGTGGCGTTTTCAGATGTAGCATTAGAAAATCTAGCTGTGCATATTGCGATCGCATGTGAGCGCATCAAACAAGGAAAATTAATTGATGTACTACCTGGACATTTAAGTGGTAAATATTCATTTGAACGGAAACTAGCTAGTGAAATAATTAAACATATCGAGACGTATACTTGTTTAGTTTTCCCTTATACAGAATTAGAGTATGTTGTTGTGCAGCTGTTGGGGACTAAGTTGATTTATGGTGACGATATTTTTAATAAGAGTGAGTTCAAAGAAGCACAGCATCTGGTGCAAGTAATTATTGAAAAGCTGCATTTAAAATTTGGCTGGGATTTTTCAAATAATAAGGATTTTAAACAGGCATTAACATTGCACTTAAGAACTACTTTAAATCGTTTGCGTTATGGAATGAGTATTAGAAACCCATTAAAAAGTGAAATCAAGCAAAAATACTGGGCAGCTTTTGAAGGAGCTGTTATAGCTGGGCAATGCGTTAAAGAAGTGACAGGGGTAGTTGTTAATGAAGATGAAGCAGCCTATATTGCAATCCATATTGAATCTGTATTGCAGCAACAAGTTAAAGGCCATGAGGAGTTTAAGAAAAGGATCCTTGTAGTCTGTACTTCAGGCTTGGGTAGTGCAAAATTGATCAGTATTAAACTGGAGCGGTTATTAGGATCGAGCTTAGAAATCATTTCAACGATCAGTTACTACCAATTACTTAAACAGGATCTAACTAAAATTGATCTGATTATTAGTACTATCCCACTTGAAGAACAACTACCAGTACCGGTTTATGTTTTAGACGAATTTTTGAATGAGCAGGATGTATACGCTATAAAAAAATTAGTTTTAACTGCAACAGGTATAAAAGATACTTTTCTAGACAGCAAGCATATTTTTATTCAGCAAAAGTTTAGTAATAAAAGAGAGGTCCTGCACTTTTTAAGTAACCAGTTGATATCACAGCATTTAGTAGAAAAAGATTATGAGAACTTATTATTGCAGAGGGAGTCCTTTGCGTCTACGTACTTTGGAAACTTAACAGCTATCCCTCATCCAGTGCATATGGTTACTAAAAAGACTTTTTGGACGATTTGCACCTTAGAGCGGCCGTTAACCTGGGATAAAGCAGGACATCAAGTGCAATTTATTTGCCTCATGAATATAAAAAAAGGCGAAAAGAATAATTTAGAACAGATGTACCAGCGGCTTTTGGCTTTTCTAGAAGATAAGGAACTGGTGAGGAAAGTGGTTAAGGCAAACACTAAGAGTGAGGTAATCAAGCTGCTGGGTGAGTAATATTAGGAGTTGGGAGAGAATGATTATAGAGTACTTAATCGTAGGATTATCAAGTTAATGGAAAAACTAAATTGGATAAGGCAAGTTTGATATAAAAATGAAAGCATGATGTAAGTCGGTAAAATTTGAGTCTTGATCCTAAAGATAGACATGGTGAGTGCTATAGGTAGCTCGAAGTGAGCCACAAGTCTGGTCCAACTTTGTGGAAGATGTTTGTACCCACACAACAAGAAGCTGTGATCAAAACTTAACTTTTACTTTATCACCTCTAACTAGGTACAACCTTTTCCGTTATATAACGGAAAAATAACAAGTTTAAGATAAAGCGCTTTCCTATTATAGTTAAGTTGTTGGTTGTTACTAATAATTTATAACAGACAGGAGTGTATGAAGATGAAAAAAGTTATGTTGATTTGTTCCGGTGGTATGAGTACGAGTTTGTTAGCGTCAAAGGTTAAAAAACTGGCGGAAGAAAAAGGGTTGGACTTAGATATATTCGCAATTGCAGCGCAAGAAACAGATGAAGAACTTGAAAAGCAAAAATTAGATCTTATTCTTTTAGGACCACAAATTGCATTTATGAAGAAACAAATTCAAGGTAAGGTAGCAGACACTGGAATTCCAATTGACTCAATTGACCGAATTAGTTATGGCATGATGGATGCTAAAAAAGTACTCGAACAAATTCAAGGGTATTTTAAGTAACTAAAGTAACACTGAGCCTAAGAAGGAGGAACATTTATGGATAAGTTTACTGAAAAACTAGAGAGTCTCTTGGGACCACTAGTTGAGAAAATCAATTCTAATCGTTATATTAACGCGATTAAGGATGGTTTCTTCGGTGCAATGTCATTATTGATTATCGGTTCATTTTTTGCTTTACTAGCTAATATTCCTATTACAGGTTATGCAGCATTTATGACTTCCATTTTTGGCAAAGGATGGAGTGATTTTTTCAACGTACCATTTAATATTTCAATGAATATTATGACATTATACGTTGTTATTTCAATGGCACGTAGTTTGGGTAAGACTTATAAACTGAATAGTATTGAATGTATTACTTCAGCCTTAGCCGGCTTTTTAGTTCTAACGCCACAACTTGCGTTAAAAGGAGCAAGTGGTCTAACTGGGATCCCAACTGAAAATTTGAGTTCTAAAGGGCTATTTGTAGGGATGATTACAGCTGTTCTAGCTGTTGAAATAGTTCGCTTTTTTGAAAATCGCGGTTGGAAAATTAAGATGCCCGATTCTGTTCCAGCAAATGTTGCGACCTCATTTTCGTCTTTGATCCCAACCTTAATGGTTATTATTATCTTTAATATAATTCGTGCAGTATTTACATTGACATCTTTTGATACAGTTCAGACTTTGATCTACCATTACTTGCAGATTCCACTTCAAAGTTTAGGTAGCTCATTACCAGCAATTCTTTTATTAACTGTTTTTGAAGTTTTACTCTGGAGTGTTGGTATTCATGGGTCTTCAATTGTTGGTAATGTGATGTTTCCCATCTGGATTACTGCAACAGCTGAAAATGCAAAGGCTTACGCCGCTGGACAACCCTTACCACATATATTCGTAAATGAATTCTACTCTAATTTTATGAAAATCGGTGGTTTTGGAGCAACTTTGGGACTAGCTATTTTACTTTTCTTTTTTGCTAAATCAAAACAATATAAAGTACTGGGACGGTTAGCTCTTGCGCCAGGAATTTTCCAGATTAATGAGCCACTGATCTTTGGGATGCCGATTATGTTAAACCCGGTTATGTTAATTCCATTTTTAATCACACCTATCGTGATGGCATTAATGACTTATGTTGCCATGGCAACCGGGATCGTCCCCTATGCTAATGGGACGATGCTGCCGTGGACGACGCCACCAGTTGTTTCAGGGTTCTTACTTAGTGGTTGGCGTGGAGCAGCTCTGAATGTTGTTCAGATATTTGTTTCAATGGCGATCTATTATCCATTCTTCAAAGTTCAGGATAATATTGAATTTCAAAAAGAACAAGGACAAGCAGAAGCAGAAGCTAAGGAGGCTTAACTGACTATGGTTAAACAGCAAAGCAACGAATTTCCTAAAGATTTTCTCTGGGGTGCTTCGACCTCAGCTTATCAGGTTGAAGGTGCGTGGAACGAAGATGGAAAGGGCAAATCAACCCAAGATGTTTTGACACCGCCCCCGCATACAACTGATTTCAAAGTTACCAGTGATTTTTATCATCACATGAAGGATGATGTTAAATTAATGGCTGAAATGGGACTTAAGTCTTACCGCTTTTCGGTTGCATGGTCACGAATAATCCCGGCAGGTCGCGGCAAGGTCAATCCAAAAGGGGTTGAGTTCTACAGTAAGCTGATTGATGAACTACTTAAATATGATATTGAACCAATTGTGACGATGTTCCACTTCGACTTACCTCTAGACTTAGCTCAAGAAGGTGGCTGGTCGAATCGCTCCATTGTTACGGACTTTAAAAATTATGCTAAAGTACTGTTTGAAGCTTATGGTGATCGGGTGAAGTACTGGTTGACAATTAATGAACAAAACATGATGGTGCTGCATGGCGACTTATTAGGAACTGCTACAACAAACGGTTTGAAAGCGACATATCAGCAAAACCATCACATGTTGTTAGCCCAAGCAGAAGCAATGATTTTATGTCACCAAATGCTGCCCCACGCTAAAATTGCGCCAGCGCCAAATATTGTTTGTGTTTATCCGGCTTCTGATAAAGCAGAAGATAATCTTGCCGCCAGCAACTGGAGATCACTGCGGAACTGGCTGTATCTTGATGCTGGAGTAAAGGGGACTTTTAACCCAGTTGTTTATGCGTATCTAAAAAAGAGGGATGCACTTCCAGATATTGCAGATGGTGATATGGAAATTTTAAAGGCTGGACGACCGGATTTCATTGCTTTTAATTATTACAATTCTTCTACTGCAGCACTAGAACCAGTCGCAAGCAAGTTAATGCGCGACGATTTTACAGCTGAAAAAGATTTCTTTTACGAAGTCGGTAATAATAATTTTGATGTTTCACCATTTGGTGTTGCTATTGATCCATTAGGACTGCGGATCACATTACGCGAAATTTATGACCGCTATCGCTTGCCGTTAATGGTTACTGAAAATGGCGTAGGCTTAAAAGATACAGTAGATGAAAATGGTGAAGTTGATGATCAAGACCGGATCGATTACTATCGTCAACATGTTCAAGCAATGCATGAAGCAATTGAGGATGGCGTGGAGTTATTGGGGTATAGTCCATGGTCAGCGCTAGATTTAGTTAGTACCCACGAAGGTTTTAGAAAGCGGTATGGTTTCATCTTTATTAACCGAAGTGATTCAGATTTAAAAGATTTAAGGAGAATTCCTAAGAAGAGCTTCTATTGGTATCAAAAACTTATTAAAAATAATGGTGGAATTACAGATTAAGAAATATGTTTAGCTAAGTGAAAGAAGATAATAGAAAGGAGTGTTGGGTTTTGGGAGAGAAAGTAGATGAAAATGAACAGGTATGTTTTGAAATTATTAGTAATGCCGGAACTGCTAAGAGTTTAGCGATGGAAGCATTCTATGCAGCGAAAGAGAAAGACTATGAGAGTGCGAACTTAAAGTTGAAAGAAGCAAATAGCTACTATGTACAGGCACATAAAACACATGCATCATTAGTCCAAAAAGAAGCAGAAGGAGATCATGTAAAATTATCATTATTACTTGTCCATGCAGAAAGTCAGCTAATGAGTACAGAAACAATTTATCAGTTAGTTGTGGAAATGATAGAGATGTATAAAGAGTTTAGAAAATAGTTTTCAAGGAAATAAAAAATGAAGCCTAAAAAGAGCGGTTGCGATGGTGTTTACTTCCCAAAGTGGCCGCCTTTTAATTAAATATTAAAAATATAGGAGTTAAAAAAGTAAGCATGGAAAATGATCGCAGTAAAAAAAGTTTTAAAAGTGCTATTCTTTCAATCGCATTAATGCTGATGTCAGCGCAAGTTATCTATCCAGTCTTACCACAAATGAAGCAGTATTTTACTAGATTTTCTGCAGCTCAGGTTGAAACATTAATGACGATTCCAAGCTTAGGAATATTGCTTGCGATTACCCTGAGCGAAATTATTATCCAACGCTTTGGCCGTCAAAGGGTAATTATAGGGGGACTGTTATTAACCTTGTTTTGCGGTGTCTTACCACTGCTAATAAGTAATTATTTCGTTATTTTAGGTGCTCGTTTTTGCTTTGGGGTAGGAGTAGGTGTTTTCAATGCTTTGTCAATCAGTTTGATTACAGAATTTTATCGTGGCGGAGAACGAGCACAATTGTTAGGGTATCAAAATAGTGTTCAAAACTTTGGAGCGGCACTACTTTCACTACTTGTTGGATGGTTGTTGACTATTCAATGGAAACTTGTTTTTGCAGTATACCTGATAGCAGTTATCCCCTTGATACTTGTTTTGCTTTATGGTCAAGGTTTTGAACGTAGTTCGAAGGTAGTTGGTAAACAAAGGTGCAACTGGCAAGTAGTTTTATATGGTATATATTTACTGATCATCTATGCATTTTACACAATAATGCAAGTTAAACTTTCGCAACTTATCGTACACAAAGGACTAGGGAACACCAGTATAGCGGCAGCTATTTTAAGTTCGATTTCAATTGTATCAGTTGTGGTCGGTCTCGTTTACGCACCGATATTTAGCCTCTTTCGCCGTTATCTAATTCCAATAAGCCTTTTGGGAATGGGCAGTGGCTTTATCGTTATTAAGATAAGCTATTCATTATTTAGTTTAGCATTAGGGGTTATTTTGACCGGAATCTTTTTTGCGTTACTTATCCCAGCCATTTATGGTCAAGCAGCAGAACTTAGTCCCGCGAATTCTGATGGGCTGACAACTACGATCTTACTGGTAGGTGTCAACTTAGGAATTTTTCTCTCACCATTGATTGCAGGTCGCCTTGCACAGACGCTGTTTGGTGATTCACCAGAGCAGGCAATTAAATTATCAATTATTATGTTTACTTTGTTAGGAGGAGGCCATCTACTAATAATATTTTTGAAAAATCAACTTAGTAGATTCACTTCTGGTTTGAAAAAGAGGTCTCTTATAAACGATTTGGATGGAGACAACGGAGAAGGTCAGTGTTTAGAAAGGAAACGTTAAAATGATGCAATATAAGGAAATTAAAATTAAGCTTAAAGAAAGAATAAAGATTCCTATCTTACAGGAAGAATATTGGTATGGCGGTTGTGTTATGGATGGAAGCAAGTATCCTTTTACTGCTAATGATGGTTATTCACTAGATTTAATTAACCTTGATACGGTTAATCAGGCAGCACCAGCTTTTTTATCAACTAAGGGTCGCGTAGTTTGGAGTAAACAACCTTTTAACTTAACAGTAAAGGGTAATCAGCTAGAAGTTATTGCTAAAAGTACGATTTATATGGATGAAAGTGGTCAGAATTTAAAGGATGCACAGGCTTTTCTTGCGCAACAGACTTTTTCACTAGGAACATTACCACCGCAAGCTTTTTTTCAAGTACCACAATGGAACACTTGGATTGAAGTTTTATATAATCAAAATCAAAATGACATTTTAAAGTACGCGCAAGGAATATTAGATCACCAGTTTCCTGCTGGAATTATGATTATTGATGATTCATGGGCAGAATATTGTGGACGGTGGGAGTTTTCAGAGCGTAAGTTTCCTGATCCTAAGCAAATGGTTGCTCAGTTACACAGCATGGGTTTTAAAGTAATGCTCTGGGTGTGCCCATTTATTACAGCAGACACAGTTGAATATCGTTATCTTTCAGAGAGTAATATGTTATTGCGTCAAAAAGACGGTAAAATCGCTATAAGAGAATGGTGGAATGGGCATAGTGCAATTCTTGATTTAAGTAATCCAGCTGCATATAGCTGGTTGAAAGAGTCTTTAGTTGAGTTACAGAATAAATATCATATCGATGGCTTTAAGTTTGATGCTGGGGACCAGCGCTTTTATCGGAACGATGATATCTCATATATGAAATTAACTGCCCAACAGCAAACTGAATTATGGGGGCAGTTTGGTGCCGAATTTCCATATAATGAGTTTCGCTCGAATTACCAAAATCAAGGTTGGCCTTTGATCAATAGGCTTCAAGACAAAGCTTTTGAATGGGGGAAAGATGGTTTAGCAGATTTAATACCGCATACCCTAGCACAAGGGTTGCTAGGATATTACTTTAATTGTCCGGATATGATTGGTGGAGGTGACTACTTCAGTTTTCGGGATAAGCAAGAACTGGATCAGGAATTAATTGTTCGTTTTGCACAATGCTCAGCTTTAATGGCTATGATGCAATTCTCCGTTGCACCTTGGCGAGTATTAGATCAAGAACATCTAAAAGTTTGTAAAGCTGCAGCTGATTTGCATATTGAATATGCAGATTATATTTTACAATTAGCTCGATATGCGGCTGAAAAAGGTGAACCAATAACACGCCCCATGAGTTATGATCACCCCCAAACTCCGATCAAATTTTTGAAAACACAGTTTAAATTGGGAGAAGATCTACTGGCAGCTCCGGTATTAGAAAAAGGGGCATCAGAAAAAGAGATTTATTTTCCTGCTGGAAAATGGCAAGCAATTAGTGACAATAAGGAGATTATTACAGGACCGATAGTTAAAAAGGTTCCCGTTAACTTGGCATCTTTACCTGCATATAAACGTATTACAGAGTAATTTATGCAGAATTATTTTAATAAGATAACGATGTAGGCACTCCTTTTGATAGATGATATAGTAAAAAAAACGATTGTCCACCCTGAGATACCAAGGTAAAATATTAGAGCTTTGGTGACCCGCTATTAAGCACATTAGCTGGGTATGATATATTATAAGAAAGTGACTAAGTCGAGTAAACTTAAGTAGAAACTTAAAATTATGAAAATAATGAATTCATAATAATGGGTAAGTGGTAGTCTTGACTTATGACATACTTTTATATGGAATACACAAGAGGATTAGGTTGCAGTTTGATATTTGAACTGATCCTTTTAGGTTTATATATTCTCTATCTTCGAGGGGAGCGTTAGCTTATAGCACGTTACAGAGATTTATTTTATATTATGCTAGGGTCGTTAGTTTTTGCAATCTCTATTAATTACTTTTTGATACCAACACGATTAGGAGAAGGTGGAGTTACTGGTTTGACGACGATTGCCTACTACACACTCAAAATTCCAACTTACCTGACTAATTTCGTCTTAAATGGTTTGTTGCTATTGGTTGGACTTAAGTTTTTAGACCGTAAAACAATTTTGCGTTCGTTGTGGGCAGTGGTGTGGCTGTCAATCTGGTTAAAATTACCTGTTGTCTATACTTATCACACTAATCAGACACTTATTCCAACTATGTTAGGTGGTGTTTTGACTGGGATTGCGATGGGTTTAATTTTAAATGCAGGTGGTTCGATCGCGGGAAGTACAGTACTAGGTAGGATTTTGAATAAATATTTTGGGATCTCTATTGGTTCAGCAACGCTTTTTTTTGATCTGGCAGTAGCTATTCCAGCAATCTTTATTATCGGCTTTGAGAATATGCTTTTAACGGTACTTGAATTATATATCTCCGCGAAAATCACTAATATGATGCTTGCTCGTTTTGGTGCTAAACGCGTATTGCAGGTCATTTCCAGTCGATATAGCGATATTGCCCAAGCAATCTCTGATAATCTGGGGCAAGGAGTTACAGTGGTGCAAGCATCCGGATTTTATAGTAAGACAGACCGACCAATTATTTATTTTATCTGTACACCACGAGAAATGGCACGTATTATTCCACTACTCAAAGAAATCGATTCTAGTGCACTGATTATTACAGAAAATGTTCGTAGTGTACGTGCTAATGATCTCTATCGTTTACTCTAAAATCCCCAAATTTTATAATAATTATTGTTGATATACCTAATGTAATTTAATAGACGAGGTGAAGCGGAAATCCTTATCGCTTCACCTGGTTTTTTTTATTAATTTAAGTCTCAAAAGTTACACATATATACTCGGACTATAATGAGTAGTGCTGAAGTTTATTTGACAATATTAGAAAAGTGTTTAAAAATACGGATAATATAAGGTTTATTAAGGAGAGTTTTTTTAAAATTTTAAGTGTAAGGAGAATTAAATGCGTAAGTTATTTGGTTTTTTTAAATATGAATATGGAATAATGCTATTGGTTGCAGTTTTGACTTTATTGTTGTATTTAACCCAAACGATGTTCACGGATATTTTTGGTGCTGTTTCAATTCTGAGCTTGTTAGGCCTCGTGAGCGTCTTCGTTTTACCGGATGTTTTGCTAACGTGGTTTATTATTCTAGCGATAATGGCAGGAATATTTACTATGATGGTAGGAATTGTATATTTACCACTTATTGAGAGACTTATTTTGGTCTGTACAATGCCATTCTTAGGGGGATTAGGAGTACTTGTCAAAGCATTGGGCGGAGTACGTGAATCTGCGCTTTCAAATAAAAGTAATATTATCAATTATACTACCCATGTTAACTCTATAACTAAGCTAAAGAACAAAGATAACGCTGCTCGCTTCTATGAACGATATGTTAATTTCATCAATAAATTGGGTAGTAAGGAATTAACAGTAGGAGTGACATGTATTAATTGGGCACATAATAATCAGTACCGTCAACTTAACTATACTGAATACAAAAGAGTCTTAAAGGAGATAGCTGATGTTTTAAAAGCCCAGCGCTTACCAGATGAGGTTATCTGTTACATAGGTTCAGGCAGCTTTCTGATTTTTTCTTCTAAACTGGAAGAAGCGTTGGAAGAGAGTATTAGTCGAGCAGTCAGAAAAAGCATAGGTAAGATAAAGTATCAGGATCAAGGGGTGGAGCATAATTTGCAATATAAGTACGCTTACCAGACTGTTAATTATCGAAATGTAAAGAAATTTAAAAACTTTACGGACTTGACCAATAATTTAAAAAGACAGTTAGAGACAAAAATAGTTGTAGAGTATCAGTAGAATTGAGGTAAATAAAGTGAGCTTAACAGATTTTTTCTTTGTATTAGCCGTTGTAATCAGCGTATTCTTTTCTTTTTGCACAGTTGTTTTTTTCATTTGCCATCTAGTTGTTTACCATAGGATCAATAAAAATTTTAAGGCGGTAGAAAAAGATGATTAGTCAAATTCTAATGATTGTAACTTTAATTTCGATCTGGTTCTCTTTGGCAATGTCTATCCTCATCTTAACAGGAGCTACCCATTTTTGGTTGAAAAATAGTCGGACTAAGACAGTGATTAAAAAGTTATCGCGATATCCTAAAGTCACGATCGTTGTGCCAGCTCATAACGAGGAAGTCGTTATTGCGCAAACCGTTACAGCAATTTTGAATATGAATTATCCACAGTCAAAAATTGAATTATTACTTTTTGCAGATAATTGTGACGATAACACTTACGGCGTAATGCAGACCATTAGGCAATTCACGCAGTATCAAGAGAGGAATATTAAGGTAATAAGAAGAAAGGGTTCAGGTGGGAAAGCAGGAGTACTAAATGATGCTTTAGCAATGGCCCAAGGTGAATATATTGCTGTCTATGATGCTGACGCAATGCCGGAAAAAAATGCACTTTATTTTTTAATTGCAAAGACCTTAAAGGATCCAGAACACTATGTGGCCGCTTTTGGAAGAAACAAAACACGTAATGCAACACAGAATTTTTTGACGCGCTGTATCAATCAGGAAATAGTTGTCACGCAGCGCATCCAGCATATTGGTTTATGGCATTTATTTAAAATTGGAAGGATACCTGGAACGAATTTTATCATTAAGACAGATTTTGTGAAAAAAATTGGTGGCTGGCGGAATGGGGCACTAACTGAGGATACTGATATTTCTTTTAAAATAATGCAAAGCGGTAAGTTAATTGCTCTGGCTTACAACTCAGAAGCTTTTCAGCAAGAACCAGAAAGTTTAAAAACGTATTACATGCAACGTAAGCGCTGGGCTAAAGGAAATTATGAAGTTGTTATTGCTAATTTTAAACATCTTTTTGATAGAAGTAATTGGCGAGTTAAATTTGAGACATTCTATTATGTAGCTACGTTTCTGTGGTTTAATTGTGCAATAATCTTATCGGATATTATTTTTTCTGCCAATTTAGGAACACTTTTATTAGGAATATTTATTCCGAAGCTCACACTACCCTTCATGTTCTCGGCAAGTAATATTTATATTACCCAACTTTTATTTTTTAACTGGTCGCTGATGATATTGTTATATTTACTGCAAATCAGTATGGCTTTAGTTACGCAGTTTGGTCAAGCAACATCGGGACAAATATGGCTAGGTTTAGCTTCCTACTTCAGTTACTCACAGCTTTTTATTATTGTCTCTATTTCTGCAGTTTATTCAGTAATTATAGATAAGTTTTTACGCCGTGACGGTAATGTATGGGTCAAAACAAAACGGTTTAATGATTGAAAGGAAAAGTTTTGAAAAAAAATATTTTGAATTATATTTTATTCATTTTTATTTTATTACTCTTTATTGGAGTTTTAGTCTGTGTACGGCTTAGTGATTCAACCAATGCTGAAAAGAGTCTTTATCAGCAGTGGCGAACAGCGTTCTTGGTTATAGATAAACAAGATAAGAACACAGCTTATATTCAAACTAAGAGGAGCGGGCAAGAAAGAACAGTTCTATCTGAGGGGCAAGGATACGGACTCTTGCTAACGGTGAAAGCAGCTCAATGTGGGTACGCAACACAAAAGGACTTTGATAAACTTGATAGGTATTATTTAAAAAACAGGGATGCAGGTACAGCATTAATGTCATGGAAACAGACTATCTCAAAAAAAGGAATGATTAAGAAGTTCAAGAATAATGCAACAGATGGCGATTTGTACATTGCATATGCATTGATTGAAGCCGGGAAAAAATGGCCTAACCAAGCAAAAGATTATAATCAGCAAGCCAAGAAGATACTTACGGACCTATTAAAATATAATTATAATAGCGAAACAAGGAGTCTAACTGTTGGAAATTGGGCGACAGATACCAGTGAATATAGTAATCTGCTTCGGACATCAGATGTTTTACCAGCACAATTTAATGAGTTTTATCGCCTTACACAGAATAAAACGTGGTTATTGCTGAAAGATTCAATGCTACAAAAACTGCAAAGTTTAAGTCAGCAGAACAAAACAGGATTACTGCCAGATTTTGCTTGGATTAAGAAAGAAAAAGTGATTCCAGTAAAACCTAAGGCTATTTCTTCAAGATATGATGGTTGTTATTATTATAATGCTTGTCGCATCCCGTATAATTTAGCACAAAGCCAAGCTAGTTTAAGTCAGCGCATCTTAGGTAAAATGATGAACTTCTTTATGACAGAAGAAACTATTACAGGTGGCTATCAGCTTAATGGAAAGAAACTAAATGACTATCAATCTGCAAGTTTTGCAGCACCCATTTTATTTGCTGCTCTGCATAATCAGAAATACTCTAAGCTGATCCAACAAGAAAAATTTATTTTTATACAAAAACTTGATGTCAATAATTATTATCAATCAACATTGGTAGTGCTGACGGCAATCAATGGTTTAAAGAATCATTGATAGTCTCTTAAAGATTAAAACTGGAACTATGCTGTAAGTAGAAGGCAGGTTACGGTTTTATTTAATATCTGCAAACAAATTATTAGTTGAGCACGATAACTTGTACCTTGTTCAATGATCCAGAAAGCTGTATACTTTAGATACTAAAAAATTAAACATAAAGAAGCCTGTGTGATTAGGAAAATATATTAAATGTATTTTTTCCATTCTTTTTGTAAATAATAAGTTGGAGATTACTCTACTGCTTGTATATAGATAAAGCGCTTAAATAAGCAAATTCAAAATAATATAGTGACAGTAGCGGTGTTAGTGTGGGATCTTAAGGCGTTTTTACGTCCTGTCCATTTTTCAGTGGGGTATTAAATATCTTCTGCTGAGTGTGAGCGATTGTTAAGATAAGTTTTTGAACAGCTTTATTATCGGCGCGTTTTGCAAAGTGACATAACGAAGTATAATTAACATGTGCATCAGTGATAATTCCGCAAGTACTTTGGATCTCTTTAGCATGTTTGGCAATCTTTAGGCTGTTCTTAGGAAGTAGATCTGTAAAGTAAGTTGCTGCATAACGTAAAGTTTTAGCCTGTTTGCGCAGTCGGTGAACATGAGGGTAATCTTTAAAATTCAGTCGTTGATAGTGTTTGAAGAGTTTCTTCTTGCGGCGGTGTAATTCTTGTGAAATATAATGAGACCAAGCTGAATGTTTGGTGAAATTTAAAGTGTTAAATTGTTTCTTGACTCGTGTGAGAGCAGTAGCTAGTTTTTGCTGTTTTGGTGGAGCTAAGATCGCATGCATTTCCTTTTCACGTTTAGTATGCAAGATTTGAAAAAGCTGATAATAATGAGTGCTCTCTTTAAAGTGTTTAGCAGCAAACTCACCAGTGTTTATAATCAAGACATCAAGGTCGCGTAAAGAACTGAAAAGTTTGGCAGCTTGGCTAAGATTATGATCGATAGTAGTGTAGGTTGTTTCCGGCAGCTTGCGTTTTAGAAATTTAAATAAACCACGAAGTGTTCGAAGTGTAACTCTTAGATCATGGATACGTTCTGGATCGTAGGGATTATTTTTAAAACGAATCAGTTCAGTTTGAATTGAAGCATATTGCTGTTGTAAAATTAATTGGATAGTTGTCATTGTAAACGACCCCTTTTCCTAAGTTAACGAGCAAATGAATGCTGAAGTTTGAATTAAATGAATACCTTTTTAGAAAGTGTATAAAAAAAGTAACACTAAGGCAAATAATTTGCGTGAAGTTGGTCTAAACTAATGTAAAAAAATAGTTAATACAATATGACATATAGAGAATTATAGTTTGAAGAAAGATTTATTAGATAGTTTTTCACTGTTGATAACTTAAGTGGCAGTTATCAATGAAAGATCGGCTAGTGTTAACAAATTAAATTTTTATAGGAGTAGATATGACTAGAATAGAAGAAAAGATAATTGATTTTATAATTGATAAGAGAATTATTTTATTGGGTGCAGTTGTAACTGTATTAGCAATTTGGATTAGGATAGGCGGAGCGGATTTGGTTTCTACAGATGCTAGAGTCTTCTTGTTACCATGGTTTGATGTGATCGATCACCATGGCGGTCTTGCATCTTTAGGAGAACAAGTAGGTGATTATAATATTCCTTATCAGACTATAATCGCATTGATGACATATTTACCATTCAAGCCGTTATATATGTATAAAATTGTTTCCGTCTTCTTTGATTTTGTTTTAGCCATCGCAAGTGGGTTATGCGCAATGGAATTGAAGCAGAAAAGGTCATTAAAATTATTTACGTTTGTTTATGCAACGGTATTGATGTTACCAACAGTGATATGGAATTCAGCATACTGGGGGCAGTGCGATTCAATTTTTGTTGCGTTCACGGTGCTGGCAGTACTCTTTTTACATAGAGACAAACCGATCGTTAGTTTTATTTTCCTAGGATTAGCCTTTTCATTTAAGTTACAGACGATTTTTATTGTTCCTTTCTTTATTTACATCTATTTAGTAAAGAAGAATTACAGTGTTTTCCATTTCTTGCTCGTCCCAGCGGTGATGTACTTAATGTGTGTACCGAGTTTTATTTTTGGTCGTAATTTTATGGCTCCTTTTGAAATTTATACTTCACAAACAGATACTTATCATAACTTGCAGATGAACTTTATGAATCTTTGGTCGATCGTTGGTGGGAAACAGTATGATATTTTAAAAGATTTTGCATCATTGTTAACTATTTTTATTCTTGGGGCAGGCTTGGTGTGGTTCTTGGGTAAGAAGAACCTTCTGCATAGTGATAAATTCTTTTTAGAAATCCTAGTTTGGACCATCTGGACCAGCGTAATGTTTTTACCAAGCATGCATGACCGTTATGCTTATATGTTGGATATTTTTTTGGTCATATTAGCATTCAAAGATAAAAGATTCAGTTTATTTGCATGTATCTCCATTGGGATTAGCATGCTTGAATATAGTGCCCTTTTATTCGGAACAGAGGCAGGTCAAGTGGAGATAGGCATCGGTTATTTAACTGCATATGCAGTTTATACGTATTCTTTGATGAAAATGATGAGAATTACTGTTGAGAGTAAAGTTGGGGCTGAAAAAAAGTATAGACGAAGTCATTGATAAATTCGAATATTTGATAGTCTAAAAAAGATAGTATTGGATCAAAAAATGTATTTGATCTGATACTATCTTTTTATTTATATCGATTTAAATATGCATTTTTCTTTAAACTGGGAATCTGATCTCTGATTAGATAAACTTAACAGCTAAAGCTTCATAAGGGCGCAATGTTAGTTCAGTGCCAATATTGGTTAATGAATTGACATAGTTAGAGAGTAGTAGCTTAACTGGTCTGTTCTGATATTGGTGCGGAATGGTGATCTTCTTTGGCTCGCCGTAGAAATTATTAATGACGATCATTTGTTCACAGTGATCATCTTTTTGCAAATAACGTTCGTATGCCAATACTTGAGAGTCATCCTTAAGGAGACCTTTAAAATGACCATTTGAGATCAGCTTCTCAGTTTTTCGAAGTTTGATCAGCTGTTGATAGTATTTGAAGATTTCACCGTGGGCTAATTCGTCCCTCACATTAATGGTTTCTTGATCTGTGGGGCGTAACCAAGGAGTGCCAGTTGAAAAGCCAGCATTGGATGTATTGTCCCAATGCATGGGCACCCGGGCATTATCGCGTGATTTAGTGCGGACCAAGTCAAAGGCTTCCTGCGAAGACATCCCTTTTTGCATCAGTTCATGATAAGCATTTAGACTCTCGATATCAACATATTCATCGAGAGAACGATATTTAGGATCGACCATCCCAATTTCTTCACCCATATAAATATAGGGCGTCCCACGCATTAAGTGAATAGCGGTTGCTAACAGCTCGGCTGATTTTTCTCGATATTTGGTGGGATCTCCAAAACGGTTGAGTGCCCATGGCTGATCATGATTATTCCAAAAGAGTGCGTTCCAACCGCCGCCGTGGTCCATCTTAGTTTGCCATTCAAATAACAGTGATTTTAACTTCTTAAAGTTAAAAGGGGTGCGTGACCATTTTTGCCCATCTTTATAATCGACCTTAAGATGATGGAAGGTGAAGACCATTGATAATTCATTTTCAGTGGGATTGGAATATTCAAGGCAGTTCTTGATACTAGTCGAGGACATCTCACCAACTGTAATTGTCGCAGGATCTTGTCCAAAGCTAGAATGATTAAGTTCCTTTAAATACTGATGAACGATCGGCGTATCGGTATAAAGTGTCTTTTCTTGGAGAGGGTTCTCAGAGTCAACAAGCTTTTCATTTTTTCCTGTAACATTGATAACATCAAAGCGAAAACCTTGAACACCTTTGTTACGCCAGAAGTTAACGACTGAAGCGGCTTCCTTACGAACCGCCGGATTGTGCCAGTCAAGGTCAGCCTGAGTTTTGTCATATAAGTGGAGATAGTAAAGATCACTTTGACCGAATTTAGCCCAAGCTGAACCACCGAATTTAGATTGCCAGTTAGTTGGTAAGGAACCATCTTTTTTAGCCGGACGTAAATAAAAGTATTTTTGATATTTTTTATCTCCTGCTAGAGCTTTTTGAAACCATTCATGTTCAGTTGAACAATGATTGAGTACCATATCAAGCATTACACCAACATGAATCTTTTTTAAGGCAGCAACTAATTCTTTGAAGTCGTCCATTGTTCCAAACTTAGGATCAATTTGGTAATAATCAGCAATGTCATAGCCGTTATCATTTTGGGGTGAAACGAAAAATGGATTAAACCAGATCATGTTGATATTTAGCCTTGCAAGATAGTCAATTTTATTAATTATTCCACGTAAATCTCCAATTCCATCACCGTTACTATCATAAAATGATTTCGGATAAATTTGATAAATAACTTTATTTCCTAAATTTGTCATTAAAAGGACCTCCTTAACTAAGTTAAAATTTTTAGTATAACCTATTTGAAAGAAATTTTTCTACGTCGTGCAAAATCAATAAACTTAAAACGATCAGGGCGATGATACGAAGCTGTTAGTTGAAACGGGGTTGTATTAGCTAAATAAGTCATACTACGAACAACGACTGCTAACTTACTGTTATCAAGATTAAGTAAAGCAGCAATTCGAGGTGAAACGGTCTCGACAGTTATTTCCTTAGTTGCATATGAGATATCAAGGCCAAGTTCTTTTTCAAAATAAGCATATAGTGAATTTGCAGCAGCATTATCCGGAACATCTTTAATCGGTGGATTAAGTAGATAATCTTCATCTACTACAATTGGAAACCGGTCAATTTTACGCAAACGCTCAATGTGCAAAGCTGTCCGTCCTTCGTCCACGCGTCCTGCGGCAAGGTGAGCAGGAATTATAGCTGTTTTCTTTTGTAGAACCTCAGTAGTAGCATGCATTTCCAATGTTTTATTCAGCTCTTGGAAACTTGTAATACCAGATATCGGAAAAGAAAAACGTTGCAAATCTAACACAAGAGATCCTTTCCCCCGTATTTTTTGAATTAGTCCCAGTTCGGTTAGCTGACTTAATGCACGACGAACGGTCTCCCGGGAGCTTCCGTAAAGATCACATAATTGGTGTTCACTAGGCAGAAAAGTTCCTGCTTGGTATAGGCCATGCTGTATTTTGAGCGCAATATCCTGCGCGATGCTATCCTGTTTGTTTTTATTATACCGTTCCATAAAAGACTTAAGTACTCCTTTACTAGTTTTAACAAGTTTAATTTAAGCATATTTTGTATAGACAAGCAAGATAACTGAAAAATAAAATAAACAGCTTTAATATATGGGCGGTAGAGAGTCGATATTTAAAGTTTGACAGCTTGACTATACAAGTTGTATGATTTTTATGGATATAAAAGAAAACGTTTTAGACAAAGGGAGGATAAGTAAATGGTCCAAAATAAAAAGTTACAACTGATTGCACCGACTGCAGGTGAAATTGTTGCGCTTAATAAAACAACCGATCCAGTGTTCTCTGGAGGTACCATGGGGGAAGGTTTTGGAGTAGAACCAAAAAATGGCGATATAATTGCACCTGTTAGCGGCATAATCTCAATGGTGGCAGAAACAAAGCATGCACTGGGAATTACAACTACTGATGGATTAGAAGTTCTTGTACATATGGGGATAGATACGGTAGGTTTAAAGGGAAAAGGTTTCTCAGTATCTGTGGCCGAAGGGCAGGAAGTAAAGAAGGGCGATCCACTGGCGACAATGGATCTCAAAGTTGTGGCAGATAATGGCTTAGCTAAAACAATTATGGTAGTTATAACTAATTCTCAAGAGAAACTTGAAGGCTTAGACCTTGTCGAAGGAAGCACTGAGGCAGGGGAAGTAGTCGCAACAGCGTATGCTAAGAATGCTAAAAAACGTTCTAAGAAAAAGAACTATGCTGAATTAGCAACCACTATTATAGCCAATGTTGGTGGTCAGGAAAATATCAATAGTCTAGTCCATTGCATTACACGTTTACGCTTTACCCTTAAGGATGAGGCTAGCGCTCAAGATGATGTATTAAAAGAGACAGATGGTGTAATTGATGTGATGCATGCTGGTGGGCAATATCAAGTTGTTATTGGTAATGAAGTTACACAGGTTTATGATGCGATCATGGAGCAACTCGGTTCTGACTTTGAGAGTGATTCAAGTCAACCGACAACTGAAAATAACGGTAAGAATCCAATTAGCCGAGCCTTTGGTAACTTGATCGGTCTTATTACTGGTTCAATGAGCCCGGTGATCGGTGTAATTGCGGCATCTGGTATTATTAAGGGGATTTTGGCATTATTGACATTACCGCAACTTGGTTCTTTATTAGATGCTAAAGGGACTGTGTATACGACAATAAGTGCGATGGCAGACTCCGCCTTTTACTTTTTGCCAATTCTAGTTGGTTTTGCAGCTGCTAAGCGGTTGGGCGGTGACCCAATCATTGCAGCAACGATCGGTGGTGTTCTAGCATATCCGCAGATCGTTACCTGGGGACAGTCATTCAAACAAATGTTTGAGATTGGTGGCTTTCAATTTCAGTTTTTAAACTATACTTATTCAATCTTCCCAATGATCTTAGCGGCTTGGATGGCTAAAAAACTGGGAACGTGGTTGAAAGACCACTTGCCAAGTTACCTGCAAATGATTTTTACACCGCTAATTACTGTCTTAATCGTTTCAGCCATTACACTAATTGTCACTGGACCAATTATTCAAGGTGCAGCTAACGGTATTGCTGATTTTATTAATTGGCTTGTACATGTCTCAGGTTGGACTGGTGGTTTGATTATTGGTGGTTTTTACCAAGTGCTGGTCATTTTTGGCCTACATTGGGGTGTTGTTCCATTGGTGGCACAACAAATTGCTGGTAACGGTGAAAGTGCATTGAATGCGATTATATCCGTGACAATGGTTTCGCAAGGTGCGGCAGTTTTAGCAGTGGCGATCAAATCTAAGAAAGTTAACATGAAAGAACTTGGGATAGCGGCAGCAATCTCAGCGTTCTGCGGGGTAACTGAACCTGCAATTTATGGGATCAACTTACGTTATAAAAAAGTCTTTATTTCAGGATTGATTGGTTCAGCTGTTGGAGGCTTTATTACAGGTTTGATGCATGGCTCGATGTTTGGCTTTACAGGGTCACTAATTGGGTTTTCATCATTCTTCAATACAAAGAGCCCAACGGATCTAAACAGTTTCTATGCTTTCCTTATCTCGAGTTTCTTCGCGTTAGTTGTTGCCTTCACATTGACTTGGGTCTGGGGCTATAACGATAAGATGACAGAAGGAAAGAAAGTTGCAAAAAAGCAGCGGCCAGGAACTAATTGATTTTACTTAAGACCATAAAAAAAGTGTTTTATAACATACAGTTTGACTGTAGTTATGAAACACTTTTTAGATTAAAGAAAATAGGAGAAATTAAAAACTAACGTTGTTTTTGTGTTTGCCTTTGAACTTGTTTTTTACGATAATGCTTGAGTTTTTTGAGAAAAATGAAAACGAACTGAAGTATTGTGATGAGCAGAGATAATTTAGCCCAGAACCCTAATTTATTTTTCATAAACTTCCCTTCATTCCATGGTTGTCATTAAGCAATTAACTATCACCAGTATAAAAGAACTAGACATTAATAACAATGTAATAGCTTACAAGCAGTAGAAAGATATCTTAAGAAATTCTGAAGAAAAGTTTCTTTAAATTACTCTAATTGACATTAGCGTTTTAACAGTATATAGTGCGAATGTAGTGAAAAAAACAAGCTCCTAGAAAGGTGGTGGGTTAAATGTCTGATAATCATGTGGCTTCTTCAACAAGTGACGATGGTCCCGCGTCTAGTCAGGGTACTGATGGGCATTTAGCCCATTTTACCCATTGGACATTCTTTTAGTATTCAAATGAGGTGTTTATATCTCTAATGAAGAAAACAAATGATCGTACATTTAATTGTGTAGCAGATCATAAACAGTATGATCTAGTGGATGGTGTATTCTTAGGAGACTTGGATGGACCCTTAAAGGCGTTGATTCGCCGGGACTTTCCTAAGGCGACAAATGAAGACTTTATTTGTAGTGGGCATCTGGTACGTTATCGGTTATTAAAGATGGATCAGATGATTGCAAAGGACTATCGCCAAAATAATAAGCTTAATCGAAAACTCACACGAGTGATGGAGAAAGATGCTTATCAAATGGTTGATGTTCGTGAGCAGTTGGAACACTCACTGACATTTGGTCAAAGAATTGCGGATGCTGTTGCGCACTTCGGGGGTAGCTGGCCGTTTATTATTTCTTTCATTACAGTTATGATTTTATGGATTATGATTAATACCTTTCATTGGTTAGGTTTTAATTTTGACCCATATCCGTTTATTTTATTAAATCTTTTCTTAAGTATGGTAGCAGCGATTCAAGCACCATTGATTATGATGAGTCAGAATCGTTCTTCGGAGTATGACCGCTTAGAGTCACGCAATGATTATCATGTTAATTTGAAATCAGAAGAAGAAATTCGTGTATTGCATTCTAAGATCGATCATATGATTCAGCAAGATCAGCCTAATTTATTACAAATTCAAAAGATCCAAACAGAAATGCTAGGTTCAATTGAGTCACAGGTTAGTGAATTAAGAAGGTTACAACAATATTTTGAGAAACAAGAAAAAATAAAAGAACAAGAAACGCATAATGATGAGTGAGAGAAAACCTAATAACGATTACGTTTTAGGTAAAGATGCAATTAATTAAGCAGTATTTAATCTAACAAGAACTTTAACGGTAGTGAGTTTAGCTCAAAAATCAATTTTAATTAGGTTTACTTACTGCTTCTGTATAAATATGTTCTATAAACTAAGATAATGTTACATTCTCTTGGTAAGTAAGTCTTTTATAAAAATAGCGTAATAGGGAAAAACGTTTTTCCTTATTACGCTATTTTTTGAACTATTACTTAATTTAGTTAGGGATGTCAGCGGGGTCTAAAAAGCTAAATTCTATATAGCATTTCAAATTATAGATATATTAAGCTTATTACTAATAAATTCAATTTAATATTTAAATCTGCGGTATAGGAATGTTCTTGCTCAAGGGTCATTAAAATAAATCTAATTGTTCTGGCGGAAGGGGACCTAAACTTTCAAAGCTAACCCCTAGCAGCCGCTTAAGTTCTAGAGCGTTATCAGCTGCATCACCGCCAGAATTGTTATTGAAGATAATACAGACTTCCTTGACCTGCTTCTGCATGGTTATAATCGTTTGCTTGAAGTCGTAGAGCTCGTCATGGTTATAACGATAAAGAGTTCTCTTTTTACGCCAATCTTTCCCAGCTTTAAGCCAACCTTGCTGGTTACGGCCATGGAGACGCAGTAATAGCAAATCAGGTGTCGTCATGACAGGATAAAAAGGGATTGAACCAATACTTTGTGTAGGTTCGTCAACAGCAGCAAGAGTGTATTTTTCTTCTTGGCAAAAACGAACTAGTGAAGAAAGAATATGAGGAACATACCAGCTTTTGTTACGAAACTCTAGGGTCAAAGGTAGAGCGAGAAGCTGTTTTCGAAAGTATTTTAAATAGTTAATATTTTGTTTTGTGGCATTAAATGATGGTGGAAATTGGCAGAGGACGGTTTTTAACTGTTGAGCGGCAAGTAATAGTTGGGCAGCTGATTCAAATTGTTTAAATCGTTCTTGCAGTTGAATTGTATCGAGCTCTTGGCCAGGATGAAGGGTTAAGGCTTGATGTGCCTTGATAATAAATTGAAAACCAGCTGGCACGTGAGCTTGCCATTTTTGAATGGTTGTTGATTGTGGAATGCCATAGAAGAAAGTGTCGACCTCAACGGTTGGAAAATAAGCCGCGTATTCATCTAATCTGACTGGACGTTCTTGACCGTGCAGTAGTGCGTGGTGTTCACTCCAAGTAGTCAAACCAATTGTAATCATAAGTATTATCGTCCTTTCATATCTATAAAAAGATAAGTTATCTTTAATTTAAACATATTACTAAGATTTTTGCATAGTGGCTAGCTATATATTATCAGCGGCTAAGTGAGTTAGTTAAGGTAAGACTAAAATGAGAGACCTTGATAGGACTGGATGTTTAGTTGTTTAAAACCTTTATTCTGTATAAAATTAAAAAAGTTGTTAAAAAAGCTTGAAATCGTTACCAAATAGTTCTAATATAATAAGTGAAGTTATTCACAATAAGTGAATTGCTTAAATCTATTTCATGTTTAATAAGTGTAGGAGGGGACTATTAGATGGTAAAAGTAATGAAGCCAAAGGCTAAGAAGGTATTGTCCGCTGAGGAAAAAGCGGCATTGATGGATGAGGCCCGTAAGTATACAGATGGTTTAGTCAGCAAAGCCGTAGTTGCAGAGAAAGAATATGCAACGTTCACACAAGAGCAGGTTGATAAAATTGTTGCAGCAGCTGCACTAGCAGGTTCTGAAGCAGCTTTAACACTTGCACATGAAGCTGTTGATGAAACAGGTCGTGGAGTGGTTGAAGATAAAGATACTAAGAACCGTTTCGCAACTGAGAATGTCTATAATACTATTAAAAATGATAAAACTGTTGGTGTAATCTATGAGAATAAGGTCGCTGGAGAAGTTCAAATTGCTGCTCCACTTGGTGTTTTAGCTGGGATAGTCCCAACAACTAATCCTACTTCAACAGCAATGTTTAAGTCTTTGTTAGCATTGAAGACACGGAATGCAATCGTGTTTGCATTCCATCCACAGGCACAGAAATGCTCAGTTCACGCTGCTAAGATCTTATATGATGCAGCAGTAGCTGCCGGTGCTCCTAAGGATATTATTCAATGGGTTGGGAAACCATCATTGTATAACACAACAGCACTGATTCAAAATCCAAAACTTGCTTCAATTCTAGCAACCGGTGGTCCAGGCATGGTTAACGCAGCTTTGAAGTCAGGAAACCCATCAATGGGTGTAGGTGCTGGTAACGGAGCAGTCTTTGTTGACCATACTGCACATATCAAACGAGCAGTTGAAGATTTACTATTATCAAAACGTTTTGATAATGGAATGATCTGTGCGACAGAAAACTCTGTTGTAGTTGAAGCTCCGGTTTACAATGAATGGTTAGCTGAGATGGAAGAAAAGGGAGCATATGTCGTTCCTAAGAAAGACTATCAGAAGATTGCAGATTATGTTTTCAATGATCGCCATGGTGTTAATGGGCCGGTTGCAGGTCGTCCAGCAAAATGGATCGCTGAACAAGCTGGGGTTAAATTACCAGAAGGTAAAGATGTTATGTTGTTTGAGCTAGATTCTAAGAATATTGGTGAAAAACTTTCTTCTGAAAAATTATCACCATTACTGTCAGTTTACAAAGCTAAGAATCGCGAAGATGGGATTAATATTGTTGCAGCTCTCTTGGATTATCAAGGTGCAGGTCATAATGCAGCCATTCAAATCGGCTCACAATCAGATCCTTTCTTGAATGAATTCGGTGATAAAACCAAAGCTGCTCGTATTTTAGTTAATCAACCAGATTCAATTGGTGGAATTGGTGATCTTTATACAGATGCATTACGTGCGAGTTTAACATTAGGAACAGGATCATGGGGGAAGAATTCATTGTCACATAACTTATCAACCAAAGATTTGTTGAATGTTAAAACAGTAGCTAAGCGCCGTAACCGTCCACAATGGGTACGCTTGCCTGAAAATATTTACTATGAAAAGAATGCTATCTCTTATTTACAAGATATTAAGAATATTACTAGAGCTTTTGTTGTTGCTGATCCTGGGATGGTTAAGTTTGGTTTTGTTGATAAAATTTACGAACAACTTGAAGTTCGAGACGATAAAGTCAAAACATCAATCTATGGAACAGTTCGTCCTGACCCAACATTAGGCCAGACGATTGAAATTGCTAAGCAAATGCGTGATTTCAAACCAGATACGATCATTGCTATTGGTGGTGGATCTGCGTTAGATGCTTCTAAGATTGCACGTTTTATTTATGAATATTCACTTGATCAAGAACCAGGTTTCTTGGATAGCTATGAAGCTGTAAGTGAACTGTTTACACGCTTACAACAAAAATTCATTGATATTCGGAAAAGGATCGTTAAGTTCCATCATCAAACACATACCAAACTGGTAGCAATTCCAACAACATCTGGGACTGGGTCGGAAGTAACACCATATGCTGTTATTACAGATGATAAAACACATGTTAAGTATCCATTAACAGATTATGAATTAACACCGCAAGTTGCAATCGTTGATCCAGCATTTGTTATGACAGTACCAAAGAGGACAGTTGCTTTATCAGGTTTAGATACGTTATCACATGCTTTGGAATCATATGTTTCAGTTATGGCTTCTGACTTTACTCGTCCATGGTCATTGCAAGCAATCAAACTCGTTTTCGAAAATCTTGAGAACTCTTATAAATTTGATCCTAAGCATCCAACCTTAGATGGAGAGACAGCACGCGAGAAGATGCATTATGCCGCAACTTTGGGTGGAATGTCATTTGCTAATGCATTCTTAGGAATCAATCACTCAATTGCTCATAAAACTGGTGGAGAGTTTGGGTTGCCACATGGTTTGGTTATCTCAATTGCAATGCAGCATGTAATTCGTTTCAACGGAGTCGATGGTAAGGTAAAACGGACACCATTCCCACGTTACGAAGTCTATCGTGGTCAAAAAGATTACGCTGATATCGCACGTTATCTAGGTTTGAAGGGTAATACAGATGCAGAATTAGTTGAAGCATTTTGCGATAAAATTGCCGTACTGATGAAGAAAGTTGAAGTTGTTCCGACTTTATCAGCTAATGGTGTAACTAAGCAGCAGTTTGATGCTTCGCTTGATAAGTTAGTTGATTTGATTTATAACGATCAGTGTACACCAGCTAACCCAAGACAGCCACGGTTAGAAGAAATTCGTCAATTACTGATTGACCAGTTCTAATTTTTAAACAGAGAATACTAAAAAAGGTTAAGCCAAAATTATCTTTGGCCTAACCTTTTTTAGTGTTAACAGATAGCGTAATTAGCTTATTTTGTTAAATAAGCTTCTTTGAAATTAAAGGCGACACCAGCCGTGTTATAGATAACACCCTTGACATTACTTTTAACCATTTGTGCTTGTGATAGTTGGTAGAGCGGAGCGACACCTTGTTCCTTGTTTAATAATTTTGAAGCAGAAACTAAGTCAGCCCAACGTTTTTCCGAATTATTAACATCAGTTGTTTTTGAAGCTGTAATTAGTTTATCATATTGTGGATTATCCCACTTACCATTATTATATGAATTATCTTTAGTAAATAAATCTAAGAAACTGATAGGGTCTGAAAAATCAGCGCCCCAACCTGAAACAACAATATCGAATTGACCATTAGTAGAACGAGTGATCCTTGTTTTCTTGGGTAAATTTAAAACAGAAACATCAGCGCCGGGCAAGTTAGTTTCTAACTGGCTCTGAAGATAAGTTGAGACATCTTTGTTAGCATCGTCATCATCACCTAGTAAAGAAAAACTTAGCTTTTTAACACCTAATTCTTTTAAACCCTCTTTCCATAATTTTTGAGCAGTAGCTTTATTGTAGTGAGCTCCGGTTGATGTAGTAGCCGCGGCCGTAAAGTCTTGACCTTTATGGCTGCTTAAGCCTTTTGAAACAACACTTTTAGAGACGAGTGAACCATTCCCTAAGACCTTGTTAACTAATTGTTGACGGTCGATTGCATATGAGATTGCTTCACGAATTTTTTTATTCTGAAATTCCTTTTTTGTTTGGTTAAATTCTAAGTAATTAGAACGTGATTGTTTTAAAGAAACAAAGTCTTTATGGTTGCGTAACTGCTTAGCCTGTTCAGCATTTAGATAAGTTGCATCTAACTTGTTGTCTTGGTAAAGATTATAGGAAGTAGTAGGGCTCTTCGCTACTTGGAAAGAAATATTGTCTAATTTAACATTCTTTTTATCCCAGTAACCCTTATTCTTAGTTAATTGCCATTTTAAATTGGAGCCTGTCCACCCAGTCATTTTATAAGGACCATTGTAGACCATATACTTGGCTGAAGTCCCGTATTTTGAGCCAAATTGTTCAACAGCTTTTTGGTTTTGTGGAAAGAAGGGGGTAAAACCCATCAGTAGTTTGAAATAAGGAAGATCTTTATCTAAAGTAACAACTAATTTATATTTACCAACGGCTTTGACACCTAATTCAGAAGCTGGTTTTTCGCCTGCTGTAACAGCTGCAGCATTCTTAATTCCTTCAAAAATATAGGCATATTCAGAGCCCGTTTTTGGAGCAACGGTCCGGCGCCAGGAATAGACAAAATCTTTAGCAGTTACAGGGTCACCATTAGACCAGTGGCTATTATTACGTAAAGTGAAAGTGTATTGCAGACCGTTATCTGAAACTTGAGTTTTTGTAGCAAGTCCAGGCTCGATTTTACTGTTTTTCCCTAAGCGGTAGAGACCTTCAGTGCTATTAGCAATCATGTCAGAACTAACGGTATCAACAACTTTAGAAAGATCTAATGTCTGCAGTTCAGAAGGTTCTGACCAACGTAATGTTTGTTGAGATGATGCTTGACCAGCGTTCTTAGAGCCGCATGCACCAAGTGCTAAAGTACAAGCACCTAAAGTAACAGAGAGAGATAAAAATTTTTTCCAATACATGAAAATTCCTCCTTGGGAGTACTCAGCTTTCCATAAAACAAAAAAACACCCACCACGCAGTTTGATTGCTGCAGGTGGGTGTTATTGTTCTAAGTTCACTCCCCATCGCTGCAGTAGTTGCATCCGCGCGATGGATCTAATACCTGGTTTACTTAAAAAGCCGAGACATTAGACAACACATCACGCATGTTAATAATGACTAGGCTAATAATATTTATTGTTGAATAAGATCTAGTATCCTGATAAAAATGCGTCATGTCCATCTAACCTCCCGTATTTTTTAGCTGTTAGCCAGCTTTATTAATGAATAATTATATTATAGCAACCAAAATTAAGAAGTCAACGTTTAATTTTAACTTTTCTATAAACTATCGTAAGTTCTACTACCTGACTAAGTATTTTAAATTTAAACAGATTAAATTAATTATATTACAAGAAAAAATTGTATATACAGTGATCAAAAATGAAAAGTCCCTTGACTTTTGGTGTATTTTACAGAATAATATATCTTAACATTAATAATCGATTAAGATACGTCGAGAAGAAGGAACAGCACCGTCAGCTTGCATAGAGAGTATTCATTAGGTGAAAGAATATCTGGTTAGGTGCTGTTTGTAATCTTTGAGTAGCGGTAACGAAAAGAATGATCAATTCTTTAGTTACTGATGTGTGCACCCATTAAAGTGCTAATGCATCGCTCTTGTTAGAGCTGCGCATGAGAGTTTAATTTTTGTTGTTTTTATAATAGCAGATATTAAATAATGAAGGTGGTACCGCGTTAAAAGCGTCCTTGGATTTTATTCCAAGGACGCTTTTGTTTTGGTTAGAATAGAAAGATTTGAAGTAAAAGGACAAGTATAAATTTTCTGGGTAAGAGAAGGAGAGAGGTTGTATTATGAAGAAAAATAAATTAGGTTTTAAAGGGATGGGTTTAATTGCATCATTAATTTTCGGAATGTTATTTGGGGCAGGAAATCTTATTTTTCCAGTATATTTAGGCCAATTAGCTGGAAATAACTGGCTCCCAGCAGCTGTGGGTTTCCTGGTAACAGGTGTTTTAATACCATTGTTAGCGTTAATAGCGCTAGGGGTTTCCAGAAGTAATGGATTATATGATTTTGGAGCACCAGCTGGTAAAAAATTTGCGGCTTTTTTCTTAATAGTGACACATTTATCTTTGGGACCGTTGTTCGCGACTCCACGTACAGCATCAACTGCATATCAATTAGCATTTGCTGGTGTGTTGCCTGCTAAATATCAAACAATGGGTTTATTTCTCTTTTCAGCGGTTTTCTTTTTGCTAGTATATTTATTTGCCAAAAATCAAGTACAGCTTACACGCTATATTGGTAAATGGCTTAATCCATTGTTCTTACTTCTTCTAGCGGTTATTTTTCTGGTCGCCCTTATTAATCCAATGGGAAGCTTGCATCAAAATATTACAATTAGTTACCACAAAGCAGCCTTTGCGAATGGTTTCTTAGAAGGCTACAACACGATGGATGCTTTAGCAGCATTAGCCTTTGGTGTAACTATCATAAAGGCACTTAGTTTTTTGAAGGTTACTCATCCTAAAAAGATCGCTAGCTCTTTAGTAAAAACAGGAATGCTAGCAATGGGTGTGGAGGCAGTGATTTATATTGGTTTGATTATGTTAGGCGCAACGAGCTTAGGGCAATTTAAAATTGCTGCAAATGGTGGAATCGCACTTGGACAAATCATACAGTATTATTTGGGCTCTTTTGGGGCAGCATTCTTAGGTATAATGGGAACGTTGGCGGTATTTACGACTGCTATGGGTCTGGTAACATCTTTTGCACAAGATATGCACAGTATCTTTCCTAAAATCAGTTATAATTTTTTCTTGGTTTTCACGGTAATTGCTTCATTTGGGACCTCTAATCTAGGTTTAACACAGATTATTGCATGGGCAACACCGTTGTTAATGTTTTTATATCCGTTAGCAATGGCGTTGATTCTACTTTCATTACTTGTTTTTATGTTCAAACTTGATAACGTTGTTTATCGACCAACACTGTTCTTCACGAGTTTAGCTGCAGTATTAGACGGGATCAATGCTGCTCCGGCAGTAATTAGAAATATTTTTAGTCTTGCTTTAGATAAGTATTACCAATACATGCCCTTTTCAGAAGTTGGATTTGGATGGATTCTACCGACAGCGATCGGATTAGTACTAGGTCTCTTGTTGCATTGGCGAAAAAATCATAATACAGAAAAAATAACTGAGAATGATAATATTTCAGAAAAGATAGCAGCTAAAGATAATGAAAGTCTTTAGAATAGTAATTTTTTGATGTTGCATTTTAATAAAATAAACCACTTAAACAAGATAATGTACCACTTACGTCAAAATTATTTACCCTATATTCAAAACGTGTTCTACTAAGGATATGAAGGAGAGCAGTTATGAAGATAAGAGTTGATATTGATAGTGATTTAAACGAAACAGAAATTATTATTCGGGCTGCACGTTATAGTAAAGAAGTAAAACAGCTAACCCAAAATCTTCAGTCGCTAGAAGAGGAGGAGCCGCTGTTAGTTTATAAAGGAATGACGAAGTACTATTTAAAAACTGAGACTATTCTTTTCTTTGAAACAAGTGCACGGCAACTATATGTACACACGGCAAATGATGTCTATGGTATTAAAGCCCGGCTATATGAATTAGAGAAAACTTTACCGCAGAAATTTTTACGAGTTTCCAAATCAGCTATTTTAAATATAGATCAAATTTTTGCATTAACTCATTCTGTATCTTCAAACCTTGTTCAATTTCAAAATTCACATAAACAAATCTATGTTTCACGTAAATATTATAAAAATTTGAAAGAGCGCCTAGAAGAAAGGGAAGAAGAAAGATGAAACGACAAAGATGGTTTTGGGGATTATTATTTTTAATGAGTGCGGTCGTCCTGATTGCAGGACAGATGGGTTGGATTAGTGCCCAAGTCAGTTTGTGGAGTATTATTATTACGTTGTTTTTAATAGCAGCACTTGTGCAGAGTTTAATGCATAAGGCTATTGCAGGGATAGTTTTTTCATTAGCTTTTCTAAGTATACTATATGCTGAACCACTGGGAATAAAACACCTCGTACCGTGGACGATTCTCGGAGCAGCTGTTTTAGTAAGCATAGGTCTGTCACTTCTGTTTCAAACAAGACCAGCAGCATGGTCGTGGGGATCACATAAAAATTCGTTTAGTAGAACAACAGAAGCAAGACAAGATGATTCTTACGTCCAATTAAATGGCAATATGAATTCAAGTATTCAGTATGTACAATCAAAGAACTTTAAGCGTGCGGATATTGATGCCAGTTTTTCTGGGATGAAAGTTTATTTTGATAATGCAGTAATTGCAGAGGATAGTGCAGAAATCAATATTAGTGCCGCTTATAGTGGTGTTGAACTTTATTTTCCAAAAGAATGGAGAGTTATAGATCAAGTCGATTCTTTTTTGAGCGGATTAGATGAGAAGAGACGTGCTACCGTAGTCAATGGACCAACTGTTTTCTTGAAAGGAAGTTTAAGACTAAGTGGAGTTACGATTCATTATGTTTAGAATGATGATTTTCTGTAGAGAAACAGTGGCCTGATAATTATAAAATGTAGTTAAAAAACTAATTAATATGAGGCAGTAATCTATATTGTATAAAAGTAAAACTAGTGGGTAGAGTTAAAAGATAATTTTAACTCTACCCACTAGTTTTTTTGACATAATAATCAAGTCGATTTTTATACTCTTGAAAATTAAAGGGTATTTTAATAGCCTTTAATTTTACATATGTAGTAGTTAAGCGGTATCATTGATACGGTAATGAATTATAAAGAGGAGATGGCGAAATATGCACGGAGATAAAAAAATACATTATAAAATGTATAAGGCAGGTCGACGCTGGCTATTTGCATCGCTAGTGGGTCTTTCAATTGGGTTGGGCTTCTATGCAGGAGGGCCTACAGTTCATGCTGAAACAGCACAGGTAGTAGTCCCTCAAAGTAGCAAGGTCAACTCAGATCAGGTTACTTCATCAATTCAAACGGAGTCACAAAGCAGTGTTGGTGTAAAAGAAAAAGAACAAGCGCCAACAAAAAACACCAGTACAGCAACAATTACTAAGTCAACTTCAACGGCACAAACTAAACAGTCAAAAGGTCAAGCTGATCAACAACAGGTTCCAAATAAACAAATAACCTCTTCTGCTGATACGCAGTCATCACAAAGTACACAATCATCACAAAGTACACAATCATCACAAAGTACACAATCATCACAAAGTACGCAGTCATCACAAAGTACACAATCATCACAAAGTACGCAGTCATCACAAAGCGCGCAATCATCACAAGATACGCATCAAGCAGCAACAACATCTAACACCAAGGAAGCGAGTTCGACTGATGATGCAGCTTCAAAGGCTGTAACTGAGAATGAAGCTAGTCAAAAAGAAAATACAGCTGTTGTGGCCGATGCTAAGAGTAATTCTACTAATGTAACTGAACCAACTGTAACAGAAAATAAAATAGAAGGTTTAAGTGCAAACGTTAAAACAACTGCTACCAGTCCGCGGGCAAACAATGCTTTTGTTCAAACTAAAATCAATGGTCATTGGTACCTAATTGATGTTAAGACTGGCACGGTTCAGACTGGTTTTCAGAACATACCGGAACAGCAAAAACGTGTCTATTATAATAACCTAGGTCAGATGCAATATGGTCAGCAGTATATTGCTAACTATTGGTACTTATTTGATAAGAATACGGGTGCAATGCAGACCGGTTTCCAGAATATTCCCGAGCAACGAAAACGTGTCTATTATAATAATCAGGGACGGATGCAATACGGTCAGCAGCACATTGCTAATTACTGGTACTTATTTGACAAAAATACCGGTGCGATGCAGACTGGTTTCCAGAATATTCCCGAACAACGAAAACGTGTCTATTATAATAATCAAGGTCAAATGCAATATGGTGAACAGCATCTAAGCAATTACTGGTATCTCTTCAATAAAGATACCGGTGCAATGCAAACTGGTTTTCAGACTATCCCTGAGGGAGCAAAACGTGTTTATTATAATAACCAGGGTCATATGCAGTATGGTCAACAAAGGTTAGGCAACTATTGGTATTTATTTGATAGAAGAACAGGTGCATTGCAGGTTGGTTTTCAGACTATCCCGGAACAGCAAAAACGTGTTTACTATAACAACCAGGGCCAAATGCAATATGGTCAGCAGCAGATAAGTGGTTATTGGTATCTCTTCAATAAAGATACCGGTGCGATGCAGACTGGTTTCCAGAATATTCCTGAACAACGAAAACGTGTCTATTATAATAATGCTGGTCAAATGCAGTATGGAGAACAGCATCTAAGCAATTACTGGTATCTCTTTAACCAAGATACCGGTGCGATGTTAACCGGTTTTCAGACTATTCCTGGGACAGCAAAACGTGTTTATTATGATAATCAGGGTCATATGCAGTATGGCCAGCAAAAACTAGGCGGTTATTGGTATCTCTTTGATAAAAATACTGGTGCGATCCAAACCGGTTTCCAGAATATCCCTGAACAACAAAAACGTGTCTATTACAATAATGATGGCTGGATGCAGTATGGTCAGCAGCGAATAGGCGGTTACTGGTATCTCTTTGATAAAAACACTGGTGCAATGCAGACCGGTTTCCAGAATATCCCCGAACAACAAAAACGCGTTTATTATAATAATGATGGTCAAATGCAGTATGGTTGGCAGGTTCTGGCCGGTAAGAGATATTATTTCAACAAAGATACTGGCCAAATGACCGTTGGACGTCAAAATATTGATAATTTGATTTATATCTTTAATAGTGACGGTGTTTTCTACAGTGACGCAAACATCAGCAACATGCTGGGAACAGTCACGGTCGAAGGCGATATGTCAGGTATTTCTAAAGAAAATAAAAAAGTAATTAAACTAAAAATAACTTTGCCTGATCAACAAGTCCAACAGTTATGGGCTACAATCAAATGGCAAGGAGATAGTTCACTCAAGTGGGTCAAAAAGGGTTATCGGATCAAACTGTTTAGTGATGATAAATTAACACAAGAGGCTAAAATCAAGTTTGGCGATGGCTGGCTGAAGACAGACAGTTTTAACTTAAAATCTAATTATGTTGATCCTACAATGGGAACTAATGTTGTGAATGCGGCATTATTTAAGCGAATAACGGACTCACGTAGTAATCTAAGTACTAGCATAGTTAAAGAGATGCCTAATTATGGGCAAATTAACGGCTTCCCACTTGAGTTAATTATAAATGGTAATGATCAAGGTGTTTATACTTTAAATACACATAACCAAGCAAAACTATATAAGCTTGATGATGACACTGCTTCAGATATCGCGATAATAGGTGATTACTGGGATAATGCAACTGAGTTTAAAAAAGCAGCAACAACAGTTGATGACTTTAACCATAGTTTCTCAGTTATTTCACCAGATAAGGTCAGTCAAGCAACTGCGGATAGAGTAAGTGAATTGAATAAAATTGCTAATGCCAAAACGGATAATGAATATTATCAGTTAGAACAACAGTATCTTGATGTACCGGCTGCAATCGATTTTATTATTTTCTCAGCTGCAATTGATAATACTGATGGGACTGCTAAGAACACAACTTATATCTCAACTAATAATTCTAAATGGGTTATTATGCCGTATGATTTAGATACGTCATGGAATAATAATTGGACAGGTAAGGTCAAGAGTGTTACTAATAATTTTGATAGTAATATTGCACTTAATAACTTGTTACAGCAGATTTATACACACCATAAGACAGATTTACTTAAAAGATACAGTGATTTACGCAAGGGTGTCTTGTCGACTGCTAGTGTCCAGAAGATGTATGCAGATTGGTTTAATCAAATAGGCGAAGCAAATTACAAGAATAATGATGCTATTTGGCCTGAGGTAAACAGTGGTGATGTCCACCGCAAGTACGTTTCAGTTAGTGATTTTGCTAATGTCATTGCGACCCGTCTGTCGACATTGGATAAGCAGTGGAAGATTTAAAAGGTAAGGTTGACTGCTTTGTCGGATATAACTTCAAAAGTATTTTATAACAATAACCTTTAAAAAAGAGCTTACTATCGAATTGAGCTATCGATAGTAAGCTCTTTTTAAAGGTGAAGAAACCGAAGATAGTTAAAAAGATGGCTATTGCTAAACTAGCACATGAATAAAATATTTGGTACATTAAGGGGGGAAGAGTCTGCAATGATCTCTAGAAAGAGCAGTAGAAATTAAAATGGAGGATAAGTTAATGCGAAATAAATGGTGGGTACTAGGATTTATAGCAGCATTATGCGGAGTATTTTTCTTTTTGACTACCCCTGTACACGCAGATAACGAATATGATATTACACGCTATCATGTTGATGTTAACGTTTTAAAAAATGGTGACGCAGAACTAACACAAAGAATTACATATAAATTTGATGGAGATTTTCATGGGGTTTATTATAATCAAGATTTACGTGGAATAAAGGGAGCCTCTAACGTTAATGTTTCAGTCTTGCAAAATGGAGTCACATCAAACATGCAGCAAGCTGAGACGGAGGCTAATAATACTTATACATTGCAACAGACAAATGATAATTTGAGGCTTAAACTTTTTCATGCTATTTCAGATGATTCTGCAACTTTTACGTATCGTTACTTATTGCATGGGGTAATAACTAACTATAATGATACGGCTGAATTAAACTGGAAGATAATCGGTGAGAAGTGGGATGTTCCTCTGAAAAATGTCTTGATAAAGATTCAACTGCCGCAAAATAATATTAAGGAGCTTCAAGGCTGGACACATGGAACATTGGATGGCCAAACGACTGTTAAAAAACAGGCGGGACAGGTTTTGATCAGAGCAAAAGAGAATCCAGAAAACCAGTTTATTGAGAGCCACTTGCTATTTCCAATAAGCGTGACCCCTGATAATCCTAATAAAGTAGATAAGAATGTTAAACAGAAGCTGCAGCAGCAAGAAGCAGAATTGGCTCGTAAAGCAAATGAAGAACGTAAGCGCAGTCGGCAAAGAACGACTGTTATTAAATATACTGTCCTTGCAGTGAGCCTATTGAGTACTGTTGGTTGGTGGCTCTGGCGGTGGCGGAACCCAGGAAACCCCCAGGATTCATTACCCCCATTAGTTCATTCTTACGAAATACCGTTACATTCAGCGGAAATTACACAGATAATTATTGAGAATAAGGATCCTGATTCAAAAGCATTCAGTGCTTATTTACTTGAATTAGCAGCTGCTAAGAAGATTACGATCGAGAAGACTGGATCTAAGAAAAATGATTATACGGTGAGTCTGCTTAACGAATCACTATTGGATAAGGATAGTTTGTTAAAATTGCTCTTTACACAAGTTGGGGACGGCAACAGCTTTTCATTAAAGCAACTAGATAAGTTTGGTAAAAAGCCTAAACATAGTTCACAGCTGTACGCTGTATTTTCATCTTGGCAGAAACGAGTCTTTAGAGAGGCCCGTGACTTAGGATACTATGACCAAGTAAATGCTGGTTTGCGAATTGCGGCATTATGGGCCACGATTATTAGTAGTTTTTTATTAGTTATTACAATAGCTGTCTTCTGGGATAAGTGGTGGAGTTGGCTACTAATTGGTGCGATTATAATGAATATTATCCTATGTTATTCCTATCGTAAACGAAGACCGAAATATTCGACAAGCGGATGGCAGTTATTCTATCAAATCTCCTGTTTTAAGAAAATGTTACAAGATATTGGGCGTTTTGATATGAAGAAGGTTGGTGATCTTATTTTGTGGGAGCAGATTTTGCCATATGCAGTAGCTTTTGGACTAGCTAAAAAGGTTATCAAAGAATTGCGGACTAACTTTTCAGCAGAAGAGCTTGAAACTAATTTTGGTGTCTACTACCCGATCGTTATCCTAGGGGCAACTAATTTTGGAACAGCTTTTAACAATAGTTTTTCAAGTGCAATTACAAGTAGTTCATCTTCAATAAGCGGGGGCTCTGGCGGCTTTAGCGGCGGATCCTCTGGCGGTTTTGGTGGTGGTTCCGGTGGTGGAGCTTTCTAGTGGCCTAGATTGAATAATTGTAAGTTACAAGAAACAAAAATTATGTAAAATAAGTGAAGGATTAGATCAGAAATAACTTTTGATCTAGTCTTTTTCTAGTCCTGTTATAAATTATATTTAATAGCGAAGATAAGAAAATGCCTAACGAGGCTGTAGGCTTAATAAACGCGGGGGGAAGTTTATTATGTTAAAATGAAAGCGAAGTATTAAATACTTGTTGATGGAGGTTCTGTATGCCAGAGAAAAATCCGATTGTAACTTTTAAAGATATTGAAAAAGTTTATCGCGGTGGAAATGTTGCGATAGAACACGTAAATCTAACGATCAATCAAGGTGACTTTGTCTGTTTTATTGGTAGATCCGGTTCAGGGAAAACAACTGCTATGCGAATGATTAATCGTATGCTTGAACCAAGTGGTGGAGTTATTTTATACAATGGAGAAGACATACATAAGACAGATGCAGTCAAATTAAGGCGGCAAATTGGTTATGTTATCCAAAACATTGGTTTGATGCCGCACATGACGATCTATGAAAATATCACGCTTGTACCTAAATTGTTGAAATGGCCAGAAGAAAAAAGACGCAAGAAGGCAGAAGAACTTATTAAACTAGTTGAACTTCCAGAAGATTTTTTGGAACGTTACCCATCTGAATTATCTGGAGGGCAGCAGCAACGTGTAGGGGTTATTCGGGCCTTGGCAGCTGACCAAGATCTGATCTTGATGGATGAACCGTTTGGGGCATTAGACCCGATTACACGTGAGAGCCTACAGGAACTTGTTAAGCACTTGCAGGAAAAGTTGGGTAAAACAGTTGTTTTTGTTACTCACGATATGGATGAAGCCTTAAAGCTAGCAACTCAAATAGTTGTGATGGATTCAGGTCATGTTATCCAAAATGCGACACCTAGCGAGATCTTACAGCATCCAGCCAATAGTTTTGTGGAGGAGCTTATTGGTGAAGACCGATTGATGCAAGCACGGGCAGATGTTACAACTGTTAGTGAAATTATGCTTAAAAATCCGGTTTCGATTACGCCGGGTCGCTCGTTAGTTGAAGCTATTCGTTTGATGCGGAAACGAAGAGTGGATACTCTACTGGTAACAGATGATGATAATTACCTAAAGGGTTATATCGATATTGAGACATTAGACAAAAGTTATCGTCATGCAACTAGTGTCTCAGATATTTTAAATACCAAGATTTTTTATGTGGTCGATGATACCTTGTTGCGAGACACTGTAGATCGTATATTAAAGCGTGGTTTAAAGTATGTACCAGTTGTTGATCATGCAGGAAAGTTGCGCGGAATTGTGACTCGTGCTGCGATAGTAGATATGGTGTATGACACAATCTGGGGTGATTCTGATGCTGAAGAAGGAGCACCCGGGCTTGAAAATACTGAAAATAAAGACAATCCGACAAAAAGTGATTCAGCCTCAAGTTCAAAGGAGGTGTAGCCGATGATTGATTTCTTAAATCAGCATGGCAGTGAATTAGTAACTAAAACATGGGAACAACTTTATATTTCGGGTATAGCTCTAGCACTAGGGATTACAATCGCAGTTCCGCTAGGTGTTATACTGACTCGCTTTGGGAAAACTGCTAAAGTTGTGATTGGGATTGCAAGCATGCTGCAGACCGTACCGTCACTAGCATTATTAGCATTAATGATCCCCATTTTCGGGATCGGAAAAATTCCAGCGATTATCGCACTTTTTATTTATTCACTTTTACCAATTTTACGGAATACTTATATTGGAATGGAGGATGTCGATCCAATTCTCAAGGACAGTGCTAAGGGAATGGGGATGACACCTCTACAGTCAGTTTTAAAAGTAGAGATTCCAATGGCGATTCCTGTTATTATGGCAGGGATTAGGTTATCAGCTGTCTACGTTATTGCATGGGCAACGTTAGCCTCTTATATTGGAGCTGGTGGACTAGGCGACCTGATTTTTAATGGTTTAAACTTATTTCAGCCAGATCTGATTATTGGTGGGACGATTCCTGTAACACTTTTAGCTCTCCTTGCAGATTATTTATTGGGCCGATTAGAAAAATGGCTGACACCTGTTAGCCTAAGATCGTAAGGAGGAAGGATGAATGCTTAAACTAACTAAAAAAGTTTTAGTAAGATTAGTGTTGTTTTTAGGCGGTACTCTGTTCCTTTTGACGGGCTGTTCGTTCCCTGGTGTTAGTGGATCTGGAGAAGATGCAATTAGAATAGCATCACAAAGTTCAACGGAATCACAAATTATGGCTAATATTTTGGCTGAGTTGATCAACCACGAGTTAGGATACAAAACAGCTTTGATTAGCAATCTGGGTTCAGCTACTGTGGCACATCAAGCAATGATTCGTGGTGATGCAGATATCTCCGCGACGCGTTATACAGGAACTGATATAACAGGGACCTTGCAACTGCCGGTAGTTAAGGATCCACAAAAAGCGACACAGATTGTAAAAAGGGAATTTAAAAAGAGATACAACCAAACTTGGTTTCCAACTTATGGATTTGCAGACACATACGCTTTTATGGTGACCCAAGAAACGGCTAAGGAAAAGAATATTAAAACAATTTCAGATTTAGGAAAGTATGCAGCTGAGATGAATGCAGGGGTCGATAGTTCATGGATGAACCGTCCGGGTGATGGGTACAAAGACTTCTCTGAAACTTATGGGTTTAACTTTCAAAGAGTTTATCCAATGCAGATAGGTTTGGTTTATGATGCAGTTGAGGCGGGAAAGATGCAGGCTGTATTGGGGTATTCCACTGATGGACGAATTAAAAGTTATAAATTAAAACTATTAAAAGATGATAAGCGTTTCTTCCCACCGTATGATTGTTCACTGGTGGTTAATGATAGTTTATTGAAAAAGTACCCAAAACTAGCACCACTTTTACACCGCTTAGATGGGAAGATCGATTTAAAAACAATGCAGTCATTAAACTATCAGGTCGATAATGATTTACTCGAACCTGCAGTTGTGGCGCAACAATTCTTGGCGAAACATCAGTACTTTAAAGGAAGTGACAAGAATGACTAATTTGAGCACGTGGGAACAGTTTTGGTATTATCTAGCTAATAATGGCTCATACGTTTTAAGCCAATTTACCCGCCATTTTTTAATCTCGATCTATGGTGTTTTAATTGCTGCGATCGTTGGTATTCCAGTGGGGATCTTAATTGCCCGCAGACGTCGTCTGAGTGCAGTTGTGATCGGTGCTGCTAATGTCATTCAAACTGTACCTTCCTTAGCGATGTTGTCAATCGTTATGTTGGGATTAGGGTTAGGTGTGAATACTGTTATTTTTACTGTTTTCTTATATTCACTATTGCCAATTCTTAAGAATACGTATACTGGCATGACTAGTGTTGATAAGACGATCCTTGATTCTGGTAAAGGAATGGGAATGACCAGTTTCCAGATCCTTTATATGGTTGAGCTCCCACTAGCATTGTCTGTTATTATGGCAGGAATCAGGAATGCTTTAGTTGTGGCGATCGGTATTACCGCGATTGGGGCCTTTGTTGGAGCTGGCGGGTTAGGTGATATAATTGTTCGCGGAACCAACGCAACAGGCGGTGGTGCAATTATTTTAGCTGGAGCTCTGCCAACCGCACTAATGGCAATTGTTTCAGATTTAGTTTTAGGTTTTTTACAAAGAAGACTTGAACCTAAAAAAGCATGAGACTGATGGTATAACTTAAAAAGGACTAAAGCCAAAATATTTTTGACTTTAGTCCTTTTTAATTGCTAAGCAAGTTTATTGAGCCTGATGATCACTACTATTTTGCAAGATACCGTTCATCCCTAGAACGCCGCTTTCACCAACAAAATCATACTTTGCAATAAGATTACGTGCGTTAACTTCTTCTTCAATTTGTTCAGAAAGAAAATAGTTTAAAAAGTTCATAGTTTCGAAGTCTTTAGTTTCATTAGCTTGGCTGTAAATATCACGGATACATCCACTAATATATTGTTCATGGTGCAGTCCACCTTCAAGGACTTCTTTAACAGAACTGTATTTTTGCGATTTATGTTCAATTGGAGTTAACTTGACCTGTTGATCCATATCATGTAAATAGTTGATAAATCTCCATGCGTGGCTTATTTCTTCATTTGCCTGATCTTTATACCATTTTGAAAAACCGTCCAAAGACTTTTCTTCAAAGAAATTATAAAAATCCAAATAAACATAAGCTGATTGGAACTCTTTGTTAACTTGTTCATTTAACAATGTATATATCTTTTCTTCCATAATTATCCACCTTTCTGCTGTCATTTTAGCATTATTGGCATTTAAATTAAAGCAGAGCTTAAGTGGAGAAAAAGAGAATATATATTTAATTGCTTATTGATGAGCATTCTACAATGTAAAAGGAGAAACTGCGCGATATACTTTAGATAAATAAAGAAAGAGGTGTAATGATGGTAGAGAAAAAAGTACTGTATGAAACAGAAGCAATAAATAAAGATGGTCTTAATGGTCATGCATTTATTAAAGATGGTTTAAAGATTGCAATCAGTAATCCACGCGGCCAAGCAGAAGGAACAAATCCAGAACAACTTTTGGGGCTCTCTTTGAGTACATGCATGAATGCCACTTTGCAAGCAATAGAGCGTGAACAAGGTCTTGAACATACTTCAGAAGTAAGAGTTAAGGTTTTAATGGTTAAGGGAAGCAAAGGCTTAGAGTTTTTAGTTAAAGCCCGGATTAGAATACCCAGTGTTGAGTTAGAAACAGCCAAAAGATTTGTAAAATTAGCGGAGCAAAATTGTCCTGTATCAAAGTTATTGAGTAGTAATGATAATTATACGATCGAGGTAGTAGAAGAATTCTAATTAGGTATAACAGCTGCACGAATTTTTGAGTTAGTAGAGTACTTAATTAAAACGATTTAATCAGTGAAAAGAGATAAAGTTAAAAAATAATTCTAAAAAAAAGCTGTTTTGATTTGCAAAACAAAAAAGTTAGGTGTACCTTAAAAGAGGAGATGATTTTCAGGATAGGGAGGCTACCAATGTTGATTTCAAATGAACAGGTAATATACTTAGTGGTTTTAATGGTGTTGGTTTCTATTTCTTTAGGTGGACTGATTGAATGTGTGACATTCCGTAAAGAAATTAAGGAGAAAAATATATTTCATAGATCCTTTAATAGTATCAGACATCATTTTTTCTAAGTTGCAGTGAAGCAAATAGCTAATATTGAAGAACTTAATAACTTGTATATTGTCACGAAGCTATTTTTTGAGATCAGCAGGGCTGTTTTTGTAACTAAAGAAGACAGCTTGTGGAAGAGCGTACTTATATGGAACAAGCAAAAGACTAGGTTAAAAGTAAATTTTAATGTAGTCTTTTTTGTTGTTTTATAAATTATTCTAAATAATAGTTATGCATTTATTGAAATATAATACTATATGTTATATAATATTACTGTAAATAACTATGATAGAAACACATATCATACTTTATGGGAGGGATACTATGAAAATTCAAGTGACAGCGGATTTGCTAGATGGATTGGTATTGGCACTGCTAGCCCAGAAGGATTATTACGGTTACGCTTTAACGCAAGATATGCAAAAAGCAATTAGTATTTCTGAGTCGACAATGTATCCAGTGTTGAGAAGAATGCGTAACAATGGATATTTAACGACATATGACCAATCTTACCAAGGAAGAAATCGACGGTACTATAAAATTACGGCTACTGGTCAAGTACATCTTAAAAGAGTACTGACAATGTGGAACAACTATAAAGACAGCTTGGACAAAGTTTTCTCAGGTGCAGCGGAGGAGGACAGATAATGGAAGAGGATAAGAAAGTTTATTTTGTCGAACTTGAACGTTATTTAAGCCCGCTGACTGCTGAGGAGACGAATGATGTAATTGATTTTTACAGTGAATATGTTGAAGATGCAGGTTTACAGACAAAAACAGAACTTGAGAACAAGTTGGGGACGGCTAAGCAGTTAAGTCGTAAAATTCTAGCAGACCATTCAATTAAAATCGATGAAGATCAAAGGCATCATAATATCAAAAGGTCCCCGCGTTCGAATTCAAAGATGATCTGGATTATAATTCTGGCAATAATTTCCGCCCCAATGACACTGGGGATTGGCGGCATACTCTTGATCTTGCTCATGAGTATGATCTTGACCGCCATAATTATTGTGGTGGCTATGTTACTAACACTGGTCATTCTAACAGCAGTCTGTCTCTATACAGGATTATTGATGCTATTCACAGAGTTTACAGTTGGTATTTTTTACCTCGGATGTGGGATTGCCGCGTTAGGCGGGTTAATGATTGCCATGCCACTGCTTTATTGGGTTTGTAGCGCTATCTTACAGGTAGTAGCAAACTTTGCAAGGTATTTGTACCAGCGTTTCTCTAGGAAGCGCCAGGGGAGGTCTGAAGCTTGATGACAAAGATGCTTAAATGGGGCTGGCTGGTACTTGTGATTGGACTTGTATTATTGGGAATTGGAATACGAATGAATGGAGCCCAAAATATCACCTTTGATAACTGGCAGCCAAAGATAAGTCGGAGTAAGCTGATAACTAAAAAATATACTGACATCAGCAGCTTTAATACCATTGATGTTAGAACTTCTGAAACAGGAGTCAAACTTGTAAAAGGCGATAAGTATGCAGTTGAGTATACAGGCCGGGATAGATATAAACCAAGTGTAAGTACAGAGCATCAGAGACTGATTATCAAACAGTCTGAAGGTAAATTTAATGCAGTTAATCTCGGTTTCAACTATAATGGTGATAGTGAAGATACAGATCAAATAACGATTACTGTCCCACAAGATATTTCTTTAAAAACTGTTAAGGTACGTTCGGATTCTGGAATGATCGCTTTAGATAACCAAAAAGCAGCTACACTAAAATTAACAGTGGCTGACGGTGATATCAAATTAGCTAATGTTACCGCATCTAATGTACAGCTTGCTTCTCAAGATGGAGAGATAACGGCTAATCAAACTAACTTGAGTTCAGGTACGATATCGCAAAATGATGGTGATCTAACAATGAAAAAGGGTGAAATCAAACAGCTAAAAATCCAAAATCAAGATGGGGATGTTAATTACGCTGAGATGCGGTTGAATGACGGTAGTTTAAAAATGCAGGATGGTGATTTTGAGGCAGAACAGATCAGTGTTATAGGGACATACAGTGTTAATAACAATGATGGTGATAATACTGTTAGAGATGCGCAAGTGGGTGGTTATCACCTAATAACATCAGATGGAACAAATTATTTATATGATCGTAATTCAAATAATGATTTGGTTTGGAATAGTAAAACAACAGATATTTTGAAGTTAATAACCACTGATGGTGATAATAAAGTTAAATAGAAAAGGATGGTTTGCTATGAAGAAAAAGTTAACTAAGTCGAGTGATAAAGTTGTAGCTGGTGTCTTTGGTGGTGTGGCAGAATACTTTAACTTGGACAAGTCATGGACACGTATTATAGGCGCGATATTAATTATCTTCCCGGGAAACCTTATCTTAGGATTGCTGATCTATGCTATTGCGGCAGCAATTATGCCTGAAAAAGGCGATACAGGACATAAAGATGATATTATCGAGGGTGAATTTAGGGAATAGAAATGAAAAGTTAGTTCGAGTAAAGAGTTTAAATCAAAATCTGAAGGTGCCCCATAATTGTTAGACATAGAAACTAACAATTATGGGGCACCTTCAGATTGGAATTATTTATTCGGGTGCGCTAAATCCATCTTGCAGGATGTTCATATAACTTTGGGCATGCATAATGATTTCCTCTAAATCACTGATGGCGGCATCTGGATGTTTTCTGATAAAGTCTTGTGCTTCTTGCTGAACGAGGTCAACAAGAGCAGTAATCGCTTTTCTGATCAGTGGAAGAGGGATATCTTTACGCAGCGGCATCTTCTGAAGTACAGGCGTAATTAAGGTTTCGAATGTTTTCTGTGTGTTTTGGGCATAAATTTGTTGGGTTTCTGCTCGCAGTTGAGCAGGTAGTGAGCTAGGTGCACCATATGCATGTAATAAAAGCTTGAATTCAGTAGGATAAGCTAGTTGCAGTTCGATCTTGTATTTAGTTGCTCGAATAATCATCTCAACAAGGTCATCCGCACCTGTCCATACAGAATAATCGGCAGCTTTATCAACGCGATCCATAGCGTAACGCAGAGTTGCCAAGTATAAATTAGCCTTATTTTGGTAATAACGAAAGAGTGTACCCTTGGAAACCTCAGCTGCCTGTGCAATTTTATCTGTTTTGGTGTCACGATAGCCTTCTTGAGCAAAGATAAGCAACGCATTTTTCATAATACGTTTTATTTTGAGCGGATCCTTAGGACTATCTTTTGAAATTGCCATTTTAACCATCCTTTAAACTAGTCTTTAAGTAATGATTATAATAGATACATATAGCTATAAGCAAACTAAGTTCCAGATAAGTCTCTGCGTGAATAGGCCAAGTAACTAACCATGATCAGCCCTAATGTTAAAAGTAACATTAAGAATCCATGGCTCCATTCAACTTTTGCGAGTGGAACACGATTGACCCAACCATAGGGCGTTAAGTTTTTAGCCCATTGCGGTAGTTTTAAAAGTTCTCCAAAGTATAAGGAGAAGATACCATAGATTGGAAGTAGCCAAGCGATATTTTGCAGATGTGGGATGAATGCTGTAAGAAAAAGACTGATCCCAGTGACAACATAAAGTGCTGGAAGATAGCCCACGAAGGCCCGTAAAAAACGTACCAAAGGAACAGGGTCAGGCGCACCCATACCAGCAATTCCCATCCCAAGTAAAGCAAATAAAAGACACAAGGTTTCGCAAAGTAAAGCGGCTGCTGTATAACTACTGAGAATATTTAAGCGAGAAATTCCTTTAGCATGAATCTGTTCCAGCCAGCCTTTTTTCTCGTCATTATTGATTTTTAAAATAATTATTATTGCAGGAATAGTTGCAATGATAGCAAAAATTACAGATAAAGTAGCGGCAAAATTTAAGATTAGAGCTTGATTACTATCCCTAAGTGCATCAGAGCTCATTAAATCCGCGATAATAGGGTTGGTTTTTATCAAGTCACCAATATTACTGAAAATAGAACCATAGCTGATGCCTAAGATAAACATTCCACATACCCAGACAATAATGCTGGTGCGTTCTAGGCGTAAAATAAGGCTGAGTGGATTAGCCAGGAAAAATGAGGCACGCCGCCGGCCAGCTCTTGCTGGTAGTAGGCCAGCACCAATATCACGTTGTAGGCTGAGAAAAACTGTAATTGTAAGAAAGAAAAGTGTTAAGAGTCCCATGTAAAGTAAGGGCAACCAGTTATTTGCGGTGTAAATAGCTAGCTTTTCAATCAATCCAAAGACTGTAAACCAGGTGTAATTCTTGTTTTGAACATCTGTCAACATACGAGCAATATAGGCAGCACCCAATACGAGATAGCTTAAAGTAGTCGCTCCACGGGCATTGCTGGCCAGTTGTGCTAGTAGTAGTGAAAGAATACCGAACATAAAGCCAAAGCCAGCAAAGCCTAACCCTAAGAGCCAGTTACCATTAGTGTCAGTTCCAGTCATCCCTGAAAAGGATAAAGAGATAGCGATGAGAATCCCATTTAGTAAATTAATCAAAAAAAGTTCAATTACAACAGCTGTTAGTGGGCTTAGTTTCCCAACAGCATGTGCTCTGATTACTTCGGTAACGCCATTATCCTCATCTGCACGAGTGTTCTTGACCGCAAAATAAATATTCATTATGACAAAGAACAAGCCCATAAAGACCATCATTTCACTTACAAAAATAAGTGCCGGTGTATATGGTGGTTTAGCAAGAAAAGGCCCAAACAAAGCAATCATCGCGGGTGTTTTAAGGGTTGCTGCAATTGAAGCCAAGGTGGATTGTGTACCATAGATACCATCAAAAGAAACTGCTGTTCCGGCGATTAACCCGACAATAGCAACTAACCAACCGGCTATCCATAATCGATCACGTCGCAGGTAAATTCGTGTGAGGTAACCTAATTGATTGAAAAGATTATCACTCATGTTCTCCTCCTCCTTCATGATGATTGTAATAGCGCAAGAAGAGATCCTCTAAAGTTGGCGGGGTACTTTGTAGACTGATAATTTTATGCTTAACTAGTTGCTCCATTAGTTGATTTATATTCTCAGAATCAACGGTAAAACTAACTTTATTAGTTTTATCAGCTGTTAAAATAGGAGTGAAATTATGCACACTAGGCAGATGTTGAATATTAGTTAAGGGTTCTTGAATCTCCACTGTGATAGCTGTACGAGTCAAGTGCCGCATATCTTCTAATGTTCCTGTTTCAATAATTTGACCGTCACGAATAATTCCGATACGGTCACACATCTTTTCAACTTCAGAAAGAATATGGCTAGATAGCAAAACACTTTTGCCTTGTTCTTTTAAAGCCAAGACATTTTTTTGAAAAATTTCTTCCATCAGTGGATCTAGTCCACTTGTTGGCTCATCAAAAATATAAAAAGAAGCAGTTGTTGAAAAAGCAGCGATGAGAGCAACCTTTTGACGATTACCTTTAGAATAAGTGCGTGCTTTTTTCGTCGGATCAAGATGAAACTGCTTAATTAATTCATCCGTTTTAGTTGAATGTTTCTGTTGGTTCAGTTTTAAGAAGAGATCAATAATTTCGCCACCTGTTAGGTTAGGCCAAAGATAAATATCACCGGGTACATAAGCAATTCTACGGTGGATACTAACTGCATTTTGCCATACGTCCTGTCCAAAAATAGTAGCACTACCGCCATTGGCACGTAAAATACCTAGAAGAATACGGATAGTGGTTGACTTTCCTGAACCGTTAGGACCAATAAAGCCAAAGACCTCACCTCGTTGAATGCTAAAAGTAATATTTTTTAAAACGGCTAATTTACCAAACTTTTTTTGCAGGTTATTAATTTTAAGAACTGTTTCAGACATTAGAATGAAGCTCCTTTCTTGGGTTAAATATAGCGCGGTTAATTGATAGTGTAAGTATAATACTTAATGACCAGCTGGTCAATGACTTGTGAGTCATTATTAAGATATAAAAAAGAAAAAGCTGAAGCAAAAATAATTTCTACTTCAGCTTTGATGACTATCGTTAATTTTAATCTTTAAATTTGTGCGTGTAGATCAACCCTCTTAAAAATACTAAAATTAATTTTTAGAAATAGCTTTGATAATGAGCTTACGAATGAAGTGGCTGACCTCATCATCCCAAACTGTAAGTGCATAAGCAGTAGGCCACATTTTACCACTATCCAAAGCAGCAACACCATTAAAGCCAAGTGTGTTGTAGCGTTCTTTAAATTTAGATGCGGCTTGGAAAAAAAGAACGACCTGACCCGTATTATCAGCGTAAGCAGGCATGCCATACCATGTTTTAGGTTGTAAGGTAGGAGCGACTTCGTGGACTAGTTTATGCAAGTTAGAAGCAATAAAAGCTTCATCTGACGGTAGCTCAGCAATTTTTTCTAATAAATCAGCAGCCGGATTTCTCTTTTTATTACTTTCGGCGCGTAATTCTTGGGCACGTTCTTTCATAGCGGCACGTTCAAATTCAGAAAAGCTTTTTTGTGTCATTATTTCACTCCGTTCTTTGTCGTTAAGTTAATACAGGCGGATATCGTAAGCCAAAAATTAAATATTAACTGGAAATAAGATTATTCATCAGGTAAGCCTTGGCTGCGTTCTTGCAAGGCGATGGATTGCTGGACTCGCCTAATGGCTTTCCAGAAGCGATAAAGCAATGTTATACTACCGCCTAACCAAGCAAGCGGAGCTGAAAGAGCGATCCCAACGAACCCCCAAATGCTGACTAGAAAGATGGCTGCAAGAGCACGCATTAGTAACTCAATTACTCCAGCTAACATAGGGAGAAAGTTATAATTTAACCCCTGCAGGGTAAATCGTAAAATAAAGAGTCCTGAAAGCAACAGATACCAAGGTGTGACTAGTCTAAAGTAAGTCTGTGTCAATGATAATAACATTTCTTTAGGGTTAGAGATAAAAAGATAAGTTAATTGACGGCTGCTCAACAAGATCATTAAAGTAATAACGATACTCATTAGTACGGAAAGAACAAAGGTCTGTTTAATTCCCGCTAAGACACGCTGATATTTTTGACCACCTGCATTTTGAGCAACATAAGTGCCAAGAGCAGTACCTAACGCGGACATCGGCAGCATTGAAACCTGATCAATTTTTGAAGCAACTGAGAAAGCTGCGATAGCATCTGTGCCTAATTGGTTTAGTGAACGTTGGACTAAGATGGCTCCGATTGCAATGATGGAAAATTGGAGTCCCATGGGAATTCCAGAAGCAAGTTGGATGTTAATTTCCTTAAACTTAATGTTTAGGGGTTTATGCCAGTAAAGTAGAGGAACATTACGATAAATGTACCAAAAACAAAGGGCAACTGAAATAAATTGAGCTGCGACAGTTGCCAAAGCAGAACCGGCGATTCCCCAGTGAAAGACTAGGATAAAGATAAAGTTAAAAATAATATTGGCGATGCTTGAAATTCCAAGAAAAAGCAATGGAGTGCGACTATTACCAATTGACCGCAGCATATTCGATAAGAAATTAAACGCCATTGAAATTGGAATCCCAGCAAAAATAATCTGGATATAAGTTTGCGCGGCTGTAAGAATAGTTGTTGGAGTACCTAATAGAACTAGAATTTCACCAGCTAATAAAACACCGACTAACATCAGAATGAAAGCTACGAATAAGGCGATAACAGCACTGAGACTAAAACGTCGATTTACTTGCTGTGGATTGTGCGCACCAAAAGAATTAGCTAACAACAAACCCATCCCTGCTGTCATGCCTTGTGCAAATCCGAGAATAAAACCGACTAAGCTGGCAGTACTCCCAATTGCGGCCACAGCATTTGCTCCCATCAGTTGTCCAACGATCATGATGTCAGAAAAATTGTAGAGCTGCTGTAATAAGCCGCTTAGTAGAATTGGCCAGCCAAAATTTAGAATAACTTTCCAAGGCTTGCCGCTAGTTAAAATTGCTATCTCCTCCTATAAAAGATGTAATAAGTAGCTAAGGTAAAGATCTTATTTAATTGCACCTTCAGTCACACTAGTCATAACTTGTTTTTGTAGTAAAAGGAATAAAACGATAATTGGGATCATGGATAAAACCAAACCGGCTAATGCGAGTTGCCATTCACTGTTAGTTTCGCCGAAAAAGGAATACATTTTAAGTGGAATTGTGTACATTCCGTCTTTATTAACGACAAGGGATGGCAGGAGGTAATCATTCCAGATCTTCATTGCATTAAGAATGATTACCGTGCCTGTCATTGGACTAACTGCTGGGAAGATGACGAATACAAATGTCTTTAAAGGGTAGGCTCCATCTAGGGCAGCGGCTTCATCCAAACTTTTTGAAACACCCTGAAAGGCTCCATAATAAAGAATAATGGATAAACTAACAGACAAGCCAGTATTCATAATAATTAGACTAGTCCTATTTAAAAAATCAACTTTTCCAAAAAGCGATAAAAGCGGGATCATAATAGATTGAAAAGGGATAAGCATTGTTCCAGCGCAGATGTAGTAGATGATAGAACTGAATGGTCCTTTCACACGTGAGATAGCATACGCCGCAGCAGCAGAGACCACTGTAATTAGCGCTACGCTTCCTAATGTGATGATAAGAGAATTAAAGAAGCTATGAGCAAAGTCTAAAGCTTGAAAAGCTGTTTTGAAGTTATTTAATGAAAAATCCTTGGTAAACCAAAGTGGATTTTGGAAAACACCGCGTTTACCTTTCATTGAATTAATAACGACGATGACAAAGGGGTATACCCAAAATAAACCAATGATGCTGAAAATAGTTAAACTAATGAATTTACGACTTCTTTTCTGCAGCATATTATCGCTCCCCCCGTCTTGAAAGTGCTAATTGTAAGAATGAGACTAAAGTTACACAGAAAAAGAGAATAATTCCAGCAGCCTGGGCATAACCCTGTTGAAAGTTAACAAAAGCTGTATTGTAAATATACATAGAGATCATCTCAGTGGAACGATATGGTCCCCCGTTAGTTAAAGCAAGGTTTTGCTCATAAAGTTTGAATGAATTAGCCAAGGTCAAGAATAAACTAATGGTGAAGGCAGGAGCAAGTTGTGGGAGTTTGATGAACATTAGGATCTGCCATCGTTCGGCCCCATCAAGTCGGGCTGCTTGAATTGTATTTTGCGGGATTGAATTTAAAAAGGAAACGTAAATCAACATAATATAACCACTCATTTGCCAGACGAATAAGATAACGATCCCCCAGAAACCTGTAGCGGGGTCACTGAGCCAACCGTTAAAAAAATCTAAATTCAAACTGCCGCCAAGAGCTTTGAAGGCTGAGGTAAAAATAAATTGCCAGATAAAACCTAGTAAAATACCTCCAATCAGGTTAGGCATAAAGAAGATTGTCCGCAGTGCCTTGTTAAAACGATTGTCTGAACTAGTAACGATCAAAGCAAAAGCTAGACCAATCAGGTTTATTAAGAGGACTGAGACGACTGAGAATTTAACGGTCAACCATAAGCTTTGCAGGAAGATCGTATCACGAAAGAGGATTTGATAGTTTTTGAGACCAATGAAAGAAGAATTTAAGCCATTTGAATCAGTAAATGAATAATAAATACCAATTAAAAACGGCAGAGCAATGATTAAAATGATAAAAAGTAAAGCCGGTAGGACAAAGGCCCAGTACTGATGTTTTTTTATAAGCATTCGTTTCACTCCCCACTTTGAATGTCACGCAACTGTTGGTACTTAGTTGTTATTACCTTTTCTAATTCGGTCCATGAAATATCATTAACGAAGTAACGCTGAATATATGGTCCAAGGACCTGAGTGGCAAAACCATTAGGATACTGTTTATGAATGGGAGCACGTGCTTTTTTAGAAGAACCGATCCGGTAGATATCTTTAGATAGATCATCGGGTAACCGTGAAACATCAAAGTTCTTAGTTGCAGGAACAAAGCGCATTTCATTAATAATGACATTTTCAGCTTTTCTGGATGTAAACATCCAATTAACAAAATCTTTTGCGGCTTTTTCACGTTTAGGATGATCATTAGTAACACCAAGATACCAAGATGAACCAGTAAGAAGGCGATCAGAGCCATCATTTCTAACGAAGAATGGCAACATGCCTAACTTTTTTTGAACAAAGCCTTTTTCAATACCATCAAGTGTCGGGACGATCCAGTTTCCTTGGGGGATCATAGCTACCTTGCCGTTGTAGAAAAGATCTTGGACAGAAGGATCATATTTAACGGATAGGATTGGTTGGACACTGTAGTTTCTGATTAAGGTGTAATAATTATGCATTTGCGAACCATATTTCCAAGGAAACTTTGTACTTTTGAAGGCCTTAACTTGATCATTGTCATAGGCTTGTGAAGTAAACTGTGCTGAGACAGAGGCGATTGAATTGGTATCAGCGCCGTTAAAGCCGAAGACACCGTTTAAACCAAGTTTAGCTTTTTGTGAATCAATCTTTTTAACCGCTTTCACGAAATCGGAGTAATTATGAATAGCTGAAGCATCAACCCCGGCACGAGCAAAAACCTCTTTATTATAAGACCAGCCATAAGCTTCAAGATCAACAGGTAAACCGACAAGACGACCGTCTGAGACTCCACCGCTACGCAAGCTAGGAAGGATCATTTTAGTTGCCGGTAGGCCTTGCAAGCTGACTAAGTGATTTTTGTAGCGATCGATTTCAGGTAGACCGCCAAGCATGATAATATCTGGGGCTTCACCAGAAGCAAATTTGGCTTGAAGTGCGGCAGCACCACCACCTTGACCTGAGGTTGTTATTTGAATAGAGACGTTAGGTTGTTCCTTAGTGTATATTCGTGCCAGTTTCTGATATTGACTGCTGATTTCTGGTTTCTGATTGAAGAAGTTGAGCGTGATTTTGCTACTATTACTAGGCTGAGATTTAGAGGTACAGCCCGCTGTCACAAATAATAGTAAGCTCAGTACAAAGAGGATTGCACTGAACTTGCGTTTTTTGAGAAACATTACACCGCCTCCTATTCTTACTTGCTGTCAAAGTCAACGAATCATTATAATTCTTATCATAATCTTATAGTGTTATTATGAAACAGGAGATAGATAAAATCAAAGGATACACATAAGGAGGCCGCCATGGTGAGTAAAGTTCAGATAGAGCACCTGTATAAGAGATATGAAAATGCAGATGAGGATACATTAAAAGATATTAATCTTGCAATTGATAATGAAGAATTTATCTCGATTATTGGCCCGTCAGGATGCGGAAAATCAACCTTACTGCGGTGCTTTGCAGGATTAGAGAAAATAACTCGTGGGAAGATCCTGATTGATGGTAAAAGATTTGATAATATTCCACCACAAAAAAGACGGATCGCGATGGTCTTCCAAGATTATGCACTATATCCGCATATGACAGTTTATAACAATATAGCTTTTAACCTGAAACTTAGTAAATTATCCAAAGAAACTATTGATACAAAAGTAAAAGAAGCAGCCGCGAGATTAGGGTTGTCTGATTTTTTAAAACGGAAGCCAGCCCAGCTATCTGGCGGGCAAAGACAGCGAGTTGCATTGGGACGTGCGCTGGTCCGTGATCCTAAGATCTTTCTGATGGACGAGCCACTCTCAAACTTAGATGCAAAACTAAGGGTCTCAACGCGGCAAGATATTATTGTGATGCACCAGCAGCTAAAAACAGTCACGATCTATGTGACCCATGATCAAGCAGAAGCAATGGCGATGTCTGATAAAATTCTATTAATGCGGGATGGAGTTGTCCAGCAATATGGAAGTCCAAACCAACTTTATGACCAACCACGTAATCTTTTTGTTGCACGTTTTATCGGTTCACCAAGTATGAATATTTTGCGGGGGACTTTGGATTCGAAAGGAATCTTTAGCACTGGAAGCCAGAGATATAATCTTAACGGGATTATAGATCAAGCACTACTGCCAGATAATTCTAGGAAGATCGTCTTAGGCTTTCGTCCAGAAAAGGCTGCTCAAGTAGCAGTTTCAAAACGGTTACCAGGGAAGCAGACGAAAGATAAATATTTTTCCTTTGAAGCAGAAAAGACACTGGCTGAGTATATGGGTTCGCACACCTTAGTCTATTTAAAAACAGACGGTGGGACTAACATTGTCGTGGAGACAGTTGAAAAAATTGCGGATGAAAGCAATGTGAAGAAGCTGTGGATCGATGTTAAAGCACAAGACATTTATTTTTTTGATGAACAAACTGGTTTAAATTTAAGGGATGTTGCAGAAAGGTAAAGGCAGTACAGTGGGAAGGAAGATTAGTTAGATGGATCTCAAAATTGAAATAAAATCTGAAATTGGTAAATTAAAAGTAGTCTTATTGAAACAGCCAGGAAAAGAAATTGAGAATATTACACCAGTAACAATGCATGGCTTACTTTTTGACGATATTCCATATTTGCCTGAGGCTCAAAAAGAACATGAGGAATTTGCGGCAATTTTACGCCAAAATGGAACTCATGTTTTATATTTGGATGACTTGATGACAGATATTTTAAAGAACAAAACGATAAAAAGTAATTTCTTAGAAGAGATTATTACTGCTTCAGGTTTTGCAGATAATCTAACACATACAGCTTTAAAAACATACTTAAATAGTTTAGAGCCAAGAAAAATGATTACAGAACTCATGGCTGGGATACGGAAAGGTCTGCTTGGCGATGAATTAAGAAATCTACGGAGTTTTCCGGAAGTTGATGATAATCCGTTCATCATGGCTCCGATGCCTAACTTATATTTTACCCGTGACCTAGCAGCAATTATTGGCAAAGGAGCAAGTATTAGTAAGATGACTTTTAGGGCAAGACAACGCGAAACACTTTTTATTGAGTATATTTTAAAACAGCATCCATTTTTTGCACAGGATAAAATTCCCTATTGGCATCAAAGAAATAGTCAGACGCGGATTGAAGGTGGGGATGTGCTGGTGCTTAACGAACACGTGGTGGCAGTTGGCATTTCCCAAAGAACTTCTGCGGAAGCAATCGAAGCACTGGCAGATAAATTGTTTAAAAACAATTCAGGCTATGATACTGTCATTGCGCTTAAGATTCCGTGCAACCACGCGATGATGCATTTGGATACTGTATTTACAATGGTAAATTATGATCAATTTACGGTATATCCTGATATTATGCAAAAAAATCAGGAGATGGATATTTGGGTCTTACATCCAGCTGATGCTGGGATTGAATATCTGAAATATTCTAGTCTTGAACGTGTTTTAAAAGATACTTTACAATTAGATGAGCTTGACCTGATATATACAGGTGCTGGAGATGAGATAGCTGCTCCACGTGAGCAATGGAATGACGGGAGCAATACATTAACGATTGCGCCAGGTGAGGTTGTTACGTATAATCGAAACTATATCTCGAACGATCTTCTGCGTAAACATGGGATAAAGGTTCATGAGATCTCGTCCAGTGAGTTATCTCGTGGTCGTGGTGGCCCACGTTGCATGTCGTTGCCACTCTTACGTGAGAAAATATAAGAGCTAAGCTGCGTAGTATCGTCAAATAGATGTGAGTATCTAACAAACGCTTTCTTCAACTAGGTTAGCACAAACTTCTATAGTATAAAAATGTTGACTTTTTAATTTTATTATCATATGATTTTAATCAAGATAATTTTTGCGTTGAAGAGAAGAGTAAACCGGTTAGTAGGATAGAAGCGACTGCTGATAGTGTGAGGGCAGATCATGAAGAGCGGTTAAAGATGGTCTCTGAGCTGTTGGTGGGTGCATGCGTGCTCAATGACCGGGTTGCAACCGATAGAGTGCTAAGTATGTCTCATTGATAGATGTGAGTACTGAGGAAGTTATTGCTTGTTTGAAGCAATTTAAATTTGGGGTGGTAACGCGAATTCCATTCGTCCCTTCTGTGTCCATTGGCACAGAAGGGACTTTTTTAGTATAAAATCTATTTTTGTTAAGGGGGATTTAAGAATGAAACAGAAATTACTGATTTTAAATTTAATGCCAAATAAATTAGAGACAGAGAAACAATTGAACTATGTTTTCAAAAATAATAATGAAAACCTTGAAAAAACATATATCTATCTCGGAACACATCATTTTAAATCAATACAGCCTCAAAGTGTTAAAGAACGTTATCGTAGTTTCAAAGAAATTAAGTTTGATTATTATGATGGCCTAATTGTTACAGGTGCACCGATTGAACATATTCCTTTTACAGAGGTTGATTATTGGGTGGAGTTTAAGCAGTTAATTGAGTGGACTAAGAAACATTGTAAAAAGGCATTATTACTTTGTTGGGCGGCACAGGCAGGTATGTATTGTATCGCTAAAGTTCCTAAGAGAGTTTGTAAGGAGAAGCTATTTGGCATCTATGAATTAACAACGTATACTACGCAACATGTCTTATTGCAAGGAATGGATGATAATATCTGCATGCCCTTTTCAAGATACTCGACAAATGAAGCTAAAGACCTAAAACCTGAAAAGTTTAATATAATTGCTAATTCATCCATTGCGGGTCCAACTATTATTGAAACGAAAGACCGACAATTCACTTTTATAACTGGTCATCCAGAATATGAAACGCAAACCTTGGATCAAGAGTACCAACGCGATCTTAGTAAGAAGCGAAAAATAAAACAACCAGTAAATTATTATACTGGTTGCGGTAATAAGGTAATAAATACATGGTCTGGTTATAGTCAGCAGCTTTTTCAAAACTGGCTGGGGACATTATGATAAAGTAGAAAAACTAATTTTTTTTATATGGTGTCAGGTGTAAGCGGCTGGCAAGATATTCTCCTAAGTAAATGTCATTAATGTCTTTAAAGCCTTTTTTCTGTATTTCTGCGCGTAACCAGTCGACATTTTTATCAATTAACTCAAGTACATCAATATTGGGTTGACCATCCACGATAATCGGATAACGGATATTCTCATCGCCATACTCAATTACAACAAGCTGGCCGTTTTGTTCAAGCAAGCCGCTCTTGACTTTACTTACTTCATAAATACCGTGTGCTCTTAAGCGAAACATTAATTCACTGGCGGAGACACCGCAACGTAAGCACTGATTAACATCAACTTGACCATTTTTGATGAGAACTTTAGGCCGACCGTCAATAATATTTTTGATATAACGGTTGTGTTCTTTAAGAAATTTCAAACTTAAGACAAGTAGTGTCCAGATTAGAAGAACCATGATGAATTGTAAAATAGTAATATCATTATTATAGATAACACCACCGATGATCCCACCAAGAACATAATTTTGGACTTGATCCATCGCAGTAATTGGTGCAAGGTTTCCTTTCCCAAGTAGATTAATCTGTAAAATCAAGCATAAGATACCCAAGGTGAATTTAATGATGATTGGACTGTATAATTCCATTACTCCTCCTAATTATGTTGTATTGATATTTTTTCATCTAACAGATGTGTTTTAGTCAATGTGTAATTTGATTGGTCAAGGCTAAGATTAACCCGGTAGTACGAATGTTTGATTCTTACAATAACGCCATCGGTTAATTGAGTTGAATTTACTGAGATAGCTGAAGGCGCTAGCTGTTTATCTGCCGCAAGATTCTCAATGAAAGTAATCATCTGGGAAGACTGAGAGTGGCGGCTTTCACTCTGGACATAATCTGAGTACTGTAATCCCAACATGAATAATAGAAGTAGTAAAATAATGATACTCAGATCTCGATACTTAGTTTGAATACGGTGTCGCCAATACAAAACACTGACAATCAGTAGCGTAAGAAGTAAGCCGAAAGTTATACCATATTTGATAAAATCATTTAGTTGAAGCTGTTTTTCAATATAGGTTATGCCAAAAAAAGTCATAGATCCTCCAATATTAAGATAGTTACACTAACCATTTTCATTATAGTACATTTTTTTATTCATGAAAAAGGTTGAAAATAAAAGTAGTTCTGAATAAGTTATATCTAAAAAATGTTTGATAGCTTCCAGAGATATGTTAGAATATGAACGATGTAAGTAGTGAAAAATATATTATTTTTTTGAAAAATGAAAAGTCAAAGTTAAGTGGATGTTGTTTTGAAAAGAATATTGAGAATTAAAGGAGTGTTTTGTGGTGAGTGACAGAAAAATACATTATAAAATGTATAAAAAAGGGAAAAATTGGGTCTTCGCGACGCTGGCAGTAACTTCGATCAGCTTAGGGATCGCAGGAACAATTGATCATGTTGAAGCAGCAAGTCCTACCGTAACTGATGCAACAACAGCAAATCAGAAAAGTAGTGAAACTAGTAAAGATGATCAAAGTACCGCGGCACGGCAAACGGTAACAGCAGACAAAACAGCAGACAAAACAGCAGACAAAACAGCAGACAAAACAGCTGTGACTAACAACACAGTGACAGATACTACTGGACAAAACAATACTCAACAGACTAAGTCTGAAACGAAACAATCATCTAGCTCACAAGTTGCAAAGAATAATACATACACTGTCCCTACCAAGAACAACAGCTCAAGTTCATCAAGTAGTTCATCAAGTAGTTCATCAAGTGTGAAGAATACTTCTAACAGTAGCTCGGTAGAAACTGCAAGAGATCAAAGTGATAGTTCGAGTGCGGCTCAATCTGTTACCTCAGCAAAGCAGGAACAGCCAGTAGATATTGATGATACCTCTATAAACAACCAAGGTGGACATTACACGAATAATAGTGACACTTGGACATATCGGGATCAACAGGGGAATCTACTTAAAGGATTGAAAAAAGTTGATGGCAATATCCAGTACTTTAATCCAACAACTGGTGCGCAAATCAAAGGTGAATATGTTTCGGTCAAAGGTAAAACATATTATTTCGCTAAAGACAGTGGTAATGCGACCGCGTACACTATTGATAATAATGGAACAGTAAAAGCATATACTGCTGATGGAACAGAGGTTATGACTGGTTTCTTTACGAATCAAGCTGGTGAAAAGTATTATCTTACTGGGTCTGGTCAACATGCTGTTGGTGTTAAACAAATCAATGGAACTATTTATAATTTTGCACAAGATGGACATCTGTTAAAAGACGTAACAGAAACGATCAATGGTAAACTGTATTATTTTGATTCTCAAAGTGGTATAGGTAAGGAGCTGCCTAAAAAGGAAATGCAAGCACCGGCCTCTGTTAAAGCAGTGGGTGAGTATGCTGCGCATAATATAGCAGCTTCATATGATAAAAATAGTTTTGAAAATGTAAATGGATACCTTAATGCTGATTCGTGGTATCGACCTAAATATATTTTGCAAAATGGTCAAAGTTGGGTAACAACAAAGCCCAGTGATTTTCGTCCACTTTTGATGGCATGGTGGCCTAGCAAGAGTTTTCAAGCTAATTACTTAAATTATATGAAAACAAAGGGCCTGATCAAAACAGACCATCAGTTCACAGAAAAAGATAGTTCATTGATGCTAAATGATGCGGTCGAGCAGGCACAAACAGCAATGGAACATGCAATCACGGTTGCAGGGAACACCAATTGGCTGCGAAACATAATGTCAAATTTTGTTAAAGAAGAAGCAGTTTGGAATAAGTCTTCAGAGTATGTTAAGTATAATGGGCTTCAATTACAAGGAGGTTTTTTAGCTTACCAGAATAGCAAATTAACGCCTTGGGCTAACTCTGATTACCGCCAGCTAGGTGTTACCCCTGGTTTTCTATTAGGGAAGAGCGGTAAAGATGCTGAGTTCCTATTGGCTAATGATATTGATAATTCAAATCCTGTTGTTCAAGCGGAACAGTTGAACTGGTTATACTATTTAACCAACTTTGGGTCAATTACCGCTAATGATGACCAAGCAAACTTTGACGGTATCCGTGTTGACGCGGTAGATAACGTTGATGCAGATCTTTTGAAGATAGCAGCAGATTATTTCAATGCAGCCTATGGAGTTAATAAGAATGATGCCACAGCTAACAAGCATCTTTCTATTTTGGAAGATTGGGGACTTAACGATCCTTGGTATGTTAGTCAAAAGGGTGCATCACAATTAACGATGGATGAATATATAGCTGCACAGCTCAATTATTCGTTGACTAATACTCCTGGGAAAAATGATAAGATGGCACGCTTTATTCAGTGGTGCTTAGTTAACCGGAGTACTGATGATACCGAAAACACAGCCATTCCTAATTATAGTTTTGTTCGAGCACATGATTCTAATTCACAAGATCAGATAAGACAAGCGATTAAAGATGCTACTGGCGGTGAATATGGGAAATTTACTTGGGCGGATCTAGAAGCAGGCTTACAAAAATTTTATGCAGATCAGAATTCAACGGTTAAGACTTATAATAAATACAATATCCCAAGTGCCTATGCAATGTTACTGACAAACAAAGATACAGTGCCACGAATTTATTATGGCGATATGTACCATGAAGGTGGTCAGTATTTATCACAAAAAACAATTTATTATAATACCATAGCCAACTTATTAAAGACACGTATTAAGTATGTTGCGGGTGGTCAGACAATGGCGGTCGATCAACATGATATTTTGACAAGTGTCCGCTTTGGAAAGGGAGCATTAAATGCTTCTGCCCAAGGAAATGCAGAAACAAGAACACAAGGAATTGGGGTTATTGTTGCAAATAATCCAACTCTTAAACTGGGCGATGGTGAAAAAGTAATTCTTCATATGGGTGCAGCGCATAAAAATCAAGAATATCGAGCTGTTGCATTAACGGGAAGTACTGGAATTGAAAACTATACAAATGATGATGCACCAATTGCGTTTACTGATAATAATGGAGATTTGATTTTCACAAATCAAAACTTATTTATCAATGGTAAAACCGAGCTTAACACAAGTATTCAGGGTGTTGCTAATCCAGAAGTTTCAGGTTATTTAGCTATCTGGGTCCCAGTAGGTGCAGCTGAAAATCAGGATGCAAGAAGTGAAGCCAGTACAACATCATCTACAGATGGTAAAGTCTTTCATTCAAATGCAGCTTTGGACTCTAATGTTGTTTTTGAAGGATTTTCAAACTTTGTTGCTTATCCACAAGTACGTACTGATAATGCAAATGTTGTAATTGCTAAAAATGCAGATCTTTTTAAGAGTTTAGGGATAACTAGCTTTGAGTTAGCTCCGCAATACCGTTCGAGCGGTGATGGAACATTTTTAGATTCGACTATTGATAATGGTTATGCTTTTACAGACCGTTATGACCTTGGTTTTAATACACCAACAAAATATGGGACAGTCGATGATTTGAGATCGGCAATCAAAGCTTTGCATCAAGCCGGAATTCAAGCCATCGCGGATTGGGTGCCTGACCAATTATATTCATTGTCAGGTCAAGAAACAGTAACTGTGACACGAACTGACGATCATGGCAATCCCTATAATGATTCGGGGATCAAAGATATTTTATATGTTGCAAACACGATTGGTGGGGGCGACTACCAGAAGAAGTATGGTGGTGAATTCTTAGCGTTAATGCAGCAGAAATATCCTGAATTATTTACTGAAATCCAGGCTTCAACAGGAAAAACAATTGATGCTAAGACTAAACTAAAAAGCTGGTCGGCTAAGTACCTAAATGGAACCAACATTCTTGGACGCGGTACCGGCTATGTTTTGAAGAGTAACGATAACAACCAGTACTTCTTTGTTGGGAGCAAAGGTGAAACATTCTTACCGCAAGTTTTAGTTGCAGAAAAAGATCAGCAGCAGTATGCGGCTGGAGATAAATCGCAAAGTCGTTTCTTTATTGAAAAACATGACCATAACAAATGGTATCTGCTAGACTCTATAACTGGTAAAAAACAAACTGGTTTTCAATATTTAGTTGATCAGGGTAAAACAGCTTATTACAATAATGCTGGTCAAATGCAGTACGGGCAACAAAGAATAGCTGATTCGTGGTATTTGTTTGATAAAAATACTGGTGCAATGCAGACTGGCTTCCAATACATTAAAGATCAGCACAAAACGGTTTACTATAATAATGCTGGTCAAATGCAATATAATCAGCAACAAGTAAATGGTTCATGGTATTTGTTTGATAAAAATACTGGTGCAATGCAGACTGGTTTCCAACGTATTAAAGACCAAAACAAGACAGTCTATTATAATAATGCTGGTCAAATGCAGTATGGGCAACAAAGACTTAATGGGCATTGGTACTTATTTGATAGTGCAACTGGGGCACAGAAAACTGGTTTCCAATACATCAAGGACCAGAATAAGACAGCATATTACAATAATGCTGGTCAGATGCAGTATGGTCAGCAACGGGTGAACGGTCACTGGTATTTATTCGATAAGAACACTGGTGCAATGCAAACTGGTTTCCAATACATTAAAGATCAGCATAAAACAGCTTACTATAACAATGCAGGTCAGATGCAGTATGGTCAGCAACAAGTAAATGGTCACTGGTACTTATTCGACAAGAATACTGGTGCAATGCAAACCGGGTTCCAGTACATTAGAGACCAACATAAAAGAGTTTACTATGATGCCGCAGGACGAATGGTTTATGGTAGACAGAAGATCAATAATCGTTGGTATAATTTTGATCTAAGAACCGGTGCTTTAAAATAGCTTTCTTAGCATGGAGAATGAACTATCTTAAAATAATAGTTAATAATATCTAGTGATATGAAAAGAGTCAGGTCAAATTTTTAGCCTGACTCTTTTTGTAAATTATTATTGTAAAGTACACATGTTCTTTACTAATACGCTTGGAGATTTAGAACAAAATTAACTATTGTCTCTAGCTTTTTGATGATTTCTTATAAACGTCATTCTTATTCAATAAGCCGAAACTAAATGTTAAAGCTCAAGCTAGTACTTAAGTTCAACTGACTTATATTGTATGTGCTACTTTATCTTAAGTGGAGCTAGCTGTTTTTCAATATCAGCTAAGGGAACATCAGCTTGGATGAGTGTCGCGGCCGTATAAGCTCCTTCGACTAAAGCTGTATCGTAAAGGTGAACTTGCTTATCTGTCATTTCAATGGCTAACTCGAGATTCATCTTAGCACTGCCGATATCATAGAAGGCTAGTAATTCAGCTGCATCATTATTGTTGATAGCAGTTAAGATTTTTTCCATACTTGTTCCAACATCATTAGTATCTGTTCCGCCAGCACTCGTAAAGGAAACATCTTGGGCAACTTGGGTTAATAACTTTGGAAGACCATCTGCAATTTCTGAAACGTGTGAGATAAGTATGATACCTAATTTTTTCATAAAATCCCCTCCGTTTCTATAAGAGCAGTAAAGAGGTAACCACTTGAGACGGCTCCAGGATCAAGGTGCCCAATTGAGCGTTCCCCAAGATATGAAGCACGCCCTTTTTTGGCTTGCATATCTTTAGTTGCAGCGACTGCAGCAGCAATAACTTCTGTAGTTAGTTGACTGCTATGTGCGACTGGCGACCAGACATCAACCATGGTTTTATCACCTTCGGTTGCGCCACCTCGTTTTTTGATCCCAGCTAGTCCAACTAGAATGAGGTCAGCGGCTGCTTGCGTCTCAGTGCATTTTTTAGCCATTTCTAAAAAAGCGGTCCCATAAAGAGGACCCGAAGCTCCACCAACCTTGCTGATCAGGCCCATTGCGATTGCTTTAAACAGTGCCTGTAAATCAGGGTTTTGAAGTCGCGCCATACTTTCTTTAACACCGACCATCCCACGCATCATATTGTTACCATGATCACCATCACCAATCGGTGTATCTAATTCACTGAGATAATCTTTATGTTCTTCAATTTTCTGATAGAAATTATTTAGCCATTTTTGTGTATTTTCAACTGTTAACATTCGTTTTTCCCCCCTTACCAAGCAACCGTTTCAACTGGATAAGTGAGATATTTTAACCACTCACTATCTACTAAGTCAAAAAGCGTCAGTGAAATCCCAGCCATTTCGATTGAAGTCATGTAATTGCCAACTTTCATGAAAACCGGTTTAATATTCTTGGCTGCAAGTTGGTCTAGTAAGTCATGGCTAAAGATGTATTGTTCCATTAGAGGTGTAGCTCCCATGCCATTTACTAGCACAGCATACTGATGGTCAGCTTGCAATGGTTGGTTTTGATCAAGTTTGTCTAGTAATTCGGTAACAAGTTTTTGGGAAGTCTTGATTTTTTCCCGTCGATAACCGGGTTCACTATGAATACCGACGCCATATTCAATCTCATCATCTGCTAAGGTAAACCCAGGCTTGCCAACTTCAGGAACAGTGGCGGCTGAGAGGGCGACAGCAATTGTGCTGATATGCGGTAGAGCTTTTTCAGCCAACGTCTCAATCTCAGCTAGACTAGCTCCCTGATCAGCAGCTGCACCGACGATTTTATGCATCAAAACAGTACCGGCAACTCCACGACGCCCCTGCGTGTAAAGGCTGTCCTCAACAGCAATATCATCGTTAACAATAATGGATTTAACTTTAATGTCATCAAGTTCAGCTAGGTCTTTAGCCATATCAAAATTCATGACATCACCTGAATAGTTTTTTATGACGAGGAAGACACCCCTTCCTTGGTCAGCAGCTTTAATAGCGGCATATATTTGATCTGGGGTTGGAGAAGTGAAGACTTGTCCAGCAACTGCAGCAGTTAGCATGCCTTTCCCGATAAAGCCTGCATGTGAGGGCTCATGCCCGCTACCGCCACCACTTACGATACCGACTTTACCTTTCATTGAGGCGCTATCACTTCTAATCATTGCTTCAGTATCGGGAATTTTTTCGAGATATTGGGGATAGGATCTAACTAAGCCGTCAACCATTTCTGAAACGACATTTTGCGGTTCATTGATAATCTTCTTCACTATTTTCACGTTCCTTTCTCCTACTAGGCTCATTTTATCTGAATACGATTACATTGTAAAACAATAAGGAAATGTACTAATAAGTAACTAGTTTTTAAGTACAGTTTGTAGACAAGGATGTGATTACTATTTATCTACATGTAATAAAATAAAAAAATCTGACTTAAGAATTTAAGCTTAAGTCAGATTTATATATAGCTATGTTTTTACCAAGATGTGCTATATAGTTGGGTAACTATTGAACTAGGGAGCAAATAATATTACCATCTTAAACTGGTTGTAATGATAGGTTAGAAGAATAATTTGCTAGCTGCTAACACAGCGAGCATAAGTACACATGAACAGATAAAGGCTGCAGTAAAAGCGTTACGACCACGATGGATAATCGTATCAAAGTTAACATTCATTCCTAAAGCAGCCATAGCCATCCCAAGTACAATATAGGCGATTTTAACTAATAAGGCTAGGACGCTAGCTGGGATAGGCAAGAATGAGCCGATTAAACTTGTTATAAGAAATCCTACCATAAACCACGGGATAGGCAGCTTAGCGCGAGATGTACCATGGGCAGCTGGGGCAACGGCTTGGTGCCAAATTCCGACTATCAAAGCAACAGGAGCTAAAAGAAGAACACGGGAAAGTTTTGTAATAATTGCGTTATCAAGACCAACAGGCCCTGCGGCACTACCAGCTGCGACAGCATGGGCTATTTCGTGCAAAGAACCACCAGTGAATACCCCGAATTGAACGGCACTCATATGGAAAAGTGGTTTTAAGATAATTTCAACAAGGGTGAAAACCGTTCCAAGGATAGCTACGGTTGCAACAGCTAAAACTTCGTTTTCACGTTGCTGAGCTTCTTTTTCTTTAGTGACTTTTATTTGAGGTGAGATCCCCATTACAGCTGCTGCTCCACAAATTCCAGAACCAGTGGCTGTCAGAATGGCAAGGTCACGTTCAACTCCCATTTTACGGGATACCCAATAAGTGAAGAAAATCATACCAGTTACGATGCAAATCGCTAACAGAATCGATTTGATCCCAGCTTGGGCTAATTGAATTAGGTTTAACTTAAAGCCTAGAAGAATAATACCTAAACGTAAGAATTTATTTGAAATAAAACCAGATTCAGCGTTGGCTTTGTATAATAATGATGTATTTAATTGCAATCCAATCCCTAAAATCATAGATAATACCAGGGCACCAACAAGTGAAAGATAAGGAAATTGAGCTAAAAATGATCCGGCAACCGCACAGATCAATGTTACAAAAAATGAGATCCAAAAAGCGGGTCGTTTTAGTTTATTAATAGTTGACAATGTGAAACCTCCTTAAAGTGATAATTAGAGTATAGCTGATTTTTTGAATAAGCTAAAATAATAGTTTATTATTAAATCATAAGCTTTAATTATATAAAAGGAGGATAAAGTTTGCTAGACCAATTATACATGACTTTTTTAGTACTGACTCAAACTCGTTCCTATACCAAAACGGCAGAACAACTGTATGTTTCACAGCCAGCTGTCACACAACAAATTCAACGATTGGAAGAAAAACTGGGCTTAAAATTGGTATACTATCACCGACCAAAATTGAAAATCACTCCAGCAGGAGAGGAATTGGCAAATTTTTTACAAAGAACAAGGGTTCAGGCGAATCAAGTGTTAGAACGAATTCAAACTCCAAACAAGTTTCAAGAAATTAATTTTAGTACTACACGGTCACTAAGTGAAATTTTGGCTCCACGGTTGATAAAAGAAATTGCAGTTCAAGATGCATTTCGGAAGATCAGCTGCCATGTTGGGAACACTAAGCAGGCGTTAGCAGCAGTTAAAACAGGGAGTAGTCAATTTGCACTAGTTGAGGGCAACTTTGATAAACAAAAATTTGATTATCAGGTAATTAGAGCGGAACCTTTTGTAGCAGTTGCTTCATGCAAACATCCGCTGGTTCAACGTAAGTCACTGACATGGAGTGATCTTGCTAAAGAGACATTGTTAGTTCGAGAGGATGGATCGGGCTCGCGTGAGATTTTAGCTAGCTTAGCACGGGCTGAGAATGTTAGTTTAGATGATTTTGAGCATTTAATCGTTATCTCGGAGCCTTTATTGATCAGACAACTATTGTTAGAAGGCGTGGGAGTCAGCTTTCTTTATCGTTCCTTAGTTAAAGAACAGTTGCGAAAAGGACAGTTATTAGAATTACCGATGATGGAAAATGGTCAAACGACACATGATCTCTATTTGGTGTACGCCAAAGATAGTTATTTTAAGAAAGACTATGCTAAGTGGCTAGATATCTTGAATTAGCTAGTTAGTTTTAATTAACTAATTAGAAAATACGTTTATCTAAAAACAGTTAGAAAATTGGGATAGGAGTTAAGTTTTAACCCAGATTCTGGCTGTTTTATTTTATATAGAATAAAAGTTAGCTACCTATTTGGGAGGCACGACAGTTGCTTCAATACGCGAATGTATTTTTTTATTGATCTCTAACAAGATAGTTGGGATAAATACTGCAAGAAGACTGATGAGCCATTGAGATCCTGTTAGCGTTACTAAGCCAAACGAGTTTTGTAGCGGTGGCAATAGTGCTGCTAAAACAACGATAGCAGTCGCAACGAGTAGGGCGATGTTTAACGCGGAATTTGCTTTGAGTGAAGTCCATGATAAAGATTCACGTGTTTTGATAGGATAGATATCAATCATTGAACCTAAAGCCAAGGTCAAGAACAGCATTGTCGTACCAACAGCTGAATTATTATCAGTTAGGATAAAACGTCCAAGAGCATAAATAGCTAATGTCAATACGGTATAGATAGCTGAACGAATAAAGAGCCGTGAGCCAACTCCGTCACTGAAAATACTTTGTTTACTTGGGATAGGCGAGCGCTGCATTGTCCGCGCTTCACCTGGTTCACGTGAAAGATAAAAACCTGGAATTCCATCTGCTAGGACATTTATCAGCAGTAGTTGTTCAGCGATTAAGGGAGTACCCCAACCAAAAAGGACACTGCCGACCATTAGGAAAATCTGGGCAAAGTTAACACTAACTAAAAATTCAACTGCTTTTAAAACATTTTGATAGATTGTTCGTCCAGAGGAAACAGCAGCAATGATGGTTGCAAAGTTGTCATCAGTAAGGATTAGATCAGCAGCACCCTTTGCAACTTCTGTTCCTGTAATACCCATAGCGATTCCAACGTCGGCAGCTTTAAGTGCAGGCGCGTCATTGACGCCATCACCGGTCATAGCGACAACTTTATCTTTTTGCTGCCAAGCCTTAACGATGCGAATCTTATCTTCAGGAGAAACACGTGCGAAAACACTGGTTTTAGTAATATTCTTAATAAGAGCCTCATCATTCCATTGAGCAAGCTCTGGACCGCTAATAGCGAGATCACCTTCCTTGTAAATACCGATTTGTGAAGCGATCGCCTGTGCGGTTTTTTTATGATCACCAGTAATCATAATAGTTTTGATTCCAGCTCGTTTAGCTTTTTTAATAGCTTGTATCGCCTCAGGACGTGGTGGATCAATTAAACCAATAATTCCGGCAAAGGTTAGGTCATGTTCTAATTCCTCAATCGAAGTTTGCGGTTTACTATCAAATTCACGGTAGGCTACACCTAAAACGCGTAGTGCATCATTAGCAAACTCATCATGGATAGCAGTTAATTTTTGTTTGTCGGTATCTGAAAGTGCAAGTGGAAGCTTATCTAAAGCACCCTTAACAATTAAAAGGAAACGATTATTATTTAATCGGTGGAGTGTGGCCATAGTCTTCTTTTCAGAAGAAAATGGTCGCTCGCCAATTCGAGGTGCGTCTTTTTCGAAAGCTACGCGAGAAAGGTCATGCTGTTGCAGCAGTCGGACAATAGCAAGTTCAGTAGCATCGCCTTCACTGTGGTCTTCAGTAATGACTGCATTGGTATCAAGACCGAAAAGACGCATTAAGTCGGTTGCGGCCTGACTTAATGGCTGCTGCGCATCAATCATTTCAGGCTTTTCATTAAAGGCCCATAAACGTGTAATAGTCATTTTGTTTTGGGTCAAGGTACCAGTCTTATCTGAGGCGATAACATCAACACTGCCGATCGTTTCAACTGAATTTAAACGTCGAACAATTGCATGGCGGCGAGCCATCTTTTGAACACCTACGGAAAGGCTGATCGTCACAATAACGGGGAGTGTTTCAGGAACGGCAGCTACGGCTAGAGAAACACCAATCATTAAATTATCTATTAAGCTCCCTAATTCATGCCAAATGCCAAGAAGAAAAATAAAGAGACCACTGATAAGGGCGATGAATGTCATGACAAGTGATAGCCGAGCAAGCCGCTGTTGTAAAATAGTTTTTTGCCTTTTAGTTGTATTGAGTAGATCAGCGATTTTACCAATTTCAGTCTTCATCCCGATAGCAGAAACAACCATGATGCCGGAGCCTTGAGTCACTAACGTTCCTGAAAAAGCTTTATTTACTTGATCACCAATAGAATCAGGTGCTTCTTGTGGGGGGATAATTGATTTTTCAACAGGTTCACTTTCACCTGTCAAAAGTGCTTCATCAATTGTTAAACCATTGACTTTTTTGAGTAAGCCATCTGCTGGAACTTGGTCACCGGCATTCAAAGCAATAATATCACCGTTGACAACTTCTGAGATAGCGATTCGTTGACTGTTACCGTCTCGGATAACACGTGTCGTAGGTTCACTCATATCTTTGAGTGCAGCCAGTGATTTTTCTGCACTGTATTCTTGATATAGACCAATTAAAACGTTCAAAATAACGATTGAGCCAATAACAATTGGTTTTGTCCATCCTCCATCAAAGGCAATGGCCATGTAGGCTGATAACACCACCGCAAATAATAATATCAGAGAGGTTATTTCAGTTAGTTGGACAAGTAATTTTTTCCAAAGACTATCTTTTTTAGCCTCCTGCAAAATATTGCTACCACACTTTGCACGACTTGCTGCGACTTCGGATGAACTTAGTCCTTGTTCGAGGGAACGCGCTTGGTTGAGCTTGTCAGTCACCATATAGCTACTCCTTTCATTTTTTAAATAAAATGACTTTTGAAATACGGTTGCGGAACTAATCATCTAATCTTAGTGTAACAAAAGTCACTTATTTATTTAAATTTTTGGTTTTATCGATGGAAGGCAAGGATTCAAATAGTAAAAGCACATTCCTTCTAGTTAAGTTTTGACTATGCTGGGGATGCTTTTTAGTGTACTATTGATAAAGTTGAGTTTAATCAACGTCATGGAGTATGGCAGATCCTTTAAAACCTCCATAAAAAAACAAAAGGAGAACAACACATGGAAAACAAACATCACTCACGTACTGCAAATGAACTTACGGGTGTAACAGAATTAGGTAGTACTGAGACAAAGTACGCTACTGATTACGATCCGTCAGTCCTCGAAACATTCATCAATAAGCATCCCCAAAACGACTACTTAGTCACCTTTGATGGCTACGAATTTACAAGCTTATGTCCCAAGACGGGGCAACCAGACTTCGCGAACGTTTTTATTTCATATATTCCAACTGAAAAAATGGTTGAGAGTAAAAGTCTCAAACTTTATCTTTTCAGTTTTAGAAATCATGGCGATTTTCATGAAGACTGCATGAATATTATTCTTGATGATCTGTATAAATTAATGAATCCAAAATACATTGAGGTTTTGGGCTTATTTACGCCGCGTGGCGGAATCTCCATTTATCCTTTCGTGAATCGGGTTAATCCGACTTTTAAAACAGCAGAGCTACAGCAACTGGCATTTCAACGGAAATTACAGTTTTTAGGAAATGTTCAAAGTTATGGTCGTTCAATACGTTAGGGGGAATAAAGATGGGACAGGTTGTCTTATTGTCTGGTGGTATGGATTCGGCAACTTGTTTGGCACTTGCTGTCAAACAGTATGGTACTAAGCAAGTATTGGCCTTAGCGTTTACCTATGGTCAAAAACATGATGCAGAAATTATCAACGCACGACGAGTAGCACAGTTCTTTGACGTTAAATTAATTGAAGCAGCAGTTGATCACAAAATATTTACGGGTTCAGATTCAACACTGCTTAAAGGGAATGGAGCCATTGCGGAAAAAAGCTACGCTGAGATTATAGAGGAGCAAGGTGAGCAGGTTGTTGATACCTACGTCCCGTTCCGTAACGGACTGATGTTATCGCAAGCAGCAGCGCTCGCGTATAGCAGCCACTTGGAAGAAGTAGTTTACGGAGCACATGCAGATGATGCAGCAGGTAATGCATATCCCGACTGTTCACCAGCTTTTTATAGTGCTATGAACACCGCAATTAGTACAGGAACAGCAGGCAAGATTAAGGTGATTGCTCCCTTGATAAAACTCAATAAGGCAGGGGTTGTAAAACTTGGACGCCAACTGAAGGTTCCTTTTGAACTAACACGTTCATGTTATGAAGGACGAGAAGATGCGTGTGGTAAGTGTGGAACGTGTCGTGATCGAATTAATGCTTTTAAAGAAAACGGCTTAAAAGATCCAATCAAGTATGAACAAGAGCCTGATTGGGATAATGAAAGATATGAGAATGAGGAATAAGAGATGAAAAACATTAGGTTATTGACGATTAACGCTATTTTAGCAGCTATTTACATTCTACTAACAATGATGTTTGCCAGTTTTTCTTTTGGGGCTATTCAGATTAGAATAGCTACTGCGCTTTATCAGTTAGTTGCTTATAATAAAAAATACTTTTGGGGAATGGTTTTGGGAGTAACGATTGCTAATATCCTATTCAGCCCATTGGGGTTGTTAGACGTTCTAGTTGGTTGGGGGGTTACTGGCCTGGGGTTAGCATTGGCTATTTTGATTAATCGGCGAATAAAGAATCTTAACCTTCGGGCATTGGTTATTGGACTATGTGTTTCCTTTGGAATGGTGTTTGTCGCACTGGAACTACATTACGTTGCTAAAGTACCATTTTTAATTACTTATGGCTACTTAATAGCTGGACAAGCTGCCGCTCAAATTATCGGTTATATTTTATTTAGAATAATGAATACCAAAATTAAAATACAACATTTGGTTGATTAATAATTGGTGTGGTTCAAAAAGTTTATCATAAGTAGTGCATTTTAAATAAAAGTAAAAGAGAATCTAGATAGCTATGAAATCCCCCTAAAGTCAAGTGGAAAACTTAACTTTAGGGGGATTTCATAAGTCGTAGTTTTTCTTGATCTTATTAGTTTAAGAAATAGTAAAAAACTTTTGTTTTGTACAAAAGCCTTGGCGCAGGTTAAAATTAAACTGATTATTAGTAATATGTTATTTTAGCCAAAGGAGGGAATATGATGCACTTAGATGCACTTGGATTATCTGAAGCAATCCGTGATAAGAAAATTGACCGAATTGAACTATTTAAACAGAGTTATCAGAAATTGGATCAATTGAATGGTGAGTTGAATGCCGTGATTACACGGCGTGATAAACACGCTTTAGATGAAGCGGAACATTTTATTGATACAGGCCAGCCCTTTGCAGGGATTCCACTACTTTTAAAGGGCTTGGGGCAAAGTCTTGCTGGGGAGCTAGATACCAGCGGAGCCCGGCTGTTGCAAAATAATTACGCGCACCAGACTGATAATTTTGTTAAATGTCTTGAGCAAGCCGGTTTTATTGTTATTGGTCAAACGAACATTCCTGAATTTGGGTTTAAGAATATCACAGATCCGGAATTATATGGACCTGCACACAATCCTTGGAATCTACAATATTCTCCGGGGGGTTCATCAGGGGGAGCTGCAAGCTCAGTAGCAGCGGGGATTGTACCGCTTGCTACTGGTAATGATGGGGGTGGCTCAATAAGAATTCCAGCTTCTTTTTCAGGCTTAATCGGTTTAAAACCAACAAGAGGACGTGTACCAGTTGGTCCAACGGCATGGCGTGGCTGGCAAGGAGCGGCTATTAATTTTGGCCTAACAACATCGATTCGAGATACGGCAGCTTTATTGGATGTTTTGCAAGTCGTCCAACCAGCTGCGCCGTTTCAAACACCACTAATCAAGCCTAGCTTCAGCCAGAAAAGTAAACTACCATTGAAGCGAAACATGAAAATTGCTTACAGCATTGAATCACCAGTAGGAACAACTGTTAGCGCTGATGCACGTCAGGCAGTTTTAGAAGCAGTTGCTTTTTTAAATGAACGGAATATTCAAACCGAGGAAATTACCAACCCTTTAAGTGGGTCAGAGTTAATGCGTGATTATTATATTGTTAATTCAGGTGAGACTGCAAGGATGTTTGAAGAGCTTGAACATCAACTAGGGCGATCGGTAACAATAGATGACATGGAACTGACAACTTGGGTCATCTATCAAGCTGGTTTATTATTAAGTGCAACAGACTATAGTAAAACATTGAGTCATTGGGATCAGGCAAGTGCAGTGATGGATAGGATGTTTGAACGATACGATGCATACCTTACACCAACAACAGCCTATACGGCTCCACGAATAGACGCTGAATTAATTGATAAAGCAACTATACAGCAGATGCGCCACGTAACTGATTTAAAAAAGACTGAACGTTTAGACTTAATCTATACTTTTTTTGCAAAAAGTTTGGCGTTGACTCCATTTACACAACAAGCAAATATGACGGGACAGCCAGCTATTAGTTTACCAACATATGTTTCTGCAACTGGGTTACCTTTAGGCATTCAATTTATTGGACGTAAGGGTGATGAGAGTACATTATTGCAGTTAGGTCATTTATTTGAAAAACAGCAGCAATTTAAAATGCTATTTGATTCTAAGCAGCACTAGAATAGAACTTAAATTGTATAAGCTATCATGGATCTTAAACTTATGCAAGTATAGTCAAAGTTTTTAATAAAGTTTGGGTAACCACTTCTGGTAACTCAGGCTTTTTTTGTTTAGTCAGTTCTACTTTAGTAGCGATTCAATGTTATTTTGGAACTGCTTTGTGCCTTAGCAGTTTTGTAGTCTGAAAAAAAGATAGTTAAGTTAAATTTTTAGGGAGAAAAGTATGTGGGCAGCAAAAAAAGGTTTGGACATACTGGGTGATATATCTTCAAAAATACCGGAGCAGGTTCAAAAGAACACCTTTTGATCTTGCCCCGGTTTAATGTTAGAAACTATTGTATAGTAGCTAATTCAATTCAAAACGTGATTGATCACCTTCAACGCGCAGGATAAGCCGCTTACTAGGATCAGGATCAAATTGACCTAAATCGATAATAGTACACTCTGGTGTTTTTTCAATCTTCTGCAAACGTAAATGGGTGGCGGCTTTAATTTCTCTAAATGTTTGTGAATAATAAGCCGCCTTTTGAGCTGCAGCAGCTAACGTAAAACCTTTGTTCTGAAAAAACTTAATTGTGTATATTTGAAAAACGGCATCGAATTTAAAGTGATTTTTTTTGTTACTATCGCAAGTTCGAATATAACCTTTTTGGCTCCAATAACGTAGTTTATTTTGTGGAACATCAGTGATGGATGCTAATTCAGTAAAGCCAAGGTAAAGATTGCTTTGTTCAAATACTTTACGCATAAAGTCATAAAAATTGATTGCCTCCGTGGGCCTGGTTGGTTTATCCATAAGAACCTCCTTTGGATTGATCTTTAAGACTATTGTAAATAAAAATAATAATATTGTAAACCCACTTTACATAAGTGTTGTAAAAAGTTATAATCCAAAGTGCACTTTTAATAATTGAATATTTGTAGTGAAAGAAGGAATAAAATGTCTAAAGTTAAAGATGATAAAGATAGAAGCTACAATCTCTTTTTGCTGGTTGCTATTTTGCTAATTGGTACTTTTTGTACTGTACTTAATCAAACTATTTTAGCAACTGCGTTACCGACCTTGATGAAGGCTTTTGATGTTTCGACATCAACGGTTCAATGGTTAACAACCGGTTTTTTAATGGTTAATGGTGTTATGATACCTGTTTCAGCTTGGCTATCAACACGGTTTAATACAAAATGGCTATACATTGTAGCAATGAGTATTTTTGAAGTTGGAACTATTATTGCATGGACAGCACCAACGTTCTCCTTTTTACTAGTTGGTCGGTTGATCCAGGCTCTAGGTGTGGGAATCTCAATGCCGCTTTTGCAAAATATCATGCTATCAGTTTTTCCTGCCAATAAACGTGGTGTCGCAATGGGAATGGCCGGAGTTGTTATTGGAGTGGCGCCAGCAATTGGGCCAACATTATCTGGTTTTGTGATTGATACGTGGCACTGGCGGGATTTATTTGGAATGATTATCCCTATTGTCGCAATTGTAATTTTTCTCTCGTTCTTCTATATGAAACCAGTTTTGAAGACGACCAAATCTGCTCTGGATTGGTTATCACTAACTCTTTCAACAGTTGGTTTCGGTTCGCTTTTATATGGCTTTTCATCAGTGGGTGATAATGGCTGGACCTCAACGATCGTCCTTTCGACTTTGACAATAGGAACGATTGTTATCGTGTTATTTATTTGGCGGCAATTAAAGCTCGACAAGCCATTTTTGGAACTGCGAGTCTTCTCATCTGCAGAATTTACGATCGCAACTATTTTAAGTTCAGTTGTAATGGTTGCAATGGTGGGAGTTGAGATGATCATCCCAATGTATTTGCAGATGATTCATGGTATGACAGCCTTTCATTCAGGCCTGATGCTCTTACCAGGAGCGCTTATGATGGCGATTATGAGTCCAATTACCGGGAAAACCTTTGACCGGATCGGGGCACGCAGGTTGGCTATTTTAGGGTTGTTTTTACTAACAGTGGGGACACTGCCGTTTATTATGATTACGAAACAAACACCGGTACTTTATATTATTTTACTGTATGCACTGAGAATGTTTGGGATCGCGATGGTAATGATGCCAGCAACAACAGCAGGGATGAATGCATTATCAATTCAATTAATCTCACACGGAACGGCTGTTAATAATACAGTTCGTCAAATAGCAAGTTCAATTGGAACAGCGATCCTGGTTTCAGTGTTAGCTAACACAACTAAGGGACAGATGCCAGCTAAGCATTTGCTGCATTCAGTTCCACTTGAATATAAAGTCAAAGCAATCAATGCGACAATGACCGGTTACCATGCAGCTTTTTGGATTGCAGTAGGCTTCAGTGTTGTTGGTTTCGGCCTGGCATTCTTTTTAAGTAATAAAAATAAAACAATGAACCAAAGTTTAAAGAATGATAAAGGGGGGCAAGCTTAATGATTGTTGTGACATTGATTTTTGGAGCAATAGCTACTTTTATCAGCTTTATTTACATTGAAAAAATAATGCCTAGATTAATTTGTACTCTCATTGCAGGGATCATTTTATTAGGATCAGTATGGGGTGTTGTAAGTAATTATCACGGTCACTTTGGAATGTATAAGGTGACAACAGCTACAACGCAGCGGGTTTATTCAACTGATCCAACTGGAAAAACGCAGATGTTGCTATTCCAGCCAATTGGAACAGCTGGGAAAGAGAATGTTTATATCTATGCTAAGAAAGCACATGCCAAAAAGACTAGCCATACCAAAGCGGATGAGTATACTAACAATAAATTGACGCGTACTACAAATAAAAAAGCGTATTTGAAGAGGACTGAGGTTCGTTGGCGTTATAAATCAGCTGCCTTTAAATTCTGGTTTGGAATTGCGGGAAATAATAATCAGCTGGTAAAAAGGACTAATCGTTTTTATGTCCCTAAGACATGGTTTGTACTGACAGTTAAGCAAGCTAAAGAATTAAAAAAGCAAATGTCTGATCAAAAGAGACAAGCTGAGCTTAAGGAACAAGCTACTATTTATGTCAAAGGTAAGATGCAAGCAGCAATTGCAAAAGATCCGACTTTGATGACTAATACACAGCAACAAAAGAAACTAAGTCAACAGTTTGCAGCAGAGTATCAGGAAAAAGCGATGCGTGAGCTAATTACTGAGTTGAAGTAGGCGCAGCAAAAAAGCATCTAATTATTACTAAAATAAAAAATACTTGGAACTTTAGTTGCCATAAAGGCAGAGACTAAAATTCTAAGTATTTTTTTTAGTATGCAATATAATCGTCTAGCTTTTGAACATTACTAATAATGATCCGGCGATTATTAGTTGAACTATTACCGAATTCAATCACTTTTTCTTCTTTCAGCTTGCGCATCATCCGACTAACACTAGTATGGTTAGCAATTCCACAAAAACCAGCTATATCTTCATTAGTAACGTTAAAATCTATCATAATTTTGGAGCTACCAGCTAAAGGTTTACCAAACTTAAAGGCCATATCGCGTAAAAAGCTGGCCAAAGCCCCCAATTTGCCATTCATTGTCAAGCGCTGCAAACGTGAAGAGTTCTCAGAAAGACGATGGCGATAGTACTGTTTAACATAATTTTGCAGTCGTAAATTTGAATTAACATATTTCCAAAATTTAACGCGGTTAATCTGGTAAAAAGTTGCTTCTTCAGATTCAATCCGGACATTAAAAGGCTGCTCATCATATTGAAGAGCTTCATCATGCAGTAGTGAAATAACATCGGGTTGATTAATGTAAGAAATATTGAATTCACGACCATCTTGTAAGATAACAGATGTTTTAATGATCCCTTCTTTCAGAATGAAAACACTAGCAGCTTTCAAACCATGAAAAGTTAGGTAGGTATGATAACTTTTGGAGATTGTTGAAATCTGTTTATCTTTCATAAAGCTTACTAAGTAATTGATATCTTTGTTTGGCAAAAAATAGCCTCACTTTCTGCTTGAATATTAATAGGATCATCCTGTAGTTATATACTCCTCTATCAGCGCCTTTTTGCGTTGACAAATGATAATACCTTAGAATACATACTATTAATTATTAACTTTAGTATGAATGATTGTCAATGAAAACCTGAAAATGAAAGTCTAGTATAGCTGTTGTTAATAAAAATTAAATGAAAGAGGATGAAACATTGTGGTAGAATTTAATCTTCCATATGATCGAGGACATATTACAGCTAAAATTGCAGATAAGAATTTTGCTGGATCCCTCGTTTCAAAGGCAGCAACATATAAGGCAGAGCTTTCAGAAAATGAGCTTGTTGAAAAATCATTAGATAATCCGATTGGTAGCCCCTCGCTCGAAGAACTAGCTAAAGGTAAGAAAAATATCGTGCTTATTAGTTCAGATCACACACGACCGGTACCATCACATATTATCACGCCGATCCTCTTACGTCGCTTGCACCAAGCAGCACCTGAGGCACGGGTTAGGATCCTTATCGCAACAGGTTTCCATCGCCCGTCAACACATGAGGAACTAGTGTCTAAATACGGTGAAGAAATAGTTAACAATGAAGAAATTGTTATGCATATGTCACAAAAAGACGAAGATATGGTTAAGATCGGCAAACTTCCTTCTGGTGGTGATTTAATCATCAACAAGGTAGCAGAAGAAGCAGACTTACTTATCTCTGAAGGCTTTATTGAATCACACTTTTTTGCTGGTTTCTCTGGCGGACGTAAGTCTGTTTTACCAGGTATTTCTTCTTATAAAACAATTATGGCAAATCATTCAGGTGAATTTATCAATGATCCACATTCTAGAACAGGTAACTTACACCATAATTTAATACACAAAGATATGGTGTACGCAGCTAAAACAGCGGGTTTGAAATTTATTATAAATGTTGTTTTGGATGAAAATAAACACATCATAGGTTCATTTGCAGGTGATCTAGAAAAGGCCCATAAAAAAGGGACCGATTTTGTGGGAGAACTTGCAGGTGTAAAAGCGATCAAGAGTGATATTGCAATTTCAACTAATGGTGGATTCCCATTGGATCAAAATATTTATCAGGCAGTTAAAGGAATGACGGCAGCAGAGGCTACAAATAAACAAAATGGCACCATAATAATGGTTGCTGGTTGCCGTGATGGACATGGTGGAGAAGGGTTTTATCATAACTTAGCTGATGTTGAAGATCCAAAAGAGTTTTTAGACACAGCAGTGAATACACCACGCCTCGAAACTGTGCCAGATCAATGGACTTCTCAGATTTTAGCTAGAATTTTGACGAATCATTATGTAATCATGGTTTCGGACTTAGTTGATCCTAAACTAGTAACAAATATGCATATGAAATTAGCCAAAACAATTGATGAAGCACTAGAAATGGCCTTTGAGCGTGAAGGCAAAGACGCTAAGGTAACGGTTATACCAGATGGCCTTGGTGTAGTTGTAATGGATAAGTAAGATGGAACAAGATCAGTTATTGAAAGTTTTGCAGGATGTTGCTAATGCTGCATTGACACCGGCAGATGCTATTCAAAAATTTGGTAATGAGAGTTTTGAAGAACTTGATTATGCCAAGATTGATACGACACGTACCAGAAGGACTGGTTATCCAGAAGTTATTTATGGGGCAGGCAAAACGGCTGAACAAATTATTGGAATTGTGACAGCAATGAAAGAACGACAAAAATCGATCTTGGCGACGAGAGTCGATTCTAAGAAAGCAGCGGCTATTTTAAAAACACTTCCTTTCTTAGACTATGATGCAACTTCTGAAACACTTATTGCACGTGCTAAAAAAGTGGAAGAAGTTGGGAATATCGCGATTGTTACAGCTGGAACGTCAGATATGAAAGTAGCTGAGGAAGCAGCTGTGACGGCTGAGATTTTTGGTAATCATGTGACCCGTATCTATGATGTAGGTGTTGCAGGGATTCACCGTTTATTTGCCAAGTTGGAGATTATTAGACAGGCTAATGTTGTAATTGTGATTGCTGGAATGGAAGGTGCGTTGACAAGTGTTGTTGGCGGCTTAGTGGATCATCCCGTAATTGCTGTTCCAACAAGTATTGGATACGGTAGTAATTTAGGTGGGATGACTCCCTTGCTGACAATGCTTAATAGCTGTTCCTCAGGTATCAGTGTTGTGAATATTGATAATGGTTTTGGTGCAGCTTATAACGCCAGTATGATTAATCGTTTGATAAGTGAGGCGCATGAATGAAAACGTTAGTGTTAGATGCTTTTTCCGGGATTAGTGGTGATATGTTTTTAGGTGCAATGTTTGATCTTGGCCTAGATCAGGGGGAGTTTGAAAAAAACTTATCTAAGCTGGGAGTAACCGGTTATCACGTTACCGTTGATCGAACTGCTCGTTCAAGTATTACAGGAACAGATTTTGATGTTATTCTGGCTGGAAATGCACCAAAAGATCAAGGGTTTATTGAAGATGAACACGATCAAGTTCATAAGCATGAACATAGCCATGGTACACACGAACATACGCATCATCAGCCACATGGTCATCAGCATGGCCGCAACTTTATGATGATCAAACAATTAATTTTGGAAAGTACTTTAAAAACGAGTACTAAAGAAAGAGCAATTGATATGTTTGAGCAAATTGCACTGGCTGAAGCAAAGGTTCATGGTAAAAAAATAGCTGATGTTCATTTTCATGAGGTAGGAGCTTTAGATTCGATTGTTGACATTGTTGGTGCGGCACTTGCAGTTGAGATGCTGCAGATCGACAAGATTATTATTAATAACCTTGCCGATGGTGTTGGAACAATTAAAATTGCACACGGAATCGTACCAGTACCAGTGCCAGCTGTTATGGAGATGCAGTTGCGGACAGCGATCCCTATTCAAAAACGTTTTGATGTCCATACGGAGTTAATTACGCCTACAGGGATGGCCATCGTAAAATGCTTGGGTGATGAATTCAACGTGACTGCGATGGATGGTGTTCTGGAAAAAACGGGTTACGGGTTTGGAAAGCGTGAAACAGGAAGTTTAAACGCATTGCGAGCGAGCCTATATAATTCTAAACTCAGTCATCAAGATATTACTACGACAAATGATCAAGTCTTGTTATTAGAAACTAACTTAGATGACACAACGGGGCAGCAGTTAGCCGCTGTCATTAAGCAGTCACTCGAAGTAGGGGCTAAGGATGCGTGGGCTGAACCGATTGTGATGAAAAAGGGTCGCCCGGCTTATAAGCTGAGTTTGCTGGTTTCACCTCAGAAAAAAGAATTATTCGTTAAGTTTATCTTTGAAAACACACCTGCTATCGGTTTGCGATTGCAATTGATGCAGCGTGAGATTATGGAACGAAGGATCGAAATAGCGAAGACGGCGTACGGTGAAGTTAGGGTTAAGAAACTCAGTTATCATGGGATAACAAAATTTTCACTTGAAAATGATGACCTTAGACACTGTGTTCAAGGTACTAAAGAAAACCTTGAGAAAATAAAATATGCTGTTTTGCAAGAAATTGAAAACAATAAAAATGAAGGAGAATAACACGATGAAAACATTAATTGAAAAAGAAGAAAAATTACAAAGTATTTTAGCTGGGTATAACAAAGTGATTGTAGGTTTCTCTGGTGGAATCGATTCAACTGTTGTTTTGAAAGAAGCAGTCGATGTTTTAGGTAAGGATAATGTTTTAGCAGTCGTAGCAAATTCAGAGCTTTTCTCAGATGAAGAATATAACAAGGCAGTTTCTTTAGCCCAAGAACTTAAGGTTAATGTTAAAGGTGTCGAATTAGATTATTTAGCTAATGAAAGTATTAGCAACAACACTCCTGATTCATGGTACTTTATGAAAAAGATTTTTTACGCTGCCTTGAATAAGTTAGCAGCAGATTTCCAAGCAGATGCTGTTTTAGATGGAATGATCATGGATGATAATAGTGACTTCCGTCCAGGCTTAAGAGCTAGAGATGAAGCTAAGGCTGTTTCCGTATTACAAGTTGCTGATATTTATAAAACAGATGTCCGGATGATCGCTAAAAAATTAGGCTTAAACAACTGGAATAAAGTTGCTTCATGTTCCGTATCTTCACGTTTCCCATATTACACAAAATTAACTAGTGAAAAACTTGCAAAAGTTATGCAAGCTGAAGCTTACTTACGTGGAATGGGCTTTTCAACTGTACGTGTTAGAGTTCATGGAACAGTCGCACGTGTTGAAGTACCAGAAGAATCTTTTGCAGACTTTATGGCTGCTAAAAAAGAAATCAATGCTCAACTTATGCATTTAGGTTACGAATTTGTAACACTTGATTTAAGTGGTTTTGAGAGTGGAAGAATGAACAATGTTCTCTCAGAAAATATTAAAAAGAAAGTATTGGTGGGGTAAGTAACAATGGATTATTCACTATTAACACGCTGTTTTGCGGAATTCTTTGGAACAGCTATAATGGTTGCACTAGGTAACGGATCAGTTGCCAATGTGGAATTAAAAGGAACTAAGGGTTTTCATGGTGGTTGGGTTTTAATTGGTTTTGGATATGGTATTGGGGTAATGATCCCAGCACTGATGTTTGCGACAGTTTCAGGTGCGCAAATCAATCCAGCCTTTACAATTGCACTTGCAGTGACGGGTAGTTTTCCATGGAGTAATGTAATACCTTACCTGGTTGCACAACTTTTAGGTGCTATCTTAGGCCAATTAATGATTGTTGTTGCTTATAAACCATATTATGATAAAACAACTAACCCCGAAGCTATTTTGGGAACTTTTTCGACAATCGATGCTGTTGGCAGCAAGTTTAATGGTTTCGTTAACGAATTTATTGGGACTTTCCTACTAGTTTTTGGTGCTTTAAGTATTACGGCTGATAAAGTTGACTCACGGGCTGACTTTATTGGATTAGGTTTCTTAGTTATGTGTTTGGTTGTTTCTTTTGGTGGACCTACAGGCCCAGCCTTGAACCCTGCTCGTGACCTTGGACCACGATTATTGCATGCTGTTTTGCCGTTTAAGTATAAAGGCAGTTCACAATTTGCATATAGCTGGGTTCCAGTTGTTGCACCAATTGTAGGGGCGATCGTTGCAACTGTCATTCATAAAGCATTATTTTAAGTATCTTGATTAAGAGAAGACCTGGTAGTGTTAGATAGCGATTTAAGATAATAAAAGGGATGGTTAACTCTTAAGAAGCTGAGCCAAGGAATTATTTGGCTCAGCTTTTTTCAGAATTATTTTAAATAGTATTAATTACTCTTTACATTTGGCTGGAAAAGTTTTATCATTTAAATAGTAACTAATACTATTTATGGAGGGAATACAGTGGCAGTACCAGCAAGAAAAACATCTAAAAGCCGTAAAAATAAACGTCGTTCACAACATAAGATTAAAGGACCTGCAGTATATTGGAACCCAGAATTAGGTGAATATGTTGTGGGGCATCGTGTTTCCGCTAAGGGAATGTACAAAGGTAAGAAAGTAAACTAGAGGAGCAAAGATTATGCGTAAAAATATTATTTTGGGTAACTCAAAAACAGGAGAACGCTTATATCTAACTTCAAAAAATACTCGTAATACACCAGAAAAATTGAAGCTACTTAAGTATTCACCTAAATTAAAGAAAAAAATATTATTCACCGAGGTAAAATAATGGCCAAAAAATCAAAAATTGCAAAAGCAGAAAAAATTGAGCAAACCGTTCTGAAGTATCAAGAGGAAAGATTGCTTTTAAAGAAAAATCATGATTATGCAGCTTTAAGCCAACTTCCACGGAATGCTTCACCAACACGGATGCATAACCGCGATAAGTTTGATGGTCGTCCCCATGCATATATGCGTAAATTTGGGATGTCGAGAATGCGTTTCCGTGAATTAGCTCATAAAGGGCAGATCCCAGGTGTTCGTAAAGCAAGCTGGTAATGGAGGAAAAGTTAATGGCTAAGGGAATGGATCTAAGTAGTGCCTACCGTCGTTTGAAGAGTCCTAACATCAAGACGCGTAAGCGGGCATTAAAAGTTATCAAAGAATTTAAAAAGAAAACTAAATAAATTAAGTCTTAATGCAGATAAAAATGAATTTTAAGATAAGACTACAGGCAAGAATGCTGGGTTTAAGATTACTAAAGGGTAATTTTAAATATCAGTATTCGATGCCTGTCTTTTTTGTTTAGTGATAAATAGATAGTTATGTAAGCTTATTTTTAATAAAGCATCTGATTGTGATAAAGTACATATTAGTATAATGTTGAAGCAGTTACAGTTAAAACCTGCTTAAGGTCGCAGAGGAGGAAGAAATAATGCCATTTTTTATTAATCAGGATAAGTTTAAAGCATATATGTTAAGCGAGGTTCCAGGAATTCCGTATGACGAAAGAAATGTTTTACTCTCAATCAGTACAGTTAAATCAGCACCTAAGATGAACTGTATTTATGTAAGCTCTGACTTTTTCTTTGCAGCACAGTATCAGAGTAATTTTGATACTTTTTCTAAGGGATTTTCACTAAATAAGCAGCAACTGCGAGAGATATATCTAAAGGATAAGCTATTATCGACACAATTAATCATTAAAACTAATGAGAAGATGAAGGATGGAAATGAGCTTGTTTTAAAAATGAATTTACCAAAACTAAACCGTACTCCATGGCATATTAAGAACCTCAAAAGGATCCGCAATAAGTTGGAGATGGTTAAATAGTTAAATAAAAGGGAGGAACTAAAGTGAAACGGATCGAGAAGGTCTATAACTGTCTGTTAAGTATATGGTGGAATGCCAATAAAGAAAAACTATTAGAACAACAAGGAAGTTCAGCAACAGAATTAGCTCGGACACTTAGTTTGACACGTTCTAACGTTTCATTAGAATTAAATCGGCTGGTAAGAGCGGGGAAGGTTTTAAAAGTTAAAACTTTCCCCGTCCACTATCTTCCAATAGAAATCGTTCGAGAGAAACTTGCTATTCATCATTTTACTTATTTTGAAACGACAGATTTAAAACAGCTGTTGAAGTCACAAACAGTTGATTCAAGTTCAATCCAAGCTGAAAAGCAATCTAAAGATACGCATAATATACAGCAACCTAAACACGCAACTGGAAACCCATTAATTCATATGATTGGCTACAACGGGAGTTTAAGAAAGGCGACCTCACAGGCTGAAGCAGCTATTATGTATCCGCCACATGGATTGCATATGATGCTCTTAGGTCAAACGGGTGCGGGAAAAACATATTTTGCTAATAAAATATATGAGTACGCGCGCTATAAAAAAATTCTTAAAGAAGATGCCCCATTGATCTCGTTTAATTGTGCTGACTATTATAATAATCCGCAATTACTGATGTCGACACTTTTTGGGCACGCTAAGGGAGCATATACCGGAGCGACCGAAGATGAGAAAGGCTTAGTGGAACAGGCAGATGATGGTGTTTTGCTACTTGATGAAGTCCATCGGTTGCCACCTGAAGGACAAGAGATGCTTTTTTACTTTATTGATAATGGGACTTTCAATAGACTGGGCGAAAATCAAAAACGACGCCGTGCGAATGTCTTGATTATCTGTGCAACAACGGAAGACCCTGATTCAGCCATGTTAAACACTTTCTTACGCAGAATTCCAATGACGATCTCGATCCCAGTACTTGAGGAACGTCCATTAAGTGAACGGGTTGAACTGGCTAAATTCCTTTTTCAAAGAGAAGCTGAGCGGATTAAGAAGAACTTAAATGTTAAGATCGATGTTTTTATTGCTTTACTAACTGAAGTTAATTATGGAAATGTGGGTCAACTAAAATCACAGGTCCAATTAACTTGTGCCCAAGCTTTTTTAAATAATATTGATTCTAAAGATGAAGTTAGTGTCCAACTGCGAGATCTTCCTGATGGATTACGTCAGATTTGGCTCTCAAACTCTGCCAAGTCACGGAGAAAAGCTGATATTTCGGAATATTTAGATTCAAATACACTTTTTTATGTCGACAAAACGCTGCAACCAGATGAGGAAGAAAATATTTATGAGTTAATTGAGAATAAGGTAAAGGTTCTATCCTCTGAGGGAGTACCAGAAAGCGATATTCAACAATATATTATGGTCGATATGCACCTGCATATCAAAAATTTCTTTAAACAAAATGTTAGTGATGATAATTTGACTAAGTTTGTAGACAGTCGTATTCCACAATTTGTAGAACATTTAAAAGAAATCGCGGAAAAAAAGTTAAACTGCCATTTTGATCGGCGTTTTGTTTATTATTTCAGCATGCATATCGATGCTTTTTTTAAGCGGGGAAATAAAACAGATCTATTGATGAAAAACGAAGTTAACAAAATCAAGAATACACATGAACAAGAGTATCAGGTAGCCCAAATATTTCAGAAAGAAATTAGTAAGACTTTTGCAGTTGAAATGCCGGATATGGAAGTCCTTTATCTGACTATGCTGTTAAATTCAATTAAGTCAATGGCAGAGGGGAAGAAAGTTGGTATTTTGGTAGCTGCACATGGCAACTCGACGGCTTCCTCAATGGTGAAAGTAGCAACGGAACTATTGGGTGAGACTAATATTGCAGCTTTAGATATGCCATTGACTGTATCACCAACGGAGATATTAGATGGGCTTGCTAAATTGACCAAAAAGCTTGATCAAGGTAAAGGGGTTCTTTTATTGGTGGATATGGGATCACTAGCTATGTTTAGCCACAAGCTGACTAAAATGACTGGTGTCAAACTTAGAACACTCCCCAATGTTACAACGTCACTTGTACTTGATGCACTGCGAAAAGTTAATTATTTAGATATGGATCTTGGAACGATTTACGTTTCACTTAAACAAGATATGCTTCAAATGATTGGACAGATAACACCAAATAAAACTGGTCAGAAAAGGGCTATTATTTCAATCTGTATGACTGGAAGTGGAACCGCCAAAAAATTAGAACAGATTATTAGTGAAATTATTTCTAAAACAACGACGGAACAAATTAAGATTTTTACGATTTCAGCTTTAAAGATGGCAACAGTAATCCCTAAAATTGCTGAGGAGTATGAAATAATTGCAGCAGTCGGTACAAAACAGCCAAGTACAGCGATTCCCTACATCTCACTCGAAGATTTAATTGCTGGCAATGGGGAAAAGCAATTAGTAGCATTGATGGATCCAGATGTTAAGTTTCCAGAAACTATAAATGATACAAATATCGTTGTTTCAAATATGTGTGAGGATGTTTTACGAACACACTTAGTTTATCTTAATCCATTTCTCGTTTGTCAGATGCTAGTTAACTGGATAGATAAATTGCAGACTAAACTAGAGGAAGATTTTTCTAATAGTCGGCAAATAAAATGTATTGTTCATACAGCCTTTGCATTAGAACGTGTTTTAAGAGGTAATACGATCAAGTATACGGAAGTACCGAGTGCGACATTGCAAGACGTGTTACCACTCGTCAAAGAAACATTAGACAGTAGCATTAAATCATTGAAAATTAAGCTACCTCAGGATGAACTTTATTTTATTGCTGAAACTGTTTTAAATTATTAAGAACCTGTATCAAAATTAGAATACTTGTATTAAAAAGAGCTTAAACCTGTTCTACTTAGTAGAAACAGGTTTAAGCTCTTTGATTTACAAATAAGGTACGATAGGGCTTTTTGGAAGGGCTTTAAAACTTGGCATGTATCTTGCTATAGATAAAGTGTAAAAGTCTTTTTGGAGGAGGATCGATTATGGTAAAAATTATTATCTCAGGCCACGGGGAAATCTCAACGGGGATCATGAGTGCAGTTAAGATGATTTTTGGTGAAAATGAAGATGTTGTGGCAGTTCCCTTTACTAAAGGAGAAGGATTGGAGGATATAAAGAAGCATTATGGAGAGGTACTGAAGAAGTATCCTGCGGGAAGTCAGTTTTTATTTTTAGTAGATCTTTTTGGAGGAAGCCCGTATAATGCAGCAATTCAACTAGCCTATGGGAATAAAAATATCGATATCGTAACAGGTGTTAATTTACCCATGGTTCTAGAAGCTTTAGGAATGGCACAGGTCAGTTCATTGGATGAAATTATTGAACACTTAAAAGAAACTAATCTTGAGAGTTTCAAGGTATTCTCTGAACAGACAAAGAAACTAGCAGGTAAAGAAGATAATGAGGAGGATGATTTATTATGAAAATTACAGTAGCTCGAATCGATGACAGATATATCCATGGACAGGTGTTGACTAAGTGGATCAAATTACTTCCAGCTGAAAGAATCATTGTTGTTAGTGATGAAGTAGCTGAAGATCCTATGCGTAAGACCTTAGTCTTATCAGTTGCTCCTTCTAATGTCCGTGCAAACGCAGTTACGCCTGAAAAAATGGGACGGGTTTTTAAAAACCCAAAATATGCAGGGACAACTGCAATGCTTCTTTTCGGTAATCCGGCTGAAATCGTTGAAGCGATTGAAAATGGGGTAGAGATCAAGACAGTCAATGTTGGAGGGATGCGCTTTGATCCTAGCAAAAAACAGATTACTGAATCTGTAAGTGTCACACCAGAAGATGTTAAAGCTTTCGAAAAGCTGAGTACGATGGGAGTTAAATTAGAATTGCGGCAATTGCCGGGTGACTCTAGTCAGGATTTTGCTAAGCTCTTAAAACAAAAACTATAAGGCGTAGAAGGAGGAATTATTGTGAATATCATACAAATTATTTTAATACTACTTGTGGCGGGGGTTGCAGGTATGGGATCTGTCCTTGATGAGGCACAGACACACCGTCCTTTGATTGCATGTACATTAATAGGTCTTATTCTAGGTGATGTTAAAACAGGTATTATTTTAGGCGGAACACTTGAAATGATGGCATTGGGCTGGATGAATGTTGGACTGGCAATGGCTCCTGATACAGCTTTAGCTTCTGTTATTTCAACTTTATTAGTAATTAATACGCATACTAGTATCGGTGAAGGAATTGCAATTGCCGTTCCATTAGCTGCAGCTGGTCAAGCATTAACGATTTTTGTTAGAACAATTGTTGTGTTCTTTGTCCACAAGGGTGATGATTTTGCTCAAAAAGGAAATTACCGTGCCATTGAATGGATGCATGTCATTGCTTTAGGGTTGCAAGCTTTGCGTGTTATGATTCCAACGGGAATTGTTTTAGCGCTTAGTACTGCTGCAGTTGAAAGTGTTCTTAAATCGATCCCAACAGTTATCACTGGTGGTTTACAAATTGGGGGAGGAATTATCGTTGTCGTTGGGTATGCGATGGTTATCAATATGATGGATGTTCCCGAATTAAAACCATTCTTCTATCTTGGATTCTTATTTGCAGCCTTTACTAAATTTAATCTTGTTGGTTTTGGGGGCTTAGGTTTGATCTTTGCATTATTATACCTTCAACTTGAATATAGCCGTAACCGTAATAATAATGGTTCCCAAGCTGTGGCAGCTAATAATGGTTCTACTAATGGAAGTAACGCAGATGATGACTTAGATGATGATTTGGATGATTAGGAGGATTTGAAAATGCAAACAACACAAATGGGGCAAAATAAGGTTACCTTAACTAATAAGGATCTTAACAGTATGTTTTTCCGTTCATTATTCTTACTGGGTTCCTTTAACTTTGAACGTGCACAAAATATGGGATTCTGTTTTGTAATGATCCCAGCAATAAAGCGGTTCTATAAACCGGGTAAAGAACGCAATGAGGCTCTGGCGCGCCATATGGAATGGTTTAATACTCACCCATGGCTGACAGCACCAATTTTCGGTGTAACCGCCGCGATGGAAGAAGAGAAGGCTAATACAGGTAAAGTCGATGAAACAGCTATTGCTGCAATGAAGATTGGGTTGATGGGACCATTAGCTGGTGTTGGTGACCCATTATTTTGGGGAACTTCACGTCCGGTTCTGGCTGCTTTAGGAGCGGGGATTGCAATGACGGGCAGTATTATTGGACCATTACTGTTCTTTGTATTGATCAATGCAATTCGGCTGACGTGTAAATGGTATTTTCTACGCTACGGATATACCAAAGGTAGTGAAATAATTCAAGATATGGCTGGCGGTCGAATTAAGAAACTAACAGAAGGTGCTTCGATCGTGGGGCTCTTCGTTATGGGTGCTCTTGTATCAAAATGGACAACAATTAATATTCCAATCGTAGCGACAAAGATCAATGGTAAGACACAAACTGTTCAAGATATTTTAGATTCAGTTATGCCAGGGATGTTAGCACTGATCTTAACACTTTTTGTATCATGGTTACTGAAAAAGGGTGTTAATCCATTGTTAATAATTTTCGCAATCTTTGGTTTAGGGATCTTAGGTAAGTGGTTGGGATTCTTAGGTTAAGCTATAATTGATATTATAAAGCTGGTAGTAGTGTTTGCAAGAGAATGCAACAATACTATCAGCTTTTTAGTATTAGTTAAAAATAACAGTTGTGGAGGAAAAATTATGCCAAATAAAATAAAGCTAGTCGTCAGTGATATTGATGGGACACTGTTAACTTCTACCAATATACTTACACCGTATTTAAAGAAGACAGTTAAGTTACTCAGTACTAAAAGAATTCCTTTTATCCTAGCATCAGCACGTGCACCGCAAGGCATTTTTCCGCTTGCCAAAGAGTTAGGAGTGCATTCTAATCCCTTGATAAGTTATAATGGAGCTTTTATTTTAAATATGAAAAATATGACGTCTATTCAGTGCCTGAGAAGCTATCCAATGAATAACGAGGTAGTAGTTAAGTTGATTGATACCGTAAAGAAAAAATTCCCAGCAATAGCTATTAATATTTATTCTGAAAATAATTGGTTTGTTGAAAGAGAGGATAAATGGATTGCGACTGAAAGCAGTATTACTAAACTGCTTCCAGTTAAGACTGACTTTTCAAATCTATATAGCGGTTCAGAAACTGAAACACATAAGTTACTTTTGATAGGTGAAAAAGAAGATGTTCAAACTTTATTTACTTATTTAGAGAAAGTAGCTGTAGCAGGTATTTCTTTTTATCAATCTAAGGAGAACTACTTAGAAATTGTTGCTGCTAAAGTTTCAAAGAAAATGGCTGTCAAAAAATTAGCAGAATACTATCATCTAATGCCACAAGAAATTTTGACGATTGGAGATCAATTTAATGATGTTCCAATGCTAAAATTTGCCGGTACGGGTGTTGCAATGGGGAACGCTTCCACAGAAGTTAAGCAGGCTGCAAAGTTTATAACAGCTACTAATGATGAGGACGGGGTTGCAAAAGCATTGAAGTATTATGTTTTATAATGTGAAGAATTTCAGTTGTTAAATACCAAAACGGCCACCGTGGACGTTAACTACATTTGAGGTAATGATGAAAGCATCTGGGTCAATTACGTGAATGCGTCTAATAAGCGGACCATAACTCTGATTGTCGACAACAACCATCAAGATTTCTTTGTTGTTAGCACTATAACCACCATGAACGTCAAAAATTGTTAGGCTATGATCTTCTTGTAAAACCATTTGCTGAATTTCAGTTAGTTTTGTCTGGCTCATAATCTGAATTTGATATTTATGGTCCAAACCGGCTTCAATGTAGCGCATTACGAGTGAAGTGATAACTAGTGAAAAAGCAGCAAGAAAAAAAGCATTAAGTCCGGCAACAAAAATATTGAAAAAAGTGACTAGCAGATCAATTGCTAACAGTGATAAAGGTGCATTGAGATGGAGATGCTTTTTTAAAATCATAGGAGGAACAGTGGTACCGCCGCTGGATGCACCTATCCGATACAACGTTGCAATGCCAACTGCGAAAGTTGCGCCACCAAGAATAACTGCCAGCAAGGGGTCAGAAACAATTTTAAAACTAGGTGTGATGTACATTAAGATAGGCAGAAGAAAGCTTCCAAGAGTAATGTTGCGAACGATTTGACGGTCGAGGAAAATCGTTGCAAAAATAATCATAATGATATTAATAATCAAAACTGATAATGCACGATTAAATCCAAAAGCTGCATCAAGTAAGATTGCGATCCCAGTTGCGCCGCCTGCAGCGATATTAATGGGGGCATAGAAAAAGTTAACAGAAATGACTACCATTTCGAGCGAAGCAATTAAAATTAATGTTCTGATATATGTTTTATGAATTAATTTTTTTTTCATTAGCAGCTCCTTTCTATTGTTATTATAATTATCATAGCAAACATTTGAGCTCTATTCTAGAAATAAATGATTGTCATAAGCTTGTCTAAGAAGAAGTTAAAATAAATTTTTAAGTAAAAGTGGTTGACTCTTTTATTTAATAATGTTAGTTTATGATAAACAATAAATTAGATGTTGATGAGAAGAGTAGATGTCTTTTTCCTTAAAGAGAGCTCAGTTGGGTGAAAGTGGGCAGGTAAAATATGTTGAAGATGAACTCGGAGTCGTAATCGGCAGTGTAAGCTAATGATTCGTGGGGACACGATACAGTCCTAGACATTATTTGTGTCGAAGAGTCTAAGCCGTATGGCTTAGTGAATTTGGGTGGTACCACGGTTAAAACGTCCCTGCAATAGTTACTATTGTGGGAACGTTTTTTAATTTAAATCAAAATACAAATTTTGATTTGGCAGTTTACTGATTTAGAACAAATGTGCTCCATAAATCAAACCGGAGTGTCTGATTTCTAATCATCTATGATGAAATAAAAAAAGGTTCGTAGTTTTTAGCTAATACCCGAACGTTATTGACTTAGGTCATATGCTCTTTTTATCTTAATGTCTAAGTTTATTGATTTATTTAGTTAGTTGATCACTAAGGAGGAGTTTTTTTATGAGCAAAACAAGATTGAATTTTGAAACTTTACAGGTACATGCGGGACAAAAAATTGATGAAACTGGTGCCAGAGCAGTGCCAATATATCAAACGACTTCTTATGTTTTTAAAGATGCAAAGCAAGCCGCTGCTCGTTTCGGGCTTAAAGAACCTGGTAACATATACAGCCGGTTGACTAACCCAACAACAGCTGTTGTTGATGAGCGTGTTGCAGCATTAGAAAATGGAACAGCCGGGGTAACTCTTGCAACTGGTGCAGCAGCAGTTACTGCGGCGATAACTAATATAGCCGGACAAGGTGATGAAATTATAGCTGCTAGTACTTTATACGGTGGAACATTTAATTTGTTCAATGTGACGTTACCTAAGTTAGGGATTAAAACTCATTTTGTTCATCCGGATGAGCCTGTTAACTTCGCAGCAGCAGTGAATGAGCGTACTAAAGCAATTTACTTGGAAACAATCGGTAACCCTGATATTAATTTGATAGACATTGATGAAATTGCTAAAATAGCACATAATAATGGCTTATTGGTTTTAGTTGATAATACATTTGCTTCACCATACCTTTATCGTCCTTTAGAACATGGTGCAGATGTTGTCATTGAATCTGCTACAAAGTTTATTGGTGGGCATGGAACGACGATGGGCGGTGTGATTGTTGAGAATGGAAAGTTTGATTATAAGAAAAGCGGTCGCTATCCAGATTTTACGACCGCTAATGCACAGTATAACGGGCTAGTATTTTCTGACTTGGAAGGAGGAGCCTTTACGACTAAGGTTCGTGCAGAACAGCTTCGAGATACGGGAGCTGCAATTAGCCCATTTAATTCATTTTTGCTTCTGCAAGGGCTTGAGACTCTTTCGTTGAGAGTTGAACGTCATGTAGATAATACAAGAAAAATTATTAAATTTTTAAAAAAGCATCCAAAAGTTTCGTGGATTAAATATCCAGAACTAGAGGATAGTCCTTACTATGAACTAGCCAAGCGTGATTTTCCAAACGGGGTTGGTTCGATCTTCACTCTTGGCTTAGTTGGGGGTGAAGAAGCTGGTAAGAATCTGATTGAACATTTGAATTTATTTTCACTGTTGGCTAATGTGGGTGATGCAAAGTCTTTGATTATTCATCCGGCATCAACGACGCATGCACAATTAAATGAAAAAGAGCTCAAAGAAACGGGAATTACACCTGATTTAATTAGAATATCCGTCGGTATTGAAAATGCAGCTGATTTGATTACAGATTTAAAACAGGCTTTAGATCAAATATAAATTGGCATCTTCCTTTCCAAAATGAGAGGATTAGTATTACGTAAAAGACAACAAGGTAGAAAATCTTTAGTAGGAGGTTCAGTTTTATGAGCAATGCAGCAATGGCAATTCAAGTTTTACCGCAAGAATTAAATACAGCTAAGTTGTTAAAGATCGTAGATGCGGCAATTGCAGAGATAAGTGCAAGTGGTTTAGCGTATGAAGTTGGTCCTTTTGAGACAACGATTGAGGGAAACCTAGATGAATTGGTAGCACTGATCCCAGCTATTCAGAAAGCATGTGTAGCAGCTGGAGCAGATATGATTAGTAATTATATCAAGCTTAGTTATTCACCTCAAAAGCACTTGCTGACAACCGCTGAAAAGTTACACAAATATCGGAAGTAATATTTTAAGCTTCTTTCGTCATAGTAATAAGGGTTATACTGCAAAACGAGATCCACTTCGTCCTGTAGCATAACCCTTATTAGATTATTTAGTTTTTTAGTGTATAGCAGCGATTAAACGAGCGATGTTTTCAGCAGTTTGGGCAATATCCTTTTGTCCATCAGCAAAGGCTTGTTTTAAAGATTTAGCACCTCCAACAGTGGCAAAGATAGCATCGATAGCGTCTTTATGATATAGGTCATCAATTCTTTCGCCAACGTTACCAGCTAGTGCGATAACCGGTGCGTGTGGAGCAACTTCTTTAGTTGCGAGTGCGACACCATAGGGGGTTTTTCCAAATTTAGTTTGAAAGTCGATACCACCCTCACCAGTAAAAACGAAATCAGCTTGTCGTGCCTTTTCTTTTAAAGAACTATATTCAACAACGATGTCAATTCCTTTTGCCATCGTTGAGTTAGTAAAGGCTAAGAGTCCTGCACCCAGCCCACCAGCTGCACCGGCTCCAGGAAAAGAAGCGAGCTCTTTATTAAGCTCCTTTTTTATAAGGGCGGCATAATGGGTTAAATTGGCATCTAGAAGCTTGACCATAGCTGGCGTTGCTCCTTTTTGCGGACCAAAAACAGCTGAAGCACCGTCAGGACCAACGAGTGGGTTAACCACATCTGAAGCAATAAGAAGCTCTGTTTGAGTAAGGCGCTCGTCTATCCCAGTAAGATCGAGTGAGCACAGCTTACCGAGTTCACCGCCACCAAAAGCTAGTTCATGCTTGTGGTTATCTAATAGTTTTACTCCGATAGCCTGAGCCATTCCAGCACCACCGTCGTTAGTGGCACTACCGCCAATACCCAGAATAATTTTAGAAGCTCCATGATCAAGGGCATCAATAATTAGTTCGCCTGTTCCATATGTAGTAGCTTTTAAAGGATTCTGTGTTTGTGTATTAATATAACTAATACCACTGGCTTCTGCCATCTCAATAACAGCTGTTTTTCCATCGCCTAAGAGTCCATATTTAGCAGTCACTTTAGTTGCTAGGGGACCAACTACTTCTTTCGTGAGCAGTTGACCGGCAGTGGCATCCACGAGAGACTGGACAGTTCCTTCACCACCGTCAGCCATGGGTACTAGCTCGTAGTCAGCTGTGGGGAAAACTTTAGTTAAGCCACTAGCGATCGCGTCAGCAACTTCTTTGGCAGTCATGCTTCCCTTAAATGAGTCAGGTGCAATTACAAATTTCATTAGTAAACCTCCTACTTTTATTTTAAAGTCCCAAAAAGCCATACATAACAGTTGCTACAATCATTGCAGTTGCACCAACTAATGCCTCGTAGAGGATAGCTCGTGAACGTTCCTTGATGTTCATATGCATTGCATTAGCTGTAACGTGAAAGTAATTTCCGTGTGGTAACTGATCAATAACGATCCCACCAGTGTGGATCATCGTAGCTGCAGCTAATGGAGATACTCCAAAACCAAGAATGGCCTTAGAAAAAGAACCGGTAGCAAGTATAACTCCAGTAGAAGTCGAGGCTGAGGCAGCAGCCATTAAGATACCAGCAATTGGAGCTAATAAGACGCCAGAAATATGGCTCATATTAATTAATGAAATAATTTTAGCTGGAAGGTCTGAAGATGTGATTGTTGCGCCAATCGTGCCTGCTCCAATTAAGATTAAGACGACATCGGTCATCCGATCAATCCCAGATTTGGCGAAATTCCTGATTTGCTTCCCTTGCCCCATAGCTAGAGCACCAGCGATAGCTGCTATAGGTAGAACGTACATCGCATCAAGATTTAACTTAGTTAAGAAAGTGATATGGAAGATTGAACCAAGCGGATTCAAGAGCAGTAAAACAATGGCTAAGACTGGTGTTACGAGTGCCGATCTTAACGATGGATACTTTTTACTTGTAGCAGGGGAAGTTAAGTTAGCAAGGTCAGCATCAAGAATAGCTGTTCCCTTATTTTTAAGCAGACTGGCAATAATGACAGTTGTACATAAAGCAAAGAGAGCTGGAATAAAATCAGCAAGCATAACTTGACTTAATTCAAGATTAAAGCCTTTTGCAGCTGCAATCGTATTAGGGTTAGGCGAGATAATATTACCAGCTTTTCCACCGCCAGATAAGGCTACCAGTAGAGCTAGTTTTGAAAGATGCATTTTTTTGCCAACTTCTAGTGCGATAGGAGCAACAATCAAAACAGCGACGGGAATAAAAACACCGACGGCAGTGATAACCATTGTTGCTAAAGCGAGTGATAGGATAGCAAAACGGTCCCCCATTTTGTTAACGATCGTTCGTGCTAAAGTATCAGCAGCTCCTGATTCCATCATAACGCCGGCAAGCATTCCTGCGGCTAGTACACGTAGGACAGTCCCCATCACACTTTGCGATCCTTTTATCAAGATGTCTAGTGTTTGGACAAGGTTAGCCCCGCCCAAAAGGGAACCGATGATTGCTCCTAAGATAAGTGAGTAGACAGGATTAAGCCGTCTAAGGATAAGTATAATAGCGATTGCTAGTCCAGCTAAAGCTGCCCACCATGAAATAACTAATGATAAATCCATGGTAAAAAATCCTCCTTTTTAATTGTGAAAAAATTATAAAACACATAAATAGTATTCTAGAGGATTGTATTTTAAATTACAATCTTTTTTCAGCTTAAAACAGTAAAAAGGGATAATTTAATTTGAATAAACTAATTAGCTTATTATTTTTTAGCTTAGATAAGTCTAGTTGGTGTGATAAATTATACTTTTTTAAGTTAAGTATTAGAGGATCAACAGGAAAGTATTATATTTTTGGAATGCCAAATTGATTGAATAAACAACATAAGTTCTATAAGATAGAATGTATGCTAAATATCTATTTAGGTTCCTAACTCAATAAATTTTAGTCGGGTTAGGACTCTGCAAGGGTATGCATAACTCAATTGGAATAAGATTATAGTGTGAAGTCAAAAGGCGTGTGTGTAAATCTAAGTTTAATACATACAATTAAAGACGCTTTAGAAAGCTGTAGGACAATGAAAATATTAAAACCATATTTTAAAAATAATTATCGTTCCATAATTGGTGCTATTTCCGCAGTGATCATTCTTGCTTTAAGTTCACTCTGGCAGCCAAAGCTGCTACAGAATATTATGAAGGCGATTATTGCAGATAATACTACGGCAGTTCAGAATTACGGTATTCAATTGATTCTACTAGCCGTAGTAGGAATTCTAGCTGGAATAGCTAGTACGTATTTCTCGGCTAAAATAGCTCAATCAGTAACTACTGATCTACGTGCGGCAGTTTATAGTAAGATCCAAACTTTTTCTTTTGGAAACATTGAGAAATTCTCTTTTGGCAGCTTGACGGTTAGGCTGATAAATGATATCAATCAGGTGCTGAACTTACTAATGACTATTTTTATGCAACTTTTCAGAATTCCAATTTTATTTATTGGGGCGTTTGTTCTTGGAATTATGACGATTCCGCGACTGTGGTGGATCGAAGTTTTGATGATAGTTCTTATTGTGAGTCTCTCAAGTCTTGTTTTTTCAAAAATGGGGCGCTTTTTTGCAAGATTCCAGAGATGGATGGATAATCTTAATACCATTGCCCAAGAATCAATGCAGGGGATCAGGGTCGTAAAGTCCTTTAATCAAGAGGAAAACGAAATAAATAAGTTTACTGTCTCTTCCAATAATATCAAAGGACTCCAACTTAGTATCGGTTATCTTTTTTCGTTAATGATCCCAGCCTTTACCTTGATTTCAAATCTAATGATACTCGTGGCACTTTATTTTGTGGGAATAGGAATAACAGATCATCCCAATGATCTTGCAGCTATTGCATCTTTTACTTCATATTTGATGCAGTTGATGTTCGCAATTATAATCGGGGCAATGACAATGATGATGTCATCAAGAGGATTGATCTCTTTAGGCCGAATTAAAGAGGTCTTAGAGACAAAACCAGATGTGATTTATCATAAGGATGGTCCAGAAGAAAAGTTAGCTGGCAGTGTGGTTTTCCAAGATGTGTCGTTTAGCTATCCCAATTCGGCAACAGAATCTTTAAGTAATATTAGTTTTAGCGTTAAACCAGGTGAAACGGTTGGGATCGTTGGGGCGACAGGGTCTGGTAAGACCACGATGGCACAGCTTATCCCCCGTTTATATGATCCAACTGCAGGTACCATTTATGTAGGTGGAAAAATGCTTAAGGAAGTTAATGAAGCTTCTTTGCGGAAGACAGTTAGTTATGTTTTACAGAAAGCAATTCTCTTTTCAGGCACGATCGCCGAGAATTTGCGTCAAGGAAAAAGTGATGCCATAGAAGAAGATCTGCGTTGGGCTGCTGAAGTTTCCCAAGCGGCAGAGTTTATTGATAACTATGAAGATGGGTTCGAGCATAAGGTTGAGGAAAGGTCAGCCAACCTATCTGGCGGACAAAAACAACGTTTATCAATTGCCCGAGGACTGATTGGAAAACCGCAAATTTTAATTTTAGATGATTCAACCTCGGCTTTAGATGCAAAATCCGAAAAGAAAGTTCAGGAAGCTTTGGAGAGAGATTTAAAAGAAACAACGGTCTTCATAATTGCTGAAAAGATTGCCTCAGTTATTCAAGCGGATAAGATCTTAGTTCTAGATAAGGGAAAATTAGTAGCAGCGGGTAAACATAAAGAACTGTTACAGATTTCGCCTATTTATAAAGAAATATATGATGCACAGGTTTCAAAGGAGTGGGGTGAATAGAGGATGGTAGATACAAAAAAGGCTCTAAATTATTTTGTCGTAAACTTAAAACCGTACTGGAAAGGACTGCTTTTGGTGGTGGGGCTAACTATTATCTCTACTTGGTTTCAAGTTAAGGCGCCTACTTATATGGGAAAGGCAATTACAGATTTAAGCCGGTACCTGACTGCATATTTTGATCCAACAACACATAAACAAGCATCTTTACAGCAGTTTTACAATGCATTATGGGCGCTGTTATTCTTTTATGGGATGAATGTAGCGACTATGTTAATTTCAAGTCTGTGGACTTCACGAATCAATGCTTTGTCGACTAATGGGATGCGGATTGGTCTCTTTAGCAAATTACAAAGGATGACTATCCGCTATTTTGATCAACATCAGGATGGAAAGATTTTATCCTTGTTTACTTCTGATTTAGATAATATCTCAACTGCAATGAATCAGGCAATCTTTGAATTGGTATCCCAATCGGCTCTCTATCTTGGGACGATTTGGATAATGTTTTCATTGAATGTAAAAATGGCAGTTGCAACGGTTATATCAACACCGGTGGCAATTCTATTGGCCTGGATTATTGTTAAACGTGCTCGGTACAACGTTGAGATACAACAAGAAGAAATCGGCAAATTAAATGGCTATATTAATGAACAAATTAATGGTGAAAAAATTATTATTACCAATGGGTTACAAAAAGAATCCCTAGCTGGCTTTAATGAACGCAATGAAAAAGTTCGTAAAGCAACTTTTAAAGGTCAATTATACTCTGGAATGTTATTCCCACTTATGCAGGGTTTATCGTTATTGAATCTAGCGATTGTAATTGCTTTTGGTTCATGGATGGTCGTAAATGATAATATGGAAAAAGCTGTCGGACTTGGACTGATCGTGATGTTCGTTCAATATTCACAACAATATTTTCAGCCTATAACGCAGGTAACCTCGATGTTTTCGATGCTGCAGCTAGCGCTTACAGGAGCCAAACGACTAACACAAGTTCACGCACGACCAGAGGAGCAAGACCATGATACTGGGGAGAAGCTAGAGAATGTTCAAGCAGGTGTTCAGTTAAAGAAGATCCGCTTTGGGTATGATCAGAACCGTGAGATCCTGCACGGGATAGACATTCAAGTTGATAAAGGAAAAATGATTGCATTAGTTGGGCCAACTGGCTCGGGTAAGACTACCGTTATGAACTTACTGAATCGTTTCTACGATGTAACTGAAGGGCAGATTCTGTTTGATGGTACTGATATAAACCAACTTCAGCTTAAGTCATTGCGAAAGAACGTTGGGATTGTACTACAAGATTCAATCTTGTTTACAGGAACTATCGCTGATAATATTAAGTTCGGAAAGCCTACCGCAACTGATGCGGAGATGGTGGCAGCGGCACAGCAGGCACATATTCATGATTTTATTAAATCATTACCAAATGGGTATAGTACAAAAATCAGTAATGCTGATGCATTATTTTCAACAGGTCAAAAACAATTAATTAGTATTGCAAGAACGATTTTAACTAATCCACCGTTCCTAATCTTAGATGAAGCAACATCAAATGTTGATATGGTTACGGAGGAAAAAATTCAAAAAGCGATGGATAATGTTATTGCAGGCCGAACTAGTTTTGTAATTGCTCACCGTTTAAAAACGATTATCAAAGCAGATGAAATAATTGTTCTCAAAGATGGTAAAATTATTGAGAGAGGCCGGCATGAGCAATTACTGGTCGAAAAAGGTTTTTATTATGAGCTCTATACAAACCAAATGGTTTTTGAGTAATAAAGAAATGCAAAGGATAATAAAAAAGCGGCAATCAGTCTACTTATGACTGAGAAAGCCGTTTTTTTTACTGAAATAATGTTTATTTTAGTTTAAATAGCTAATTTTTATTTTTAGGTATTTTATAAATGCTTATTTTTTGCTAAGATTATCTTTAATATAGCACTGACAATTAGTGTATTATTAAAGAGTTAAGAGGTTCCATTATTTGTTATTTAAATTAGAGGATGATGAGGAGAAAAATGAAGCATTATAGAATTTGGCGTCTAAACCTTGGTTGGCAGATTTTAATAGGATTAGTTTCAGGGATTATACTGGGAGTTATTTTTTATGGTAACGAGGCAGCAACGATGGCCATGCAAAATATAGGAACGATGTTTATTAGCTTGATTCAAATGATCGTTTTACCTATCGTTGTTTCGTGCTTAATAGTAGGAATTGCGAATATGGGTGATATTGGTAAATTAGGTCGAGTTGGCGGGAAAACACTAATCTACTTTGAAGTAATGACTACTATGGCAATTATTTTGGGCTTAATTGTCGGTAATGTCTTCCATCCTGGGGATTATATTAATGTTCACCAGTTACATAGTCAGAATATAAGTCAGTATATTGAAACAGCTAAGTCAGCCAAACATAGTGGTATCTGGTCTATTTTTATGGGGATAATTCCGACAAATATTTTTAAGGCTTTAAGTACAGGTGACATGCTACCGATTATTTTCTTTGCAGTTTTCTTTGGACTTGGGACAGCTGCAATTGGTGAAAAGGGTACAATTATTCTCGATTTCTTCCGTGCAGTCTCAGAGGTAATGTTCAAGGTAACTAATTGGGTTATGAAAACAGCTCCAATAGGAGTTTGTGCGTTAATTGGGGCTACAGTTGCCCAAATGGGGATCAAGGCTTTAGCCCCCTTAAGTTATTTTATTTTACTAGCTTACATCACAATGGCAATCTTTATAATAGTCGTGATGGGGTTAGCTGCCAAGTTATTTAAACTGAATATTTGGCATTTACTGCATGTTATAAAAGATGAAATGGTCTTGGCCTTTTCGACGGCCAGTTCAGAGGCTGTTTTACCAAAGATCATTGATAAGATGGGGCAATTTGGGGTTAATCAAGGAATCGTTTCTTTCGTAGTTCCAACAGGATATACTTTTAATTTAGATGGTTCAGCCATTTACCAGTCGTTAGCAGCACTTTTCTTGGCACAAGCATATGGCATTCATCTTTCTATTGGACAACAAATCACATTAGCTGTGGTGCTAATGATTACATCTAAGGGAATGGCGGGTGTGCCAGGAGCTTCATTTGTTGTTTTGCTGGCGACAGTGTCCTCAATAGGTGTTCCTGTACAAGGATTAACGTTTATTGCGGGGATTGACCGTCTAGTGGATATGGGAAGGACTGTTGTTAATGTTGCAGGTAATTCACTTGCAGCCGTTATTATCGGTAAATCAGAAAAAGAATTTGATGAAGTGAAGAGTCAAGCATACCTTGCTTCTTTGAAGAAATAAACAGCAAATTGATTAGTAAATTTGTGCAGATAGTATTTATTTAAGTATAATGGTCGCTGATAAACAACTGTTTTATCGGTGACCATTTTAGACTTGATCTACTTCTATTAGCTGGCCGAACTTATAGGCTGGCTAAACTTGTTTTTTGTGCTAAGATGTTACTTGTCAATATAAAATAGTAGGGTAGATTTTATGAGAAGAGATAAGATGGTAGCTCTTAAAAGAAAGGAGAAATAAGTTGAGAAAGCACCAGAGAGGAATGCTGGGCCCGGTCTTAGTAATTATTATACTATTGGGGACGGGGGTGTATGTTGGTGGACTAACAATTACCGGTAATCTAGATAAGTTGCCTTTTGTAAATAAAGTTGAAATCTTTATAGATGAGACAATATTGAAGAAAGAAAAGAAAGAAAAAAAAGTTAATTACACTAAATTAGATGTTCCGTTAATCAACCAATTAGATGATCCGACGCTGTATAACGGTTGTGAAGTGACATCTTTAGCGATGCTGCTGAACTATTACGATATCAATGTCACTAAGAATGAATTAGGTGATAAAATCAAAACAGTTCCAATGGATTATGGAAATGGACAACATGGTAATCCACATAAAGGTTTTGTAGGTGATGTTACTGGTGCTAATCCAGGATTAGGTGTTTATCATGGACCGATTATGGCGCTTACTAAAAAGTATACTACTAAAGCAGTTGATTTAAGCGGACAGACGTTTAACGATGTTATTCAAAAAGTGGGTGAAGGGCATCCAGTGTGGACGATTACCACAGCAACTTTCGCACCTGTTGATGACTTTCAAGCGTGGGATACACCACAAGGAGAGATAAAAATAACTTTTTCAGAGCACAGTGTTGTTATCACTGGTTTTGATCGGAAGAATAACGTGATCTATATCAATAATCCTTATGGACATAAAAACCAAGCAGTTAACTGGGACGACTTTGAAGCAGCTTATAAGCAAATGGGAAAGCAAGCCGTTTATATTAATAAAGAAAAATAGATGATAATATAGCAATCAAAAAACTCCAAGCCAGTGTTATCCGGCTTGGAGTTTTTTGATTGTTATATTTAATAGGACTTTATCTTAGTACCAGCCTGTTTGCTGTGAATGTTTTTGAGCGTTTGCCCATGAACCATAACGTTGTTGTACGTACTGGTTAGCAACACGTTCTTGGTTAGCAGCTGAGTAGTCACCGTTCAAGTATGATCTTGATAATTGGTACTTACCGTAGTATTGACCGTTTGTAGCTGTGTAGCTACCACTTGATTCACGGTTAGCGATCCAGTTTTTAGCAGCTTCTTCTGAAGAACCATTAGAAGTTGTTGTCGTATTTGTAGTTTGTTGTTGTGCAGGTTGTTGCTGAGTTGCAACAGGTGCCTTAGCCTGAGTCTGTGTGCTTTGTGCAGGTTGAGCATTAACAGCAGGTTTTTGTTGCTGTGTATTTTGAGTTGTTTGTGTGTTATTTACAGCAGGTGCTGTTTTAGCCTGAGCTTGTGCAGGTTGTTGTTGAGTAGCAACAGGTGCCTGAGCTTGAGCCTGTGTGTTTTGTGCAGGTTGAGCAGCGTTAGCAGCAGGTGCTTGTGGTGTTTCTGTAGTAGTAGTCTGAGCAGCATTGTTTGTACTACCACCAACCTCAAGTTGTTGACCAACAAAGATCAGGTTGATATCTGATAAGCCGTTTGCCTTTTCGATAGAAGATACTGTTGTGTTATTTTCTGATGCGATATGAGAAACTGTATCCCCAGCTTTGACAGTAACTGTATCAGCGTTTGCAGCGATGGTGCCAGCTGTTAAAATTCCTGTGATAGTTGCAGCTGACAATAAAATTTTCTTGATATCCATATTTATATATTCACTCCTGTGATTTTTGGCAATGTGGCATTCACCACAATTTCTTTCGACCACGTTTGATCGATTCAACAGTGATTAGTATAACTGCTAAATATAACAACAAAGTAGCAGTCAAATTACTATTTCTGAATATTTCGTAATATTTTTTCATATTTGTAATATTCTGTAATATTAAAATGGTATCTGCCTGAATATTGATGTATGCAATCATTGGTTTAATAACGAAAACCTCCTTTTTTAATTTTGAGGTTTAATATGACAAAAAGAGGCTTTAAAGAATAAAAAGTATTTTTTTTTTTCAAAAAAAAGCAAAAAAACTTCAAAAAAAAGTTTGACAACGTCATTTTAAGCTTGAATTTGAGTGAATATGACAAAAAATGGGGTATTTTGAAATAATAAATGTGTGTTTTTCGAGAAAAATAATTTAATTTAGAACTTAAGTCATTGAATAATAGACAGAAACTAGGGATCAGTATCTTGCAAGTCAAGTTTCACAGAGAAAACGGCAAAATCTTTTTACAAAGGACAGCTGAAACAAAGGATGAATTATTATATAATTTAAGACGTAAGAAAGTGGAGGTGCGTCAATTGGGTAAAATACTGTTGGTGAACGCAGGAAGTTCTTCTGTGAAGTGGAAGTTGTTTGAGTCTACTAATGAAGAAGTGATTGCTAAGGGGCTTGTTGAGCGAATTAACATGCCAGGTTCAATTTTTGAAGTTGCATATGGTACGAAGAAGTACTCGGAAAATGTTGATAACCTTTCCTACGAGCGTGCAGCCTCAATGATTCTTGAAAAATTAAAAGCACTCGGGATCATTGCACAGTTATCTGAGATAATGGGTATTGGACACCGAGTGGTTGCAGGTGGACAAGTCTTCAAGCATGCGGTAAAGCTTACTGAGGATAAAATGAAGGAGTTAAAAGGGCTGAATGATTTTGCTCCGCTGCATAATCCAACGGAGATTGAATACATTGAGATCATGCAGAAGGTGTTGCCAACAATACCGCAGTATGCTGTTTTTGACAGCCAATTTTTTACAGCCCTACCTGAAATGAATGCTATCTACAGTATTCCATATGAATATACGAAAAAATTTGGTGTTAGACGATATGGTGAGCATGGGATAAGCCATGATTTTCTTTCCAAGCGTGCTGCTGTACTCTTGGAACGGCCATTATCTTCACTTAAAATGATTACCTTGCATTTGGGTAGTGGGGCCTCAGTAGCTGCTGAAAAAGATGGTAAGGCCTTTGATACATCAATGGGTTTTACACCATTAACAGGTTTGACGATGGGAACAAGGGCTGGCGATGTTGATCCATCAATTATTCCCTATTTAATGAAGAAACTTGATTTAAGTCTCGAACAAATATTAAAGATGCTTAATACAGAATCAGGGTTACTGGGACTTTCTGGTATCTCACCTGATATGCGTGATTACGCTGAACACAAAGACGATCCTCGAATAAAATTAACTGTTGATATTTTTATTAATAGGATAGTGAAGTATGTCGGTAGCTATTTCGCAGAACTTGGTGGCTTAGATGCCTTAGTCTTTGCTGGGGGAATTGGTGAGAATAACGTTAAGTTACGAGCCGAGATAATTGCCAGATTAAAAGTGCTGGGTTTTGAAATAGATCCCAAGCTAAACCAAGAAGGCAACGAAGGAGTTATTTCAAGCCAAAGTTCAAAAACTGAAATTATGTTAATTCCAACCAATGAGGAGTTAGCAATGGTTAGACAAATCAAAGAAATTTTGGAATAAGCGAAGCTATATAAGTATCAGGGCAAATTTTGCCACTGATACTTTTTTTATAGAATACTAGAAATAAAACTAGCAGCTAAAGTTATCAATGGTTAAATTAAGGTACAGTATCAGGAGCGTGGTTAGAACGTTTTAAGGATCGGGTATATATTATAGTAGAAACTACTTCAAGGTGAGATATGATATAGTAGCTATTTTTGAAAAGTAATATATTGAAGGCGATGTTATTAAGCCAACTTAGATAATAGACAGAGAATAAGACACTAGTAATTTCTCAGATCATGTAGATTTTAAAAATTATTATATGATATTTTTTGGAATTTATTACATTTAAATGAAATTGAGATTTTATTATAGACAGTTTCGATTTTTTTAGAGTATAATACTTTTCGAGAATAGTTATCAATTACGCATGAGATGTATGGAGGGATTGCAAGTGATGGCACAAGAGCAGAAAACATTATTAGCTGCTACAGATAAACTAAAGGAATATAAAATAAAAAATACACCTCAAAGACAAGTGATACTATCATATCTAATGACGTCACATGACCATCCGTCAATTGAGATGATTTTTAATTATGTGCGAGGTAACGGTTTTAGTGTTAGTCTAGCAACGGTCTATAATACATTACAATTATTGATTGATAATAATTTAATCATTGAAATTGCTGCAGACAGTGGTGGACATATGCGCTATGATTACTTTGAAACACCTCACTACCATGTGATCTGTGTCAACTGTAACAAGATTGTAGATGTTTATAATGATAAGTATAAAAAGAATGAAGAAGATGCACAGCTTGAAACGGGATTTCAAGTTTTTAATAGCCAATATGAAGTTTATGGCTTATGTCCTGAATGTCAAAAGAAGTTGGCAGATAATAAGTCCTATTGACTTTTAAGGAGGAATAAGTTAAACTGCTAGCATTAACAGCAATGAAGCAGAAGAGTAGTTAATTAATCAATACTTAAGAGACTTGGTGGGGCTGCGAACCAAGGCATATTAATTAACGAATTACACTGGGGAGCTGAAATTGGGTCATCACAATATCGATGAATGAGCTGGCTATTTTATGGCAATATGGGTGGTAACGCGGAATTAATTATTCGTCCCTAATACTTTCAAGTATTAGGGACTTTTTTAATGGATAAAAATAGGAGGTATATGATAATGAATATTATTGATGAGTTAAAATGGCGTGGTGCAATTAACCAGACGTCTGATGAAAAAGGATTAAAGAAATTAACAGAAGAAAAATCGATTGGACTTTACTGTGGGGTTGATCCTACTGGAGATAGTATGCACATTGGTCATTTAATTCCTTTTGTTATGCTTAAGAGATTTCAAATGGCAGGTCATCGCGCTCATATCCTTATTGGAGGAGGCACTGGTTCAATTGGGGATCCATCTGGTAAGAAGGCAGAACGAGTTTTACAATCAATGGAGCGTGTCCATCATAATGAACAACGTCTGACAGAACAGATGAAGCATTTATTTGGTAAGGATAATATTACGATTGTAAATAACTATGATTGGTTGTCAAAAATCGATTTATTAAGTTTTCTACGAAACTACGGTAAGTTATTTAATATGAATACAATGCTCAATAAAGAAGTGGTTGCTAGTCGACTTGAAGTCGGAATTTCATTTACCGAGTTTACCTACCAAATATTGCAATCAATTGATTTTTATCATTTATATAAACACAATGATGTGCAACTACAGGTTGGTGGTGGTGACCAATGGGGAAACATCACAGCCGGAATCGATATGATTCATAAGATCGAAGGAAATGATGCTAAAGTTTTTGCACTGACAATTCCCTTGATGCTCAAGGCTGATGGAACTAAGTTCGGGAAAACAGAAGGTGGAGCAGTATGGCTTGATCCTGAGAAAACGACACCATATGAATTCTATCAATTCTGGTTAAATCAGGACGATCGTGATGTTGTCAAATATTTGAAGTACTTTACATTTTTAAAGCGTAACGAAATTGAAGAACTAGCCGAAAAACTTAAAACACAGCCGGAAAAAAGAGAGGCACAACGTCGTTTAGCGGAAGAAGTAACCACTTTTGTGCATGGTAAAGAAGCAGTTATACAAGCTGAACGTATCTCAAAAGCACTCTTTTCTGGTGAAGTTAAAGATCTTAGTACTTTGGAAATTGAACAAGGTTTCAAAGACATGCCAACGGTTGAAGTGACAGCAGCTCCGGTGAATATTATTGAATTGTTAGTTAATACAGAAATTGAAAAGTCTAAACGTCAGGCACGTGAAGATGTCACAAATGGTGCTATTTACATTAATGGTGAGCGCATTCGTGATTTGAAATTTGAAATTGACCCAACAAAAGCGTTTGATGGGAAGTTTGTAATTATCCGTAGAGGGAAAAAGCGTTACTTTTTGGCTAAAGTTACTTACTAACTTTTTAAATGTTACGAGTATTATGAGATAAGAATATCTGATTAATTAGGAATGCTGGAGCAAAGAAATTTGCTCTAGCATTTTTTTAACTATTTAGACAGTGATGAAGGTGTATAGTGGAGTTAGCCGATTGGCTAAGAAATGTTTACTATGATTAGCAGTACTTTGGTAAAAAATGTATCTTTTCTTATTTTTTAAATCTTTTTTGAAAACATTTTTTAAACTAGTTTTCCGAACAAAAATTATATTTAAAGTTGCTATTCACGTAATAGTTATAAAAAAACAGATTTTTGCTTTTGAACGTAATGTAATCGTCCGACTTTTTAAGGCGGATAGAATAATTTGAACTAAAGTAACCTAATCTTATACCCAAACTAGGCTTGACGTTTACTAAAGACGGGCGTATAGTAACTTATGTTGTTGATTTGCTTAAACAACAAGCAAAAAAACGTATTGACAGCATTTGAGATTGGTGTTACACTAATAAAGCCATATCATAAATGGTGTAAGAAATATTCAAGTAGATCTTTGAAAACTGAACAAAGTTTCGACAAATCAAATGTGTAGG
>NZ_AZEF01000035.1 GCF_001434915.1 Liquorilactobacillus capillatus DSM 19910
ATTCACGGACAAGCTGGTTAACCCTTAACCTTACTTGATTAGTAATGGAGTGATTGATAGCAACAATTTGTGAGTGAGCACCACAAGAGTGAAGACAGTTTTTACACCAATACCGTTGTTTTTTAAGATATAGTCTAAATTCTTGACCAGTTAAACTAGTAATCTTTAATTTAGTTAATCGGGTACCATTTTTGACGATTGTAGGAAAACCGCAATAAGGGCAACGAGTTAAACTGTAGGTTAACTGGGCGTAAATCACTTTAATATTCCGCTTTTCTCCACCAACGTAGTCAATTTTATTAGTAACACCGGTAACATTAATATTTGTGTCTTTTAAATTTAGTAATTCTAGGATAGAATTGTTTTGGGACATCATAATTACCTCGCTTTGATTTTTTGTTTGGTCGCTTAAATCGTAGCACATGGGGCAGTGATGTCCTGTTTTTTTTTACAAAAAATCTGGCATTGATGATTTCCATCAATACCAGAAAGTTTAGACCCATTTTTTAATCACCAGCTAAAACTAAATACTTTATTTGATTTAAGTTTATAAGATACAAAAGACGAGTTGAGGATGTAGCTAGTTTAAAGTAGTTTTGGTGATCTTTGCTGCGACTCATATAGCCTGTAGCAGTAAATTCATTATTCTGTGTATCAAGTAAATATAATTTAATTAACTTATGCTTACGGATAGCTTGGTCAATAAAAAGCTTTAGTTGAAATCTAGGCATTTGTTGGAAAGAGGAAGATCTCTTTCTGTCGGTAAGTGCAAATTGGGATTGAAGTGACTGCGTCAACTGTTGAAAAGTCGTCTTTTTTAATTCAAGCATAATATAACTCCCTTCAGAACAAATGTTCGATAAACTAATTATAAGAACGTTTGTTCGAAAAAGCAAGAGCTTATTTTAAAGCTAACCAAAATAATAATGGGATTTTATTAAGTTATACTTGAAAAAAGAGTTAAAATAGCACATTATTAAACTAACACATTATTTTAGAGGGGAAATTTAAAACATGTCTAATAGGGGAATGCTGATCGTACTATCTGGTCCGTCAGGAGTAGGAAAAGGAACTGTAAGAAAGGCTATCTTTGAACAAGATGACAATAAGTTCCATTACTCTATCTCGATGACTACAAGAGCTATGAGGCCCGGTGAAGTTAATGGACGTGATTACTTTTTTGTTTCGAAGAAACAATTTGAAGATGAAATTGCTTCTGGTGGAATGTTAGAATATGCACGATATGTTGACAATTATTATGGAACACCGTTAAAATATGTTAATGAGATGCTTGATAGCGGTAAAGATGTGTTTTTAGAAATTGAAGTTAATGGAGCAATGCAAGTTAGAGAAAAGTGTCCAGATGGCCTTTTTATCTTTCTAACACCGCCTGATTTAATGGAGCTCCGGCACCGGATTGTTGAAAGAGGTACAGATGACCTAGCAACGATCGATAAACGGATGGAAAAAGCTGTTGATGAAATTGAAATGATGCAAAATTATGATTATGCTGTAGTAAATGATGAGGTCTTAGCTGCAGTTGAGAAAATCAAAACAATTATTCGGGCTGAACGCTGGCGTGTTAAACGATTCTTACCGGACTATAAAAAACAATTAGGAGATGTTTTGAAATGATTTTATATCCATCTGTCGATGATTTATTAGAAAAGGTTGATTCACGGTACTCACTGATTATGTTAGCAAGTAAACGTGCGCATGAACTTGATGCTGGGGCGTTACCAATGATGAGTGAGTACAAGTCAGTTAAAAATGTAGGTAAGGCACTAGAAGAGATTGCTAATGGGGATTTAATTATTGACCCTGACGAACGTGAAAAAATATAAATAGTATAATAAACTAGTAGAGTTTTATTAGTCTGGATAAGAGAATCGAGATAAGGGCGATATGTGTACCATTATGTTGAAGATTAGTTTTCAATATAATTGTTAATATTGTTTATCGGGATTCTCTTATTTTGTTAGTTAAAATAAATATTTTTCTGCAGATCTAACTAAAAAAATTTAGCCTTAAAAGACTTAAAAAAGAATTTCAAAATTGATACAATAAAGATGCGGTTTAAACGGGGGGATTGACGTGAAAAATAAACACGTAGCAGTATATGTGACTGGCGGAATAGCCGCTTATAAAGCTGCTTATTTCATTAGAACTTTAATTAAAAATGGAGCACAGGTTAGGGTAGCGATGACAAAGGCGGCAGCAAATTTTATCACCCCAATGACATTACAAACTTTAAGCCGACATCGTGTTTACACAGATGAAACACTAATTTACGATGATGAGATCGTTCCCCATATAGAATTAGCTGATTGGTCTGAAATAGCAATAGTCATTCCAGCAACAGCCAATATTATTGCTAAAATTGCTAATGGGATAGCAGATGATTTTGTGACGAGTACGCTGCTAGCCTCGGCTTGTCCTAAATTTGTTGTCCCAGCAATGAATGAAAAGATGTTAACTAACAAAGCAACACAAAGAAATATGGAACGCTTGCAAGCTGATGGAATCCATATTTTAGAACCAGAGATGGGTTTCCTAGCAGAAGGTTATGATGGAAAAGGCCGTTTACCTGCAACAGAAGTCATTTTTAAGTGGCTTACCCAAAAGATGTTACAGGAGAAGACTTCAGCTGGTAGAGATCTTAAAGGGAAACGAGTTCTTATTACTGCTGGTAAGACGATTGAGATTATCGATCCAGTACGTTATATTACGAACCGCTCAACAGGTAAAATGGGTTACGCGCTAGCGCAAATCGCTAGTGAGCGTGGGGCAGAAGTTACCTTAATTTCTGGTCCGACTAATCTATTGCCACCTATAGATGTAAACTTTATTGCTGTTAAAACAACCGCAGAGATGGCGGAACAGGTCAAACGTTATTTTGAAAAAATGGATATTGTTATAATGGCTGCTGCTGTAGCAGATTATCGGGTTGAAAAGCCGGCAACACAAAAGATAAAGAAGAATAGTCCTAACTTAGAATTGAAATTGGTCAAGAACATCGATATTTTGAAAAGCTTAGGCCAACTTAAAACGAAACAATTCTTGGTTGGTTTTGCTGCTGAAACACAAAATCTTTTAGAAAATGCTACCAAAAAAATGCGTGAAAAAAATGTTGATCTTTTGGTTGCAAATGATGTTTCACGGCAGGATATTGGTTTTGGAAGTGATCAGAACGAGGTTACCTTTTTACGCCCTGAAAATAAGCCTCTTCTAATAAGAAAAAATAGTAAAAAAGAAATTGCAGTACAGTTATTTGATTGTATTGATAGTATGGAAAGAAGGTAGCTTAATATTACACAGTATGCAGAAGTGATCGTAGATGTGCCAACGATGCAGACGGATAAACCTTTTACATACAAAGTCGACGAACATTTAACAGATCAACTGGGAGTCGGGATGCGGGTGGTTGTGCCCTTTGGAAAAGGAAATCGTTTAATTCAAGGGTTTGTAACTCGTATTTTTGAACAGACAGATTATCAAGGTGAATTAAAAAAAGTTGCGGCTGTTCTTGAATTAGCACCTGTCTTGAATGATGAAAGTCTCCAATTGGCAGAGTGGATGGCACGGGAAACTTTCTCTTTTAGGATAAGCTGTATGCAAGCAATGCTACCTAGTGCCATGCGTGCTCAGTATCAAAAGAAAGTAGTTCTGCTAACTGATCAGGTCAGCGAAGAGCTAAAAGCTTTTTTTGCTGACAAAAGTGAGCAGATTTTTGATGAACAAAAAATTTCTACTAATATGCAAGGAAAATTGCTTAAAGCCCGACGCCAAAAGCAGGTTGAAATTAAGTACCTTGTCAAAAATAAAGCTCGAGCTAAGAAAATAATGATGTTTCAATCAAAATTAACTGAAGAAATAATTGAAGAGGAAAAAAGCAAATTAAGAGTAAATGCTAATAAACTACGTAAATTGCTCTCTTTTTTAAGAACACATCCGAAAATAGCTTTGACGCAAGCCCAATTTGAAAAGAAAATTGGATTGACGGCCGGAGTCTTACGAGCAGCTGAGAAGAAAGGCTGGCTTTTACGCCAAGAAAGCGAACAGTACCGTGATCCTCGGAAAAATTTGATGGTTGGACAGACGATTCCTAAGAACTTAACTTCTCAGCAAAGGGAAGCAGTTGAAGCGGTTCTCGCTGAAGCTACCAAGAAGCATTCAACAACCTTCCTGCTGCAAGGGGTCACAGGCAGTGGGAAGACAGAAGTTTACTTGCAGGTGATCGCCAAGGTACTTGCTGCCGGTAAGGCGGCACTAATGCTTGTACCAGAAATCTCATTAACCCCGCAGATGGTTGAAAGAGTCACGTCACGTTTTGGTGAAAAAGTGGCCTTGCTTCATAGTGGCTTGTCTAGTGGCGAGAAGTTTGATGAATGGCGACGAATAGAAAAGGGGGAAGCACAAGTAGTTGTTGGAGCACGTTCAGCTATTTTTGCACCTCTTAAAAAGCTTGGAATTATTATTATTGATGAGGAACATGAAACAAGCTACAAACAAGATAATATGCCGCGTTACCATGCGCGTGATGTTGCTAAATGGCGCGCAGAATATCATCATTGTCCAGTTTTGTTGGGAAGTGCAACCCCCTCGCTTGAATCAAGAGCACGTGCACAAAAAGGGGTCTATCGGTGGCTCCATATGGATGCTCGCATCAATCAGCAACCACTACCCAAAGTAAAAATTGTTGATATGCGTGAGGAAGTACCACAATCTAAAAATATAAATTTCTCTGAAGCACTGCTTAGGGGAATTAAACAAACTTTAGAACGGCATGAACAGATTATTTTGATGTTAAACCGGCGCGGGTATTCTTCATTTATGATGTGTCGTGACTGTGGCTTTGTTTTAAAATGTCCAAATTGTGATATCTCGTTAACATTGCATATGGATACACATTCAATGAAATGCCATTATTGCGGACATGAGGAAGCCATCCCACAAGTTTGCCCCAGTTGTAAGGGACGGCATATCCGCTACTACGGTACTGGGACCCAGCAAGTTGAAGTCGAACTTCAGAAATTATTTAGTACAGCACGAATTTTAAGAATGGACGTTGACACAACAAGGCGTAAGGGAGCGCACACACGTATTCTAAATAAATTTGGTCAGCATGAGGCTGATATTTTATTAGGGACACAGATGATCGCTAAAGGACTGGATTATCCGGATGTAACATTAGTTGGGGTTTTAAATGCAGATACAGCATTGGGGATGACTGACTTTCGGGCAAGTGAAAAAACGTTTCAGCTATTAACACAGGTTAGTGGACGAGCGGGGCGGGCTACTAAAAAAGGTCAGGTAATTATTCAAACATATAATCCTCATCATTATGCAATCCAGTTAGCGAAAGAACAGAACTATGAAAAGTTCTTCAGAAAGGAGATGTCTATCCGCCACCAAGGAGCATACCCACCTTACTACTATACTATACAGATAGTAGCGAGTTCGCCTGAAGAAAGCCTAGCTGCTAAAAAGATGTACCAAATTTATGCTGAGATAAGAAAATATTTAAGCAACCAAGCTGTAATTTTAGGACCGACTCCACAGGCGGTTGCTAGAATTAATAACAGGTACTTCTATCAGCTTATTGTAAAATACAAGAAGGAGAAACAACTCTTTGTATACTTGGATAAAATTCTATACGAGAGTCAGAAAGATGAACGAAAAGGTCTTAAAATAATGATAAATAGGGAACCACTTAATTTTGTCTAATGAAAAGGATGAGGAAAAAATGACATCTATCGTATTTATGGGGACACCACAATTTTCAGCTGTAGTCTTAGAAGGCTTAATTAAAGATCATTACGATATTCTAGCGGTTGTGACACAACCTGACCGTTATACGGGAAGGAAACATAAGTTGACCGCCTCACCTGTTAAACAAGTTGCCTTACAAAATAATTTAAAGGTCTTGCAACCGGAAAAAATTACTGGAAGTCCTGAACTAAAGGAAATTATTAATCTTGCACCAGACCTGATCATTACAGCTGCCTTTGGGCAGTTTTTACCAACTAAATTAATTCAGTCTGCAAAAATAGGGGCAATTAATGTACATGGTTCTTTACTACCAAAATATCGTGGAGGAGCACCTGTTCAATATGCTATTATGCAAGGAGAGAAAAAAACAGGTGTTACAGTTATGTACATGATTAAAAAAATGGATGCAGGCGATATGCTGACACAGGCCGAATTACCAATAACTAAATCTGATGATACCGGAACAATTTTTGAAAAAATGAGTCTGCTGGGAAGAGATTTGTTATTACAAACAATTCCGCAATTGATAGCAGGTGAAATTCAAGCTAAACCTCAAAATGAAGCAGAGGTAACTTTTTCACCAATTATTACACCGGAACAAGAAAAGCTTAATCTAAAACAAACCGCACAAGAGCTGGATTGGAAAATTAGGGCATTACGGCCGGCACCAGGAGCATACTTTCAGAATTTTAAGCAAAAACGAACAAAATTATGGCAAATTACACCACTTGAAGAACAGACTTCTTTAGAAGCTGGAAAAGTCGTTGATGTTAACAAGCATCAATTGAAAATTGCCGCAGCGAAGGGAACGGTTTATCAAGTGGATGTTTTGCAGCCAGCGGGCAAACCTAAAATACAGATAACTGACTATTTAAACGGGGTAGGACAAGGCATTAAATTTGGGCAGCAGGTGATTAAAGATGATAAATAAGACACAGAAATCAGTTCGACTTTTAGCAACGGAACTGTTAACTAGAATTGAACAGGAAGGTGCTTATTCAAATATTGTGCTGGATCAAGCAATTAAGAAAAATGGACTTGCAAAAAGAGATGCCAATCTTTTGACTAATATAGTATACGGTGTCTTGCAGCACCGCCTAACGCTTGAATATTGGCTTGAGCCATTCGTTAAGAAAGAGAAAAGAATTAAACCTTGGGTTAAACAATTATTATTAAGTGCACTTTATCAACTACAGTTTTTAGATAAGGTCCCTGCACGCGCAATTTTGAATGAAGCAATTGAAGTGGCAAAAAATAAAGGCCATGATGGGATCCGTAAATTTGTAACGGGGGTCTTACATGCTATCCTCCGAGAAGGAGTTCGGGACGTTGAACATCTTTCAGACAAGTCGTTACGACGACTTGCAGTGGAAAATAGTGTTCCAGAATGGGTAGTGGCTAAGCTGATCAAGCAGACTAGCCTAGCAAAAACAGCAGCTATTTTACGTACCGTTAATGAACATCCACGCCAAGCGGTTCGAATTAATTTTTCTAAAGACACTAAAGAAGGATTAATGGCGGATTTAAAAAAGGAAGGATTTGAATTCAAGGAGAGTTTAGTAAGTCCAGCTAGTTTAATTATCACGAAAGGTTTCGCCCCAACAAGTCAAGCCTACCAACAAGGAAAACTAATAGTTCAAGATGAAAGTGCAACGCTTGTAGTCGAATCAATGGGGATCCAACCACAAGATGTCGTCTTGGATGCGTGTGCGGCACCAGGTGGAAAAACAACTCATATTGCTGATAAACTAACCAGTGGAACGGTAACGGCGTTAGATATCCATCAGCACAAGGTTAATTTGATTGTTGAAAATGCACGTAGATGTGGAGTAGCAGAAAAAGTTACAGCAATAAAACTGGATGCTCGTAAAGCAGCAGAGACATTTGCACCTGCAACGTTTGATAAAATATTAGTTGATGCACCGTGTTCAGGTTTGGGATTGATGAGACGTAAGCCTGAAATTAGATATCAGAAACAGCCCCAAGACTTGTTGAACCTACAGCGTATCCAAATCGAGATCCTAAATAAAGTCGCCCAGTTAGTTAAGCCTGAGGGTGTAATAACATATAGTACGTGTTCGATTATGGATGAAGAGAACAACAAGGTTATTCAGCTGTTTCTGAAGGAACATCCTGAGTTTGTATCTAATCGAACAATAACGGAGAATAAATTAAAAAGTGATAGAGACGATAAAACTTTGACGATATATCCGGATGATTATGGATCTGATGGCTTTTTTATTGCAACATTAAAAAGACAGTATTAAGGTGAGGCGGTAGATTAGTGAAATTTGCGTATAAAAGTGATATTGGTCGGGTAAGAACAAGAAATGAAGATTATGTTGGTCTTTTTAAGAATAAAGCTGGAATTGAGTTTGCTGTTCTCGCGGATGGATTAGGTGGTCATAGAGGAGGTGATGTCGCTTCTGAAATGGCAGTCTCACACCTCGGATATAGATTTGAAAAAACAAACTTTAACAAGTCGGATGAGGGAAGTGAATGGTTGACAACCGAGGTCAGCAAGGAAAATCAACAGATTCTAGAACGTGCGCAGCAGTATGAAGATTTGACCGGGATGGGGACAACGCTAGTGTGTGCGCTATTTTTCGGTAATCAGTGTCTTCTTGCCAACATTGGTGATAGTCGGGGCTACTTATATCGGGAAGGCAAACTAATTCAGGTAACAGAAGATCATTCATTTGTTAATGAATTGGTTAAAAGAGGACAGATCAGCTCTGAAGAGGCTAAACATCATCCGCAAAAAAATATTATTACTCGAACCTTAGGTGTTTCAAAAAATGCTGACTTAGATGAAAAAATATTGGAATTAGAAAAAGATGACTTATTGTTGCTTTGTTCCGATGGGCTAAGTAATATGGTCGAAGATGAACAAATTACCCGGATTTTACAACAGAAGACGGATTTACAGGTCAAATGCCAACAATTGATCGAGTTTGCTAACAAAGCTGGCGGAAACGATAATATAACGCTTTTAATTGCCCAGTTAACCAGTAAGGCCGAGGTGGAGATAAGATGAAGACCGGATATGTTTTGAATGGTCGCTATAAAATCAAAAGTACTCTTGGTGAAGGTGGAATGGCAAATGTTTATTTGGCATATGATCTAATCTTAAAACGTGAAGTAGCTGTCAAACTGTTACGTTTAGACTTACGGGATGATCCAGGGGCGGTTCGCCGATTTAAACGTGAAGCTATTTCGCTTACAGAACTCACACATCCTAATATAGTTAGTATTTATGATATGGGCCAAGAAAATGGAATGCAGTATTTAGTAATGGAGTACGTGCAGGGGATGGATCTTAAAAGTTATATTGCACAAAACTTCCCTTTTAAATATGAACGGGTCATCGGTATTATGGAACAAATCCTCTCGGCTGTTGCAGAGGCTCACGTACATGATATTATTCATCGGGACTTGAAACCGCAGAATATATTGATCGATAACAATGGACAGGTTAAAATTACCGACTTTGGGATTGCGCTTGTAACATCAGAGTATTCTTTGACGCAGACGAATACTTTGATGGGGTCAGTCCATTATCTTTCACCGGAGCAAGCACGCGGTAGCGCAGTTACGAAACAGTCGGATATTTATTCATTAGGTATCATTCTTTTCGAGATGTTAACGGGGCGAGTTCCTTATCAAGGAGAAACAGCCGTTGCCATTGCTTTAAAACATTTTCAAAGTGAGATGCCTTCAGTACGAGCCTTTGACAATCAAATACCGCAAGCTTTAGAAAATGTTGTTTTACGTGCTACGGCTAAGCAGTTGACGGACCGCTATATGTCGGCTGCTGAAATGGCTCATGATCTAAGTACGGCTTTATCATTGGTGCGTTCAAATGAAAAGAAATGGTTGCCCCAAAAAAATAATGATGAAGAAACTAAGATATTAACACCTTTACGTGATCAAGATCTAAAAACTAAGCATGAAGAAAATGAAGATAACCGAGAAAATAAGAAGAAAAAATGGAGCCGTAAAAAGAAATGGCTCATTATGGGAATAACTTTTCTATGTCTTATTTTAATAATGACCGTCACGGCTATCGGGCTAATGCTGCCTAAAAATGTTGAAATACCTGATTTGCGTGGAATGACAGAGTCTGAAGCTCGTAGTACTCTACAGGATTTAAAAGTAAAAGTGGGAACTGTAGAAAAGCACTATAGCAGTAAGTACTACTATGGTCAAATTATTGCCAGTAAACCTAAAGAAGGTACGAGTATTCTTCAAAATTCAAAAGTCAATTTGGTTATTTCAAAAGGTGAGGAAAAATTTAAATTCGGTGATTATAGCGGGCAATCATATAATACTGTGAGAAAGAAGCTTGAGGTTAAAGGCGTAACTGTTTTAAGGGAAAAAAGGCACTCTAATACAGCGGCTAAAGGTGAAATATTGGACCAGAGTATTTCAAAGAAACGTAAAGTCATCTGGAACGAGACGACAGTTACATTTACGGTTAGTTCAGGCGCTAAAGAAATGATTTTACGTGATTTGACGGGTTATACAAGAAAGAGCGTGCAGGATTATGCAGATGAACTTGGTTTGCTCTTAAAGGTTAAAAATGATTCTGCCAGTTCTAGTAGTAATAATTCGAGTTTAATTGTTTCCCAGTATCCAGCAGCCGGGACTCCTGTTCAAAGTGGGCAAGTTTTGGAAGTGACGATGGCAGATGGAAATCAGAGCAGCTCATCTAAAAGTAGCTCTAGCCAAAGTACATCATCTGGTGATAAGGCTAATTCCTTTGATGTCAGTGTGGCAGTTCCTTTTGATGATTCCAGACAGGAATCGGATGCAGATGGAAATAAAACAAATAAGGTCGAAATATATCTGCAAGATAAAAGTCATCATTTAAATGATATTTATGAGACGATGACGATTACAAAAGACACGAATGTTACTTTACCGTTTGTTTTAGACAACGGAGCTGTGGGTAAGTATAAAATTGTTCGTGATGGAAATGTTATTGCAGAGCGTGATAATATTACTCATAATGGAAATTAGATTTTAGGCATACTTAACATGTGAAGGGATAGGTTAAAAGCTTGGTGAAGGGATTAATAAGACAATCGCTTAGCGGTTATTACGATATTGAAGTTAATGGTGTTGAATATCGAACGCGGGCACGAGGAAATTTTAGAAAGAAAGGTAAAACGCCGTTAGTAGGAGACTGGGTTGAATTTAAAGCAGAGCAACCACAAGAAGGATATATCTTAAAAATATATCCACGTAAGAACTCAATGATCCGACCACCGGTTGCTAACGTTGATACAGCGCTAGTTGTAACGGCTTGTAAAGAACCGGATTTTAAAAGTAATTTGTTAGACCGCCAACTAGTGATGTTGGAGAAAAACAATATTCGACCTATTCTCTATTTTTCAAAGTTAGATTTGTTGTCGGTAACTGAATTTAAAATAATGACCACAATAGTTTCTTATTATCGAAAATATTATCGCTGCTTTTTTGCTCAGGATGATGATCCTAAGCAGCTTCTAGCAGAGTTTAAACATGAGATTGTAGTTGTCATGGGGCAAACTGGTGCAGGTAAGTCAACGCTTTTAAATAAATTGGCACCACAACTGAACTTAACAACTGCTGCGGTCTCAAAGGCGCTTAGTCGGGGACGGCACACTACTCGTAAAACAGCTTTATTACCAATTGAAGAGAATCTAATTGCCGATACGCCAGGATTCTCATCGTTTGAATTACGGGATGTTACAAAAGAAACTTTGCCACACTTATTTGTTGATTTTGTAAAATACCAGTCCAACTGTAAGTTTCGCGGCTGTCTACATTTAAATGAGCCGCAGTGTGCTATCAAGGCAAAAGTACAAGAAGGACAGATTTTAGAAAGTAGATACAATAATTATGTTCAATTTCAAAAAGAGTTACAGCAACAAAAGCCTAAATATAAAAGATGAGGTGAAAGAAAATGAAAATTGCGCCTTCGATTTTAAGTGCTGATTTTTTAAATATGCAAGAGGATATAACCAATGTTGAACAAGCAGGTGCTGAATACCTGCATATTGATATTATGGATGGTCATTTTGTATCTAATCTGTCTTTTGGACCAGCAGCTGTTCAAGCTATTCGTCCTATGACTAAGATGGTCTTAGATTGCCATTTAATGGTGGAACGACCAGATGAGTACATCCAACAATTAGCTCAAGCAGGTGCAGATGTTATTGGTGTCCACGTTGAAGCAACCGTCCATATTCAACGAACACTTGCTTTAATTAGAGAAAACGGTTGTAAAGCCGAAGTTGTTCTTAACCCTGGGACACCATTAAATACGTTAACAGAATTACTACCGTTTATTGACGCGGTTTTAATAATGACAGTAAATCCTGGTTTTGGTGGTCAAAAGTTTATTTCTGAGATGGTTGATAAGGTTCGGCGATTAGCTCAAATAAAGAAAGAACAACAACTGGATTTTGAAATAGAAGTTGATGGTGGCATAAACGATGCAACGATTAAGCAATGTGCGGCTGCTGGTGCAACGGTTGCAGTTGCTGGTTCTTTTGTCTTTGATGGTATAGATCCGCGGCAAAAAGTTGAATTACTTAAGAAGTTGGCAAATGATGAATGAGATAGAGATTAATTTATTGGTCGGCGGTCCTGTTTGTGAATGGCCGCCGACCTTGTTTGAGGGTGACCAGAAGAACAAGAAGTGGGTTGGAGCTGATCGTGGGGCGCTTTACCTTAGCGAAAGAGGCATTAAGCCAGAATTTGTTATCGGCGATTTTGATTCAGCTACAATGGAAGAGAAACAAGCGATCAAAGATACTTGTGCGGAGATAATAACGGCTAAACCAGAAAAAGATGATACGGATACAGAACTAGCGGTTAAGGAGATAATCCGACGCTACACATCTTGCAAGATTAACATTTACGGAGCAACAGGTGGAAGGCTAGATCATCTATTGGCTAATCTTTTCTTCGTACTGCGAGAACCCTTTTATAAAAAGCTACAAAAGATTCGACTCTATGATAAACAAAATACCGTTTGTTTTTTTACCCCTGGGAATTATCAGCTAAAGAAGGAAACAGATAAGCGCTATCTAGCGTTTGTTTTATTAACAGCCGTTACTGAGCTGTCTTTATACGATGAAAAATACCGTTTAGATAAAAAAAGTTTTTCCTTTCCAGTTTCTCTAGCCAGCAATGAGTTCGAAGGTCCAACGGCTACGTTTAGTTTTAAAAAGGGTGTTATTTGTGTAATCCAAAGTAAAGATTGAAGCTAGGTAGTTAAATTTTGAGGGCTATGCAGTTGTGATGGTATACGTAGTTCAAAAACAACTTGATAGTTCTAGCCTTTGATAGGTCTAGACGAGGCAACCGTAGGTCTGAATTAAAGTTAATTTTTAGTTCAGCCTATTTTAATTCGTATAATTTTTAAAATAAAAAGACCCGTCAATGACGAGTCTAGAAGCGTTTATACGCGTGTTACTTTACCAGATTTTAATGTCCGAGCAGAAATCCAAACTTTCTTTGGCTTTCCATCTACTAAAATTCTAACCTTTTGTAGATTTGGTTTCCAACTACGGTTTGATTGGTTTAAAGCATGCGAACGTTTTTTGCCGAATTTAGTTTTTTGACCTGTAATAAAATCTTTTGCCATTATTCATTTTCCTCCTTTGTTGCTAGGATTTCGAAGTAGACACCTACTTACTTACTAGAATAAGTTATCATAGTTAATGTGTAATTGCAAGATTTTTCTGTAAAGTAAAATAACTTGGCAGTTAAAGATGATATAATCAAATTAAGGTAAAATAAAATGAGTCAACTTAATGACTGTTTAAGGTATGGAGAGATAGCCCAGATTCATTGACATGGTATTGACTTCTGCTTTATGATAAAATATCGTTAATGATTGTGTGAAAAATTAAGGAGGCTATATTTTATGGCTGTAAAAATCAAAACGCAATTTGGAAATATCGATATCAGCAATGAAGTAATTGCAACAGTTGTTGGTGGAGCAGCAACTGAGATTTTTGGGATTGTTGGTATGGCTAGTAAAAATCAAATTAAAGATAATTTAAATGAAATTCTAAAGCGGGATAACTATTCAAAGGGAGTAGTTGTTCGGCAAGAAGATACTGAAGTAGCAGTAGACGTATATATCATAGTAGGTTATGGAACAAAAATATCCGAAGTATGTCGTAATGTTCAAGACAAAGTTAAGTACAACTTGGAATCCATGTTAGGTGTAACTGCTAATTCTGTTAATGTCTTCGTACAAGGCGTACGTGTTATTGAGGAATAATTAAATAAGATTAGCGGATTACCAAGGAGGAAAACAAACTTTGAAAGTTACAGAGATTACTGATTCAGAATTCAGAAAAATGGTTCTGATAAGTTCAAAAAAATTAAATAAAAATGCCGAGTTCATCAATTCATTAAATGTTTTTCCTGTGCCTGATGGTGATACGGGGACAAATATGAGTCTGTCATTTGCAAGCGGGGCAAAATACGTTAGTGAATCGACGGCTACTGCTGTAGGAGAGCTGACTGCAAGTTTAGCTAAAGGTTTGTTGATGGGCGCACGGGGTAACTCAGGAGTGATCTTGTCTCAGATCTTCCGTGGCTTTTATAAGAGTACGGAAAAAAAGGCTGTTTTGACCGCCAAGGATTTAGCAGCTGCTTTAACGAGTGGAGTTGAAACGGCTTATAAGGCAGTTATGAAACCAACTGAAGGAACGATCCTAACCGTTTCGCGAAAAGCAGCTAGCGCAGCTAATAAGAAGGCTGCTGAAACGGATGATACGGTTGCGGTTATGGGAGCCGCTTATGAGGCTGCTAAGACAGCTTTGGCAGAAACACCGGAATTATTACCGGTTTTAAAAGAAGTCGGTGTCGTTGATTCAGGTGGTCAAGGCTTGACATTTGTTTATGAAGGCTTTTTTAATGCCCTTAGTGGTAAAGATATTGCGGAAGATGAAGAGATTCACCAGCCTAATGTCGAGGAAATGGATGAGATGGTCAATGCAGCTCACCACAAGAGTGTTCAGAGTCAATTAGACACAGCAGATATTAAGTACGGTTATTGTACGGAAATTATGGTTCGTTTAGGTGCAGGACGTTTGGTCGACCAAAAATTTGATTATGATAAGTTTAGAGAACATCTTAATGAGCTAGGAGATTCTTTACTGGTTGTGGCTGATGATGAAGTTGTTAAAGTCCATGTCCATACAGAACACCCTGGTAAGGTTCTGGCCTACGGGCAGCATTTTGGTTCATTGATCAAAGTTAAGGTTGATAATATGCGCCTACAACATGAAACGATCTTAGAACATGATCATGATCAAGAAGAAACACCAGTGGCAGTACAAGAGGTCGACAATAACGGTTACGGAATTATTGCTATTGCTGCTGGTACTGGGATAGGTAAGCTTTTTAATGGTTTGGGTGTAACACATATCCTAAATGGTGGGCAAACGATGAATCCTAGCACACAGGATATTATGGATGCTATCAAACAAACTAAAGCTGATAAGATTATTCTGTTACCCAATAATAAGAATATTTTTTTAGCGGCCCAACAAGCAGCTGAAGTAGCTGAGATACCTGTCGCGGTTATTAAAAGTAAAACAATCGCACAGGGGTTGACTGCAATGCTTGCCTTTGACCCAGCAGTCTCGGTTGAAGAAAATGAACAAAATATGGCAAGTGAATTAACCTCCGTTGTTTCAGGTCAAGTTACGGTCTCGGTTCGTGACACGACAATCGACGGTAAGAAAATTAAAAAAGATGATTATATAGGGATCGTTGACGGAAAAATCAGGGTCACAGATCCGGATAGAAAGCAAACGGCCATTATGATGTTAAAGTCAATGATTGATGAGGACAAAGAAATTATTACAATTATTTATGGTGAAGATGGCTCACAACAAGAAGCTGAAGAGATAAAAGTAGCTGCCCTTGCTGAAGATGAAGATTTGGAAGTTGAGATTCACCAAGGAAACCAGCCAGTATATCCTTATTTGATTTCAGCTGAGTAACAAGTATTACTTTGCATGATCTGATTGATTCAAATGGAATCAGTCAGATTTTTGGTATTTATAGAATACTGAATAATTGTTTAAGGAGATGGTGCCTTGAAGAGCCTTACAGATCCTGTTAGCGTTTTGAAGGGTGTTGGACCTAAAAATGCAGTTGCGCTGAGTAAGCTAGGAATAAATACGGTCGGTGAGTTGTTGCAAACATATCCCTTTCGCTATGACGATTTTGCAGTACGTAAGTTAAGTGAAATCACTGACCAGGAGAAAGTTACTTTAAAAGGGACAGTTGCTTCAGAGGCAGTACTTACTCGTTTTGGACGAAAAAAAAGCCGGCTTAATTTTCGTTTGCTTGTGGATCATGATGTAGTTATGGTCACCTTTTTTAATCAACCTTACTTGGCACCAAAAATTGAAACAGGGCAAGAGATGGTTATTTATGGCAAGTGGGATAGTAAAAGGCAGCGGTTAGCAGGAATGAAGATGCTGTTTAACGCTGGGACTAACGATATCGCTGGTGTTTATCGTTCCTCGAAAGAGATTAAACAAGCCACTATCAAAAAAATCGTTGTGACAGCGTATGAGTTATATAAGGATCTTTTGATTGATATTATTCCGCTAGAAACCCGAACGAAGTTTCGTCTATTGCCACGGCAAAAGATGGTACATGATATGCATTTTCCTGTAAATCAAACGTCAGCTAGACTGGCACGGCGTTCGGCTACTTTTGATGAATTCTTTCGCTTTCAGGTAAAGCTACAGTTTATTAGAAAAACGGAACATAAGGAACAGGGAATCCGGCTTGCATATAATAATGCCAAGCTGAGGTCCTTTATCGCAGCCTTACCTTTTGAACTAACAGACGCTCAAAAAAAAGTTATTAATGAAATTTGCAGTGATATGCACCATGATGTTCATATGAATCGTTTATTACAAGGTGATGTTGGTTCAGGTAAAACGGTCGTTGCGGCGGTTGCTCTTTATGCAGCTGTAACAGCTGGTTTTCAAGCTGCATTGATGGTCCCAACTGAGATTTTAGCGCAGCAGCATGCTGAGAAGCTAGACCGTTTATTTGCTAAATTTGATGTGACGGTTGCTTTATTGACCAGTGCAACTGCTAGTCGGGTTAAGACGCGGCGTGAATTATTGAAACATCTGAATGATGGCCAGATTAATGTTGTTGTTGGGACACACGCATTGATTCAAGATGATGTTGTTTTTAAAAGGTTGGGGCTGGTTGTTACCGATGAGCAGCATCGTTTTGGGGTTAACCAACGACAAAAATTTAAGCAAAAAGGTACATTACCGGATGTTCTGGCAATGACAGCAACGCCGATTCCACGAACCTTAGCAATAACGATGTATGGTGAAATGGATATATCAACTATTACGGAACTGCCTGCAGGACGTCAACCGATCGAAACAGTTTGGTTACGAGAAAAACAGCTGCAAGAAGCACTCTTATTTTTAACAAGGCAGCTGGAGCTTGGAGCACAAGCATATGTGATCAGTCCTCTGATTGAAGAATCGGAGATGATGGATCTAAAGAACGCTGAAGAAGTTTTTTCTAGATTAGCAAAGCAGCTTGAACCACGTTATCACGTTGGACTGCTTCACGGGCGAATGAAGGCTACAGAGAAAAACGATGTTATGAGTGCTTTTAAAGCTAAGAAGTTTGACGTCCTCGTTGCCACAACTGTTATCGAGGTCGGGGTCGATGTTCCTAACGCGACCGTAATGCTGATTCTAGACGCTGACCGATTTGGTTTAGCACAATTACATCAATTACGTGGACGTGTTGGACGGGGATCTAAGCAATCATATTGTTTTTTGATCGCTGATCCTAAAAGTGAGTACGGCGTTTCAAGAATGAAAGTTATGACTGAAACAAATAATGGTTTTATAATTGCACAAAAAGATCTTGAACTAAGAGGTCAAGGTGATCTTTTAGGCAACAAACAGGCTGGAGTCCCAGATTTTCAAGTTGGAGATCCAGTAGCTGATTTAAGAGTTCTGCAGGTTGCTCAGACAGAAGCAGCAGAAATTATTAATGATCCAGCGTTTATGCAGAAAAGTGAAAATAAGGGTTTGCTAACCTATTTGAAACAAGAGTTAGCGCAGGGAATTAGTTTTGATTAAAAGAAAGAAGATGATACTTTGAAAATCGCAGTTGACGCAATGGGTGGCGATAATGCACCACAAACGGTTGTTGCAGGTGTAGAACACGCACGGGATGAGTTTGAGGATACTGAGTTTTTACTTTACGGTGTTGAAAAAGAGATCCGTAAGTATTTAAAAAATGAAACACGAATCACGATTATTCATACTGATGAAATGATCATGATGAACGATGAACCTGTAAAAGCCATTAGGCGTAAAAAGAATGCCTCAATGGTTTTAGCGGCAAGAGCAGTTAAAGAACACAAAGCAGATGCAATTTTCTCATGTGGTAATACAGGAGCACTTCTGGCAGCCGGTTTATTGATTGTGGGACGAATCAAGGGGATCTCACGGCCAGGTTTATTATCTACACTACCTATGATTGGGACCGAAGAAGGGGCATTTAACCTTTTAGATAGTGGAGCGAATGCAGAAAATAAAGCAGAACATTTACATCAGTATGCCATTCTAGGAAAGTATTATGCTCAGAATGTTCGCCATATTGAAAACCCACGAATTGGACTATTGAATAACGGCACTGAACCGCATAAGGGGAGTAAAGTGACACAGGAGGCATACCAGTTGCTTGCAGAGGATCCTAACCTTAATTTTGTGGGGAACATTGAAGCAAGTAACATTTTAAATGATGCAGCAGATGTTGTAGTTGCAGATGGCTTTACAGGTAATGCTGTTTTAAAGGCAATTGAAGGGACTGCTTCTGCGATCATGCACCTTGTTAAAAAGGCGATTTTAGATAGTGGCCTTAAGGGCAAGATCGGTGGTTTGCTGTTAAAATCTAGTTTAAAGGGACTAAAGGAGAAGATGAATCAGTCTCAGTATGGTGGGGCCGTACTGTTAGGCGTCAAGGCGCCAGTTGTTAAAGCACACGGGTCGAGTGATGGACAAACGGTTTATTACACCCTAAAGCAAATTCATACCATGATCGAGGGAGAGATGATTCCTGATTTTGTTAATTATTTTAGTCAGGAACATGCTGCAAGCAAGACAAAAGAGCAGTCTATTTAATAATAATATTTTTGGAGGAAAAAGATGACTGAAAAAGAAATTTTTGATAAAATTGCTAAAATTATTCATGATCGTTTTGAACTAGAATTAGATAAGATTACCCCTAGTCTGACCTTTGCATCTGATCTAGATGCTGATTCGATTGATATTGTAGAATTTGTATTAGAACTTGAGGAAACTTTTGATGCTGAAATTCCTGACGAGGATGCTGAGAAGCTAGTAACAGTTGGTGACGTTGTCAGCTATATCAAAGAACACCAAGCTTAAGGTGAGATTGTATCAGAGAATAGCTAAAAGCTAGGGCAGGTATTTTTGTGTCCCGGCTTTTTTAGTGTTGTTTATAAGTCTGCAACTAAATTGAGACTTAAGCTCTTTATGAAATGCTGCTAAAGGCCTTTTTAGTGGGAGGATGCTTTGTTTCAGCCCCATGAAAGGGTATAATGTAAATACTGAATTAAACTAAAGGAGAAGAAAAAGTGATAATTGGATTAGTAGAAAAACTTAAAAAAGATTTTGGAATAGTTTTTAAAAACCCGGCTTTATTAGACGAGGCGTTCACGCATGCTTCATATGCGAATGAACATCCACGGGAACACCTCAAGTATTACGAGCGAATAGAATTCCTGGGTGATGCTGTAATGCAATTATGTGTTTCAGAATATCTCTTTGTTCGCTATCCGATGCTGCCAGAGGGGAAACTTTCACGTCTGCGCGCTGCCATGGTTTGCGAGGATAGTTTTAGTAAGTTTGCTAAAGAATGCAACTTTGATGAATATATTCGGCTTGGAAAAGGTGAAGAAAAAGCTAATGCTCGCCAACGACCATCACTTTTATGCGATATTTTTGAATCTTTTGTGGGTGCTTTATACCAAGATCAGGGTAAAGAAGCAATTGACAAATTCATTGCACAAGTTGTTTTTCCAAAGCTCGATATGGGCTGGTTTGATCATTTGTTAGATCATAAGACAGAATTACAAGAATATTTACAAAAGAACGGCAATGTAGATATTGAATATGATGAAGTTATGGATAAAGGACCTGAGCATGACAAACAATATACGATGGCTGTGAGTGTTAATGGTAAAGTAAGTGGAACTGGTACAGGCCATTCTAAAAAAGCTGCAGAACAAGCAGCTGCCAATGATGCTTTGAAAAAAATTAACAAGAGGTAACTGTTGCTACTATTCTGACAAAGAAGGAAGTGTCGTCTTATGAAACTAAAGTCTTTAGTCATCAATGGCTTCAAGTCTTTTGCAGATAAAACTGAGATTAATTTTCAGCCTGGGATGACAGCGATCGTTGGTCCTAATGGTAGTGGTAAAAGTAATATTATTGAAGCCATTCGGTGGGTTTTAGGGGAACAATCAGCTAAAAGTCTACGTGGTGGTAAGATGCCGGATGTAATCTTTGCTGGATCAGCCGCACGGGCAGCGCTTAATCGTGCAGAGGTTTTGATTACGTTTGATAACCATGACCGTTACTTAAAAATTATGAGTGATGAGGTAACAGTTGCGCGAAGAATTTACCGTGATGGTAATAGTGAATTCTTAATTAATGGAAAGCAAGTACGTTTAAAAGATATCATCAATTTATTTATAGATACTGGGTTGGGTCGTGAATCGTTCTCAATTATTTCACAAGGACGAGTTGAGGCGATTTTTAATAGCAAGCCTCAAGAAAGACGTACGATTATCGAAGAAGTTGCTGGCGTTTCGAAGTATAAAAAAGAGAAACAAAAAGCTGAGGATGAGCTGACTGAGACTGAAGACCACTTAGAACGAATTGCTGATATTATTACAGAGTTAGAGAAGCAACGTGAACCGTTAAAAAGACAAAGTAGTGTGGCTAAGGATTATATGGCACAAAAAAAAGCTTTTGATCATTATAATGTGAGTCGTTTGGTTCGTGAAATTACCCACAGTAAAGCAGTTTGTTCGGAAGTAGAAAAAACAATTAACGAGATAGATGCTGAAATAGTTGAACGCAAGAAGAAACTGCAACAGCAGCAAAAGAAAGTTAATGTTTTGCATAATAGAGAACAGCAGTTAAATCAAAAAATAGACCAACTACAGGAACTACTAGTTCAAATAACACAAAAAAGTGAGCGACTTAGCGGGCAAAAAAATATGTCGCAGCAAGAACTCAGATTTCAAGAAACGCGTCAGAATGAGCTTAAGCAACAAATAACAGAAAACCAGTTAAACCTAGCAGCTGCTAATGATAAAAAGAAAAAAATCAGTGGTAACATTCAAGCTGTTAAGAAAGAACTAGAAGATTGGCAGACAAAAGTTGCTGTGTTAACTAAGCAAACTGTGCGAGATGAAACAAGTATTGAAGAAGAGATTGAACAGCTACGCCTTTCGATCATTGAGAAGCTACAGCTGCAGGTGAATCTTAAAAATAAAGCAGTTTATTTGGAAAAAGAGGAAAAAAGACATACAACAACAAATCAGGTCGTTAACCATAAAATAAATGAATTACAACGAAAAATCAAAACCTTTACTGAGAAGAAAGCACAACTGCAAATGGTTCTTACGGGAGCACAGACCGAACTTACGGAGCTAAACCAAAAAATAACTGAAGATCAACTGAATTTAACAGCTATCGAGGAAAAAAGCGATCAAAGAAAACGGCAGTGGTATAGTGCACTAGAAGTTTTCCAAAAAGCACAGGCACAATATGAAAGTTTGAGAAATATTACTGCAAATCGTGTAGGCTATTATTTTGGGGTTAAAGAGATTTTAAAAAAGCAACGGCAATTAGGTGGGATCGTTGGACCAGTAGCAGATATATTAAATGTTCCAGCGCAGATTGCACATGCTGTTGAAATGGCTCTAGGCGGGCAACTACAAAATATTGTAGTTACAGATCAGCAAGCTGCTAAGCGAGGAATTGCTTTTTTGACGGCTAACAAATTAGGTCGTGTCACTTTTTTACCACGTCCTTCGGTGCGTCGTCATATACTTGATCCTGCACAGCAACAAGCTTTAAATGGTATTGCAGGTGTTTTAGGGGTCGCTAGCCAGTTGGTAAGTTCTAATAATGAAGCTGATAGGCCTATTTTGGAGTATCTTCTGGGAACAACAGTTATTGTCAAAGAAATGGATGATGCGATTCGAGTTGAGCGTAGTTTGAGACATGGCGCTAGAATCGTGACCCTCGCAGGTAATATTATTAATCCGGGTGGGTCAATGACTGGCGGAAGTACTAAACAACAACGAACTGGATTGCTGGAACAAAAACAGCGAGTAACTCAATTAGCTGAAAATTTAAAAATAATGAAAGAAAAAATGGCAGCTCTAGAGGTTCAGGGAAGTGACCTACAGGCTAAAAAAGAAAAACTAAGAAAAACATTATTGCTTAAAAAGAATAACTTAAATGAACGACAAAAAGAATTTCAAGAGCAAAAAAATGAATTATCAATTATACAAAATAATTTAAAGTACCAAAAAGATGCGCTTAAACTGCAGCAAGGTGAATCTGCAGATGCTGCTTCTGAGAGCGAGGACTTCGCAGCAAGTCAAAGCTTAATAAGTAAAGAACTAGCTAAGACTGAGCATGAATTGGCAGTCTTGCGGCAAAGGTATGCTACTCAAAAAGAAAAAGCAGTTAAATTTACTCAAATTACCAAACAAAATGAAAAAGAATTGCAGGAAGCTCAACAACAGGACTTAGTTGTTAAGGAAAGATTACAAACTAAGACTATCCAGTTAGATGAATTGAACAGCCAAATAGCTCAGCTGGAAAAACTCATTGCAAAAGGGCAAAAAATGTTGCTTGATCTCCAGAAGGAACAGTCGATCCGTCAGTTAAAAGGATCTGACCTTACGGCTAAGTTCGAGACATATGCACGGGAAAAAGCGACAGCAAAAGAGCAGCTTGAAAAATGTCGTTTAGAAAGAAAACAGCTTCATGGTCAAGTAATCGCAGCTGAAAATAGCCTAGAAAGGTTAAATGGGTTACAGGAACTTGTTTTTGATAAAAAACGCAAGCAAAGTATCAGGTTGAGTCACCTTAATACATTATTGGATCAGAACTTAACGGAACTTACAGAGAGTTATCATCTAACCTATGAAGAAGCTTCAAGAACAGAGATTACTGAAAATGACGATCAGATTCAGCATAAATTGAAATTATTGAAGTTAGGGATTTCTGAATTAGGAGCCGTGAATCTTGGTGCGATTGATGAATATGAACGGGTCGATAAACGGTATAATTTCTTATCGACTCAGCAAAAGGATTTAATAGTTGCTAAGGAACAACTACATAAAAGTATGTTTGAAATGGACAATGAGGTACAAAGCCGTTTTGAAAAAACTTTTAAAGAAGTTGCTAAAGCGTTTGGTCAGATATTCCCCCAGATCTTTGACGGTGGACGAGCCGCTTTAAAATTAACAGCGCCAGATGATTTGTTGACGACAGGAATTGAAATAATGGCGCAGCCGCAAGGTAAAAAGCTACAACAACTCTCTTTACTTTCGGGAGGAGAAAAGGCTTTGACGGCTATTACGCTATTATTTGCGATCTTAAAGGTCAAACCAGTTCCTTTTGTTATTCTTGATGAAGCCGAGGCAGCATTAGACGATGCTAACGTTGAACGGTATTCACGTTATTTACGGAACTTTCATGAACAGACACAGTTTATCGTTATTACACATCGAAAGGGAACGATGGAGCATTCTGACATACTATATGGCATTACAATGCAGGAATCAGGTATCTCAAACACAGTTTCAGTCTCTCTAGAAAAAATATCATAAATATTTTTGAATGTAAAAGCGCTGTGACTTGATAAAGGAGGAACAAAATGGGCTTTTTTGATAAATTGAAGCGAGCTTTTGGTGGTGAACAGCAAGAGCAAGCAAGTGAAGAAACAGAAAAGTATGATAAGGGTCTTGAAAAATCACGTAAGACCTTTGGTGATAAACTGAATGAACTATTTGCTAATTTCAGAACCGTTGATGAAGATTTTTTTGATAATTTGGAAGAAACCTTGATTGAAGCCGATGTTGGTTTCGATACGGCCGTTAGAATCAGTGATGAATTAAAGCAGGAAGTAAAATTAAAAAATGTCAAATCAAAAGCAGAAGTTTCAAGGACTATTATTGAAAAGTTGGTCAATCTATATGAAGAAGAGGGAACCGATGAGGACAAGGAGCTCCATTTTGACGAAGACGCTGTCACAGTCTTTTTATTTGTTGGTGTTAATGGAGTAGGGAAGACAACGACGATTGGTAAATTAGCATACCGTTACAAGCAAGAAGGCAGGAAGGTCTTGTTGGCTGCAGGGGATACTTTCCGTGCGGGAGCAACTGAACAGTTGGTTGAATGGGGACGACGAGTAGGGGTTACCGTTGTGCGGGGGCCTGAAAAAAGTGATCCAGCTTCAGTTGTGTTTGATGCAATCAGAAAAGCAAAGGAAGAAAATTATGATATCCTGTTGGTTGATACAGCGGGAAGATTACAGAATAAAGTTAACTTGATGAATGAGTTAGCTAAAATGTCACGGGTTATTACACGTGAATTGCCAGCTGCACCGCAAGAGATTCTCTTAGCACTGGATGCAACGACCGGTCAAAATGCATTAACACAGGCTAAGCAATTTAAAGAAGTTACAAAGGTTACTGGGATTGTGTTAACCAAACTTGATGGAACTGCACGAGGGGGAATTGTTTTAGCAATTCGCAATGAATTGCATCTTCCAGTTAAGTTGGTTGGTTTAGGTGAAAAAATGGATGATCTCCGTGATTTTGCACCAGAAGAATTTGTTTTGGGGCTGTTTAAAGGACTGCTTGTCGAAGATGAAAAGACAGAGGGTTGATTAAAAATAGGAGATAGGAATGGCAATTGAAAAGACGAATCGAATAAATGCACTTTTTGAGTTTTATGAACCATTGCTAACAAAAAAACAGGTAGTGTATATTGCACTTTATTATCGCGATGATTATTCTCTGGGTGAGATTGCTGAAAATTATAACGTTTCAAGACAGGCTGTTTATGATAATATAAAGAGGACTGAGAAGATTTTGGAGTCTTATGAAGCACGACTGCAACTATTTAAAAAGTTTCAGTTACAAAATGACAAGATTGACGAACTCATGGAATATGTCAGAGAAAATTATCCTAGCGATAATATTTTAGAGAACTTAGCAAAGCAGCTCGCGGATTTAGAAGAATGAAGGTTGGTGGCTAAAGGTGGCATTTGAAGGATTAACTGAACGGTTACAAGGTGCAATCAGTAAATTAAAACGAAAAGGTAAGGTTAGTGAAGCAGACGTCAAAGAAGTTATGCGTGAAATACGTCTAGCCCTACTTGAAGCAGATGTTAATTTTCAAGTTGTTAAGGATTTTGTAAAAAAAGTTAGAAAAAGAGCTGTCGGTGCGGCTGTTTTAGAAAGTTTAACACCTGCCCAACAAATTGTTAAAATCGTTAATGATGAATTGACCAAGGTAATGGGGACAGAAGTTGTAGAGCTTAACAAAGCGCCTAAGATCCCAACGATTATCATGATGGTCGGTCTTCAAGGAGCTGGGAAGACAACGACTGCTGGTAAATTAGCACTTAAGTTAAAAAATGAACAGCAAGCACGGCCTTTATTAATCGCTGGCGATATCTACCGGCCAGCAGCAATTGACCAGTTAAAAATATTAGGCGAAAACATTAAAATTCCCGTCTTCTCATTAGGAACAGATGTTTCACCAGTCGAGATTGTGCGCCAAGGGCTTGCGTTAGCACATGAAAAAAAGAATGATTATGTCATTATTGATACAGCTGGACGTCTTCAGATCGACGAAAAACTAATGGATGAACTAGCACAGATTAAGGAATTAGCTTCACCTAATGAAATCCTATTAACAGTTGATGCGATGACGGGACAAAATGCAGTCGATGTTGCCAAAGGCTTTAACGAGCAATTAGACGTCACAGGTGTCGTTTTAACTAAGCTAGATGGCGATACACGTGGCGGGGCAGCACTATCTATTCGTGCCGTTACAGGTAAACCGATTAAATTTGTTGGACAGGGCGAAAAGATGACTGATTTGGATACTTTCTATCCAGATCGGATGGCTTCACGTATTCTTGGTATGGGCGATATGCTGACGTTAATTGAAAAAGCGCAGCAAGACTTCGATGAGAAAAAGGCACTAGAAGTCCAAACTAAAATGCGTGAAAATAGTTTTGATTTTAATGATTTTATTGATCAGATGGAACAGCTTCAAAAAATGGGACCGATGGAAGATGTTATCAAGATGATCCCAGGGATGGCTAATAATCCAGCTTTGAAGAATGTTAAAGTTGATCCTAAGGATATTGAACATACTAAAGCGGTTGTGTACTCAATGACTAATCAAGAGCGTGAAGACCCGGATGTGTTGAATCCGAGTCGGCGCAGAAGAATTGCGGCCGGCGCAGGACGTCCTATCCAAGAAGTCAACCGTATGATTAAGCAATTTAATCAAATGAAGAAAATGATGAGCAAGGTTTCAAAGGGAAACTTCGCTGGAATGGAAGGAATGTTTGGCAAGGGTATTTCTGGTAAGCTGGCTAAAATGTCGATGAATTCGATGGTCCGGAAAAATAAAAAAAGAAAATTAAAAAGATTGCGCAGTAAACGAAAGCGCAAATAAATAGTACTAAGGGTAGTTAAAAAAATATTTTTTGTATCTGTCAAGAAATAATGCTTTACACCAGCTTGAATTACTGGTATATTATTTATCGTTAAGAAGATTTTAGGAGGTGTATTTAATTAATGTCAGTTAAAATTCGTTTGAAACGTATGGGTTCTAAGAGACGTCCATTCTACCGAATCGTTGTTGCAGATTCACGGTCACCACGTGATGGTCGTTTTATCGAAAACGTTGGAACATACAACCCATTAACAGAACCTGAAAAAGTAACACTTGAAGAAGAAAGTATTTTAAACTGGTTGAATAATGGTGCTCAACCTTCAGATACTGTTCGTAACATTCTTGCTAAAGAAGGAATCATGAAGAAGTTTCATGAAGCTAAATTTTCCAAGAATTAAGGCTAAGTAAGATGGCAGAAGTAGATGTGAAACAATTAATCATAACGATTGTCGAACAACTAGTCGTCCAACCTGACAAGATTGATTTACAGCTTGTTGAGGAAGGTCATTTTATAGACTTTAATTTAAAAGTTGCCCCTGATGATATTGGGCGGGTAATTGGAAAACATGGTCGAATAGCACAAGCAATACGAACGATTGTATACAGTGTATGCAAAGATGACTCGCATCGAGTTCGTCTGAATATTATAGATGATTAATGAAAACCTCCTGATGAAGCAGCAATGTTTTGTTTAGGGGTTTTCTTTTATGTAGAAAGGAGAAAAAATGAAGTACTATGAAGTGGGACAGATTGTAAATACGCATGGTATTAAAGGCGAAGTGAAAGTCGCCGTGACAACGGATTTTGTAGATGAACGGTTTAGAGTAGGAAAAGTATTGTATATTCCTCAAGCTGAAAAACAAGCAGTAATCCCTTTGACAATAAAGAGTGTTCGCAGGCTCAAACAATTTCAATTAGTATTATTCGAAGGTTTAGAAGATATTAATATGGTTGAAAAATATAAAGGTAGTAAATTAATGGTTTCTGAGCAAGATCAAAAGCCGCTTGCACAGGGAGCGTATTATTATCACCAAATAGTTGGATTACGAGTATTAGATGAAAACGAAGTGATACTAGGTACAATAAAAGAAATTTTAAGTTTGGGAGCAAATGACGTTTGGGTCGTTGCACGGCAAGGACAGAAAGATCTTTTGTTGCCAGCTATTAAAGACGTTGTCAAGCAAGTGGATATTGACAAAGGGATAGTAAGCGTTGAGTTGTTAGATGGGTTGGATAGTTGATGAAAATTGATATTTTGAGTCTCTTCCCAGAAATGTTTGCAGGGCCACTTACACAATCAATTATCGGTAAGGCACTTGAAAAGAAGATCCTAGATATCGAAGTTACTAATTATCGTGACTACACGAAAGATCGCCAACATCATGTTGATGATTATCCATATGGTGGTGGTGCGGGAATGCTCTTGCAGGTCCAACCAATATTTGATGCCTTAGATATGATAGAGACCAAAAATAACGGTTTGGGGAAAGTGATCTTACTGGACCCAGCTGGACGTAAATTTGATCAGAGTGTTGCGGCAGAGTTAGCTGCCAGTGATCATCTTACATTTATTTGTGGTCATTATGAAGGTTATGATGAACGAATTAGAACAAGGGTAACAGATGAGATTTCTTTGGGAGACTTTATCTTAACAGGTGGTGAGCTCGCCTCAATGGTTATGATTGATGCAACTGTTAGATTGCTTCCAGGTGTGCTTGGAAATAATGAATCGGCACCAGGAGATTCATTTTCAGACGGTTTACTGGAGTATCCGCAGTATACACGACCGGCAGAATATAAGGGACTACAAGTACCTGATATCCTCTTGAGCGGTAATCATCAAAAAATTAGGGAATGGCGGCAAAAGGAATCTTTGAGAAGGACGTTTGAACGGCGCCCAGATTTGTTAGTGACAGCTGATTTAGATGATCAGCAGAAAAAATGGTTGCAGTCTATAAAGTCTGACAATCAAGCTTGAATTAGTGTTTAAATCATGGTAAAATTAATGTCGGCTTATGCCAGATAAACGATATTCCGCTGTCAACGAACATGAATATTGGTGAAAGGAAGAAAAAATATGAATTCATTGATCAAGAAAATTACAGAGTCACAGTTGCGCAGTGATATCCCTGATTTCCGTGCAGGAGATACAGTTCGTGTCCATGCGCGTATCGTTGAAGGAACACGTGAACGTGTGCAGCTTTTTGAAGGTGTTGTTATTAAGCGCCGTGGACAGGGTATTAGCGAGACATATACTGTTCGTAAGATCAGTAACGGTGTTGGTGTTGAACGGACATTCCCAGTTCATACACCGCGTGTTGAGAAGATTGAAATCATTCATCAAGGGCGTGTTCGCCGTGCTAAATTGTACTACTTACGTGCATTACATGGTAAAGCAGCACGTATCCCTGAAAAACGTCGTAAATAAGTATTAGTTAAAAGTCCTGCTATTGCGGGGCTTTTTATTTTAGGGAAAGACTTAATATAAACTATTATGGCTCTTCGTCAACTGTTGTTGGTGAATCCACTTATAAAAGTTCTAATTACTTT
>NZ_AZEF01000036.1 GCF_001434915.1 Liquorilactobacillus capillatus DSM 19910
AATCGTGTAGGTTTCCGTAATTATCCTTAGAAAGGAGGTGATCCAGCCGCAGGTTCTCCTACGGCTACCTTGTTACGACTTCACCCCAATCATCTGTCCCACCTTAGACGGCTGGCTCCAAAAGGTTACCTCACCGGCTTTGGGTGTTACAAACTCTCATGGTGTGACGGGCGGTGTGTACAAGGCCCGGGAACGTATTCACCGCGGCATGCTGATCCGCGATTACTAGCGATTCCGACTTCATGTAGGCGAGTTGCAGCCTACAATCCGAACTGAGAACAGTTTTAAGAGATTAGCTTGACCTCGCGGTCTTGCGACTCGTTGTACTGTCCATTGTAGCACGTGTGTAGCCCAGGTCATAAGGGGCATGATGATTTGACGTCATCCCCACCTTCCTCCGGTTTGTCACCGGCAGTCTCACTAGAGTGCCCAACTTAATGCTGGCAACTAGTAATAAGGGTTGCGCTCGTTGCGGGACTTAACCCAACATCTCACGACACGAGCTGACGACAACCATGCACCACCTGTCATTCTGTCCCCGAAGGGAACATCTAATCTCTTAGATTGGCAGAAGATGTCAAGACCTGGTAAGGTTCTTCGCGTTGCTTCGAATTAAACCACATGCTCCACCGCTTGTGCGGGCCCCCGTCAATTCCTTTGAGTTTCAATCTTGCGATCGTACTCCCCAGGCGGAATGCTTAATGCGTTAACTGCAGCACTGAAGGGCGGAAACCCTCCAACACTTAGCATTCATCGTTTACGGCATGGACTACCAGGGTATCTAATCCTGTTTGCTACCCATGCTTTCGAACCTCAGCGTCAGTTACAGACCAGAGAGCCGCTTTCGCCACTGGTGTTCTTCCATATATCTACGCATTTCACCGCTACACATGGAGTTCCACTCTCCTCTTCTGCACTCAAGTCTTCCAGTTTCCAATGCACGACTTCGGTTAAGCCGAAGGCTTTCACATCAGACTTAAAAAACCGCCTGCGTTCCCTTTACGCCCAATAAATCCGGACAACGCTTGCCACCTACGTATTACCGCGGCTGCTGGCACGTAGTTAGCCGTGGCTTTCTGGTTAGATACCGTCACTGCATGAACAGTTACTCTCACACACGTTCTTCTCTAACAACAGAGTTTTACGATCCGAAAACCTTCTTCACTCACGCGGCGTTGCTCCATCAGACTTTCGTCCATTGTGGAAGATTCCCTACTGCTGCCTCCCGTAGGAGTTTGGGCCGTGTCTCAGTCCCAATGTGGCCGATCAACCTCTCAGTTCGGCTACGTATCATTGCCTTGGTGAGCCATTACCTCACCAACTAGCTAATACGCCGCGGGTCCATCCAGAAGTGATAGCAGAACCATCTTTTAAACAAAAACCAGGCGGTTTTTGTTGTTATACGGTATTAGCACCTGTTTCCAAGTGTTATCCCCTTCTTCTGGGCAGGTTACCCACGTGTTACTCACCCGTTCGCCACTCAAATCTTTCGATGAATGCAAGCATTCGGTGAAAGATTTGCGTACGACTTGCATGTATTAGGCACGCCGCCAGCGTTCGTCCTGAGCCAGGATCAAACTCTCATTTTAAAAAGTTTGTGACTCATTAATTTAATACTAGCGAATTGACTTCGCAAATGTTTGCTCCTACTATAAGTAGGAGACCCTACACATTTGATTTGTCGAAACTTTGTTCAGTTTTCAAAG
>NZ_AZEF01000037.1 GCF_001434915.1 Liquorilactobacillus capillatus DSM 19910
AGTGGCTGTTACTCAATCGAGTAGCAGTTTTTTAGTGCAAAAAAATAACCAGCTCATATTTGAGTTGGTTAATATTTGTAAACATGTTTCGGGTCTATCCTACAAATGACGAAATAATCATCACTATTGTAATAACCATGTATCCTAAATTTTGTTCTATCTTTTCCCAAATGAAACATTTTTCTTTTGCAATCATTGAAGATCTCTTCATTTTTAGGTCCATGCGGCCCTTCAGTTCTTAGTAAAAGCTTATTTACTTCTGTTATTGATAATCCCTTATTGACTGTTATAGAAACAAAATTACAGAAGTCTTTATATTCACTGTATTTCATATCTTTAAACATAAAGCCACTATCTAGTTTTTCAGAAATAGCAAATTTAAAAAGAACAGTTCTATTTTCCTTAGATGTAAGTAATCCAGAACCCCTTGTATTATCAGCTTTATTCTTATCGGTTAACTTTTTGCTTTTCTTGCTACCTCTGCGTTTTTTAGTCACCGTTATAGATCCCTAAGTAAAAGTCACGCATAACACCATCATTCAAAACATTGTTGCTACGTTCGCCGTCCAAAATACCATTTCTAGCAATTTTCCAAGGGCTCTCTCGGTGTGTTAAAGCCTCTAGTTCATTCGCATCTTTATCTCCATATGTTAACCATATAGATTTTAAAAGTTCACTTATATCTTTATCTTTAATTGCATGTGCTTCGGAAAACTTATTTTGAGGAATAGGCGACCAACCGTATCTTTTGCACTCCTGATATAGTTCAGGTGAAACAGGACCATGGGCCCAAGCTTCAAAACGAGTATCATCAAATAAAGGTCTATTTAACAACGCTACTCCCCAAGCATAAGAATAGTAGCAAAGCTTCTGTAATTTTTTATCGCTCATTTGTTCCTGTCGCAGAAACCAATTAGCAATGTCAAAAATACTTAATTTTCCGTTCACTACTAGCACCTCCTTAGTAATTATTAGTTTATCTACTTAAAGACTACCACAAAATTACAGTTTTGAACTAAACATTTGCAAAATAATATTTATTTTCGAACCTTGCTAATGCTTCATTCTTCATATAATTAAACTTACTTTTTGAACATTGCCATAACTTGCAACAATCACTCACTGAATACCGCTTATTTATAACATACTCATTAAGGATAAAACTATAGTGTGGATTCTTAACAGCTTTCAACGCGTCCTCAACTTGTTTAATCTGATAAGCTAGATCAACGTGATTAACCATACTTCTTTCGGTCCCATTACCATATGAATGACCAGGCATACCACTTAATACTGG
>NZ_AZEF01000038.1:0-760 GCF_001434915.1 Liquorilactobacillus capillatus DSM 19910
CTGAACTATGATATATCGAGATTAAAACAAAGAGTTGAGTTTGGATCGATTAAGTCTGTTGAGGACGATAATACAGGCGACTATAAGCAAGAGTTTGTACCACAGTTCAAGTTATGGTGTGGTGATTATACACTGTCAACGAATCAATCAATAAGTTTACTAGGGATACAAAGGACAACAAGTAGAGTTATAGTGATAAGGCATAATGACAGTGTTGATGAACAATATATAGCTAGAATAAATGATAAGGAATATCAGATTGTTACTATTGATAGCGATAGTGATGTCAATGGTTTTGATGTGATAACACTTCATAAAGTTAGTGGTTTTAAATGAAGCCAGTTAAACAATGTAATCATGCAGGTTGTAGAGAATTAGTACCATTCAACGAAAGGTATTGTAGTAAGCATAAGCAAACTTATAATAAGCAAGTGTATTATACAAGAACATATGATAGCAATGAATCTAAGATGCAACAGTTCTACCATTCCGCAGCGTGGCGAAGATTAAGCAGACGATTTCTTGAAAATAATCCAGTTTGTGTTAAATGCTATGAAGATGGAGTAATTAGGAAAGCAGATGTTGTTGATCATGTGCAGGAAGTGAAAGACAATTGGTCAAGAAGATTAGATGAAAGCAATTTACAAGCATTGTGTAACGTTCATCACAATGCAAAAACACGAAATGAACGAAAAAAACGAGAGCAAAAGCCTTAGAAACGTTGGTATATCAACAATAAGGGGGCTATGTGTCAATGACT
>NZ_AZEF01000038.1:848-2699 GCF_001434915.1 Liquorilactobacillus capillatus DSM 19910
AATTTCAGATATATGTGGAGTAGTCGTTGCTAGGAATGGTAACGGCTTTTCTTGTAGATAAATTTAGAACGAAAGGAGCTGATTGCATGGGTAGAAAGGTAAAACAACTTGCAGATATGAGTAAGCATCTAACCAATGAAGAAATTGAGCAACGTAAGGATATGGAAAAATCTTTATTTGAGTATCCTGAACTTGATAACAATGCGCCTGATTGGTTGAGTGGCAGAGCCTTAACGGAATGGAATAGGATAGTGCCCTATTTAAAGCAAAATACGCCCGTATCAGAGCTTGATAGAAGTTTATTAGCTACTTACTGCAAACTATATTCAGTTGTTCAGACATGCAATACAGACATTACAAAGCATGGTTTAGTAATAACCAATAAAAGTAATGGGTCAAAGAAGAAAAATCCATACATTGAAATTATGAGTACAGCTATTAAAGATATGAAAGCCATCGCCAATGATTTAGGAATGACTATATCTAGTCGGGCAAGAATGGAATTGCACAAAGCTAAGTCTGATAAACCAAAAGATGAATATGAAGCGATGCTATCATGATTAAATATGTTGATGATGTGCTTGCTGGTAAGATTCTAGTTGGTAAGAAGATTAGACTAGCTTGCGAACGTTTTAAGCGTGATTTAGGGCGTTCTAAGACAGATGAATTTAATTACTACTATGATGAAGAAGAAGCTGTAAAAGCTGTTAGATTTATCGAGAGCCTACCAAAAACGGACGGTAGCAGGTTAGATATGCAACCATTTCAAGAATGGATAATATCAGAATTATACGGCTGGAAAGAAAAAGATACGGGATTCAGACGATATGATCGTGCTTTTATTTCAATGGCTAGGAAAAATGGTAAAACTTATTTAGCTAGCGGTATCGCTGCTAATGGTTTACTAAGAGAAAAAAGCCCAGCAATGAATAGACAAGTCCTATTTGTTTCTAACGGCTTAAAACAGGCTAAGCTGGGTTACAATATGCTTTCCAGTGGTTTAAACCAAGTTCGTAAGAAGTCCAAGTATATGCGCCAAAGAATAAAGGTACAAAAACAAGAGATTGAAGATTTGGAAAGTGGCAGTAAGGCGATTGCGTTGGCCAGTGATACTAGTACGCTTGATGGTTTTGCAGGAACTACTATTGTTCTTGATGAATGGCATGAGGCCAAGGATCGAAAAGTATATAACGTTTTAAAGTCAGGGCAAGCACAAGAAGATAATTCCTTACTTGCAGTTATTTCAACGTCAGGGCTTAATTTGAATGTTCCAATGCACGCAGAATATGAAATGCTTAATGATATTTTAAATGGCAAAGCAGAAGCAGACAGGTACTTCATAGCTATTTGGGAACTAGACGATAGAGAAGAAGTATACGACCAAAATAATTGGGTGAAGGCTAATCCGTTGTTTAGTGAACCAAAAGTTAAAAAGAAAATGACTGAAAAAATAAAAGCTGATGTGGATTTAGCGATTAAACAAAATAATATGATCCCGATTCTAGTTAAGAATTTCAATATGTGGCTACAAGCCAGCGAGGATAGTTATATAAGTGCAGATGATTGGAGTGCTGGTAAGACTGAAAGCATTAGTCTGAACAATCGTGATATTTATATTGGTGTTGATTTGTCAAAAAGTAATGATTTGACCGCAGTTAGCTGGGTAATTCCGACTGGTGACGGTCATTTTTATTGTGATAGTCATTCATGGGTTGGTACTAAATACGGCTTAGATTCAAAGATAAAGCGTGATGGTATTGATTATCGCAGTATGCAGAGAGCTGGAGAGTGTACTATTACACGTTTAGAGAGTGGAATTATTGATTATGATGCAGTCTTTGAATATATCCA
>NZ_AZEF01000039.1 GCF_001434915.1 Liquorilactobacillus capillatus DSM 19910
GACTTAATCGATCCAAACTCAACTCTTTGTTTTAATCTCGATATATCATAGTTCAGCATCATTTATCCTCCATTAAATAAACAAACGTTAAGTAATATATTTTTTCACCTGAAACTACCTGATCACTCTGATCAATATGAATAATACTTAACTTCTTATTTCCTAGTATTTCTAGCTTTTGATAAAGCAATTCATCACTTTGCCTCATTTCTGTTAGGCATTCTGCGGAATTAGTGCTCATTTTTGTTTTCGTAAATATCATTTATATATATCTCCTTTTTATTTTTAATCAACCATACTTGTAAGAAAAAAAATACTAAAAGTGGCGTTCCAACCTATAACTTATAACTTTTGTGCTATAAACGTTGATATACTGGTGTTTATACCGGTTATACTTTCTAATATTTCTATAACTGGTTATACTTTAAAACTATAACTTCTCTTGACCATACCTTTGGTTATAGGTTTGGTTATAGGTCTGGTTATACTTTGCGTTAATTAAAAAGAGGCAAAAAACGTTGATGCATAGGCTTTTTCAAGAACTCGGTTATAGGTTATAGGTTTACTCGGTGTTTTTTATACTTTTTTTATAAATGAATTATATGATTTTTTATTAATTGGAATACGTTCATAATTTACCAACTGATTATCTTCAGAAAGTGACTTCAAATTTTCAATATCTTCCATTGAATACTTAGCCACTTTCTTTTCATAATCTTGTGCAATTTGTAAAAACTGTCTTACAAATCTTATATTGCTTAATGGCTTGTATCCATTATTCAAACAATATTTTTTGTAGAAATCGTACAAATGATACGCTGGTATTTTCTCAATATTATTCTCATCAAAAAATGTTTCTTTGAATGAAACTAATGGATCATTGTCTAACTCAAATTCATGTAATGCAGTTTGTGCTGCTTCTGGAATATCAAACTTCTTAAAGTCTAATTGTAATGCTCTATACAAAACATATTCCAACACTTCTTTTCTTCTAAGATAATCAAACTTAATTTCTTCTTTGTCTGTCTTATCATTAAAATTGGCATTAAATGGAATAATCAATAATCTTCGCATTGTACCGCCTTTATTATGAAATGTTGGCATTCCATTGCATGACTGAATGACTGTACACATTAACCTTGTTGAGTAAGCATCTTTACCTTTTCTCTCAATCGTTACTGGATCACCCGTTACTATACTGTTGAAATTAGAACTATCTTTAATATAAATATTTGCAGGCGCATCATCACCAATACATACAGTTTTATTTTCAAGTGTAGCTAATCTAAAACGCTGATCAAATTCATTCACTTTCAAATTTGCTGTATTTTCTCGCCCTACAAGGTTCTCTATCAAATCTTGAAACGTTCCTTTACCATTATTTCCTTTGATATTGCCAACAAGAAAAATTGCTTTTCTTCTTGTATGATTACCATTACAGCATTCATTAATGGCTTGCCACATAATATTTACAAGTTGTTCATCATTACAAGCAATACTTCTCAACCAGCCATCAAAAGTCCAACCATTAATATTTGGTGGCGTTGGATTTTCAACATACTTTGTTGCTATCTTAGCAGTAAATACATATTCAGGACTAAAGCTATCAAGAGCTTTTTTCTTAATATTGTATATACCGTTAGATACTGAAATTAAGTTACCAGAGTGAATAGGTTCTCTAATTGTTGCTCTATTTTTTAGAAAGTATATAACAGTTTCCGCTTGATTTTCCGTTAACGCTGGTTCAATATAAGAAATTATTTTCTTTACTAAACCGTAATTTTGAGTATATATTCCCTCCATTGGTATATAGATTGCTATTCTGCTCATTTCGTCTGAACTAAAAGTACAGTAATCTATATGACGTCTAAAAATATTTGCTACTGCCAGCTTAGGCAACTTTGGTAGTTTGCCGACTGGTATATTTCCATCTTCATTACCCAGATTTTTTTGCTCTTCCTCAGTTAATAATGATTTTTTTACTCTTTGTGCATCCGCTTCAAGAACCCTAAACATCTCATTGTAGTTTTTGAAGTTCTTTTTCTTCTCAACAATTTGTTCTCTTGTTACCGTATACTCAACTATTTCTTTTTTTAAGTCTTCCGGCATTGTATGTTCTTTAAGCAATTAATCCCCCTCTTTCTCTTTTTAGAATGCTGCGAAATATTGTATTAACCTCCTTTTCAGGCAAACCAACATTCTCATCATTCATGTTCATAAGTACTGTATAAACATTTTTGGGTTCAGCACCTGTTGAAAATAACATTCCACATACCTTAGTAAGGTATTCATTTCTATTGCCTTCACTTACTTCGGTACATAAAGCATCAATTATCTTACCTGCATAATTTTTGGACTTAACACCTTTTACAAATTCTCGTTTTTGCTCCTTTGGTTTCATCATCTCAACCAACCAATCAGGTGCTGGCTTTACATCTTCAAAAGTCCGCTGGTCAACTGGCTTATACTGCTTACCATTTATTTCACTTGGCGACACAATAACAAAATC
>NZ_AZEF01000040.1 GCF_001434915.1 Liquorilactobacillus capillatus DSM 19910
TGCAATGGCAACCGTCAAACCCTATCAACACTAGGTATTAATATGCCGGCTGCAGGATTTGAACCTGTGACCCTCGGTTTACGATACCGATGCTCTACCAACTGAGCTAAGCCGGCCTTTTCAGGATGACCCGTACGGGATTTGAACCCATGTTACCGCCGTGAAAGGGCGGTGTCTTAACCACTTGACCAACGGGTCAGAAATGAAGGTTATCACCTTCATTATAAATAAAACAAGTACCCAGAAAAATGTAAACAAGAATATCTTGATTATAATTCTGAGTACAAGTCTGATCTCTATTTGCACGGCAACGTCCTACCCTCGCAGGGGGCGATCCCCCAACTACTATCGGCGT
>NZ_AZEF01000041.1:0-74610 GCF_001434915.1 Liquorilactobacillus capillatus DSM 19910
AAAGTAATTAGAACTTTTATAAGTGGATTCACCAACAACAGTTGACGAAGAGCCATTATAAATAGGGCAGCAAAAATCACAAGATTTTTGCTGCCCTATTTATAATAAAGTAGATATTTAAAAAACAGTAAATTTAGTTTACGCAGTTATGATCGGTGTTTCTTGTTTATCAACATATTGTGCAGAGAGAGGGCGATCATAAAGTTTTTCACCCTTTTTATCAATAAAAATCCCTAACTCCGTGATATCTTGCATAGCTTTCAGGACCGTTTCTTTGTCAAGGCTGTTATTGATATAGTTTAAGCGTAAATGATGCTTGATTTGGCCAGTCTGACCAGCAAATACTAAGTCTAGTTGTTTCATAGTGAAACCTCCTTAATGGTTGAAGTTAGACACTAACGTCATCAATGGTCGTAAGTTTAAGTTCATCCGTTGAGGTTCCAGTTAAGAGAGCTAATACTTTACCGAATTCAACGATTTCTTGATCTGTCACAGCTGCTTTAATATTGTTAAAACTGCGTTTACGTTTATCACCATCGGTTGAAGTTGATACAGTACTTAAGTTAGTTTTGATCCATGTTTTACTCATCAGAATGCTCCTTTCAACTTGACTAGTTATTTGTAAGTATCGCGATAGCTTACATATCTAATAACGGTAGTTGGAACAAAAGTGTTAATTGAAAGTAGCTATTTAATATACAGATTGCGAAATTGTGAAATGTAGCTGCTGGGTAGTTGCAGACCTTTTTCTAAGTAAGTGTCAAATGATCCATAACGTTGCTTGATTAAAGTAAAGGCATGAGCGAGATACGCTGCTTTAACATTAAGAGAGATATCTAAAGCTGTGAGTTTTTCAGGTGGTAATTTTTGTTGGAAACGTGCAAGAATTTGTGCATTTTCTTTTTTGCGAGCTTGGTTTGTCAGAAGGTAGTCTTCAAAAATATCAGCATCGGAGGCACCAGCTATTTTTAAAAGTAAGGCGGCAGCAAAACCCGTACGGTCTTTGCCTGCGAAGCAGTGGAAGACGATTGGATCAGTATTGTTGAGGATCTCAACCAAAAACTGATGATATCCTTTTTGTGATGCGGGACTAAGGACAAGCTCTGAGTAAACAGAAAGCATATGCTCTTCGATATTGGTGGCGATAACCATATTTTTTAGACTAGGATTCGCCTTGCGTGGTGATGATAATAGATTAATGTTCTCGTATAAGATTTTATCTATACTAGTGTCTGGTCGGCTATTAATTTCTTCTGGGCGACGAAAATCATATATTTTCTTCAAGTGAAGTGTATCGTTGAGAAAAGTAATATTTTGCGGCTTTAAGTTATAAAGCTCACCACTACGGAAAAAAATGCCACTTTTTAGATGACCATCAGCTGTTTGATAACCACCAATGTCTCTGAAATTAGTAATATCGGTTTGAATGATTCCTTGTTCTGATACCATGTAAGCCAACTCCTATCGTGAGTATTTTATTTGGTAATTAAATTTGGTTTCAGAAGAAATTATACAGCATAGGAAGATCGTTTTCTAAAAGATTTTTTATAAATAGTACTAATAAGTTTAAAAGAAAAAAGTATCTATTTTTAAAGCTACTAAAATATGTAAAATATGGTATTCTTTGAAAGGGGTACGTAGTATATACGCTTAAAAAGGGGGATAAAATGAGAGTTGATGACGAAATATACTTAACTATCCTTTACTTATTAGAAGAAAAGGGTCCCATGTTTACAACAGCAGAATTAGCCGTAAAATTAAAAATAAGCAAAAGAACACTTTATAAGATGTTCGCTAGCAAAGAAATGATTATTGAAAAAGTGATTGATTATATCTTTAAGGATCTTTATTTTGATTCGCAGCAACTAATAGGAAAAACGTATTTTCATTCGGGAGAATTATTACAGAAATATCTAGGGGATTTTACTGGGGTGCTGCAGGTTGAAAAGGTGACTAAACATGCAAGGGTTTTAGAAAAAAGGTATCCCCAGCAGTGGATAAAACTGAATGCATATCTTAATGAGTTAGGGAAGAGATTATATGATCTCTTCATCATCGATCCCCATGTGCGCATTTTAACTACAGCAGAAAAGGAAGTTCTATTGGTAATGATTCAGCAAACGACACGAAAGTTTCTCCAAGATAATTATCTTGCGACCAAGGGGCTTAACTTTAAAGAGGCAATTAAAGTGTTATATAAAATGATTTTAACAGGAATAGCGTGTTAGAAGCTTAGCGGCTTAACTATAAAGTCAAATATTAAGTAGTTAAACAAAGCAAATTTTTTTATTTTCAGATTTGTTTATAGTACAATTCAACTGCTCATAGTACTTGAAAATTAGATATTGAGAGGAATGGTAGAGTTGGAAATTGCATTTCATGGTGAGGCTGGTCAAACGAATGGGACACCTTTCAAATTAGGTGAGGTGTTTCCTCATAGCACGCTGAAGAATGCGGCAAACGAGAGTATAGATATTACAGCCGCACAGGGAAAATTTAGTTTAATCAGTGTTGTTCCAGATATTAATACACGTGTTTGTAGCCTATCGACTAAAAGGTTTAATCAAGAGGTCGATAAGTTTACTAATATTAATTTTTATACGGTCTCAACTAATACGGTTGCTGAACAACAGCAATGGTGTGCAGCTGAAGGTGTAACTAAAATGGTTTTACTTTCTGACGCTACGGGACAGTTGGGGAAAGAATTAGGAATATATATTGCTGCAAATAAAATAGATGCACGCAGTATCTGGATCTTGGATGAAGCAGGTACGATCGTTTACCGTGAATTAATAGTAGAACAAACGAACGAGCCTGATTATCAGAGTGCGTTAGCCTTTTTGCGCGAGCACGCAGAATAGCGCGAAAGTAGGGGTCCACCTAAAAGAATCAGCCGGGGACTTCTGACCGTTAGAATACATCCATTTGGAAATAAATAGGGGACTAAGTCGAAAAATAAATTTCGATTTAGTCCCCTATTTTAAGTTGAGCTAAAAGAGGTCAGCTATTATTTAGAATTTGAGAAAAAACCTAATTATTTTGAAAATTTTCTTTTTCTATTAAAAGTTTAGTGTTGCGGCCACGGTTGCATTCGGCCTGAATGGTAACGTGCGCCACGCCATATTTTTTTTGAAGGATATTTTCAATTTTCAAGTAGACACATTCGGTTTGACTTAAGGGAAGATCGGCCATATTAACGTGGACAGATAAGACTAGTTCGTGTTCGTCGATCAGCCAGGCATGGAGATGATGGACACCCATTATTTCAGGAATGGTTAATAAATCTTTTTGAATATCTTCAAAATTCAATTGTGGAGATTCTTCCATTAAAATACTAAAAGTTTGACGAATAATCGGCCAGGCTTCATAAATAATATAAAGTGAAACTAATAAGGTCATCAGAGGGTCTATCCAGTATACTTTGAAAATAGTAATTAGGATAGCACTAATAATAACACCGATTGAAGCGAGTGCATCACCTAACAAGTGCAGGTAAGCTGCTTTGATATTTAAGTTATGTTTAGAATCCTTATTCAGTAGAATCGTTGCAGCTAAGTTAGCTACCAAACTGATGACTGCGACAATAAACATTAGCTTGCCATGAATGGTCGCTGGCTGCATAAAGCGTTTGAAGACCTCAGTTAGTAGGAAAAGGGAAATAAAAACTAATAAGAGTGAATTTAAAAGAGCCGCGAGAATTTCAGCACGCCGAAAACCATATGTATTTTTGACAGTTGGAGCTCGTCTACTAATACGATTAGCAGCATAACTTAAGATAAGTGAAAAGGCATCACCAAAATTATGGAAGGCATCTGATATTAGTGAAAGGCTTCCTGATAAGAGACCACCTATCAATTCAAATAAAGTAATAATGAGATTGAGTAAAGTGACTAATAAGAAACGGCTGCCTGTTTGTAACTTGTGTTCTTCCATAATAAAACCCCCTAATGTATGTAAATTTTATATATGAGCATATGTTCATATCACAATTAAAATGTAGCATTAAAATTAAAAAAAAGCAATAGATGACAATTAGTTGTTAACTAACTGGCGAAATAATACTAGTTATAAGAGAGGACTATCAAAAACTCGTTAATTATAGTTCGGACTAAGCACTGATTGACAAGGTGTAGGGAGCGGCTTACCATAAAGGATATGCTAAGTTAGTGATCATTGAAGGACAAAAAACCAACGGAAGAAGATATATTTTTAAAAGATTAGCGGCATTATAATGAAGACTCATCCCTATACTTAATCTATAGGGATAAGTTTTTTTATAAGTGAGTCGTGGTGTTTATGGAGGTTAAAAATGGAAAATGAGTCTAACAAAGACGGGCAGAACTTAAAAAGAGGGATGGAAGCAAGACACTTGCTGATGATCTCGTTAGGTGGTGTAATTGGGACCGGCTTATTTTTAAGTTCAGGGTACACGATTCATGAGGCTGGACCTGTGGGAGCGATATTGGCTTATGCTATTGGAGCAGTTGTAGTCTATTTGGTAATGTTGTGTTTGGGAGAACTAGCTGTTGCGATGCCACAAACTGGTTCTTTTCACGTATATGCTGACAAATTTATTGGGCCAGGAACCGGTTTTACAGTGGCTATTTTGTACTGGTTAACTTGGACTGTTGCGTTGGGGTCTGAATTTACAGCTGCTGGGTTGATAATGCAAACGTGGTTCCCTGGTTCTCCTACATGGCTCTGGAGTTTATTATTTATGCTAGTTATTTTTATTTCTAATGCATTATCTGTTCGTTTTTTTGCAGAAACAGAGTTTTGGTTCTCAAGTATTAAGGTCGTTGCCATTATTATGTTTATCATTATCGGCATATTAGCTCTCACGGGCTTGCTTCCAATAAGAGGTTATACGCATGCTCCCTTTTTTAGTAATCTATATGCAGAAGGTTTATTTCCTAATGGATTCAAAGGTGTTTTTACAACCATGCTGACAGTTAATTTTGCCTTTTCAGGGACAGAGTTGATAGGTGTAACTGCTGGTGAAACAAAGGATCCAGAAAAAAATATTCCTAAGGCGATTAAAACGACCTTATTGCGCCTCGTTATTTTTTTCATCGGTAGTATTATCGTTATGGCAGCTTTAATTCCATGGCAAAAAGCAGGTGTTGATCAAAGTCCGTTTGTATTAGTTTTTAAGAGTATTGGTTTACCATTTGCGGGTGACGTAATGAACTTTGTTGTCCTAACCGCTATTTTATCGGCAGCTAATTCAGGATTATACGCTTCGACTAGAATGTTATGGTCACTTGCACATGAGAAAATGATAGCACCTTGTTATGCTAAAACGAATAGACATGGGGTACCGCTAATAGCATTGGTGGTTAGTATGCTAGGAGGTGTGTTGGCATTGGTCTCTAGTGTTGTAGCTGCCTCGACGGTTTACCTAGTACTTGTTTCGATCTCTGGCTTAGCCGTTGTTATCGTGTGGATGGTAATTGCTCTTTCAGAAATTAATTTTAGAAAGCAATGGCTTCAGCAGGGACATACAGCCGCAGAACTAAAATTCAAAACGCCATGGTATCCTATTGTGCCTTGGTTAGCATTTATATTAAGTTTTCTTTCATGTATATTGATCATATTTGACCCAACTCAGCGCTCAGCCCTGTTTTATATGTTGCCCTTCATTATCGGGTGTTACTTGGTTTATTATGGTAAGAAAAAATGGCCCCGAAATAATTAAATTAAATAGATTATTAAGTTTGATAAGCTAAAAGGAGTATATAAAGTATGCCAGATTTGATTGCAGAAAATTTAAAGAAGATGGACGCGATAGTTATCGATGGCGCAATGGCTACAGAATTAGAGAAAAGGGGCGTTGATACTAATAGTTCCTTATGGTCAGCCGCAGCTTTGTTAAAAGAGCCGGAGAAAGTAACAGCAGTTCATCAAAGCTTTTTTGAAGCAGGAGCTGATGTTGTGATTACTGATACTTATCAAGCAAATATCGCAGCCTTTGAAAAAATGGGTTTAACTCGTAGCCAAAGCGAGAAATTAATCGTCCAAGCTGTCCGTTGTGCCCAAACAGCCCGAACAGCTTTTTACTCATCGTTAACACCTGAAGAACGTGCTAAACGAGCAACCTATCCTTTAGTTGCAGGAAGTGTTGGACCTTATGGGGCCTATCTAGCGGATGGGAGTGAATACACAGGCAGTTATTTATTAACGGAAGAGGAATATTATACGTTTCATTATTCACGGTTAAAGTTACTAGCGCAAGCTGGGGTTGATTTATTTGCATTTGAAACACAACCTAACTTTAATGAGGTTAAAGCGTTAGTGCATCTTTTGGTTGATCGGTTTCCTAAAAATACAGCTTGGGTCTCGTTTAGTGTAAAGGATAGTACGCATTTATGTGATGGAACGCCGTTAGTTCAGGCGGTAAAATATCTTGAAAGTTATCAGCAGGTAACGGCTATCGGTGTTAATTGCCTAGCGTTAGAGAAAGTTGCAGCAGTGGTTGAAACGATCAAGCAGGTAACGGCTAAACCACTCATCGTTTATCCTAATAACGGTGATCGATATAATCCACAAACAAAAACATGGCAGACTAACGTGCAAACTGTGACTTTTAACCAGATAGTGCCTAAGTTGCAGCAGGCAGGTGTGAGACTAATTGGGGGATGCTGCCGGACGACTCCAGCAGATATTAGTGAGATTGCTAAAACACTTAAACAGCGGTAAACAGACCAATAGTAATAGTCAATAATACTTGTGAATTCAGAATCATGCAAACTAATATTAATAGCTGCTTATTTTTTAGAAAAAGATAATATTATGGTCTTGCTTAAGGATTGTTAAAAAGCTTTATTATTCTTATTATTTGAATAATAAGGCTTTTTGGCATAGATATTAAATAAATTAATATCCCCTGAGGCGTTTGACTATAGAGGACTTGAACTACTATTATAAGATTGTTAATTAGGTAACAAAGTCTGCAATCTTTTATAAAGTACTTTATTTCGTTATTCCATGTTGTTTTTTTCACAATTAGAGGAGGAAGTAAGATGTCAGAATACCGTGTAGAAGAAGATACGTTAGGTCCCGTAAAGATTCCCGCAAGTGCTCTTTGGGGACCACAAACAGAACGAAGTCGTAATAATTTCCCAACAGGACAGTTTATGCCGTTAGTAGTTATCCGCGCTTTGTTGCAGATAAAAAAAGCAGCAGCACAAGCAAATAAAGAGTTGGGACAATTGTCTTCAGAAAAAGCAGACTTGATTGCAGAAGCAATTGATGAACTACTAGCTTTGAATGATGATGACTTACGTAAAGACTTTCCTTTAAAAGTTTATCAAACAGGTTCCGGGACACAGACTAACATGAACACAAATGAAGTTATTGCGAATAAGGCTGCCGAATTAAATGCCAAAATCGAAATTCTACCTAATGATGATGTTAATCACGGTCAAAGTTCAAATGATATTTTCCCAACAGCAATGAATATAACCGCTAGTGCAGCAATTGCCGATCTTGAAAAAGCAGCGCAACACCTGATTGAAGAGTTAAAAGTAAAACAGGCAAAATACTGGCAAACGGTTAAAATTGGACGGACACATCTCCAAGATGCGACGCCACTGACTTTTGGACAAGAAGTTAGTGGTTGGGTAAGTATGTTGGAACATGATCTTGCTTATTTGAAGAAATTAGATCAGACACTCCTTGAATTAGCAATGGGCGGGACCGCTGTAGGGACTGGGTTAAATGCGGCACCAGGCTTTGCAGAAGATATCGCAGGACGGGTCGGCAAGGTTTATGGACAGCAATTTACAGCTGATTGCAATAAATTTTACGGATTAGCGGCTCATTCTGGACTGAATGTTGTGCATGGGGCACTTAAGACAATGGCTAGTGACCTAATGAAGATTGCAAATGATATTCGCTTTTTAGCAAGCGGACCTCGTGCGGCTTATGATGAATTGAACATCCCTGCTAACGAACCTGGCTCATCTATCATGCCAGGCAAGGTCAACCCAACCCAAGCGGAAGCCATTACGATGGCAGCAGTACGTGTCATGGGGAATGATGTTGTGGTAACGATGGCATCTTCGCAGGGGAATTTTGAAATGAATGTTTACAAGCCTGTCTTAATAGATGCGTTCCTTGAATCGGCAGAATTATTACGCGGAACCATGCAAAGCTTTGCAGATAAACTAGTTCATGGATTAACGGTTAATGAGAAGAGAATGGAAGAATTAGTTGATAATTCATTGATGACCGTTACGGCACTCTCACCGCATATTGGGTATCACGATAGTGCTAAGATTGCGCAAGCAGCTGATGAAGCGGGCAGTACTTTACGTGAAGCAGCACTTAAATCGGGTAAGGTTACCGCAGAACAATTTGATGAATGGGTTGATCCTTTGAAAATGACGAATGTTGACCGGTAAAAAAGAGCGCCAGTTAGGAAGAAGTAGTCTATGAATACAGATGCAGCTAGCTAATAAGCAGCTGCATTTTTATAAAAAAGGTATATTGAGGAGTAACTAAACTGTAGAAGGTCCACAAGGAGGAGTAGTAGATGACTACCAAATTTGTTTTTGCACCAACACCAATTGAAAAAATGCAAAGTCATTATGATACGATAATTATCGGTTCAGGGAGTACTGGCTTAGTGAGTGCGATTCAGGCACATGAACTGGGGTTAAAACCTGTTATTTTAGAAAAAATGACGGCGCTTGGTGGTAATACTAATCGAGCTTCGTCAGGTATGAATGCAGCTGAAACAAATGTTCAACTACACCATGGGATCATTGATAGTTTTGATGATTTTTACCGTGAAACATACCGGGGTGGAGGAAAGCTTAATGATCAAGATCTATTAGCTTATTTTACATCACATGCGGCACTGGCGGTAGATTGGTTGGCAGACCATAGTATTAAGCTTGATGATTTAACAATTACGGGTGGGATGAGTAAAATGCGTACACACCGTCCTGCAACAATGGCACCGATCGGTTCATTCCTAGTTAAGAATTTGCTAAAAATCGTCCAACAGGAAAACATTCCGTTATTTACTGAAACAACCGTAACTTCTTTGAAAAAAGATGATACGGGAAAGATAAGTGGTGTTGAGCTTCAGCTCCCAGATGGCAGTAAAATGAGTTTGGCCAGTCAAGCAGTGGTTTTAGCTACAGGTGGATTTGGAGCTTCCAAAGATATTATTCAAAAATATCGTCCAGACTTGGCAGGTTATAAAACAACTAATCAGCCTGGAGCAACCGGCGATGGACTGAAGTTAGCGGAAGAAGCTGGGGCAGAATTAGTTCAGATGAATCTTATCCAAGTCCATCCAACAGTTCAACAAGATAATCCGCACACGTATTTGATCGGCGAAGCAGTTCGGGGTGAGGGTGCAATTTTAGTAAACGCGCAGGGAAAACGTTTTGTAAATGAACTAGGGACACGGAAAGTTGTTTCTAATTCAATTGTGGCATTACCTGAAAAAGGCGCCTATCTAATTTTTGACCAAAGCGTTAGAAACAGGGTTAAAGCAATCGAATTTTATGACCATATTGGTTTAGTTGTTACGGGGGAGAACATTACTGAGTTAGCAGCAAAAGTCAATATGGAACCAGCTGTTTTGGCACAAACTGTAGATGAATGGAATACTGCAGTAGCAAGTAAGCAGGATAAGCAATTTGGACGGGCTACAGGGATGGACCGTCAATTAGTTGAAAAACCGTTCTTTGCAATTCACATTGCACCAGCAGTTCATTATACGATGGGGGGAATTCATATTGATACTCAGACCCGCGTTATAGATGGGAATGGAGATATTATTCAAGGCCTATTTGCAGCTGGGGAAGTTGCTGGTGGGTTGCATGGAAATAACCGAATTGGCGGTAATTCTATTTCGGAGACGGTTGTTTTCGGAAGACAGTCTGGCGAGCAAGCAGCAGAATATGTTCTCACGAATGGCGTTAATTGATAAGATACAGTCATCATATTAAGGAGAGTGAGTATGGACGATGCAGTCTTTAGAGAAGATCCAATATAAAAAATTTCTTATACCCCTTCTAACAGGTTTAATTTTATGGTTTGCGACACCGTTGCGTCCAGAGACATTATCGGTTGCGGCGTGGCATATGTTTGCTCTATTTGTGGCAACTATTATTGGATGTATTACACAACCACTGCCGATTGGAGCAGTTGCAATTATTGCTTTTACTTTAACAACGTTAACCAAAACGGTTCCGATAGATAAAGCTATTACTGGTTTTGGTAATGGCAGTATCTGGTTGATTGCAATGGCATTCTTTATTTCGCGTGGGTTTATTAAAACAGGACTTGGCCGAAGGATTGCTTTTATTTTTGTTCGCGCTTTTGGGAAGAAAACTTTGGGGTTAGCCTATTCTTTAATCGGAGTTGATCTGATTTTAGCACCTGCAACTCCAAGTAATACAGCTCGTGCTGGTGGGATCATGTACCCGATCATTAAATCATTGGCACAAGCTTTTGGATCAGATCCTAAAAATAAAACTGAGCGTAAAATGGGCTCGTTTTTAGTTTTCGCAGAATTTCAAGGTAATATCATTACTTCAGCAATGTTCTTAACCGCGATGGCCGGCAATCCATTAGCCCAATCGTTAGCCAAGAGCAACCATGTTGATCTTGAATGGATGGACTGGTTTCTTGCAGGGCTTGTTCCAGGACTAATTTCGCTGCTAGTCGTACCTTTCATTATTTATAAGATGTATCCACCACAAATTAAGGCAACGCCTAATGCACGTGAGTGGGCTGATAAACAACTGACAAAGATGGGGAGAATAACACTTCCTGAAAAAATTATGACCTTAGTTTTTTTAGTTGCCTTAATCCTGTGGGTTGTTGGTAGTTTTATCCATGTCGATGCTACTTTAACAGCCTTTATTGCGTTAGCGCTACTACTGATTACCGGTGTTTTATCATGGCAAGATGTCTTGCATGAAACAGGGGCTTGGAATACATTAACATGGTTCTCAGTGCTAGTGATGATGGCAACTGAACTGAATGAACTAGGATTTATCCCTTGGTTAAGCAAAACGATTGCTGATTCACTTAATGGTTTAAACTGGTTTATCGTATTGGTAATCCTTGTGATTGCTTTCTTCTACAGTCATTATTTATTTGCAAGTGCAACGGCACATATTAGTGCAATGTATAGCGCGTTGCTAGCAGTTGCAATCTCAGCAGGTGTTCCAACGATGCTAGCGGCTTTGATGTTAGGCTTCTTCGGAAATCTGTTTGCCTCAACAACACATTATTCTTCCGGTCCAGCACCGATTCTATTTGGCTCAGGTTATGTAAAACAAACCGAGTGGTGGAAAATGAATGCTGTCTTAGGAATTATTTACCTTGTTATTTGGTTGAGCGCAGGAACATTCTGGATGAAACTCATTGGGATGTGGTAAGATACACCTAATGATGGAGTAGCAGGATATTTAAGGGGCGGATAAGATTGAACACGCGAGACTTGGCTTATTTTCATGACCTAGTAGAGTTAAAGAGCTATACTGAGGTGGCTAATAAGTTTTCTGTTAGTCAACCTACGATTACAGTTGCAATTAAACGGCTTGAAAATGAATTTGGAGCCCAACTCGTTAAACGAGATTATCTGCATAACCGTTTACTGGTGACCCGTGCAGGCGTCTTACTTTTTCAACGTACACAACAGATATTGCAAAGTCTAGAGCTAGCTTACAGTGAGGTTCAAAATGCAGACTCTTCTGTGATACGTTTTGGATTGCCACCAATAATTGGAACAATGTGGTTTCCTTTGGTAGCTAAGGAGTTGTTGGATAAGGGACTATTAACACATGTACAATCGATTGAGGCTGGGTCTGATCAATTACTGGAAAAATTAAGACAGGGAAAAGTCGATGTTGCGCTTTTAGGATCGATTAGGCCACTGCAAGAAAAAAAACTAGACACCTTTTTATTGTCAGTTCATTCCTTCAAGGCAGTAGTTAGTCGGAAGCATCCTTTAGTCCAAAAGAAACATATTTCATTTGTTGAACTTAAAGGGGAAAAATTTGTGACGTTTACTAATAATTTTGTTCATCCACAAGCCTTGGCAAGCTATAGTAAATACGCTGGTTTTAGACCACAGATCGTATTTAGTACACCAACTCTGTCACTTATAAAAGAGTTAGTTAATGCTGAATTAGGCGTTAGTTTATTGGTCGATGATGCGGTCAAAGAACAAGATAACCTCTGCTGCTTAACGTTAGATGATCCGTTGCCAGAAAAATTCAATATGTCACTGGTTGTGCGAAAAGACTTTTTACCTGATAAAACACAGCAGGAATTTATCAGTGTTCTATTCAAGTTAAAAAGTCTACTTGGGACCAGTGACTAACAGAAGAAAATAAATAAGCGGGACTAGTCAAAAGCTAACCTTTGACTAGTCCCGCTTATTGGTAACAGAACTAGGTACCAATAATTGACACTTAAAATCTGATGGCTATTAGTATGAAACTTTTTGATGCCGGGTATGTTCAGCCAAGTGAACTAAATGGGTCAAAAAGGCATGTGTCGTTGCCTCATAATGATATTGGCGCCCTAATTTTACAAGATAACCGTTAATATAATCGACTTCGGTAGGTCGATTATGCGACATATCCTGATACATTGAAGGATAGTGTAATGGATTTGCAACTTTTGAGACATAATTGACACTAGCAAGCTCTTCTTGGCGAGTATTAAGCATCTGAATTCCAGCACGTTCACAGACATCATATGCTTCGTCAATTAGGCGAACACTTAATGCATCTGCTTTAGGATAGCTGGCGAATTCACCCATCGTGATTTCAAATAAAGTACACAGCGTGTTGACAACTGAATTGAAAACAACTTTGGCGAGCAGTGTCCCCATAAAATTAGTTGTAAGAGTTGGATTGAAGCGAGCTTTTTTGAGTTCAGTGACAATTTGAGCGGTCATTTTATCCGGCTTTTCGGTATAATTAGCAAGATTCATTGTACCTGCTCCGCGAGCTCCAATGAAGTCAACATCTCCAGGCCCGTTTAAAACAGTTGCGACGAGAGCTGTCCCAGCGATAATTTTTGCTGGTTCAAAATACTGCAGTAGTTTTTCAATATGCCCCATCCCGTTCATACAACTTAAGACATATTGCTGTCCGTCGAAGCTCTGCTGGGTTCGTTTAAGCAAGTCAGCGAGCTGCATCTGTTTATCAAAAACAATCCAGACATCAGGGTGACCAACATAATCTTCAGGATAAAACATTTTGATGGGGACGAGGTGACGTCCGTGGTGATCACGAGAAACATAAACCCCTCCTTGTTGTCGGACCTTTTCAACATTGGGCCTCCAAGCATCGACGAACTCAACCTTATTGCCTGCTTCTTGTAGTAAAACACCATAACGATACCCCATTGCTCCAGAACCTAAAATAGTAAAATGCATAATAATACTCCTTTCATAAAAGTGTCATCACTGATTCTAAATAAAAAAAGCGTCTCTTAGATAATTTTTATCTAAAGGACGCTTTTGCGTGGTACCACCTTTTTTGCCTGACCATTAAAACACAGTAGGCCGCTTATCCGAACTAAAAATCAATTCGTCAGCACGATAATGGGTGCATCCCACTGCAATTTACTTAATCATTGACCTTTGATTGCAGCACTCCAAGATGATTGATGGTTTATCCTTGGGTACCTGCTCTCACCAAACCAGGCTCGCTTAACCAACTGGGTAAATAATCATTTCTTATCAACGTGTTTTGTCTCATCACTTTTTAATATATCTGCAGTTTAAGCTAATTAAATTAGATAGTCAATCTTTTTATTGAAAAAGTAAGAATTGCTTTTTAATGAGTACCAGCTTTTACAAGCTATAAAGTATTTATAGCAAGATGACTTTATAATTAGAAAAAAATGATAATTATACTTGACGTGGAAGCAGAAGATAGGTTAAACTAACACCAATTATTTAATAAGATTCATTGAGATCAGACGAGTAATAGTACTGTTTAGAGAATACTGCTGGGGTGAAAGGGTATCAGAACTGTTATTAGAAATTTTGATTTTAGAATTTCGTTTTACGAGACGAATGGCTAGCACACATTAAGGTGTGTATGTACTATTTACATACAAAGAGATTATTCGGAAGAATAATAAAAAAGGTGTACCGCGCAAAAATGCTCTTGGGTCGAAAGACTAGAAGGGCTTTTTTAAACCCCCAAAATAATTTAAGGAGTGGATCTGGATGAAATATGGAATTATCGGTGCAGGAGCAATGGGATATCGTTATGGTGTGATGCTGCAAGAAAATGCACATGTTGAAGTTGACTTTATTGATACGTGGGAACCTAATGTTGAAAAGGTCCGGCAACAAGGTGGAGTTTCTGTTGCACGTGACCATCAGAATCGTCAAATCATCCCAATTAATATTTTCTATCCTGAGGAATATCAAGGGCACCCTGATATTTGGATTATTTTTAAAAAGCAGATGCAGCTAGTTGAAGAATTAAAACGTGATAGTGCTGCTGGAATTTTTCACAAAGATCAATATGCTTTTTCTGCAATGAATGGGATGGGTCATTTTGAAAAAATTGCTGAGTATTTCCCAGCAGAACACATTATTTGCGGGACAGCAATGATCGCAACGCGCCTTGATGGGCCTGCTAATGTTGATTTTATGGGGGCTGAGGGCAGCGAAGAAATGCATGTGGCACAGTATATTGGGTCCGAGCCAAACATAGTTACCCAGAAAATGATGGCTGATTTTAAGGAAGCAATTCTTAATCCAATTTTTGCCACAGATTATTTAGGGATGTGTATGTCCAAGGTTGTTTTCAACGCGGTTGTCAATACTCTCTGTACGATGTTTGAAGTCCAGATGGGACAGTTTATTGAGTATGAGGGGGTTCCTGATATGGCTCGTCAGTTATTTAATGAAGCTTATGATGCGTGTGAACGTGCAGGCATTTATTTGATCGAAACACGCCAGCAAGAAGTTGATTCGGTAACAGCTGCTAGTCATGCTTACAAATATCATTACCCTTCAATGTATCAAGATTTTTCTAAAGGACGACCAACTGAAGTTGACTATATTAATGGCTTTATAGCTGAATTAGGGCGTAAAAATGATTATGTATGCCGGACTCATGAATTTGTAACTCAGCAAGTACACTTAGCAGAAAAAATGCGTAAATATCATTAGAAATAGTAATTTATTACTTAACTATGACGACCATGCACCCTGCTCTTTAACGCTACGCTAGAGCGAGGGCGTGGTATGACTGGCTTCACTCGCCACTCTGTCGGGAAAGGTTACTAATATGTATTAAAACGCTCACTAATGGTCTTATGTATCAGCAAACTTTACTACCCCTACAATTGATTAACGCTTGATATGCGATAATTATTAATTTAACTACATCAAATATTTACTACGATTGATAGCATGTGTTTTGGTAGAACGATAATTACCAATCATAAAGCCGATATTTTTGCGAATTTGAACGATGTACGGTGGCAGCATCGGGTTAATTGATTCCAGTTCGCTACTATCCAATACTTTCTTCAATTCGTTATTAAGCTCTTCTAGGTGTTCAAGGTCGCTAAGTTTTTCAATTGTCCTTAAATCTGTGATAGATTGTTCCAAAAAAAGTTTAATTTTTTTAATATCTAAGACCATAATTTTTACCTTTTTATCCTTTTTAACTATAATTAAAGCGTTGGGAGATAATATGGAAAATAATATTAGATTAAAAACTGTGGAAGAAAGTGACCTAAAAGCGTGGTGGGAAAAACGGTTCGGTCCTCAAGCAGATCTGGAATGGATGAAATATAATGGCCCATATTTCAAAAGCCCTGTTGAAAGTTGGGATTTTATGAGTATTATAAAGAAGAGGCAGTACATAGCCCTATGAGGAAGCTCATATTATACAATGATAAAATTGTAGGTGATGTATCGGCTTACTGGGAAGATGATACATTAAAACGGTGGTTAGATATTGGTATCGTTCTTTGTGACTCAACTAATTGGGGACATGGAATCGGAACTGCAGCTTGTAAGCAATGGATAAAAGAGATGTTTCAACTATTCGATTACTTACCTCATGTTGGTTTTACAACATGGTCTGGAAATATTGGTATGCAGACCATAGGAGAAAAGATTGGCATGACCAGAGAAGGAGTTATACGAAAAGTCAGATATTGGGAAAATGAATACTATGACTCCATCAAATATGGTATATTAAGAGATGAAATTTAATACAGAATTGTTTCACAAGGGGCTGTGCCATAAGTCCTTCCAAAAAAAAGAGATTAGCGAAAATCGTTTGATTTTTACTAATCTCTTCTTTTTGTTTATAAAACAGTTACAAGGGAACTAATAATAAAATTAAAGCGATTAAACGAGCCGGTTTTGGTTATCGTAGCTTCTTCAGATTTAGAACCATGGTAATGTGTATTTTTCGAATCCATACAGAAAAGTCATTATTTTTTCTGTTGAAGTCTCTTTATCTTAGGGACTTATGGCACAGCCCCTTAACTACTAATTTTATAAGGAATAAAGTTTTTATTTAAGTGCTTTTGTGATGGCTTTGTTAAACGCGGGTAAATCATCTGGGGTTCGACTAGTAATTAAATTATTGTCGATAACAACCGGTTCATCTTTAACAATTGCTCCTGCATAATAGAGGTCTGGTTGAACGGTGAGGTACGAAGTCATAGTGCGTCCCTTGGCTAATCCAGTTTGAATAAAGAGCTGTGGGCCGTGGCAAATTGCAAAAGTGTGTTTACCTGTAAGCAAGAATGCTTTGGTAAAATTAACAAAGTCGGGATCTGCACGTAATTGATCAGGAGAAAAGCCGCCTGGAATTAATAAAGCATCAAAATCGGCAGAATGAACATCTTTAATTGATTTATCGATTTTGATGTCAGTTCCGTGTTTACCGGTTACTTTATCTTTATTTAGAAAACTGATTGTAACAACATGATGCCCTTCTTTTTTTAAGGTATCAACGGGAGATGTATACTCAACATCTTCAAAATGGTCTGCAACAATAACTGCGATCTTACTCATAAAGCATCCTCCTACAATATATCAATATATTTTTTTAAGCTTGTCTTCTGTTACAATATAACAAGAATCATTTTAGCGTACAAATTTATCGACTTGGAATGATCTAAGTAAGAGGATAAGGAAGTTGGGAAAAGAGTAATGGGAAGAAGAAGGAAGAGTAAGACAGTCTTACCAAGTACAGTAGTTGTTATGTTACTGCTAGTTTTAGCGGTAGCACATCCGCAGCAGTTTTTAAAAAGCAATCCACATAGTGGGACCCCGGCGTCAACAACAGAAAAGCAAGCGGCTATTAAAGATGTCACCGCCGAAAAATTAGTTAAGATGGATTTTCATTCGGGTGAGTCTCCAATTGTAACGGTCAACAATAATAAGAGTACTTTACAAATGAATGCTTGGAAGAAGAACACCGTAGTTTACAGTCCGCTAGATAACTTAAATCGAACATCTAGTCCTAATACGGGATACTTGGAACAAAGAAATGTTGTTAATGATGAACAGCGGACGCGCCAGTATGTCCAGCCAACAGCTTGGCATCAGAAAAAGGATAATGGAGAAGCTATTATTAATCGTGGGCATTTGATTGCTTACTCCATTTCTGGCGGGATTGCCCAAGATGGGGATTATAATCAGACACGAGAAAGTGGTGATCAAAATAATCCTAAGAATCTATTCACACAGACAGCTTTTTCAAATCAACGCTTGCAGACGATTTATGAAAAAAAGATTCGTGAGGCGTTAAGAAACGGTCACCGTGTAATCTACCAGGCACAGCCACTCTTTAGGGGTCAGGAACTAATGGCACGAGGTATCCATCTGCAGGCATTATCTGATGACGGTTCTTTAAACTTCAACGTTTATTTATTTAATGTCCAGCCGCGGTATATTTTCGATTATCAGTCTGGTCGTTCAACTAAAGATGCTTCTTTTCAAGTTGCACTGCCGGAAAATTTAAAATCATAGTATAAAAAGACAGTTCAGTTGTAACTTAAATTTAGATGACTTAAAATGACGGCGAAAGCGTATTTTAGAAGCAAGAGATTAATTGGAGGTGAAGCGCATGAAAATCGGTTTTATTGGTGGAGGACATGTTGCACAGGTATTAGCCAAACTTTTTATTGAGGCAGGTCATACAGTTGTTTTAACAAATAAACATGGTCTAGAAAGACTGCAACCTGTTGTGGAACGCTTAGGTTCACAAGCACAAGTGGGCAATCTAGCCGAAGTAGTCCGGCAGGACCTAGTTGTTCTTGCTGTACCTTATAAAGCACTTTTTGAGCTTGATACCCAACTGTTGGAAGGAAAAAATGTTATTGATGCTACTAATTATTTTCCACATCGGGATGGTGATATTGCTGAATTACGTGAGCATCGGCTTGGAACGACCCAACTGATGGCACGACATTTTGAAGGTGCTACCTTTGTCAAGGCTTTTAATACAATCCCAGTTGCTGATTTAGCAAGGTTAGCTGTTGCTAAAAAGACTAAGAAAGTTGCCTTACCCCTGGCGGGTGACGACCTTCCTCTCAAACAAAAGGTTGCAGCTTTGATCAGAGAAATTGGTTTTACAGCTTATGATGTCGGTAGCCTTGCAGATAGTCCCAAAATGCAGTCAGACACACCCGTCTTCTTGTTTGTTGGTGATGAAAAAGAGTTGAGTAAAAAGATAAATGGATAGTTTGGGGTCTATCTGGAGATAGCACGGGAGATTATGTCAAATTGGGCATAATCTTTTTTTGGTAACAAGGATACTTATACTTATGTTCGTATTTCTTGCATAATGAGGGTGTAAAGACCATGATAAGCATTGTAAGGATATTATAGCCCCCTTAAGGCAAAACAATTTAGGATTAGTAGGGAGATGGGCAAGATGGCGGATTTCTTTATTGATACGGATACTGCAAGTACACAGCTTCCGCAAAACAATAGACCGAAGATGTTTATGTTTGGAATTCCAAGCTATACAAATATGGGAGACCAAGCTGTCTCATTAGCTGCACGGATCTTCTTTGAAAAGGAATTTTCTAACTATCAATATATTGAGATCATGGATTATGATAATAATGCGGGCATTGAGGCAGTCAAGAAAATTATTACAAAACAAGATATTGTAGGTTATGTCGGAGGCGGCAACATGGGTAGCTTATATACAGATATTGAAGAAGACCGGCGTGCCGTATTTAGTACATTTACGTCGAACTTGACAATCTCATTCCCCCAGTCAATTCATTTTGAGAAAACAGCTTATGGAGAAAAAGAAAAACAGTTAAGCCAAGAAGCTTACGGTAAAAACCATAATTTGGTTTTACTAGCGCGTGATGCCCAAAGCTACCGCCGAATGCAGAAAACATTTGAAAATAAAGTGGTCTTTATTCCAGATATGGTCTTGTATTTGAAACCCACAGACTTTAAATTCAAACGAACCGGTGCTTTATTTATTTTACGGCATGATGGTGAGAAAATTCTAGATGAGTCATTTATTGAATCGTTAAGGATGATTTTGAAAAAACGCTACTCTCTTGATCGGACAGATACTGTTTTAAAAATGCCAACTAGGATTACACCTATAACGCGTGCGCGACTCTTTGAAGAGCAGTTGCAGAAAATCGCCCGACAAGAGCTGATTATTTCTGATCGTTTCCATGCGATGGTATTTTCAGTTTTAACACAAACACCGTGTTTATTGTTTGGAAACAGCTATGGTAAGGGTAAGCATGCCTACTATGACTGGCTAGAAAATATTAGCTGGATTAAATATAGCGATGAACGTGACATTACTAGGATAGGAAGAGAAATAGAAGCGATAACCAGTGCTCAAACACATAGTTATGATCTACAACCTAATTTTCGACCTTTGAGGCAGATTATTGTTAATTATATCGCAGCAGTGGCAACGCTGCGATAATTGTTGACAAAAAAGGACTACAGCAGAGAAAACGCTCGCTGTAGTCCTTTTTTATCAAGTTATTTAAGCAATATCACCAAAAAAACTAAGTAGTTTTTCTTTTGTTAGCGCAGCTTTTTCTTCTCCGCGAACATCGAATCTAACTTGACCGTTATCTAAAACGATTAAACGGTTGCCATATTTAAGCGCATCATCTAAGTGATGGGTAATCATTAAACAAGTTAATTTTTGGTCAAGGACCTTTTTGTTAGTCTGTTCCATCAGCTGAGTACTGGTATTTGGATCCAATGCAGCTGTGTGCTCATCCAGCAACAAGATATCAGGCCGTTTAAGGGTAGCCATGAGGAAACTGAGCGCCTGACGCTGCCCGCCGGAAAGATTCTCGGTTGCGGTGTTTAACCGCTCAGAGAGGCCATTATTCATGGAGACGGTTGCTTGTTTAAAGGCTGGCATATTCTGTTTCAACTGCCGTAAGGCTAAGCTACGACGCTGCCCACGCTTGGTGGCTAAAAGTAGGTTTTCAGCGACAGTCATTCGAGGTGCTGTACCGAGTTTAGGATCTTGAAAGACACGTCCTAGAAAACGCGATCTTTTTTCAACAGATTCACCTGTAATATCACTGCCAATGTGTAAAATCTGACCGCTGGTAGGGGGCAGTGTACCAGCAATGGTGTTAAAAAGTGTTGATTTTCCAGCGCCGTTAGAACCGAGAACAGTAATAAAATCACCATTGAAGACGTCAAGGTTCAAGTGTTTTAAAATCATTGTCGCGGAAGGTGTTCCTTGGTTGACAAAAGTTACGATATTTTTTAGGGAAAGGATAGGGATATTATTTTGTTCCATTACTACCAGCTCCTTTTGGAAAGACATGTGTTAACTTTAAAGTTTTACTGAGGCTAGGGAGCATCAAGCACAGAGCTAAGATAATCGCGGATAATAAATTCAAATCATTAGTACTGAAACCGAGCTGGAGAACGATCAGCAAAACAAAACGGTAGAGAATACTACCAAGTGCAACTGCTACTAACCGTTGATTTAAGGTTAATTCACCAAAAACAACTTCACCGATGATTATTGATGCAAGGGCGATAACGATAATTCCAATTCCCATATTGATGTCGGCATAACCATTATTTTGTGAAATCAATGCACCGCCAAGACCGATCAAACCGTTTGAAAGCATCAAGCCCATGATGGTCATATTGTCGGTATTAATACCGAAAGAACGAGCCATTACAGGATTGTCCCCAGTAACGATGAATGCCTGTCCAAGATCAGTTTGCAAGAATAAAATAAGCAGGGTTGTCACAATAACAATCATTAAGAGGCCGACAAAAACACTGTCAAAGTATTTAGGTAATGATTGTAAAAAATGACTACTAAAAATAGTTTTTTTACCTAGAAGTGAAACGTTGGCACCACCCATAATACGTAAGTTAATCGATAAACATGCTGTCATGACAAGGATCCCAGCAAGTAAGATGGGGATTTTTCCCTTCGTGTAAAGTAAACCAGTAATCAATCCAGCTAGAGCACCAGTTATAAAAGCTAGACCAGTTGCTAAAAGCGGTGAAACTCCATGGGAAATGGCAGTAACAGCAGTAGCCGCACCTAAAGGAAAGGTTCCTTCAACTGTCATATCAGGAAAATTAAGAATTCTAAAAGTCAGGAAAAGGGCGACCCCTAAAATGGCCCATAATAGGCCTTGACCGATACCGGAAACAATCATACTCATTTAAAAACTTCCCCCTCTTTTTCAGCTTGCTCAACAATATTTTGCGGTAACTTAATACCTAATAACTGAGCTTCTTTTTGATTGATAATATACTTGCCTTTAGTAATATATGCTACTGGGAAGTTAGCTGTATTGCGGCCGCGCAGCACTTGTGCAGCCATTTCACCAGCAACTTTCCCAAGATCGTATTGACTGATAGCGTAAGAAGCCAAACCACCGTCTTTGACCATCGTATCTGCAGAAGGAATAACTGGTATCTTAGCTTTATTAGCAACATTGACTAGTGTTTTCATAGCTGAGGCAATCCCGTTATCCTGCGGTGCGTAGATTGCATCTACTTGTGAAGTTGCTTCTTCAGCGACTTGCTGCATATCATTTGTGCTGGAAATAGTATAGAGTTTGTAATTGATGCCTTGTTGCTTACAAATTTTAGCAAACTTTTTAGCATTGTACTGACCACCATGATCTGAGGAAGTGTAAATGATACCTACTGTTTTAGCGTTAGGTAGGATCTGTTTTAACAAATCAAGTTGTTCTTTAAGTGGAGATTCACCGGAAGTCCCTGTAATGTTGCCACCAGGATGTTTGTCAGAATCAACTAACCCGCCACCGACTGGGTCAGTAATACCTGCTAAAATAACAGGTGTTTTTTTATTGGCTGCATTAGCTAAAGCTTGGGCTGCAGGAGTGGCGATCCCTGCCATCAAATCAACGTTCTCATTAGCAAATTTTGTACTCATTGTTTTAAGGTTGCTCTGGTCACCCTGTGCATTTTGAAAATCGATTTTAATATTCTTACCTGGGGTGTAGCCGTATTCTTTAAGGCCTGCAATAAAACCTTGGTGAATTTGATCAAGCGCAGGATGTGTGATCAGCTGTAAGATACCTACCGTAGGTATCTTAGCTTTGGCTGAACGGGCTTGTTCATTTTTATTTGTTGTAAAAAAGGCAAAGATTAGGAAAACAGCAAGTGCAGCAATTAATGTATACATTCTTTTCATTTTAAGTCCTCCATTATCGTTAATAGGGCAAAAGAAAAAGGGCAAACCAGTAAGCTCTGGTTTTGCCCTTAAAACCGAAGCCTGCTGTATTAGACCCATGCAGACTTCGTAACATACGAAAGTTAGTCGGCACAGATACAAACTGTTTGCCAGATTGCATCCGTAACAACGAATTACAACCAGCAATGCCGGCTTTGCCAATAACTATTCAGATTAGCAGTAATTAACTTTCGCATTTTTATCCGTCCTTCCTGAAACTTATTAAAGATAGTATAAGAAAATGGTGAGGAATTGTCAATATTTTTATTAAAAGAATTTGTTTAGAGCTAATAATCAAATGTTGTGGCACCTTTACTGTGATGTTCAATATCCATTTTAACGTCATTAATAATATCTTGAATAGTTATTTTGCGCATTTTAGCTTCAGCTGTGCTTTGAATATCCAAATAGTATTTATTAAGAACTTTAGGTAAAGCATGCCCAACAGCGCAATTTTGGGAAGTATTTTTATCAACTTTCAATAGTGGCTCATCTGGTTGGGTCGCCATATAAACGTCAAAAAGGGTTATTTTAGTAGGCAAATGTGTCAGATGGGGCGAAGCGGTGCCTTGGGTAGTTTCTAATAAGGAAGCTCTTTTCAGCTGACTCATCATTCTACGAGCTAAACTTGGATTAGTGTTTAGACTGCTGGCGATAAAATCACTGGTTAGTTTGCTGCCAGAGTGCATCTGGATAAAGACTAGAATGTGGACTAAATCACTTAGACGGTTATTAGCCAATATGAGGCATCTCCTTTCATAGTTGTTACTTTTAAAGTAATAATAGCATAAAAGATGCTGAAAACAAAACCAGAGTAGCTGTTTTTTAAAGTGCTTTATGCTTAGATAATACAAAAGTAGCTAACTTCATAAAAAAACATGTAAGCTTCAAAACAACTTTTTTGAATAAGAAAAGTGGTTTTGAAGCTTATTTTGAATTTATATTTGAAATTTATTAATGCAATTTAAATAGCTTCTTGTGAAGAATACAGTTGTTCTTGTAGTGCATGCATCTGTTCAAAATCATCAGTAATTAGCCCAGCGACGCCTAGTTGAAATAAGTGGCGTGCGTCTTCTTTATTGTCAATCGTCCATAGGCGTTGCAAAATATTTGTTGGTTGATAATGCTGGAGATGTAAGCCAGCTAAGTTATTTTCTCTAACAAATTCTGCAGCATTATCAACTAAATCTTTAGTTAACCAGCAGTATTGTTGTTGTGGGTCAATTTGGTAGCAGTTTTTCAAGGTCGTAAGGTTGAAGGAAGAAAAGATAATGGGAAATCTAAGTTTTGTTTTTTTAACTAATGCTAATACGATCTCTTCAATATGTTTATAGTTTGTTTTATCAGTTTTAAATTCGAGATTAAGATGTACAGGTTGCTGAGCAACAAGTTTCAGTAGTTCAGCAAGACTTGGAATTGGTTCAGCATTTTTGAGATTGAAACGACGTAGCTCAGAAAAAGTATAAGATGCAATTTCCCCAGTTCCATTAGTTGTGCGGTCAACTGTTTCATCATGCATAATGACGGGAATATTATCTTTGGTTAGATGGACATCAAACTCAATTCCATCTATGTGGTGTTGAAGACCATAATTAAAGCCAGCAAGTGAATTTTCAGGAAATTTTTGTGGGCAGCCGCGATGACCGAAGATTAAGGTATGTTTTAACATAAAATCACTCCTTGATTGATTGGATAGATATTTACAGCGTTCATAGGTAGTTAATTTTGAACTTTGTTAGCTTTATTAGCTGATTTTACAGCGCTGTTCATTGAGTTCTCAGCTTCCTGCAATGCTTGTCGAATGTTACCACCATTATATATCTGTTCCATTGCTGTTTGAACAGACGTTCTTTCTTGAATCAGCCCCTGCATGAAAACACCTGAGTTGGTATTATTCGGGCTAGTCTTACTTAGCTGGAGGCTGGGAACTTTACTGCTGGGATAGTGTTGGTAAAGTTTTTGTAGGACAGGTTCATTTTGAGAGCCTTTATTGAGAGCAAGGTACCCAGTAGCACTTTGCCAAGAAGCTTGATTTGTGGGGCTCATTAAATATTTGATGAATTCCCATGCTCCTCGCTGTTCTTGCAAAGATTTATCATTTGAGATCCATAGTGATGCACCGCCAATGGATACACCATTAGCTTTTTTATTATCAAGATGCGGGTAGTAAGTTACGCCGATCTTATCTTTGGTACCTGCAGTTAATTGACTTATGCTGGCGGATGACTGTAAGAACATTCCTAGTTTACCAGATAGAAAACTAGCCATTTCGTTTGTCGAAGCATTTGTACCAGCTCCATAGTTCATAAATGAACCGTTTTTTATGTTTGTTTGAATCCATTTCATGGCTGCAATAGCTGCGGGGTTATCAAAACTTACTGAAGTTGGAGTACCACTATGACCATCATTATTATTAGCTAAAGATGTTCCAGAATTGGCAAGGAATTGTTCAAAAAACCACCCATAAATTTCGATACTGAGCCCTTTGACCTTCTTGTCAGAATGTTGGTAAAGCTGTTTTGCAACACGAGTTATATCGCTGTAGCTTGGGTCTACTGGTGGTGGAGTTATCTTATATTTTTTTAAGAGGCTAGCATTGTAGTACAACACAGGTTGAGATGTATTAAAAGGCATGGAAAGTTGTTTACCATTTTGGGAATAAAATGCACGTGCAATAGAAGAAATTTTGCTAACGTCATAATTATCTTCATTAATGAATTTTTGAACAGGAGTCGTGTAACCACTGCTGGCAATTTGGTTAGTCGAGATATCCATGGATTGAAAAAGAGCGGGCGAAGCACTAGTCCCATGGGTATTCAAAATCTTCTGAACAGCTTCATTATAATTTCCTTCAAATTGGGGAATAACAGTGTAATTACTTTGACTCTGGTTATAATTATTAACAAATTTGTTAAGCTGTACTTGTGCGGGACCAGTCATTTCGTGCCAAAAAACTATTTTCGTACGTGTTTTAGCACTAGCTTGAGTGCCGAAAGAGCTAACAGTTGCAAGAAAGATAAGAGCTGCTAATAAGAATTTTCGAATATAGAATGTAAATTCTAAAAAATGACGTAAATATTTCATTTTAAAGCTCCTTCATTTAATCCGTTCTTAAAGAAATGCTGTCCAAAAAATAAAACGATCAGTGTTGGTATAACTACGATAGCAGCACTAGCTTGGATCATGCCCCAATTGTTAAAAGATTCTTGCGACTGCAACTGCCGTAGTCCATCTTGAACCGGTCGAAAATTATCACTGAAAGTTGTTAGCATAGGCCAGAGATATTGATTCCAGCTAGTGAGAAAGCTATATGCAGCTAATGTATAGAGACTAATACGTGAATATGGAAGAACGATCTTAGCGTAAAATTTCCAGTGAGATAATCCTTCGATATCGGAAGCTTCCTTTAATTCACCTGGAATCTGTAAAAATGCTTGGCGCAGCATAAATGTTCCAAAAGCAGATGCTAAAAAGGGGATAATCATTACGGAATAATGATTCAATAAGTTGAGGCTGCGGACAGTTGCAAAATTAGGAATTACCTCAGCTTCAAATGGAAGCATCATCGTTGCTAAAAAAGCATAAAATAATAAGTCACGCCCTTTGAATTTTAAGAAAACAAAAGCATATGCACTTGTGGAGCAAAATAAAATTTGGGCAATCATCGTTAAAAAGGAGATGATAAAGCTATTAAATAAGTAACGGATAATGGGTGTTTGTGTGAAAGCAGTTATATAGTTGTTTAAAGAAATATGATTACTCCATAATATACCTTTGGAGATCTCTTCTGTTGGAAGAAAACTGGTCCAAAAACCAATAAGGAAAGGAATAAGGATGATGACTGCCAAGATAGTAAGCCCTGTGTATTGCAACAAAAGGTCTTTCTTTGATTTTTTCATATTATTAAGCATCAGTAAGTCACCTTTTTCTCTAATAATTTAAACTGCATTAATGTGAATAAAGAAATAATGATTGCTAGAATAACTGATTGAGTACTAGCAGAACCATAATTGCCACTTAGAAAAGCGTCTTGATAAATACGATAAACCATCAAGTTAGTAGCATTGTCCGGTCCACCAGCAGTCATCAGGTCAATTAAGCCAAAGCTTTTAAATGACTCGATAAGAGTGATAATTGAAATAAAGAAGATCGTGGGAGAAATCATAGGAAACGTTATGTGAAAGAACTGATAAGACTTAGAGGCCCCTTCTATTTCTGCAGCCTCATACAAAAATTTAGGCACAGATTGAAGCGCACCAAAGAAAATTAGAAAAGTAAAACCAAGGTTCATCCAAACTGTTGAAATAATAACGGCTAACATGGCCCAACCAGGTTGAGTTAACCAATTGATAGTGGGGAGATGTAGAAAAGTTGTTACTTGATCAAGCAGACCTACAGAAGGATTGAAGATAAATAACCAGAAAATAGCTGCGACAGAAACAGAAACACCCATTGTGCCTGAAAAAATAGTTCTGAAAAAATTTATACCGGCAATTTTCTTAGAGGCAGCTTGGGCAAGTAGAATTCCCAAGACTAATGTTAGCATTGACACAGCTATCACGTAGGTAATCGTTGCTTTCAAACTATTAAGGTAGGTACTGGAGGTTAGAAGATTGACATAATTATTAAAGCCTACAAAGACAGTCGGTTTGCCAAGAGTATTAGTTAAGAAAAAGCTTAGATAAAGAGTTCGCAGCATGGGATAGAAAACAAAAATACTTAAAATCAGTAAGGAAGGTCCTAAAAACAAAAAGGCATATATTTTATCCTTAGCGTTTACATCATAGCCAATCTTTTTAAGCTTTTGCAACTTGGGGATAGCAATTTTATTGAGCGGTTTGAACTGCTTGTTTAGTTGTTCTTCCATTTTTTTGAGTTCCTTTCATAGATGAGATTGCTCTACCAGCATGATCAAAAATAAGAAAATCTTCTGGAGTTTTAACTAGAATACGCTCATTAAGTGAGAGAGAGGATTGCTTTGCAGCAGCTATCCGAATCTTTGCGCCGTTATCAAGTTCGACATATACAATGAACTCAGTTCCTAAGTATTCAATATTTTTGATAGTCGCATTAGCTTTGGATATTTGAGCTACAATAGTAAAGGATTGGGGACGGATACCAATAAAATAGTCACCTGCAGGAAGATCAAAGGGCGTTGGAAAGCTTAGCTGGGGATCAATTACTAAGCTATGATTATGTATTTGAGTGCAATGAGCTTTTAAGAGGTTCATACGTGGAGTCCCAAAAAAAGTAGCAACAAATGAATTCGCTGGATATTGATAAATTTCTGCAGGAGACCCAACTTGTTGTACTTGTTGTTCATTGAGGACCATAATACGATCGGCCATAGTCATAGCTTCGATTTGGTCATGAGTAACATAAATCAAGGTTAAGCCGAGCCGTTGCTGTAATTCACGAATCTCGGAACGCATTTTACCGCGTAATTGAGCATCAAGATTAGAAAGAGGTTCGTCCATCAAACAAATTTTAGCATCACTTGCAATGGCACGAGCTAAAGCTACTCGTTGGCGCTGACCACCAGATAATTCTCGTGGTTTTCGTTTTTTTACCGCCGTTAAGTCAACTAAAGCAAGCGCATTTGCAACTCGTTCCTCAATTTTCACTACATCCATTTTCCGTGCTTTAAGACCAAAACCAACGTTGGCTTCTACGTCAAGAAAAGGGAATAATGCGTAATCTTGAAAAACCATGGTTAGATTACGATCACATGGAGGAAGATTAGTTACAGAATGGTTGTCGATTTGCAAATCACCTGATGAAATAGGGATAAGACCAGCGATCATACGTAGCAAAGTACTTTTACCGCAACCAGAAGGACCGACGATTGCAAAAAACTCACCGGTTTTGATCCTAGTGTTGATACCTTTTAAAATCCAACTATTATTATCATATGTTTTAGCGATATTTTTTAATTCGATAGACATTTAATCACTCCTTGATTACTTGATGTGTGTAATGTTATGCAGCTAATTACAGTTCAAGTATAGTTAGTTAATGTAACGATATTATGCTTGGCGTGTAACGAATAAGTAAAAAAATAAGTTAGGAGATCAGAGTAGTTAGAATATAAAAAGCTAGGATTACACCCCAAAATAGTGTAATCCTAGCTAATTTAATATTTCGATAAAAGTTCAATACCATACAAACGGTGGGTTTTTTTATTATATACAAAAGCATAATGGTTTAGTTGATAACTTTTTTATTAGGGTCTAAGTAGTTTATTATTAAAATAATAATGAAAAGTAAGTTGACGATTCCAAAAACACCGTGTAGTGAGTTGAGAATAATAGGCGTAAAAATTTTCTGTGCCATTACGGTAACAGTATTAGTTGAGCTGATAAAGTTATTGACAGCTGAAAAGCTTAAGCCATGTAACTGGAGTCTGATAAAGAGGTTAAGCGCAGCACCATAGACGCCGATCATTAGAGTTTGCCCGAGTGTTCGTCCTAAGGTAATAATCGCTGTAGCAGAGCCTAGCAAATCCTTACTAACAAGATGCTGGCTTAACATAATATTGAGACTGATAACGATCCCCATCCCAAAGCCACTAATTGCAGCAATCAGGTAAAAACCCCAATAAGGGAAAGAAGAGTCAATAAAAAGTAGCGCAAGATAAGCTAGAAATTGTACTGAAACAACGGTTAAAACAATCTTTTTAGGTGAGAATCGTTGCAACAAGTTACCGACAAGAAATGAGGCGAAGAGCCACATAACTGAACTAGAGGTAACCACAAGTCCAGAGACGGTAGCTGGAACACGGTAAAGTGATTGTAACCAGATTGGAAAGTAAATCTGATACCCGATTAAAATACCGCTTAAAAGAGTCGAAGTAATAACTTGAATTGAAAAAGTCGGATTAGCAAACATAATAAAGGGAATTAACGGGTCACTAACCTTTTTTTCTTGTTTGACTAATAATAGAAAACTCAGTAGGGCAATCCCAAATAAGATAATGGCGATCAAAAGGTCTGTTTCAATTTGTTGGATGCCGATTAATAGTGTGACTAAGGAAAAGGTAAGCCAACAGATACCAAGCCAATCAACATGGAGGTGATGCTTAATATCCAGAGTCTCTGTATATCTAAAACTGATAACTAAGAAGATTAGAATTCCTAGGGGAACATTGACAAAGAAAACCCAGTGCCAACTTAACGTGTCGACTAGAAAACCCCCAAGTAGCGGCCCTAGTAAAGCTGATAATCCCCATGCTGTATTATTGAAAGCCATAATTTTAGCACGTTCTTGAAAAGAATACATATCAGCGATAATAGTAAAGGTTAGTGGGATAATTGAACCAGCACCTAACCCTTGTAAAGCACGGGCTAAAATGAGGAAGAAGATCGAGGGAGAGAGGCCACTTAAGAGTGACCCTAGAGTAAAGAGAATTACTCCAATCTGAAAGACTTTCTTACGCCCCCAGCTATCTGCTAATCGACCATAGATTGGTGTAGTAATGGCAGTGGTCAACAAATAAGTGCTCATGATCCAGCTTTGATAGGCTAAGCCATGTAGTTCACTGATAATTGAAGGTAGTGCGGTAGTAACGATCGTTATTTCGACAGAAGTCATAAAAGTTGCAATAAAGATAGCAATCAAGATCCAGATTCGTGTTTTGTTTTTCATAAAGAACCGTCCTTTGGTTATTTAATAATTCAGGGTAAATTACTAAACTATTATTTAACAAAACGATGTTAATTTCAATTGAATAGAATGATGGAGAAAGTTTAATTATTGCAAGCTAAAAAATTCTCATTCTATCAAGCGGTAAGTTATAATATAGTCAGTTGTTGTACCCTTTAAAAGTCTTGCAAAATAAATTGCAGTGGTATTATCAAGTGCAAAATATAGTCTAACATATATTTTGCAGGTAAGGGTTAGAATAATAGAATAATAAAGGATGGTCTTTTATGAAGGAAGAAAAGCAGTCAAATTTAACGGGTACTAAGGATGATGGTGATGATGCTGGGCCTAGACAGCAGCTCTGGAAAAGAAAAACAGCGGAATTAGAGAAGGATTTTAAAACAGATGTTGAACAAGGACTAACTAGTGCAGAAGCTACACATCGATTGGCAGAAAACGGTAAGAATGAACTTCTGACAAAAAAGACTTCTAATTGGCTGCTGTTTTTAAAACAGTTTAATAATAGTATCACTTATATCTTAGCTGCAACGGCGATCGTTACACTGTTACTCCAGCATTATCCTGATTCAGTTGTTATTGGAGCCGTAATAATTGCAAATGCATTAGTGGGCTTTTTTCAAGAAGTTTCGGCAGATAATGCACTCAGTAAAATTAAAGAGCTTTTAGTTTCAGAATGCTATGTTATTCGTGATGGGCATAAACTAGAACTGCCTGCAAAGGAGGTCGTTGCTGGGGACATCATTCATCTTGAAGCTGGTGATACAGTTCCGGCTGATCTGCGATTAGTATCGGCAGATAATATGAAGATCCAAGAGTCGAACCTAACTGGTGAGACGAATTCTGTCCTTAAAACCGAGGACGCACTCGACGCGAAGAAAGTTCCCTTGGCTGAAAGAACTAATATGGCTTATGCTGCGACTTCGGTTACTAGTGGTTCAGGGGTAGGGGTTGTTGTAGCAACTGGAACAGACACGGAAATTGGCCATATTCAGCAAGATGTCGTCGAAGTAAAAAGTAAAGCTACACCTCTAATGCAAAATTTGAATAAGCTAGGCTGGCTTCTTTCTTTAGCGATCGTCGCGATTGCGGTCGGACTATTTATTTTAGGTGCTTTTCTCCAAGTATACACCTTACCGGTACTCTTAATTGCGGTCATTACAATGATTGTTGGTTCAATGCCGGAAGGGATGCCTGCCAGTGTTTCAGTTGTTTTAGCCATGGGAACACGTAAATTGACTCGTCAAAAAGCGATTGTCAAGACTCTGCCTGCCGTTGAAACTTTAGGAGCTGTTGATATTGTTAATACGGATAAAACGGGAACATTAACTAAAAATGAGATGACGGTAACGGATATCATAACGGCTCATGAACAGTATACAGTTTCAGGTGTAGGTTATGCTGCAACTGGGAAAATTCAAAAAACAGATGGACAACAGGTAAATTGGAAAGAAAATGATGAATTAAAATGGTTGATTCAAATCGCGGGACAAACAACAGATGCATCTTTCCACCAAGAAGAAGGGCAATGGGTGTTGACTGGAGAGCCAACAGATGGAGCGCTGACCGGTTTATTCCATAAATTTACAGGAGTAGCTCCAACTGTAAACGAAATCGATTCATTACCATTTGACTCAGCCTTTCGCTATTCAGCACGGTTAGCACTACTTAATAAACAAAAAGTCTTAATGGTCAAGGGTGCTCCGCAAACACTTTTTAAGAAGATGGAACAGCATAATAGTCCACTTATAAAAGAACAATGGCTAGCTAAGATGGAGCGATTGACTAAGCAGGGTAAACGAGTAGTTGCGCTAGGTTATCAAACAGCAGAAGAAATGACAGATAAGATCATTACCGCTGATATCGGGCAGAACTTTCACTTAGTAGGTCTAGTGGGGATTATCGATCCGCCGCGTCAAGAAGTAGCAGATGCGATTCGCAAGCTTAGGTATGCAGGGATCAAAGTAAAGATGATTACTGGGGATGACCCTAACACTGCGCTGGCAATCGCTGAACAACTGAATTTAGCAGATAAGGTTAATGTTATTACGGGGCCGGAGCTTGATCAGATGACAGAAGAACATTTAGCTGCAGAAATTGATAAATACACTGTTTTTGCGCGAACAACGCCCAGTGATAAGTTGAAAATAGTTAAAGCCCAACAAAAAAGAGGGCATGTTGTTTCAATGACGGGGGATGGTGTCAACGATGCTCCTGCGTTAAAGCAGGCTGACATTGGAGTAGCAATGGGAATTAAAGGAACGGATGTTGCTAAGAGTTCGGCTGATATGGTTTTAGCTGATGATAACTTCACAACTATTCTAACAGCTGTTAAAGAAGGTAGACATATTTTCGACAACATTCGTAAAACGATTCGTTTTTTACTACCAACAAGTTTTGCTGAAGGGTTGATTGTTGTGATGAGTATCTTGTTGGATCAAACAATGCCCTTGTATCCAACTCAGTTATTATGGATAAATATGGTGTCGGCATTAACGATCCAATTTGCTTTTATCTTTGAACCTGCAGAAAAAGGTATAATGGCGCGTGGACCGCGGAGAGTTACCCAAGGGATCTTAAGAAAAGTGGATGTAATAGAGATCGCTTATGTTTCATTGCTGATTTCAAGTTTGGGAATGCTTGCATACAACCTGATGACTAAACAGGGGATGTCAGAGGTTGTGGGTAGTACGATGACTCTAAACGTGATTATTTTTGGAAAGATTTTCTATCTCTTTAATATGCGTAATAAGCACCCGGTCTTTTCACGATACTTCTTCCAAAATAAAATGGCATTTTATATTATCGCTGTTTTAGTGGTCTTACAAATGGGAATAATTTACCTGCCGTTTATGCAAGAAATATTCCATACAACAGCACCGGGATGGACAGCCGGCTGGTTGGTCCCAATTATTGCTGGTATAATTGTTCTGGTTGTAACAGAAGTAGTTAAGTACGGGCGTGCATTTGTTGACCGTTTATCTTTACAAAAGGAACAGCGAAAATAGTTTTATAGAAAGCAAGAAAGTGCTTAATTTGGTATTTTTTTGCTTTTTCTATTACATAGTTTTAGGAATAAGAGGTAGATAATGGATAAGAAGAGGGTAGCATTAGTCAAATTAGTGTTGTTAGTGGTTTTAATGGCTGTAGGAATAATTCTAATTTTTAATGAACAAATTAAAAATATGGTTATCACTAATATGACGCAAACGGCGGTGGAACATAAGATACAGTCGATTAGCAAAATCAATAAGAAAAAAACAAGTTTTAATTTTAAAAAGGTTAAGCCAGCGGGAATCTCGGCCGTAAAAAATGCATGGAAAGATGATACACAAGCAATTGGAATGCTGGCGATCCCCACTGTTAAGCTTAAATTAGCTATTTTTTATGGGCTGAGTAATGAAAATTTGTTACGCGGAACAGGAACAATGAAGGCAGCTGAAAAAATGGGACAGGGGAATTATGCTTTGGCTGGTCATCACATGAATAATCCTAAAGTTCTATTTTCACCACTAGCAAAAGTTAAAAATGGTACGATGATTTATCTAACAGATGGTAAACAAGCATACGAATATCGAGTGATAATGAAGAAAGTGGTTGATGAGTATCAAGTTCAATGGATTGACGATGTCCCAGAAAAGAAATTGGTGACACTTGTAACCTGTTTAACAGCACAAGCTGGTGAAAACCGACGGATCATTGTTCAAGGAGAATTACTTAAAAGCATTCCTTTAAATAAGACTAAAGCTTTTGACTAGGTTAGCTATTCTTATGGTTAAATGAGCAGTATTATTGCTTCTAATATTATCCAATGTTAACCTTTTAATAGAAGCTAAGGAAGATAAGCCATAGTTAGTGTGTATTTGTGGGTGGCTTATTTCTTTTAACTAGTTTGAACTATGAAAGGGGTTGCTGCTATGAGTCAAAAAGAAAAGATCGATAGTGCTAAAGATAAAGTTGCTGGTAAAGCAAAAGAGGTTGAAGGTAAGGCAACCGGTGATAAGGCACGTGAAACACAAGGAAAAGCTCAAGGAGTTCTAGGTAAAGCAAAAGAGAAGTTAAGCGATGCCAAGGATGCAGTTAAAGATGCTGTCGACGATCTAAAAGAAAAAGTCGATAAAAAGGACAAAAAATAAATTAAGCATACCATGAGCATGCTGACTTTTGAAAAATAGATAAAAACTTAAGAGGACAACGCTATTACTAGTTTTGTCCTGTTTTTGTAGAAGGAGATACAACAAAAGTCGGAAAAAGCTGAAGAGCGAGAGAGTAGTCCGAATAACTAGAGATTTAAGCTGGCTTTTTATTTGAAGAAATAAGATAGGGGGAGTTTTTATGCATTGGTTATGGGTTTTGATCGTTGGAGCGATTATAGGTGCACTTGCTGGAGCAATTACCAATAAGGGTAAGTCAATGGGCTGGATTAGCAATATTATCGCTGGCTTAGTAGGTTCAGCCGTAGGTGAAGCGATCTTAGGTTCATGGGGACCGCAAGTTGCAGGAATGGCTATTATTCCTTCGGTGATAGGAGCAATTATTTTAGTTTTAGTCGTTTCATTTTTCTTATCACGCTCATAATGATTTTAAATAGCATGACAATATAAAATATGATAAAGAAAAGAAGCCATATAGCTTAAGCTGTATGGCTTCTTTTCTAAAACTTACTTAGTAAGAAGGCGTTGTTTAACGGATAACTAAAACAGAGATAGGAGCATATTTAGCCATATAGGCTGCTTGACTACCAAAGTGTTTAGCTAAACCCTTCTTAGACTGAGAACCAATGATCAGCAGATCAGGTTCAACGTGAGGAATAACATCCTTGACGATTGCTTCACCAGCTTCACCTTCAGCAACAACAGCGCTAACTTTTTCAACGCCAGCTGCCTGAGCTTCATGTTGGTACTTAAGGATATGTTTCTCTAGATCTTCGCGTTCACCATGAATATAATCTTTATTTAAAGCTTCAAAGACGTTCATTTCTTGGCTTTCGAGAACTGAGACAATAACTAATTCAGCTTTATCATCTTTAGCTCTTTTTAAAGCATAACGAAATGCGAGCAAAGCATCAGCAGAATCATCAACACCTACTAGGATCTTTTTAAAATCTTCCATTGTATTAATTCAACTCCATTCATTTACTGAAGTATAGCAATTATAATTATTCAGCGTCATCCAATTTTGCAGCCATTCGACGGTTACCACGATACAAATCGTAGATAGTCCAAGCTAATAATGCTAAGATACCAACGATTAGGACGTAAGCAATGTTATCAGCAACAGCTAATTGAGCTTTTGAAGCATTATCACCAAAGAAAGCTTCGATCTGGTCTGGTAAGCCCTTCATGTTAAGGAAGGTTAAGGCAATAACAGAGAACCAACCTAAGATATTGACCCAAAGTGAGTTCTTAAAATGTTCACCCATTTCGACCTTACTATTAGTCATCATCAATAATGGAAGCATTGAGAATGGTAAAGCAAAGGCTAAGAAGACCTGAGAATCATTCATTAAGTTATTCAATGCGGTATGTTCAGCGATAGCGCTCTCTCCGCTAGTCATTGTAACACAAATCAAAACAGGGATAACAGAGATAAGACGTGTAACTAAACGACGTAGCCATAATGGCATCTTCATATGAACGAAACCTTCCATGATAACTTGACCAGTCAAGGTACCAGTGATGGTTGAGTTTTGACCTGAAGCTAATAAAGCAACAGCAAAAAGGGTTGATAAGATACCAGAACGAGCAACGCTGATTAAGACACCGTTACTTAATGTTGAAGTATCAGATAAAGCTTGGAATAATCCAAAGAATGAAGGATCTTTAACTGCACCAGTCTTGAAAACTGCAACACCCATAATTAAGAGGAGTGAGTTAACGAAGAAAGCAGCTGTTAATTGGATATTTGAATCCCATGCAGAGAATTTAACTGCTTGAGCAATTTCTTCATCTTTTGTATGGTCAATTTTACGTGTTTGAGAAACGGCTGAATGCAAGTATAAGTTATGTGGCATAACAGTAGCACCAATGATTCCTAATGCACCTGTTAAAGGAGTTTCACCACCAACGCTCTTAGTACTTGAGAAAGTATCAGCTGTTGGAACTAAACCTTTAATGACATTACCCCAACTTGGATCAGATAAGGCAACTTGGTAAACAAAAACGATTAAGATAACTAAAATTAAACAAACAACGATTGCTTCAATTTTACGAAATCCAACTTTAGTTAATAAGAGCAATAATAAAACATCGAATACAGTAACGAAAACAGCGACCACTAATGGAATATGGAATAAAAGATATAAGGCGATCGCAGCACCAATAACTTCAGCGATATCGGTTGCCATAATAGCTAACTCGGTTAAGATCCACAACACGACACCTAAAGATTTGCTTGTTCTTGCGCGAATTGCTTGTGCAAGGTCCATCTGGCTCACGATCCCAAGTTTAGCTGCCATATATTGAAGAAGCATCGCAATCAAACTTGACATCAGGATAACGGACATTAGTAAGTATTGGAAATTTTGTCCACCAGTGATAGAAGTTGACCAGTTACCTGGATCCATATAACCAACGGCAACTAGGGCACCTGGACCAGAATAGGCAAAAAGTGTTCTCCAGAATCCCTTTCCTCTTGGGACTGTAACTGTACTATTAATTTCTTCTAGCGAAGGACCATTAGCATATTCTATCAGCTTATGTTTCCTTGGCTTTGAATTGTTTTCGCTCAAAATAAATACCACCTTTCAATTTTCATGAGCTCAAAAACTATTGTACACCTAAAGTATAAGTATTGAAAATGTTTTTTAGGTCTGCCTTACAAAATAAAAAGTTGTGAAAAATATTTTTGGGATAGCCTTAAAAAGATGAAAATCTTTTCTTTAGAAAAGTAGAAAAGTCCTGTAAAGAGAATGTTGGACTTATTTATGCTACTTTAAGGTAGAAGATAAAGCCTATATAGTAGAAAAGAGGAAAAGATAATGCAGCAAAAATACCTACTTTTTTTTAATTCACAAGCCGGAGAGGGAACAGCGCAAAAAGTTGCTGAAGATCTTGAAAATAAATTGCAACTGCGAGGAAAACAAGTTGTTCAGTTAGCAGCAGAGGGACAAGAAGAGGCTATCAAGCAGTTAATTGCTAATCTTTCGCAAGCCCAAGCTGTGATTTGTATTGGTGGAGATGGAACTTTAAATGCTGCTCTGACTGCTTTTATTCGAGCCAAGAAAAGCGTTCCACTTGGTCTTATTCCTAACGGAACGGTTAACAATTTTGCTCAGAAATGGAAAATTCCGTTAGACAAGGATCAAGCCTTTGCCAAAATTATAAAAGCTGATTTACAGCCGGTAAGTATCGGTAAATGTAATGGGCAGGCCGTTGTCAGTTCATTGACTTTCGGAAGCTTGGCTAATATTTCAAATGATGTACGACAGAGCGAAAAACAAAAGTATGGTTTAGCGGTTTATGGATTGAAAGCTCTTAAAAACCTACACCGAAATAGTTCATATAAAACAGAATTTTATAATGATGTTTTTTCAATGCCAGCCAAGGTTTGGTTCTGTTTAATAACAACGACGGACTTTATTGGTGGGCGGCGTTACTTAGGGGCAAAAAATAATGGCTTGCATGTGACTATGTTAAATAATATGAAAGTTAATAAGTTGTTGAATTACAGTTATTTTGCCTTTACAGGTAATTTGCGCAAGTCAACGACGTTAACATCATTTGATATCAAGAAACTTATTATTAAAACAACCGATGGCAAAGCCGCTGGAACAAGGATAGATGGTGATCCTGGTCCTGCTTTACCCGTGAAAATAGAGTGGTTACCTAACTTTGTCTCAGTTTTTATGTAAGATTATATATGGTAAAAATAACTACAGGGTAATAATATAAATAGACCGGGGTTTAAATCAAAAGGCAACTTTTGATTTAAACCCCGGTCTATTAGAGCTTAATTCTTTCTGTGCAGTAACTTTATAATAACAGCTAGTTAATACTGCAAAGCAGTGAAGGTAATTTAATTCTTGATCAGCATCCGTTGGAAGAACTTAATAATTTCAACAATGACTAACATTAGGAATCCGCCAATGAAAACAACTAACCATTGTTGTGGTGCGAGTGGTGTAACTTTGAAAGTATCGTTAAATGCTGGAACAAAGATAGTAGCAAATAACAGGACACCAGAGATTAAAATGGACCAGTTAAACATCTTGTTGTTAAATAGATCTTTTCTGAAAATAGAACCATGGATCGACTTAGAGTTAAAGGCGTGGAATAACTGAATCAAACCTAACGTTGCAAAAGCCATGGTTAATGCATCAGCATGGATCAGCTCGTAAGAATGATGGAATGGGAAGGTTAAGGCTAATTGATAGACCCCCAGAGTCAAACCACCTTCAAGTAAACCTTGATAGAAGATACTTGACATTACACCATCACCAAAGAAACTAGATTTATTTCCACGCGGCTCATTTTCCATCATATTAGCTTCGGCTTTCTCAATTCCAAGTGCAATCGCTGGAAAAGTATCTGTTACCAGGTTGATCCAAAGGATTTGAGCCGGTGCAAAAATATCCCAACCAAGCATTGTCATAAAGAAGAGGGTAAGGACTTCCCCTAAGTTAGCTGATAGGAGATATTGAATAGCCTTTTGAATGTTGGCAAAAACTTTGCGGCCTTCTTTAACAGCAACGATGATAGTTGCAAAGTTATCATCAGCAAGAACGATATCACTAGCATTTTTTGAAACCTCTGTACCGGTAATTCCCATGCCGACCCCAATGTCGGCAGTTTTTAATGCAGGAGCATCATTAACTCCATCACCAGTCATAGCAACGATTTTACCTTTTTTCTGCCAAGCTTTGACGATACGCACCTTATGTTCAGGGGCGACACGAGCATAAACAGAATATTGCTCAACAGTTGCATCCAGCTGTTCGGTTGAAAGATGATCAAGCTCGCTACCGGTAATAACACCATTATCACCTTCATCAATAATCTGTAACCGCTGGGCGATCGCAGTTGCAGTATCCTTATGATCGCCAGTAATCATGATGGGACGAATCCCGGCTCTACGGGCTTCAGCGACAGCTGCCTTAGCCTCGGGTCTTTCAGGGTCAATCATCCCAATCATGCCCACAAAAATTAGGTTATTTTCGAGATCCTCAGAGGTATAGTTTGCAGTAGCATCGATATTTTGTGTAGGTGCATAGGCAAATGCTAAAACGCGTAGAGCTTGTTGCGCAAGCTGCCGGTTAGTATCTAAGATTTGATCACTGTCTTTTGAGGTTAAAGGTCGAATCTTACCGTTTTCTTCAATCTTGGTAACCCGCTTAAGCAATTCATCCACCGCGCCTTTAGTCATAATCAGTTGCTGTTCCTTATTGGAAACAACGACTGACATTAATTTACGGTCAGAATCAAAAGGTAATGAAGTAACACGCGGAAAATCCGTGGTAACATCATTGACCGGCTGCTTATGATCTAAATAATATTGAATAAGAGCAGTCTCAGTTGGATCACCTACAAGACCTCGGTCAGATTCTTGACTGTCGTTAGCAAGGATCATTATCTGTGCTAGTCGATTACTAAGTTTAAAGTCAACAGTATGCGCGTCTTGCAGCTGATTGTCATGATAAAGTTTTTCAACAGTCATTTTATTTTGGGTTAACGTCCCAGTCTTATCAGAAGCAATTATTTCAGTTGTCCCCAACGTTTCAACTGCGGGCAACTTTCGAATCAATGCATTGCGTTTTGCCATTGCTTGGGTCCCTAACGCAAGCGTGATAGTAACAATTGCTGGCAGACCTTCAGGAATTGCGGCAACAGCTAATGAAATCGAAGTTAACAACATTTCGAGGATAGAAGCACGATCAGCCACAATACCGATAACAAATACTAGTGCAGCTATGACCAAAACAAGGACACTCAGAATCTTACTTAAATTAATGATGCTTTTTTGAAGCGGCGTAATGGACTTATCAACACTATTCAGCATATTGGCGATATGTCCGACCTCGGTATACATGCCGGTCGCTGTCACGACACCTTCAGCAGTTCCATAGGTAACGTTAGTATTCATATAACCAAGGTTGTACCGATCGCCCAACGGTAGCTTTTCAGCTTCCAACGTTACATTGTTTTTATCAACAGGAACTGATTCACCGGTCAGTGCGGCTTCTTCAACTTTCAAGGAATTTGCTTTAATAAAACGTAAATCGGCTGGAATAATATCACCTGCTTCAAGTAAGACGATATCGCCAGGGACGATGTCAGAACTCTTGATGGTTTGAATCTGACCATTTCTTCGAACCCGTGATGAAGGAGTGGTCATCTCTCTTAAAGCATTAATGGCATTCTCAGCTTTGGCTTCTTGAAAGACACCAAAAGCCGCGTTCAATACGACAACTAAGAAAATAATCACAGCATCAGAGGCATCACCGGCAAAAAAAGCAATAACGGCAGCGATCATCAAGATAATGATCATTAAATCCTTAAACTGGCTGATGAATTTTTGTAACAGAGTTGTCTGTTTCTGCTCAGTCAGAACATTATGGCCGTATTTTGTCAGTCTATTTTGTATTTCTTCACTTTTAAGGCCCTGTTCCGTAGTATTTAAGGCGGACAAAACTTTATTAGAAGATAGCTGATAATAATTTTGTGTCATGTTGGATAATCCTTCCTTTTTCTTTCCTTAAATGTAGCATAGGAAAGGTAAGTTAGGAAAGTTTTATACTCGCTTTTTCTCTTCCTAAATTAAACTAAAAAGTATTAAAGGTTGAAAAAATGGATAGTTATTGTTAAGTTGAGATAGAGTAACTACATAGGGAGGAAAATACGGTGATTAAAGAATTCAAAGAGTTTATTTCGCGTGGTAATGTGATTGACTTAGCAGTAGGGGTTATTATTGGGGGCGCATTTACCTCAATCGTTAAGTCTTTGGTAGATTATCTTATTAACCCATTGATCGGTCTTTTTATCGGGGGAATTAATTTTTCCGATTGGGTTTTCAAAGTAGGTAGTGCGACCTTTAAGTTTGGTAGCTTTATTAATGCAGTCATTAATTTTTTGATTATAGCATTTATTGTTTTTCTTCTAGTAAAAGCCGTGAACAAGTTTTTAATTCGCAAAAAGAAAGAAGATACACCTGTTATCGCACCAGAAGTTCAATTACTGGAAGAAATTCGTGATTTATTACAAAATCAAAAAAAGTAGACGAATGATAGAGTAAAATTATGAGTGAAAAAGCGAGTTATTAAACGCTTATTAACTAAGGATGTTCGTTTTATATATGAAGAAAAGGCGAACGAGCATAAGTGAACCGGCTACATATTTTTCGAATAAATATCAAAATATATCTGGAATAACAAAGAAACCAAACTAAAAGTGAAATTTAAGTTTGGTTTTTTTAGTTAGGTAATTATTGTGTTGAGCTGACATTAGTATACCGTGGCTAAAAAGATTAAAAATACTAGAAGTAATTTAAAGTTATAGATATAATTAGAATATAAAAAAATCGGGTATAAAAAGCAAACTTATTAAAGTTAAAAATATGACAAATAGCAGTTAGAGGCCTAATTATGTGTTAAAATTACCGCTATAGACTTTTTTACTGATGGGTAAGAAATATGACTTTTTAACAAGTTAGAAAGGTTCAAATTATGGTTAAAATAAATATTGTTGGTTACAACATATTTGCACAAGGTGGAACGACACGCAGCAATTTAAATTTGATGACAGAGTTTAGCAAACATCATTATTCTACAACATATTATAATTATGTTGATTTTGATATTCTCGATTTACGTAGATTACATAAGGAAGAACAGGTTACTAAAAATGTTCAGATAAAAAAAGTGGCTGAACTATATCAGTTAACTGAAAAAAAAGCAGTAGAAAAAGAGTATTTTTTTATTACACGTGAAGATCTTTTTCCGCTAGCGGCAGTAATACGAAAATATAATTTGAAAGCGCTCATTATAGGAGAAGTCCATACTCCACTGCAACTTTTAAAAAAAGATTTCGCTAATATTAAGCTTGACTATTTTACATGCTTGCGGGTAGCGACACCATCTATAAAAAAAACCTTTGCGCAGAAATACCATTTTGATCGCATATATGTTCAAACAGTTAGTTTAGCCCATTTAAAGTTGACCTCTTTTAAGAATATTAATAGAAATAAAACAAGCAACCTTGTTGTCTATGCACGCTTTGACGAAAAGGCGAAAGACATCAGCTATGCAATTAGTTTAGTAACATATCTTATTAAGAAACTAAAAAGAAATGATATTAAATTATATATAAAGGGATATGGGCCGGATGAACAATGCTATAGACAAATGATAAGGCAAGCCCATCTAGGGTCTTCTATCTTTATTAACAAGGGCTTACCAGATGATTATATTGCGCTTTCGACAGCTCATGTGGAGACTTTGGGTTATACAATTGCAGAATCTGTTGCACAAGGTCATCGTGTTATTGCATATGTTGGAGACGATCAGGTAGTATATGAAAACTTTAAAAAATTTCCGTTGGTAAGTTGGCTATCTAAAAAAGACATCAGTACTGATGCCGCGAAAATTATTGCCGCAGTTACTGAAAATATCCAGGAAGAAGAATTGATGACCAGCATAAAACTTTTAAATGAAATGAAGTCTGCGTATACTGAAAAGATGCTGCAAAAAACAGCTATTTTTTCAGGAGAAGGGATGGTTTCAGTTGGAGGCTTGGAAAATGTTGAGAAAAAAACTAAAGAACGATTAGAGAAAACTTTAGGTGTGGCCTATGCTCCATGGTATCTGAAGGTTTATCGGCATTTAAGACGGTTACCCATTTTAAATAATTTGTTGCAGGCTTCTAAATTTAGTGAGTGGTTAAGAACGATTAGTAAGAGACATTAGTTTGGAAATTAAGGGTGGCTAGAATAATTTCTATCTTTTTATACGAATAGATTTAACTGGTTAAATTAATCTAAGAGTGTCCGATAGTATTAAGTATGGAACCTAAAAGAAGATTTTTTGATTAAATGGTTATTTTTGGAGACATGACCTGCTATGATTACTTTAATAAAAATGGTACTATTTAAAATAAAGAGTTTCTTGACTCTACTCAATTTAAATAAAATAAATACATTTAAAAGAATCATTAAGCATCTGTTGCTTGTTACATAGATAGCTGTCAGAAATAGCTAAAGTACCAATTGAAGTCTTTTTAAGGAGACGTACTGTAAGTAGATGGGTATATTGATGAACAAACTGTTATTTAATAAACACGTGTGCAGTTAATAAGCAAAGGAGTTTACGGGATGAAAACTGGGGAATTGGTAAAGAATATTCGTACAGCTAAGGGAATAAAGGCTAAAACGGTCTATGATAACTTATTATCACGTTCAATGTACTACAAGTATGAGAGCGGACTGGTCGAAACGACAGCAGATACGTTTTTGCATATACTTGATCGCTTGAACGTGGAGTCAAGTGAATTTGACCTACTATTCAGACAAGTTATGCAGCAACAATCGCGTTTCCATTATAATGAATATCGGAATGACTTACTGCAATCATTTCATGATGGTAACTTCACTGAAGTTAGAACACTGGAGAAAAAGTTGGAGCGCGGTTATGAAGAAACACAATTATTACGTTTTTATAATTTAAAATTAGTAGCTACAGCTATGAAGAAAAAATTAGGTCATAACAACGAAAGTGTCCTAGCAGAGCGAAAGGAAATTACACACTACCTTCTGCGAAGCAAACATTGGGGTCACTATGAATATGGTTTACTATCTGATGCAATTTTTATGTTTGATAGTACATCAGCAGAAAAGTTATTGCAGAATCATGAATGGTTAGAAGCAAATGGCGAACAAGATCAAATATTAGAAGATTTGAAAATTAAAACTTTATGTGGAGCTATTTTACTATTCATGAAGGCTAATAAAAAAGAACACACAGCTTATTACTATAACCTGTTGACGAAGCTGAACGTAGGTCATAATAATATCTATGCACGGAGCAGCAAGCGTTTCTTCAAGGGGTTAAAGACAATATACGATGGAGATTACGAACAAGGGATTAAAATAATTTCAGAAACTTTTTCATTATATCAAAAACTTGGACTGGATGATTTGTATCATGAACACGTTGAGATTTTACAAGAGTTATTGAGTACACAGTTACAAAAAAAAGAGACTCGGCGCCGGCGTAAAGCTTAAGCAAGTTTGTTAACTAGCGGATAAAGCTTGAAAAATTTGCAGTTACAGTATAAAATAAAGAAATATGTGGATGACGAAAGGAGGAGCAGTAATGTCACAAAATACTCATGTTGGGGTTGCCAATGATCGTCGCCCTGTAAACCAAAAAAATATTAAAAAACGTCGTGCTCAACATCAAGCTGTTTTAGCTTTCTTGAAGAGCCGTGAAGAACTAGAAAAAGCAGCTAAATAAATCGGTGCAAGCTATTCTAGTTGCATTGGCCGGCATGAAACGTCCCCAGCGTTTTGTGGTGGTCTTTTTTAATGGAATATATTATTAATTGAGGACTATGTAAGAAGAAATTTATTTAGACAGGATATGATATAATCAATCGGTAAGAGGATGGAGAAAAGATGAGTATTTTAGAAGTTAATGGTCTTTCACATACATTTGCAGATAAGCAATTGTATCAAGACGCAAGTTTTAGATTAAATAAAGAAGATCATATGGGTATTATCGGTCAAAATGGTGCCGGTAAAAGTACTTTGATTAAGATTATTACTGGTCAGCAATTACCAGATGATGGACAAATCAAGTGGCAGAATGGATGTAAGATAGGTTATTTAGACCAATATGCCCAAGGTGCACATGATTTGACAGTTTTTGAATTCTTAAAAACAGCATTTGCTGAATTGTATCGGATTAGTGCAGCACAGACTAAATGCTATGAAGACTATGCTGAAACAATGGATGAAAAATTAATGGAAAAGGCTGGACGATACCAGGAACAGCTGGAAGCTAATGATTTCTATGAAATTCAAACACATATTGAGCAGGTCATGGCCGGATTAGGCTTAGATGCGATCGGAAAGGACCATAAAGTAAGCCAGTGCAGTGGCGGTCAACGGTCTAAGATTATTTTGGCTAAACTTCTCTTGGAAAAACCAGATGTTTTACTTTTGGATGAACCAACAAATTATTTAGATACTGAGCATATTGAATGGTTGATTAATTATTTGAATAGTTTCAGTGGTTGCTTTATGGTAGTCTCGCATGATTTTGATTTTCTAGAACGAATTACCAACACAATAATTGATGTTGCATTCGGGAAGATTACTAAATATACAGGTAGTTTTAAATCGGCGATCAAGCAAAAAGAAGTGAAAAAGGAAGTTCAGCTGAAAGCTTATGAAAAGCAGCGACAACAAATTGAAAAAGATGAAGCGTATATTCGGAAAAATAAGGCTGGAACACGTTCGACGATGGCCAAATCAAGGCAAAAGAGACTGGATAAGATGGAGCGCATCGACCCGCCTAGTGATGCACAACAGGCACACTTTAATTTTCCTTATATTGAGTTAATGTCAGCCGCAACGTTAACCGTTGAAGATCTTTCCGTTGGCTACAAGTCACCATTATTAGCACCGGTAACTTTTTCAATGAGCCACGGTGAAAAAGTTGTTTTAAAAGGCTTTAATGGTGTCGGAAAATCGACCCTAATTAAGTCGATTTTAGGTTTGATTCCTACCTTTGGTGGGACAGCTAAATTCGTTGAAGCAACGAAGGTTAACTATTTTACACAGGATTTGGAATGGGATAACAATATGAGTACTCCACTGCAACTCGTACAAGATTTGTATCCTAAACTGGAACCTAAAACTATTCGGCAACGATTAGCGCGTGCAGGACTTAACGCGGCTAATGCAATGAAGCCAATCAAATTGTTAAGTGGTGGAGAACAAACCAAAGTAAAGATCTGCATCCTAGAACTTAAACCAAGTAATTTTTTAATTATGGATGAGCCGACGAACCATTTAGATGATGAGACTAAAGCAGCTTTGAAAGATGCTCTTATAGCCTTTCCAGGGAATGTTTTACTGGTTACACATGAAGAGTCCTTTTATGACGGTTGGATTGATAAAGTCTTTGATGTTGAGAGTATTAGATTAAGTAAAAAGTAGAGAGGTATCTAAAGTGGGTAAGAAAAAAATTCTAGCATGGCTGGTCGCGATTGTACTTGTTGGCTTTGCAGCTTGGAGTATTGTTCATGTCAAACAAGCTGAGGAAAAAAATAGTATTAAATTAGAAAAGGCAGCTAAGAAGAAGGCTGCGTTAAAAAAACAGGGCATAAAGAATGTAAACATGCGTCGGCCGATTAGTTGGCGTAAGTCATCTGAAAAAATCGATTATCCGCGTGCAGACGTAGTAAGTCATTTTTGGATCGAAGTTTCGCCTAAACAGCAGCGTGTATACCTTAAGTCTAATAAAAAAACAATTTACACAATGTATGCATCAATTAGTACTGCAAATAAATATAATAAGGATATCAAACCCTTACCAAAGGGGACGTTCCGTATTCAACCGCAACGGGGAAAGTTTTTCTATAATCCTATTAGCGGTGAGGGAGCAAAGTACTGGCTCTCGTGGAAGGGCGAAGGAAAACGGTTGTTTCATTCGGTTCCAACGGACGAAAATAAAAAGTATCGCCATGACGAAGCAGTTAAGTTAGGCAAAAAAGATATGGATGTTAATACTCATGGGAACATCCGCTTATCTGTAGCTGATGCGAAATGGATGGTCGAGCATGTTCCGGCAGGAACTAAAGTAGTTATTCGCTAAAATATTCTTTCTGAAAAAACTGGGACAATAATTACCGAAAAAATAGCTAATAAGTTCTCTCGATAAAAAGGTGCTGAAAATCGATAACGATTTTCAGCACCTTTTTAAGATAGTCCTAAAAAAATAAATTTAGTACAATAAACAGTGCTTACATTAATGTAAAATCTTTGTAAGTTTAGGAACCAAACACACGGGTGAGCTTAAAAATCTCATTAGGAACAATTGTTTGGCGGTTGAAAAAAGGTTCATGGTTAGTCTTACTAGTCTCCTCAAGTAATTTTCCAATGTATGCAGTACACTCGAATCACGAAGGCGAATGGAGCTCGCAAAAAATAGAAGCAAACATTGCTAGTCAAACGATATATCTTGGCAAAGATTCTTATCTTAAATTACCATTAAGTAATTAGGCAGTATAACTGAGATTTGAAGTAAACGAAAGTAGAAAAGAGATGCTAGAAGTTAGATAGTGTACTAGAATAGTTTGTATGCAGTATTAGTTAATAGAAAAGACTAAATATTTAGTTATAAGTTGGAGGAAATAGGATGGAAAAAGCATGTACAACGATTTTGGTCGGGAAAAAAGCAACAATTGATGGCTCAACAATGATCGCCCGTAATGATGATACATTTTTACCATTGACACCGCAACGTTTTGTAATGAGACCAGCTAACGATGCACAAGAGGGAAAGTTAGTGTCTAATCAAAACGGTTTTACGGCAGAGTTGCCTGTTAAGGCTTTCCGCTACACGGCAACACCTAATGCTGATGCAGAGCATCTTGGCGTTTTTGATGAAAGCTCAATTAATGAAAAGAATGTTGCACTTTCAGCAACTGAGAGTGTTTATGGCAATGAAAGAGCGCTAGCATATGATCCGTGGGTTACAAATGGACTTGCGGAAGATGCGTTACAGACAATGGTTGCGCCATATATTGAATCTGCTCGTGGCGGGGTGCAGTATTTAGGGGAACTAATTGCTAAGTATGGGTCACCTGAAGGCAATGGAGTTCTCTTTTCTGATAAAAATGAAGTTTGGTATATGGAAATTGTTACAGGACACCATTGGGCGGCAACCCGCATTCCAGATGATGCCTATGCTGTTGCAGCTAATCAAGTTGCTCAGCAACAAATAGATTTTAATGACAGTACCAATTATTTATGGTCAGAAGGGATTGAAGAGTTTGTCAGTGAACATCATCTGAACCCAGACAAGGAAGGTTGGAACTTCAGACACATCTTTGGAACTGATACTGAAAAGGACCGCCACTATAACACCCCCCGAGTTTGGTTTGGTCAACGGTATCTAAATCCGGGGATACAACAAGATCCTATGTCAAGTGAATTACCGTTTATTTGCCACGCGGAACGTTTAATTACCGTTACCGACTTAGAATACATTTTGAGCTCACATTATAATGAAACTCAGTATGATCCGTTAGGTCATGGGAGTGCAGTTGACAAGTTAAAGTTTAGACCAATCGCACTTAACCGGACACAGAATTCACATGTTTTACAGATTAGAAACAATGTTGAGCCTGAATGTGCAGCGTTGATGTGGGTTTGTTTTGGAATACCTTCATTTACGCCATATGTTCCATTCTACACTAATGCACATGATACTGATCCTAGCTGGAGTGAGACCCCGTTAGAGTATGATATTCAAAGTGCATATTGGATGTATCGGACACTCTCAATGCTGGTTGAAGCGCATCATGCTGAATTTATCCAAGAGGATTTAGATTATCTTAAGGATTGTCGCGAATTGCAGTTACGCTTGCTAGCTAAAGGAGAGAAACAACTGGCAGGTGAAAAGAAAGTAGATGCAACTAACTTCTTGACACAGCAGAATTACCAGATTTCTAAAGCGATGCAGGTTAAGACAATGGAAATGATCGGACATTTTGTAACAAAAGGTTTGACATTATCAAAACTAACTTTTAATATGGATAAGAATCTTTAGTATGCAAAAAAATAAGCTATTTCTGGAGTTGGTGTGATGAAGATCAAGGTTGAGGATTTTGTAGATAAGATTGAAAATGACCAGTTTCAAACAGTGACTTTACAAACTACAGAAATCCCAAAAAGAGTTGAAATTAGAAATCTCCAACAATTATTTCAACAATTTCAAGAGCTGTTGGAGCAAAATACATTGGGGCAAGTTAAGCAGTCTTTTCTTTGTGAAGGAGAACCAGTTATGGTTTCTTTGGAGAGTGGGATTATCAATTTGCCGTTTGCTAACAGTAATAAGGTTGATAATTTTTTTGAAAATCAGGAAGAAACGGCTGTCATCATCAATTTGATCGTTGAAGCTGAGGATGTAAATGCTTCAGGCTTAAGGATCGATTCTTTTGGGACTGTTGCAGACTACCTTGCAACACCTGAAAAGGTTAACCAAGAACTGGTAGCTGGAATTAATACCCAACTAGAGTTGTTAGTTAAAAACAAAGCAGCTCAAAGTAAAACGGCGGAGTCTGAAGAATAAGTGTTTTAAATGTGCGGAGCACTGTTATGAAGTACTTTAAACAGAAAAATGGTTAGAATTAAGATAAGCAGTTGACAAATTATAAAAATAAAATTAGAATAAATGATAACTTAATTAAATATAGTTTAATGAACGTTGAAGAGAAGAGTAGTTTTTCTGACTTACTACAGAGACCCTCGTTAGGTGGAAAAAGGGATAGGGATGAAAAATGAAGATGAACTTGGAGTTCGATTATTGGTTGAAGAGGCTGATGATCCGTGGGTTTACGGTATAAACCATATGCTATTAAAGATAGCTGTTGAGGCTGTTAGTACAAACTAACAGTAAAACAAGGTGGTACCGCGAGACTCTCGTCCTTAGATTTGGATGAGGGTCTTTTTTATTTTTATAAGGTGGGGATTATATGATTGAGTTTAAAAATGTCTCAAAGGTATACCAGACAAAGTCGGCAGAACTTACAGCCGTCCAAGATGTTTCTTTAAAGATCAAGGAAAATGAAGTTTTTGGTATTATCGGCTTTTCTGGGGCAGGTAAAAGTACATTGGTTAGGATGATGAATGGCCTAGAAATACCAACCAGTGGTGAATTGATTATTAATGGTAAAAGAAATGATAAGTTGTCTAAAAAAGAACTTCGCCAGCAACGCCAAAAAATTGGAATGATTTTTCAACACTTTAACTTATTATGGTCACGGACAGTTTTAGAAAATATAATGTTCCCGCTAGAGTTAGGGAAAATGACTAAGAGTGAACGAATTAAGAAGGCCAAACATCTAGCTGAGTTAGTCGGCTTGGAAGATCGAATCGATGCATACCCTGCTCAGCTCTCTGGTGGACAGAAACAGCGTGTGGGAATTGCACGAGCATTAGCGAATGATCCAGCAATATTAATCTCGGATGAAGCAACAAGTGCGTTAGACCCACAAACAACAGATGAAGTCTTAACACTTCTAGCCAATATCAAACAAAAATTAAAATTAACGATTGTGATTATAACACATGAGATGCATGTTATTCGGCGGTTGGCTGATAGAGTTGCAATTATGGAAAAAGGACGCGTGATTGAAGAAGGAACGGTTGCTAAAGTCTTCACACAGCCAGAACAAGAGTTGACAAGAAAATTCGTAAATGTTGAAACAGATACTGCACCAGCTGAGGATGTTAAACATGTTATCAGTGAGCTTTTACAAAAATATCCGGAGGGCCAGCTGCTGCAATTAAAATTCCATGGGGATCAAGTAAAGATGCCGATCGTGTCAGAGATGCTGCATCAATTCCCTGATTTACAGTTGAGTATTTTACAAGGTTCAGTCCATCAGCTGCAAAATGCAACTGGTTCGATCGGCAGTCTCTTTGTCCAACTCATAGGAAACGAGAAAGATATCAAAGCTGCATTAGAATTCCTTAATACTATGAGAGTTGAAACAGAGGTGTATAAACATGAATAATCAAGGTTTGAGCACGTACTTTAATTTTAGCAGTGTTGACTGGAATAATATGTGGAGCGCGACATGGGAGACATTATGGATCACCGTTATTTCAGTTATTTTAGTTACGGTTTTTGGTCTACTGCTAGGGTTGCTTTTATATGAGACGACTGGAAGCCATAATATTGTCGTTCGTGGTTTAAATGCATTAGTTGCACTTTTTGTAAATGTTTTTCGCTCTATCCCCTTTATTATTTTAATCGTCTTACTTTTACCAGTTACACAAACATTGGTAGGAACACAGATTGGACCTAAAGCTGCACTACCTTCACTAGTCTTTTCAGCTGCTCCGTTCTATGCACGACTAGTTGAATTAGCCTTTCATGAAGTGGATGGAGGAGTTATTGAAGCTGCAGAGTCGATGGGGGCAGATAAGTGGCAGCTTATCTATAAAGTCTTGATCCCAGAGAGTATGCCGGCCTTAACTTCTGGAATTACAGTAACTGCAATTTCTTTAATTGGATATACTGCAATGGCTGGGGCAATTGGAGCGGGTGGATTAGGTCAGTTAGCATATACTGATGGATTTCAAGCTTATAATAATGCGATTACTTTTACCGCAACTATTATAATTGTAATCATCGTTTTTATTTTTCAATTCTTAGGAGACCTGATGGTACGTCGTTTAGATAAACGTTAACAAAAAAATGATAAGGATATAGGAGTGAGTTAAATGAATAAAAAAATAACAGGAATTTTTGCCATAGCTGCAGCAGCATTGTTACTGGTTGGATGTGGTAAAGCATCTTCAGCTAATAAAGAAACAACTATTACAGTTGGGGCTTCTTCAGTACCTCATGCTGAGATCTTAAAACATGTGCAACCACAGTTGAAAAAAGAGGGTGTAAACCTTAAAGTAAAGGTTTTCCAAGATTACGTTATGCCTAATAAGGCGTTAGCTAATAAGGAACTGGATGCCAACTATTTCCAGCATATACCGTTTTTGGATAACTGGAATAAAAAGAATAATGGCAGCCTTATTTCAGCCGGAGCGGTTCACTTGGAACCAATTGGTGTGTACTCTAAGAAAGTAAAAAATATTAAAGACTTAAAAAATGGTGCAACAGTGCTAGTCAGCAGTAATGTAGCGGATTACGGTCGGGTCTTGACTATTTTCAAAGACGCAGGACTTATTACCTTGAAAAAAGGAACTAAAATTTCAACCGCAACTTTTGATGATATCAAAACAAATAAGAAAAACTTACACTTTAAGCACACTTATGAAGCAAAGCTTATGACCCAGTTCTATAAGAATAGTGAAGGGGATGCAGTTGTTATTAATGCAAATTACGCTGTGCAGGCAGGACTTAATCCAGTCAAAGATGCAATCGTACTTGAAAAGTCTTCTTCACCGTATGCTAATATTGTGGCTGTTAGGAAAGACAATAAGAATAAGCCAGCTATTAAGAAGTTGATGAAAGCCTTGCAATCTAAATCAACTCAGAGTTGGATCAAGGATAAGTATAAGGGCGGTGTCTTACCCGTAAAATAGCTTTTAGTGGTAGTAAAAAAGTAATTTAAATAACAGGAGCTGAACCTTAAAGGGCCAGCTCCTGTTATTGTACATAAGTAAATTATTTTAGAAGCGGAGATAACATTAATTAATTTCGTTGCTAACAGCTGGTTCGCGATGAGCAAGCAACATCTGACTGAAAAAAATGATATGATATATCCATAGTAGATGTAAAGAGAAATGGGGAATTATTCTTGACAAATGATCAGCTAGCAATCAATTTGATCATAATGTTAATTGTTTTTTACTTTGCGGCTTTCTTTGTAGCAGCTGAGTTCGCATTAGTCCAAACAAGGAAAAGTGCTCTAGAAAGTGCACTTGATGCGGGTAAGGGCAACAAACGCAAGTTACGGACAGCACTTAAAATGGTGCAAGAACTGAATGAATATTTATCAACGACCCAGGTGGGAGTGAGCCTTTCTGGAATTATTTTAGGTTGGATCGGAGAAGGAACGATCGAGCTGTTGATAGTAGATGTCTTACAAGTCACACCAATTAGTACCAGTGCTCTACATGCAGTGGGAGCTGTGTTAGGTGTTTTGCTATTAACATACTTGGAGGTTGTTTTAACCGAGATTATTCCTAAGAATTTAAGTATCGATATGCCAATGAAAATGTTGATGTTAGTAGTAACACCGCTGCATTATTTTCATATTATTTTCTATCCTTTTGTTTGGTTGCTAAATGTTTCGGCAATGGGTGTGATCCGACTTTTCGGGTTGCCGCCGGCAGATGAGAGCAACGATATCTTGACGCAGACCGAAATTCTACGTCTATCTAGAAACGCTGTTACTGGCGGTAATCTAGATAAAAATGACTTGTTATACATGCAACGAGCGTTTGATTTTAATGATAAAGTTGCGAAGGATATCATGGTTGACCGAACAAGCTTGGAAGTTGTTGATATCACAGACTCAGTAAAAACAGTTGTTAACTATTATTTGCGAGAAGGTTTTAGCCGTTTTCCAGTAGTTGCTAATAATGATAAAGATAAAATTTTAGGCTACGTTTATGTTTATGATTTGATTCGGCAGGCACAGGTCGACGGAACAGTTTTAGTCAGCAAAGTACTGCGAACGATTATTACTGCACCTGAAGTGACGCCTATTCAGGGATTGTTACAACAGATGATCAAAAAGCAGACACCAATTGTAGTGATCTTAGATGAATACGGTGGTACAAGCGGGATCGTAACCGATAAGGATATTTATGAAGAATTATTCGGGGTTGTAAAAGATGAGATTGATGATGTTTCAAGTGAATATATTATTAAAACTGGAGACCATGCTTATCGTATTTCTGGAAAAACCACACTTTATGATTTTGAACGGTTCTTCAGAGTTAAAAACCGTAGTTTTGACGAAGCAGAAAGTGTTACAATAGCTGGTTATTTGTTGGAGAACTATAAGGTTAAATATGGTGATGTTATTACGATTGGTCAGTTTGATTTGAAAGTAACAGAGTTTAACCGTAATTATATTGATTGGCTGGAAGTAACACGACACACGGAAGAAAACGTAGAAGAGACTACTAAATAGTTTAAAGTATACAGGGATCGCTTGACACTGTATTATTGAGACAATACACTTAGTTGATCTAGAATTAGTTACGATGGAGGAAGTTAGAAATGATAGGAAAACGTCAACTCGTGGCTAGAAGAATTGTCGTTAAGGTTGGAACAAGCACACTGACACATGCAAATGGTAAGTTGAATTTAAAAGCAATCGACCAATTATGCTATACCCTCAGTGGGCTAGTTAATGAAGGTAAACAAGTTGTACTTGTGTCTTCTGGTGCAATCGGCGTGGGTTTAGGGATGTTAGGGATGAGTGAACGACCAGATTCAATCCCACAACAGCAAGCGATCGCGGCCGTTGGACAAACACAGTTAATGACGGTCTATCAACAGCGCTTTGCTATTTATGGTCAAAAAATTGGACAGATCTTACTGACCCATGACGTGGTAGATTATCCAACAAGTCATCAAAATGTTTTGAATACCTTTGAGAATCTGCTGCGTCTTAATATTATTCCAATTGTAAATGAGAATGATACGGTGGCGGTTGATGAGTTGGACCATCATACGAAGTTTGGCGACAACGATCAATTATCAGCAATCGTGGCAACTATGATTGATGCAGAACTTTTGATTATGCTATCAGATATTGAAGGCTTCTTTGACAAAAACCCGCGTAAGTATACTGATGCTAGTTTGATATCAAGGATTACAGAGATCGATGAGGAAACCTTTGAAAAAGCTGGCGGGCAGGGGACAAAGCTGGGTACTGGTGGAATGATCACTAAACTGAAAGCTGCCCAAAAAATGCTGCGGGCTGATAAATCAATGATTTTGGCTAGTGGTGAAAACCCATCAATTATTTTTAAGTTATTGCAAGGGGACCTGCTTGGAACTTTATTCCAAGCTCACAGATAAAGGAGCACAGATAATGACGACTGTAGTTGAGTTAGGTAAAAGAGCACAGAAAGCTGCTAGTCAGTTAGGACAATTAGGAACCGTTCAAAAAAATAAACTTTTAGAAGCAATGGCACAAGCTTTGATTGAGAAGACGACTGTGATTTTAGAGGCGAATCAAAGCGATTTAGCGGCGGCAAGCGAGCTACCACGCAACTTTGTTGACCGTCTGACCTTGACTAAGGACAGAATTGAAGCAGCAGCGGCGGGATTGCGCCAGGTCGCCCAATTGCAGGATCCAATTGGACAAGTAGACAAAGCATGGGTCAACGCGGCCGGCCTAAGAATAGCGAAGCGTCGTGTTCCACTGGGGGTTATTGGGATTATCTATGAAGCACGGCCTAATGTTACAGTTGATGCCGCCGCATTATGTTTCAAGTCAGGAAATGCCGTTATTTTACGTGGTGGCAAGGAAGCTTTGCAGTCTAACTTGCAGTTAGCTGCTGTGTTACGTGGTGTTTTAGCTGCAAATGATGTTAATGCTGATGCGATCCAAATTATTGAGGATACATCACATGAAACAGCGGCTCGTTTTATGGAATTGACAGAGTACCTTGATGTTTTGATTCCCCGTGGTAGTGCTAGACTTATCCACGCTGTTGTTAATCAGGCTAAGGTTCCTGTAATTGAAACAGGCGCGGGAAACTGCCATGTTTATGTGGACCGCAATAGTGATAAAAAGATGGCAGCTGATATTATTGTTAATGCTAAGTGCCAACGACCAGCCGTCTGTAACGCTATAGAAAAATTGCTGATCCACCAGGATGTTGCCGCAGAATACTTACCCTATATTGCTGCAAAACTTGCACCATACCATGTTGAGCTACGTGGGGATGATACGACGCAAAAAATCCTGGGGACAGTCGTAAAACCGGCAACTGTGGAAGACTGGTCAACTGAATATAATGATTATATCTTAGCGATAAAAGTAGTCGCTTCTTTTGAAGAAGCAGTAGCACATATTAATAAGTATAATACTAAGCATTCTGAGACAATTATAACGAATGATTACCAGCGTAGTCAGCAATTTCTTGATCAGATCGATGCTGCGGCTGTTTATGTCAATGCTTCAACTCGTTTTACCGACGGTTTTGAGTACGGTTTTGGTGCTGAAATTGGTATTTCAACACAAAAGCTGCACGCTCGTGGACCGATGGGACTGGAGGAACTGACGACTACTAAATATGTCGTTCGTGGTCAAGGTCAGATTAGAAAATAGTGATTATTGAGAGTTGTGATGGTAAGCTAATTGAGGATGTTTTTGGAAAAAAGATAAGAAACATGAAGATAATGAATAAAGTAATAGTATTCTAGAAAAGAGTTTATTATAATATTTATGAAGACATTCTAAATTGGAGGCAGTTATGAGCGCAAAACAGGCAGAAGCATCTTTGAAATTATTCGCGTTAAATTCTAACCCAAAATTGGCAGAAGAAGTTGCACAAGAACTTGGAGTTCCTTTGAGCAAAGCATCAGTTAATCATTTTAGTGATGGTGAGATTCAGATCAGCATTAATGAAAGCATTCGTGGAGATGATGTTTTCGTTATTCAATCAATCTCTGATCCAGTTAATGAAAATTTTATGGAGTTAATGATTATGATTGACGCACTGCGCCGTTCTAGTGCAGGGACGATTAATTTAGTGATTCCTTATTATGGTTATGCTCGTGCAGATCGCAAAGCGCGTGCACGTGAACCGATTACTGCTAAGTTGATTGCCAACTTCTTAGAACTTGTTGGAGCTGACCGTGTTATAACCATGGATCTGCATGCCGATCAGTTACAGGGCTTTTTCAATATTCCAGTTGACCACTTACTTGCAATTTTTGTTCAGGCTGAGTATTTTGTGAAAAAGGGAATTACTAATGACGTTGTGATCGTTGCCCCTGATCATAATGGTGTTAAGATTGCCCGGAATTTGGCAACCCTATTGAAGGCACCATTGGCAATCGTTGACAAGCGTGAAGAGGGATTAAGCCGTAGCGATGAAAATCTGACAATCATTGGAGACGTTAAAAATCGCCGTTGTATTGTTTTTGATGATTTAATTGATACTGGTGAAAAAATGATTGATGCTGTGCGGTCTTTGAAAAGCGCGGGTGCGACAGATGTCTATGCCTGTTCTACTCATCCGATTTTTTCAAAGGGTGCGGTCGAGAAATTACAGAACTCTGATTATACTGAAATTGTAGTAACGGATACAATTGAAGTTCCCGCTACCAAGAAGATTCCTAAGTTAAAGATTCTTTCAGTTGCACCAACTTTTGCGAAGGCAATTGATTTAATTTTCAATAATCGTTCGGTAGATTCACTCTTTAATAAAAAACATACTGTTTGATTAAGAATATAATTGAAAGACAGTTCTGTGTGATTTTGCACAGTGCTGTTTTTTTATGGTCAATTATAAAAAGTGAGAGCAGAGAATTTGAATTAATAATATGGTTTGTTGATAATATAAGATGACTCACAAGAGAAAGAGGGCTTCGAATATGTTAGATTATCAACAACAAAATAAGTGGGAGTTCATTGCATCTCCTTTACAATCACCAATCGCGCTTGAAACAAAACAGGCAGAACAGAAATTAACCAAACAGACACCATTGAAATTTTTAACAGATTATAGTTTTGAAAGTGTTGTAAGCCAAGGCAATAATCTGCAGTTCAATGGAAAAGGAACACTAATAGCTAATGGACGTAATTTTGCTTTTCAGCAACTACATTTTCATATACCAGCGGAGCACCTTGTGGATGGAAAAACTTACCCGATGGAATGGCATTTTGTCCATCAAAATAAATTAGGTCAGAACTTAGTGGTGGCAGTTTTTGTTGTAATAGGGGAAAATAATTCTCAATTACAACCTTTTTACAAGGATTTTCACTTAAAAGAAAAGCAACAACAAAAATTTACATACCAACTATCAATGATGGAGTTACTTAAGACACAGTTAAAAACAGCATACAATTATCTTGGTTCGCTCACCACTCCGCCGCTAAGTCGTGGAGTGGAATGGTGGGTTCTTCAACGACCGTTAGTAATCGCGCCAGAACAGTTAGCAGCTCTAAAGAAACGTTTTAACAATAATGCCCGGGAAGTACAGGCAGATGAGGAACGAAAAATTCTTTTGTACGAAACAACCTGTTAATTACTTACGCAAATAGTTTAAAATGAGGATATAGTAAGTTGAACAGCATAATTATGCGAGGATGAGGAGAGAGCCAAATGGAAAGAGATATTACTAAAGATGATTTAGCTTTTTTTAGAACAGCATTAGATGGGGTACCGGCAGCCAATGTTATTGCACGTGCAGTTCAGAAAAATGGAATCAACGCAACAAGCGAGAATTATGCGGCTAAGAGAAAGTTAAATAGAGTCTTTTCGGTAGACTTAAAAACAGGTGCAGTAACTAATCAAAAGAAAAGTGGCCGTTGCTGGCTTTTTTCTGCTCTGAATACATTGCGTCATGATTTTACCCAAGAGTATCATGTAAAAGATTTTCAGTTTTCACAAAACTATAATTCATTTTATGATAGGCTTGAAAAAGCTAACAAATTTTATGAAACAGTTATTGAAACTGCAAATTTACCCTTTTCAGATCGTTACGTTGATAAGCTCTTTACGGATCCTGATGGTGATGGTGGTCAATGGGCTAATGCTGCGGCATTAATTGCTAAATATGGGGTCGTTCCACAGTCAGTTATGCCGGAAACTTATAATAGTGAGAAAACAGCTGAGATAAGTGAGACATTAATTTTAAAATTGCGTAAAGATGGTCTTGCTTTGCGGAAGTTAGTTAGCCAAGGAACAACTACAACTGAAATAATTAAAGTGAAAAAAGAATACTTACGTCAGATTTATCGAATGCTGGTCTACGTATTTGGAGAACCACCAGTTAAATTTGATTTTGAATATCGCGATGATCAAAAGAAATATCACCTTGACCGTGCTTTAACACCCAAGGCTTTTTATGCGAAATACGCTGCACGTGAATGGGAAGATTATGTTTGTTTAACAAATGCACCAGATCATGAACTAAACCAGGTTTTTGGGCTTACAAGTCAGGATTACCTTTTTACAGGGCAAAAGATTACTTTTTTAAACACGGACATCCAAGTTTTGAAAAAAGCAGCGATCGACCAATTAAAGGATGGAGAAACAGTCTGGTTTGGCAATGATGTTTTAAAAGATATGGATCGGCAGCAAGGAATTCTTGATCCGGCCTTTTATAAAAAAGATGCTTTATTTAATATTGATTTGCGGCTATCCAAAGCTGACCGGTTGCGGACGCGTGAAGGAAGCGTTTCTCATGCAATGACCTTAGTCGGCGTTGATTTAGTAGATAACAAGCCAACTAAATGGAAGGTCGAAAATAGCTGGGGTGACAAAAATGGAGATAAAGGTTATTTTATTATGAGTGATGCTTGGTTTGATGACTACGTGTATGAAGTAATCGTTAATAAGAAATATCTTGATGCCCAACAGCGGCAACTTCTGACTAAAGAGAAAATAATGTTAGAGCCTTGGGATTCATTGGCTTAACAGAGCTGAATGTCAACCTGTAGCAGGATGGTTCGTAAATCTTCAAGTTTTTATGAAACTTTACGTTATTATTAAGCTAAATAATCCATTAAAATACCCTAAAATTACCAGAAGCTGTCTGATAGTTTTGGGGTATTTTTCTTTAGAACAACACAGCAGCGATTTAAGTAAAGATGTTACTTATAGGAAAGTATATGCAAGGCTTGCCGTAAAGCTGCAACTGATAATTGTCCAGGAGCAGAAGTTTTAGCCAAAGCTGCAAATGAGAGGACTGAGCCAAAAAGTGGTCCTGAGAGACGGGAAATCTTGCCAAGTTGACCCATGGACATTGTAATCAGCGGAATGGATATTACTAAATCAGCTTGCCGAGTCGCGTTTAGCAAGGTTAAAACATCGTCGGCATTATGAGGCATAACTGCGATTTTAGCAATGTCAGCCTGAAGAGCAGCCATTTGTTTAAGACGGACAACAATTTCAGTTTGCGTTGGTGTCCGCTGAAAATCATGCTTACTCAGGATAACTTTGATTCCTTTCTGATGAGCAAGTGAAATAGTATGCGTTATTTCTGGAGAGGACCGCATGAGTTCAAGATCAAGCATGTCCGTTAGATGGTTTAGAATGATCCAGTTAACTAATTTGAAGTATTGTTTATCTGTTAACTTTCTAACGCCGCCTTCTTGTTGGGTTCTGAAAGTTGTTAAGAGGATGATATCGTCACCTAAAATTTGCTTGAGCCGGTGGTGGGTAATGAGATATTCTTCTTCATCTAATACGTTCGTATAAAAATCAATTCGCCATTCGACAACATCTGGCTTGGCTGTAACTACTTGCTGAGCTTCTTGTCTAAGCTGTATCTGGGTTGAACTAGTCAGAGAAACGGCAATTTTTGTTTCGCCTGATGTGAAAATAGTTTGTTTAACTTGTAGTTTTTTTGGCATCCCGCAGTAGCTCCCTTTCAATACTATATTTTATTCAGTGTAACAATAGAAGGCTAGTAAAGCCATCTTTACCTATACCTAGACCAAATGTGACTGAGCAAGGAGGATGGGGTTTATGCCTCCTATCTAGAGGATTAGATGTTAGAATAATAATTAGAAGAAATATGTAAGGAGGAAATGGTATGAGCTTAGGGTTCGTTTTGGGTAAGGCTTCACGGGATCACCAAATAGAATTGGTAAAAGAAATTGCAGAATTAAAAAAGAAGGATCCACGCGGAACCTTTTTTTATCTGGTCCCTAATCATATTAAATTCGCATCTGAAGTTAAGACTTTACAAATGCTGCGGACTTTAGAACAGCCAACTAAGCAGCTTTTTGCAGCAACAAATGTACAAGTATTTTCATTTACCCGTTTAGCGTGGTTTTTTCTTAAGAACACAGCTTTTTATCAGATACCCCGTCTTTCACAGGCTGGACTAAATATGATTGTTCAAAATATCTTGCAGCTGCATCAAGACGAGTTAACGATCTTTAAAAGCGAACAAACCCAGATTGGTTTTGTTAGCCAGTTAGTTAAACAATTGGTTGAATTACGTAATGGCTGTGTAGCAAGTGACGATTTAACAGCAATGATAACTTCGTTGGAAGGCCAGAGCGAGTCACGGGCTGATCTGCAGGCTAAGATACATGATCTACAGATTATTTACCGTGCATTTGAACAGGAAACAGTTGGAAAATATAATGAGAGTGCTGATCTTTTAGATGAAATGAGCCGTTACTTAGCAAAGCAAAACTTAGAACACAGCTATTTTTTTATTGCGGGTTTCTCACAATTGACAGCAGAGGAACAGCGACTTGTTGAAACACTTATTCAGTATGCACATCATGTTCGCATTGCATTAACACTAGATAAACCTTATCCTGCTCAATTACCAGAAAGACATAATCTTTTTTTTCGCTCAGGTAAAATGTATTTTGAACTATACCAGCGTGCGCGCAAAATCAAGGTTCCTATTCTAGTAGATAAATATGCAAATGAAATCCGGTTACATAACAAATCTTTGCTTGCACTGGAGGATTACTGGCTCGAAACGACTAAGATGACACCATTGAAGCCGCAGTCGTTACCAGATGAAGAAGGTGTCCAAATCCTTCAAGCTACTAATCGCTTTGTCGAGGTCCGGGAAATTGCAACTCGGATCCGGCAACTAACAGCTACAGGCTATCATTACCGTGATTTCTTAGTAATGACCCGACACCTTGATTTGTACCAAAATATTATTCAACCGGTTTTTGACCAATTTGATATCCCACTTTTTATTGACTTACAAAAGAGAATGACAGAACATCCGCTAGTGGAATTGTTAAATGCGCTTTTTGCGGTTAAGAAGCGCTATTACCGCTATGACGATCTGATGCGTTTATTGAAGACGGAACTTTTGCTACCACAAGTAGATGGAAAACTTGTTAAAATCGAGGAGTTTAGAGAGTGTCTTGATTTAACAGAAAATCTGGTGCTTAAATATGGCTTCGAAGGAAAAAAATGGCTGCAGAAGGAAGACTGGATATATTATCGTTTTACAGATGCAGATACGGGAATCTTAACAGATGAGGAACAAGCTAAAACGGTTAAGGTGAATTTAGTCAGGCATTTTGTTAAAGAACAGCTAGCCCCCTTCTTTAAGCAACTTGATGCCGCTACTAATGGGCTTGAAGCTGCAACGCTCTTGACCAACTTTTTAGTCGCACAGGGAGTACCGCAACGACTATTGAGTTGGCGAGAAGCAGCTTTAGAAAAAGGTGATATCGAAGCAGCTGCGCGTCCCGAACAGACATGGGATACTTTTTGCCAGCTGCTAGATGAGTATGTACTTACACTTGGCAAATTCAAATTTGACAGTGGGAATTTTTTAGAACTTTTACAGAGCGGCTTTGAAGGAGCTAGTTATAGTCAGGTCCCATCGACACTTGATCAAGTAATCGTTTCAGAATCAGGAATGGTTCAGATGAACGACCGTAAAATTGCCTTTATGATTGGTTCAACTGATTCTGTTATGCCGGATAATATAACCCAAAAGAGCCTCTTGTCGGATGATGATCGTCGGAAAATAGAACCATTTTTACAAGAAGACCAGTATTTGACTGAGACGGCTGAACACCAAATGTCAGCTGAAGTGTATCTTAATTATTTAGCTTTTATGAGCGGTAGTGAAAGGCTTTACTTGTCATATCCTGCTAGCAGTGATGGTCAAGTTGGAATCAAGCCTTCAAGGTATTTGGAACATATTCAGCGGCATTTTGGGTTAGAAGTTAAGCTCATCACAACTGAGCCGTCGCTAGCAGACAAACCAGTTAAAATTATTAACGATTTTGTGGGGAATAAGCGGACTACTTTGACCCAATTATTAAATATTAGTCGGCAGGCAAATATGAGGAAAGTTGTACTACCAACTTCGTGGCAACATCTTTATCAACTATTGCGGAAAGACTCACAGTTAAAGCCTTTGGTAGATAAATTATTGGGTAGTTTAGTGTATAAGAATATTCCGGAGAAACTACGGCCAGAAATTATTGAGCAGCTCTATGGTGAAACGATTAATACGTCTGTTTCCAAGATGGAAGAGTTCTATGCTAATCAATATGCTTATTTTTTGAAATATGGGTTACACTTGCAGGAGCGTGCAGTCTTCGAATTATCGGCGGCCAATACAGGTGAGTTTTTCCATTTGGCACTAGACTCACTGATGAAGGCTATTGCTAAAACGGGAAAAACAATTGCTGAAACGTCACAAGTAGAGCTTAATCAGTTGCTGCATGGTATTTTAGTACAGATTAAAGCTTTGCCACAATTTCAAATTTTGAGCAGCTCTAACAGAATGGAATATCTTAGTCGCCAATTACTGACAACTGTTCGTCAAATCGGCTGGTCAATTCATCAGCAAGCACAACGAACTGGGATGCGCCCGTTAAAAACAGAAGTTCTTTTCGGACATGTGGGTGCTCGTGATGGTCTACGGCCGCTGACCTTTGCACTGCCGCATGGGAAAAAGGTTAATGTCCGCGGAAAAATTGATCGTATCGATTATATGCAAACTACTGATAAGAATTATTTAGGTATCGTGGATTATAAGTCTAGTGCACATATATTTGACTTTGGAGATGCATATTATGGTTTGGCACTGCAGATGTTGACTTACTTAAATGCAGTAATGAAAAATCTGGATCTACTTGCAACAGGAGCTCCGCATGCAACGATCCAACCAGCAGGGGCATTATATATGCACCTATATAATCCTAAAATCAAGTTCAAAGAAGCTGCTAAGCAGCCTTTGGAGGAAGCCTTGTTAAAAAAGAATAAATATGATGGATTATTGGTAGCTGATCCAGTGATGTTGGAGGAATTAGACCACCAGCTGAATGAAAAAGGTAATGGAGAATCATCTGTGTATCCTTTTAGGCGTAATAAAGATGGTTCTTTTAAGGCACGCAAGCATCAATTAGTAACATATGAGGAGTTGCTCTTGTTGTTGGAACACAATGAGGATCTTATTCGCCAGGCTGCTGCAAAGATTTTTGCCGGAGAGAATGCATTAAATCCCGCGTTATGGCCTAATGGCCGTTCTGCGTTACAGTACTCACCATTTAAGTCGATCTTTCAATTCGATGCGCTACTGCCGGAAAATAATTATCATCGGCTAGAGCCGTTGTCACCACTTGAAATATTAGCAACACTAAAAAAGCAGAAAGGGGCCAAGGCAAATGACGAACCAAATTAAATATACACCAGCCCAGAAAAAGGCCATAACCGAGACGGGAACAAACATTCTTGTGGCAGCGTCGGCAGGTTCAGGTAAAACACGGGTACTGGTTGAACGTGTAATCGAACATCTGCATCAAGGTGTTGGAATCGATGAACTTTTAGTTGTAACTTTTACAGAAGCAGCAGCTAAAGAAATGCATGAACGAGTTCAGATAGCCTTACGGCAGGAGATCAATCAAGGAAATCCGGAACAAAAAAAGTGGTATCTTGAACAGCTGACTAAGTTGGGGACAGCTAGTATCAGTACGTTGCATGCTTTTTGTTTGCGTGTGATCGAACGGTACTATTATGTTATTAATTTAGACCCGCTATTTCGTTTGCTAACGGACGATACTGAACGTGAATTGCTACTAGAAGATGTCTGGGCGGAGCTACGTGAACACTTGTATGGTGAAAATGACCCACTTTTTGAACAATTGGTACAAAATTTTTCTAACGACCGTAGTGATGATGGATTGACAGAATTGGTACTTAAAACATTTGCTTTTGCTAATGCTAAGCCTGATCCACAAGACTGGTTGCAACAACTAGGTACTGAATATTTTGTTCAAGACGGACATTTAAGTGAGAGCAAGCTTTATCTTCAACAGATACTACCGCTAATCGCAACTCAAACAGAGCAAGCAGATAACGAATTAAGGATGGCTCAGGAGACAGCTGAAAAAGCGGGTTTGGATAAATTTGTTCAAGTTTTACAAGTGGATCGAGAAAGTATTGCTGGCCTTTTAACTGCCATCAACCAGAAAAAAGACTGGGATACAATTAGAATGTTGGTCCAGTCATTTAAATTGCAGCGTGCACCGCGTTTGGGAAAACTGGATGATTCACAAAAAAAAGCTAAAGAAGAAATTATGCACTTACGTGACATAACTAGAAAGGATTTGACGGACCTTGCGGAACGTTATTTTCCATTAACTGCGACCGAAACGGTTAAGGTATTGCGAAATGCGGCGGCGTTAGTTGAAAAGTTGAGCCAAGTCGTGCTTGAGTTCAGTGCGGCATTTACAGCTGAAAAGCGGCAGCGACATGTCCTTGATTTTAATGATCTAGAACATCTGACTTTGGCAATCTTAACCCGGGAAACATCTGAATCAAAACAGGTTTTAGATAACTTGCAGAGTAAGTACCGGGAAATTCTGGTTGATGAGTATCAAGATACGAACCAATTACAGGAGACGATTTTAACAACTATTGCACATAAGCAGCCTGGCAATATGTTTATGGTAGGAGATGTTAAGCAATCAATCTATGGATTTAGATTAGCTGATCCAACTCTATTCTTGGAAAAATATCATACTTATGCAGTACCGGAGGCGGAGCAAGGTCAGCGGATTATTTTAGCTGAAAATTTTCGCTCAATGCAAAATATTACTGACTTCACTAATCTGATTTTTATGCAGTTGATGGATACTCAGGTTGGTGAAATGGATTATGATCAGAATGCAGAATTGGTTTTTGGTGCAAAATATTATCCACAGACAACACATCAGACAGAGTTACTTTTATATGAGACCGGTGAAAAAAATAAATCAGGCCAGGTAAAAGCAACTGAAAATGAACCTTATAACGAAAGCTTTACAGTTGATAGTGCGGCGCAAGGGCAGGTTATTATGACTGGGCAGAAGATCAAAAAACTACTTGCACAACAAGTAACGATTTTTGATCGTAAAAGCCAGACTGAACATCCAATACAATATCGTGATATTGTACTTTTAGTGCCTACACGGAACAATAACCTACTTATTACGGAAGAGTTCAGGAAATTAGGAATCCCAGTTTTTGTAAAAGATGCTCAAAACTATTTTCAAACAATTGAGATTCAAATTATGCAGTCTTTCTTGAAAATTATTGATAATCCATACCAAGATATTCCTTTGGTTAGTGTTTTGCGTTCGCCGTTAGTCGGTTTAAAAGAAAATCAGTTAGCGTTTTTACGAATTAATGATCGTACAGGTGACTATTATCAGGCGGTCTTAAACTTTTATCGGCATTTTGTTTCGCAAAAAGCAAGCAAATTTGCAACGCAGTTATACGAACAAATTGCGCATTTTTTAGAACAGTTAGAACGTTTCCGGACACTTGCACGTCAGAATGAGTTGGCAGCACTTATTTGGCAAATATATGATGAAACCGGCTTTTTGGACTATGTTGGTGGGATGCCTGGCGGAGCACAGCGGCAAGCGAATTTACATGCTTTATATGAGCGTGCTAGTGCATATGAACAAACTAGTTTTAAGGGACTTTTCCAATTTTTACGGTTTATTGATAAGATGCAACAGCATAATCGTGATTTAACGGAGGCAAATGCTCAAACGACTGAAGATGCTGTGCAAGTAATGACGATCCATGGCAGTAAAGGTTTGGAATTTCCAGTGGTCTTTTTGATGGATGCAACTCATCGATTCAATGAACAGGCGTTGATTAGCGACTATATTTTGGATGAATATGAAGGTGTGGGCTTTACCTGGATGAATCCAGAGACACGAGTTAAGGTTGAGACACTGCCGAAATTGATTGCACGTGATAATGGACAAAAAAAGATGGCTGCTGAGCAAATGAGACTTTTGTATGTTGCCTTAACGCGGGCTGAACAATACTTGTATATTGTAGGAGCATGTACCGAGCGACAAACGCTTATTGAAAAATGGAAGCGTGCATTTCAAAGTAAGACACTTATTTTGAACGGGCGCTTACGGCAAGAAACAAAAAACTTTATGGATTGGATCGGGATGTGCCTTATTCGACGGCAGGATTTTTGCACACTCCTGGGACTGGATAATACTCAGCTGGTAAAGCAGCTAGAAATGAATACAGCTAAGTTGAATGTTACATTTTATGATCAGGCAGCACTTAAAGCAGAAGCCCCACTTGAACAGACTGATGATGCTAAATGGTTGCAAAAACTAACAACAAAACCCCAGATCTATGATGAAACAACTATAAGAGAGATGAGCCAGGCACGACATATTTTGGAATATCGATATCCAGAAGTATTATTGACACAAACAACGGCATATCAAGCAGTTTCTGAAATTAAGCGTCTGTTTAATGATCCAGATCAAGAAGAAATGTCCTTTTTAGAACCGAACCTTGAAATAAAGACAACAGCTAAGGCGAGACGGTACGTAAAAAAAGAGGTTACATTACCGAGCTTTATCGAAAAAAAGCAACAATTAACTGGTGCTCAAATTGGGACGGCTACACATTTAGTTTTACAAGAACTACCGTTGGATAAACCGCCGACTTTAGCGAGTTTGCAAGAATTATTAGCTAACTTAACTAGCGAAAAGGTTTTAACCCCAGAGTTAACAAAAGCAGTAGATACAGATAAAATCCTTAGGTTCTTCACAAGTGAGCTGGGGCAGAAAATCTTGGCAGCACCTGAAAAAGTTAGCAGAGAAGCTCCTTTTTCACTTTTATTGCCAGCTGCAGATTTATTTGAGGGGATTAACGATAAAAAACAAGATGTTCTTATTCACGGTATTATTGATGGTTATTTTGTAAATGGTACTGAAGTTGAACTCTTCGATTATAAAACAGATTTTTTATTAGCTGGTGATGAACAAGCTAAGCAAAAAATCGTGGAGCGCTATAAAGGTCAGCTAAATTTATATGCGCTTGCATTAGAAAATATTCTTGGACGGAAAGTAACACATAAATATTTGTATCTTTTAGAGACAAGTGAGCAAGTTGAGGTGTAGAGTTTAGGATAAGGGTGTTTTTATTCCAGTTATCTAATTTAAAAAAATGAGCAAAGAAAGCACTTGACAAATTAGTGGGAGAGAAAAGGTAAAAAGGGGTGGAATAAATGTTTCCAGAACGTCTAAAGGCGCTGCGAAAGGGGCGTCACTTGACCTTAGCAGAATTAGCTGCTGAATTAAATAAAATAGATGGTGATAATTTAACTGAACGTCCTAATTCAGGACCACAGATCGGAAGTTGGGAGAGAGGAATTAATACGCCTTCGTACCTTGAAGTATTGAAATTAGCGCGTTTCTTTAGGGTAACACTTGACTTCTTAGTAGGTAATAAGTATGCTGTTCGGGATCTATCTGATCTTTTTGCAATGAACACGGAACTTTCAATGGAAGGTCATATTTTGACTGGGAATGAACGTGAAGCTGTTTATGGCTTGATCAAGAGTTATCTGCGGGGAAAATATCCTTTGGAGGTTCCCGATAACGGTGAAGATGAAAGTGAAGTAACCTTGCCATTACGTTAAAATAAGCTCACTAAAACTAAGTAGAATTAGCAGTTGGAAAAGATTTTGATTTATGGAATGCATTACTGCGGCTCTGCCAAAAGATGAGGTCAAAATTTAAATTTTGATCCAGATACTACTATAAGATGTTAAGTTGTTTTATCTGTAATGTTCCTATGGTAGAATTAACTGAACTAATTAATTGGAGTGGAAGGAGCTATTTTTTTGGGTATTATTTCGAAGTTATACGGACCCTTTTTTGATATTGAAAATTGGAAAACGGTGGTTGAGTCTGGCAGTGATTGGATGATCATCTTTTCCCTGGTTTTAATTGAATGTCTGCTTTCAGTTGACAACGCGATCGTCTTAGCAGCACAAACAAAGGCACTCCCAACGAAAAAAGAACAAGAGAAATCTTTATTCTATGGACTTTGGGGTGCTTATATCTTTCGCTTCCTGATTATTGGTTTGGGAACATATTTGATTAATTTTTGGGAGATCAAGGTTCTTGGGGCAGGATATCTTTTGTATCTATCAATCAATCATTTTTACCGTATCTTCCACCCCGCGCCTATAAAAGAAGGCAAACCTAAAAAAAGACTATTACCACTGTTTTGGTCGGTTGTTATTTCAATTGAAATGATGGATATTGTTTTCTCAATCGATTCGGTTCTTGCCTCCCTCGCGATTTCAAGTAATCCAGTCATTGTTTTACTAGGCGGGATGGTCGGAATATTATGTATGCGTGGAATTGCAGAATTCATCATTAAACTAATGGAGATCGTTCCTGAATTAGAGGTCATGGCTTATGGATTGATTGCTTTAATTGCAGTTAAACTCTTTCTATCGATCCCAGCAATTGATATTGAAATTCCAGCAGCTCTTTTTGCAATCATCGTTTTTCTGTCCATTTTAGTAACAATCATCGTGAACCGCATTCGACATTAAACATTCGAGAGAAGAGAAAGTCTAGCGATAAGGTGGTCAACGTACATGTATAAGATGGTAACTTGTGATTTAGATGAAACACTATTAACAGATGATAAGAAGATTACGCCAGAGAACATTAAGCTTATTCAGACTGCGGCAGCAAAGGGTATTTACTTTGTTCCTAATACAGGACGGAATTATCTGACGGTGCAGAAAAATCTGCGCGAACTCGGATTGTTCCAAAAGAAAAATGAATACGTTATCTCATTTAATGGTGGAGCAATTGTTGAGAACAAAGATAACCGTTTTTTGAAAGTCAATCCAATGTCTTTTGAAACAATTGCGCAGTTATTTAAACTGGGAGTGGAACATAACTACTGTATTCATGTTTATTCATTGCATGAGCTTTATATTTGGAATATGAATCAAAATGAGATTGCTTATTTAAGCGGTCGGATCAATGGTTGGGTCGATTTGGAAGAGGATAATATTGAAAAGTTGCGTGGAAAAGAATTGGTCAAAATACTCTTTTTTGTTCCCGCAGCTAAGGAACGCCGTGAATTACGCGAATTTGTTACAGAAAATATCAATGATAATTTAAATATTACTTTTTCTTCAGATCGTTATATTGAGTTTAACGATCCCGCAGCTGATAAGGGGAGAGCAACCCTGCAACTAGGGGAACAGTTAGGGATCAAGCCTGCAGAGATTATTGCGATTGGTGATAATAGCAATGATTTACCAATGATCCAAAAAGCTGGTTTAGGAGTCTGCGTCAGCAACGGTAAGGATTTTGTTAAAGAACATGCAAATTATATTACGAAGCGAGATAACAACCACAGTGCGGTTGCGGAAGTAATCGAGAAGTTTATCTTATAATAGTTTTTTAGCGGAAAAATCAATAATGAAAGGATCGATAAGATGTTTATTCCAGCAGAAAAAAGATATAATGATTTACCATATAGGCGAGTCGGGAAAACAGGGTTGCGTTTGCCGCTTATTTCTTTGGGATTATGGCAGCGCTTTGATAGTTCAGCTGCCTATTATGATAGAAAAAAAGTTATTTTAAGTGCTTTTAATAGAGGAGTCTTTAGCTTTGATTGTGCAGATCATTACGGCACGCCCGAAATCGGAACGGCTGAAAAACTACTGGGTGACATCTTGCAAGATGAGCTAAAACCGTATCGGGATGAACTGGTCATTACGACTAAGGTTGGTTATCGGACCATTCCTGGGCCGTACGGTCATTTTTTATCACGAAAGACGATTATGCAGTCGATCGATCAAAGTTTACAGAGATTAAAAACAGATTATGTCGATATCTATTATGCACACCGCTTTGATCCGCAGACCGATCTAGCAGAGACAGCTACTGCCTTAGATAATGTTGTTCGACAAGGAAAAGCACTGTATATCGGAATATCAAACTTTGATGTTCAGCAGACAAAGGCGATCAGCCAGTTATTTAAAAAAATGGGGACACCATTTACCGTTAACCAAGTTTCATATAATATGTTGAATCAAGATGTCGAAAAGAGTGGCTTACTGGCTGCAATGAAGCAGGAAGAAAAAGGTCTTGTTGCATATGGACCACTGGCTGAAGGACTTCTGAGTGAACGGTATCTTAAGGAGATCTCAGTAACCTTTAAGATTCATCATACAAGTCAAGCTGTATTCGCGGCGGGTAAAGAGCAGGTTTTATATAAGTTGCGTAAATTAAATGAGTTAGCACAGGAACGAAAACAAACATTATCACAGATGGCTTTGGCATGGTTGCTGCGGGATGAGACTGTTGCAAGTGTTATTATTGGAACAACGAGTTTGGATCATCTGACGACTGATTTAGCGGCAGCTGATAATCTGAGTTTTTCAGCAGCTGAATTGCAACGGATCAATGATATTGTGACAGGATAGTAATAAAATATTAAATGTTTAAAGCAGAAGGCCTAGTAAGCTTTATCCTAGGGGAATGGATCTCGTTAGATGAACCATTCTTTTTTTGTGAACACATAAAAAGTTAGGGATAAATTTACAAAATTACAGGTAAATGCTAGAATACAAAGGATGGTCTTAGTGAAATAGTTTGGAGGATCGAAATGAAAAAAGAGCCTAGGTTATGCATAGTAATACCTTGCTTTAATGAACAAGAGGTTTTGCCTGTAACTGCACCTCAATTCCTAGATAAAATACTAGCGTTATCTGAGAAGAAAATGATTGCTTTAGAAAGTAAAATCCTATTTGTAGATGATGGCAGCACGGATGGGACATGGCAACTGATCAAACAGCTGGCTAATGAGAATGAACATTTTAGCGGAATCAGGCAGAGTCGAAATCGTGGACATCAGAATGCGGTTTTAGCTGGTTTGATGGAATCGATTGGCAAGTTTGATATAACTATTTCAATTGATTGTGACGGACAAGATGATATTAATGCAATGGATGAGATGGTTGCAGAATATGCCGCAGGGAATGAAGTTGTCTACGGAGTGCGGAGCTCAAGGGAGACAGATACTTTCTTCAAACGCTTTACGGCAGAATCCTACTATAAATTGCTAAATATGATGGGGGCAGAGGTTGTCTATAATCATGCTGATTATCGTTTAATATCTGAACGTGTATTACGTGAACTTGCTAGATTTAAAGAGGTTAATTTATTTTTACGAGGAATGATTCCGCTTGTAGGATTTAAGAGTACATCTGTCTACTATAAGCGGCATGAGCGTTTAGCTGGGAAAAGCCATTACCCTCTGAGTAAAATGCTGGGGTTAGCCTTTAATGGTATTACCAGTTTAAGTATTAAACCGATTCGAATTATTACAACAATTGGAAGTTCAGTTTCGCTGCTTAGCTTTATTATTTTGATCTGGGTGGTTGTCCGTTTCTTGATGGGGGAAACTGTCAGCGGCTGGGCAAGTACGTGTGCATTGTTAACTTTTATTGGCGGGGTTCAGCTGATTTGTTTGGGAATCATCGGTGAATATATTGGAAAAATATATCTAGAAACGAAAGCCCGTCCACGTTATATTATCAGTGAAAGGACATATCAGAACGATGATCGATAGACTAAAGCGCCTTTTTGATGTTACAATGCTTAAATTCATTGTAGTTGGAATTGCAAATACCGTTTTTGGAATGGCAATAATGTTTATCTTTTATAACTTATTTCATTTTAACTATTGGGTTTCCTCAGCGTCTAACTATATCTTTGGGAGTATTTTAAGTTATTTTTTGAATAAATATTTTACCTTTCAAAATAAATCGAAAGACAAGCGAATTATCATTCGGTTTATTATTAATATTACCTTGTGCTATCTGATTGCATATGGAATCGCTCAACCGGTTATGAAAGCCTTATTTAGTGGCTTCCCAATGAAGATCCAGGAAAATAGTGCGATGTTAGCAGGGACGATTTTATTTGTGGGGCTCAACTATTTAGGCCAGCGCTTTTGGGCTTTCAAAAAAGAATAGAAAGCTGAGTTATAAAGTTAACTTCTGTTTGGAGATTCTTATCATTTTTTGAGCAACCAGTGACTATGTTCAGGATTCTGAGTTGGCACTTACATTTAGTAGCTTGTAGCACATGTTTTTAGCACCTTAGAGTAAAATGGTGGTTCGCAAAAATCCCACCAAATAAAAAAACTAGAAAGAAGTTTTTAAGATGGAAACTACACACGCGAAGACAGTTGGCCTGCTTAAGGCAAGCTTAGTAGCAGCTCTTTATGTTGTGATTACTGTTGCACTAATACCTTGGAGCTTTGGTCCAGTTCAGCTGCGTTTAGCAGAAGCTCTGAATAACTTAGCGGTCTTTAATAAGCGTTATATCTGGGCACTAACGTTGGGATGCTTAATTGCCAATTTATGGTCAAGCCTTGGAGCAGTCGATGTTATTTTCGGTTCATTAGGTACGTTGATGATGACAGGAGTTAGTTATTTATTAAGTCGGTACACTAAGTCTGTTCCAGGTAAGTTAGTAATCAGCGTAATTTCATGTACGGTCTTGACATGGAGTGTGGCTTTAGAACTGTTCTTTGTAAGTCACATCCCATTTTGGGCAACTTATTTAACGGTGGCGATCGGTGAATTTATTTCAATGGTAATTGGTGCCATCGTATTTTGGATTATTAGCCACCGGATCGACCTAACTGAGTAGAAGGTTGAATAGTTACGCAACTTGAAAGTTTGGTTTTTAAAGTAAAATAAAAAAGATAATAATAACAGCGCATCCCTTTACCTGTATTTCAGATAAAGAGGTGCGCCATTTTTATGACTAATTCTATTTGTAGCTTGAAATCTCAATTAAGTTGTGATCGTAATCATTAATGAAGATTGAAGTCATTGGTCCTTCTGAACCAGTTGTTTTGAGTGGCCCAGCCAATACGGGGATATAGTAACTAGCTAAGTGGTTAACAATTTGATCCATCGCGTCACCGGCAATGATACAGAGATCAGTTGACCCGGCAGTGGGATTGGTTGGCATCAAGGATCTCTTTTCGGTTGTAAGACAAAATTCAATCAGTTGGTGTCCGCAGCGAACACAGCTTCTGTCAGTAGAATGTTCGTCCCTAAGGATAGGCATATCAAAGACTTCATGATAGAAACGTAGGGCTCGTGGGATATCAGTAACAGTTAATACGATGTGATCGATTCGTTTAATATTCAAATATATTCAGCTCCTTTGTAAACAAACAGAAGTATTATACCATGTTAGACAAACTAAGTGCGATAGAAGCCGGGAAGTTACGAGCACTAAGGGAGATTACGAAGTAGTCAAGGGTTATGACTACAAGTAAGCTAACTTAGGTGGAGTAAATTAGCTTCTAGAGCACGTTAAGAGAAGTAACAGGGATAAAAGAAGCCGGGAAGTTACGAGCACTAAGGGAGATTACGAAGTAGTCAGGGGTTATGACTACAAGTAAGCTAACTTAGGTGGAGTAAATTGGCTTCTAGAGCACGTTAAGAGAAGTAACAGGAATAAAAGAAGCCGGGAAGTTACGAGCACTAAGGGAGATTGCGAAGTAGTCAGGGGTTATGACTACA
>NZ_AZEF01000041.1:74620-74882 GCF_001434915.1 Liquorilactobacillus capillatus DSM 19910
AGAGTAAATTGGCTTCTAGAGCACGTTAAGAGAAGTAACAGGAATAAAAGAAACCGGGAAGTTACGAGCACTAAGGGAGATTGCGAAGTAGTCAGGGGTTATGACTACAAGTAAGCTAACTTAGGTGGAGTAAATTGGCTTCTAGAGCACGTTAAGAGAAGTAACAGGAAAAAAGTTTCAAAAAAATACCAAGCTAAAAATATTTTTGGGTCAAAGTCAAATCGTATTGATGGAGATCTTGGCATCACCTTTGGGTGGTGTT
>NZ_AZEF01000042.1:0-76662 GCF_001434915.1 Liquorilactobacillus capillatus DSM 19910
GGAGACCCTACACATTTGATTTGTCGAAACTTTGTTCAGTTTTCAAAGGTCTACATAAAACAACAACAGTTAAATATTATAAATGCTATTCAACTAAAAGTCAAGTTGTTTTTTTATCACTACCGCTCATTTATCATATGTATGAATAAATAACCAGATAATGTATAGATTGTCATTAGTCGCTCTCTCAATAGCAAAAATAATAATCCTCATTGGACTTCTTTGTCATAATTAAGCTGTCCTGACGACATTGAATATAATACCAACTAATCAGCTTTCCGTCAACATCTTTTTTCTTTTTTTGCCTATTCTAAATAATTTCTGGTACCACAGCTTAACGCTCTTTTTAATTATTATTCATTTTTAGTAGAATAAAATCTTTTGAATGGTAATTTAGTTTTCATTCTTTCCTATAAAAAGCGTACTTTAATTAACCAAAGCAATTAAACGTTCAGTTTTTTATAACTGAGCTTTAAATAAAAAAGCTTAGGAAAAAAGAATTCTTCCTAAGTCTCTTGTTCAATACTTATTCTTTTATTTAATTACTTCTACTCCATGCATATAAGACCGTAGAGCCTCTGGAATAGTTACTGTCCCATCTTCATTTTGATAATTTTCTAAAATTGCCGCAATTGTTCTTCCAACCGCAAGTCCTGAACCATTTAAAGTATGAACAAACTGTAACTTGCCATTATCATCCCGGTATTGAATATGCGCACGCCGAGCCTGAAATCCTTCGCAATTTGAACAACTTGAAATCTCACGGTAAGTATCTTGCGCTGGAATCCAGACTTCAAGATCATGTGTCATCGCAGCAGAGAAACCCATATCACCTGTCGATAAAGTAATTATATGATATGGAAGGCCTAGTTTTTCTAAAATGCTTCCCGCATTCTTAGTCATTTTCTCTAGTTCATCATATGAGTCTTCTGGTTTACAGTACTTGACCATCTCAACTTTATTGAACTGGTGCAATCTAATTAAGCCACGTGTATCTCGCCCCGCACTTCCTGCTTCAGATCTGAATGCAGGTGATAGTGCTGTAAAGTAAACAGGTAATTCTTCCTCAGGAATAACTTCATCACGATAATAGTTCGTTAAAGGTACTTCAGCAGTAGGGATCAAAGTTAGATCTTGTCCCTGTACCTGAAAAACATCTTCTTTAAATTTAGGGAATTGTCCTGTACCGAACATGGATGCACCATTAACTAAATAAGGTGGCAGTATCTCTGTGTAACCTTCTTTTTCATGCTCATCCAACATAAAATTATAGACGGCACGTTCAAGTTTTGCACCCAAACCTTTATAAAACAAAAAGCGGCTCCCAGAGACCTTTGCTCCGCGTTCAAAATCTAAAATACCAAGCTTTTCTCCAATTTCCCAGTGAGGTTTAGGTTTAAAGCCAAATTGGCGCGGCTTTCCGATAACTTTAATTTCAACATTGGAATCTTCATCTGGTCCGACTGGAATACTTGGATTAGGAAGGTTAGGCAAGCGTGCAGCAATATCGCTAACATTTGCACCAACTGTTTTTAATTCTTCTTCCAGCTCTTTGATTTTGCCGCCGACTTCCTTCATAGCAGCAATCTGCTGACTAGCATCTTGTTTATTTCGCTTTGCATTAGCTATCGCTTCAGAAACTTCATTTTTCTTCTGACGTAAGGTTTCACTGTCAACGACTAGCTCTCGTCTTCTCTGATCCAGTGTGAGTAATTCATCGATCTTCTCAGCCTTCACCCCACGCGTTGCTAAACGTTTCTTCACTTCCATGACGTTCTGGCGAATCATTTTAATATCTAACATCCTATCTCCTCCTTAGTTATAAATAAAAAAAGCCCTCTCATCCCATGTTGGGACGAAAAGACTCAATTCGCGGTACCACCCAAGTTCGATAATCAATATCGCACTCAAAATAATAACGGTCTCCCGTGCAGCATTACCTGCCCATTCAAACGAACGCTGGATTTTCGACGTCATGATTTTCAGCAACCATCATGTTTCTGCGTGTCTACTTATGGCGAACTCAGATGTTTTCCCTATATCTATGCCCATATCATAATATCAAATACACAAAAATTCAAGCCCTAGAGATATCATTTCTTCTTTACATCTATCGGTTCCAGATCAATTTCTTCTAGTGGTATTAGTCTGGTATGGTATTTAATTTTGTAATAGAAAAAAAGAATCAAAAAAAGCGGTACGCTCATATAACTAACACTGATTGCTTGCCAATCCCAATTAGCAAAAGATTTTAAATCTTGACCTACAATAACCAGGATACACAAGACTAGGGAAAGTAACGGTCCTAACGGAAAAAGTTTTGCATGGTAACGCAGTTCTTCTAAAGACTTGCCTTGTTTCTTAAAGGCCCTTCGAAAACGGTAATGTGAAATTGCAATTCCTAGCCATGCAATGAATCCCGTTAACCCACTGGCACTAACTAAAAAGGTATAAATTCTTGTTCCATAAACGCTAGCCAAAAAGGTAAATAATCCTACTGCAGTTGTCCCTAATAGCGCTGGAAAAGGGATCCCGCGGATATTTAATAAACCAAAAATGCGTGGAGCATCGCCCGCACGAGCCAAGGAATACAACATTCTAGTCGAAGCGTACATTCCTGAATTAGCTGACGATAAAACAGAAGTTAAAATAACTGCGTTCATCACACTTGCAGCCGATGCAAGACCCGCTCTTCGAAAAACAAGTGTAAACGGACTAATAGTAATATCGCTTGTGCTTGAACCTAATAGATTCGGACTCGTATAAGGTATAAGGCAAGCAATAATGAAGATTGACAAAATATAAAATAGTAAGATCCGCCAAAAAACCTGTTTGATCGCCTTAGGAATACTCTTCTCCGGTGTTTTAGATTCACCAGCAGTTATCCCGATCAGTTCCGTTCCTTGAAATGAAAAACCAGCAACAATAAAAACACTTAGCACCGCCGGCACCCCACCAACAAATGGTGCTTTCTTATAAAAAAGGTTTTCCATCCCAACAGCGTGCCCACCCATAATTCCAAAAATCGTTAAAACACCTATTATCAGAAAAATAATAACCGTAACTACTTTTATTAATGCAAGCCAATACTCCGTCTCTCCAAATGAAAGAACTGAAAAAGCATTGATACAAAAGATAAGTGCCAACGCGGCTAAGCTAAAAATCCAGCTAGGAACATTTGGCAACCAGAATTTCATTACAAGTGCAACTGTAGTAATATCGACAGCTAATGTTATTGCCCAGTTAAACCAGTAGTTCCAGCCCATTGCAAACCCCAATGCAGGATCAACAAATCGTTTTGAGTACGTTGCAAATGAGCCTGTCACTGGTAAGTAAGTTGCCATCTCACCCAAACTAGTCATCAGGAAATAGACCATCAGACCAATTCCAATATAGGCAACTAACCCGCCACCGGGCCCAGCAGTACTGATTGCTGAACCACTTGCGACAAATAAACCAGTTCCGATACTTCCACCTAACGCAATCATTGACAAATGTCGTGTCTTTAATGCCCGCCTAATATGCGATTGTCGCTGTGGTTGCTTATTAACTTCCATTTTCTTTTTTACCTCCCTGATTTTAAAGGCCTCTAAAGTGCATGCTTTAACTACTGTACTAAAAAAGCCTTGTCGATTTAACTATATCGACAAGGCTTTTTGTAATAATCAGCTTAATAAACTAAAAATCAAAGTCATACTCGATAGCGCTCCGCAATTACTTGCGACAGTTTTCAGCTTATTAGGCTGAACCCCAGCTTAATGCCGTTAAAGCAACATTAGCTTCGGCAGATGCTCCTTTCATTATCCATCAGTAATACTTTAATATCTCCGGATAATTACTAATATTATCTGCGACCTCTTTTCGACAACAATATTGTACACTTTTATAGCTTCAAAAACAACACTATCCGTGTAGGTGCTCTTAATGTATCTGATCTTCCAGTATTTGCTTACCAAGTTCTTGATTAAAACTATAGTCGACTGGAACATCGACCACTACTGGTCCCTTAGTCGCAAAAGCCTGATCCAAAACTGCTCCCAATTCTTTTGCTTGAGTCACTCTTAAACCAGTAGCACCAAAACTTTCGGCATACTTCACAAAATCGACTGGTCCAAACTTCACTCCGGCTGAACGTCCATATTTCAACTCTTCTTGGAACTTGACCATATCATAGTTACCGTCATTCCAAATAATATGCACGATATTCAACCCTAAACGAACTGCTGTTTCCAAATCTTGGCTTGAGAACAAGAAGCCGCCATCACCGGAAACGGATACGATTTGTGTTTCTGGCCGAACTAATGCAGCTGCAATCGCCCAAGGTAAGGCTACACCAAGTGTTTGCATCCCATTGCTAAATAACAAGTGACGTGGGTTGTAGCTTCTAAAATGACGTGCCATCCAGATATAAAAGCTACCAACATCTACTGTAACAGTCATATCATCTGTAACTCTCTTTTGAAGTTCACGAATGATACTCAAAGGATGGTTCAAGATCTGGCCTTGCTTGATTGCTGGTGCTTCGTCACGTTCTTCAAACTTGATATGCAGCTCAGTTAAATATTTTCTTGCTGCAGTCGGAACTTGATAGCCTTTCATATATGGCAGTAAGAAATCCAATGTTTGTGCAATATCGCCGACTAATTCACGTTCAGGTTGGAAGTTCTTATCAATTTCAGCACGCATCGTATCAATAACGACGATGTTAGCTTTTCCATCTGCATTCCAGTTACGTGGCTCATACTCAATTGGATCGTAACCAATCGCAACGACTAAATCACTTTTCTTCAATAACTGATCTCCTGGTTGGTTACGGAATAAGCCGACACGACCGAAGAAGTCCTCTTCCATTTCATGCGGAATAATCCCTGCACCTTGGAAAGTCTCAACAACAGGTAGATGTGTTTCTGCAATTAGATTTCTAATAGCCTGAGTTGTTTCAGGTGAAGAAGCACGCATCCCCAGAAGTAAAACAGGTAACTTAGCAGACTTGATCCGTTGTGCTAATAATGTTGATTCAATTGGGCTAGCCGGTCCTAATTTGGGTGCAACTAAAGGCTTTATTACCTGTGTCTCAACCTGAGAATCAGTAACATCTTGCGGAACCGAGACAAAACCTGCACCTTGTTTACCAGCTTCCGCCTCTTGGTACGCATTGGCGATTACTTCGGAGATGTTTTCAGGGTCTTGTACTTCAGCGCTATATTTAGTAATAGCTGCAAACAAGGCTGAATTATCCATACTTTGGTGAGTCAACCGCAACAAATCCGTTCTTTGAACCTGACCTGAAATAGCTAACACCGGGTCACCCTCAGCTGTTGCTGTGACTAATCCTGTCGCTAAATTGCTAGCACCAGGGCCAGAGGTAGTCAGAACTACCCCAGGTTTACCGGTGATCCGTCCAATTCCAGCAGCCATAAAAGCAGCATTTTGCTCATGCCGGGTTAAAACAAGTTTAGGTGCTTCTGGTGAACTCGGATTCTCCAATTTTTCAAAGACACGGTCAATCTTAGCCCCAGGAATGCCAAATACATATTTGACCTCATGATTAATTAAACTGTCGACAATCGCATCGGCTCCATAATATTCTTTATCATCTTTCATCTTGCTGACTCCCTTTTAATAAACAATCTATCTCCAAAAATATAGTAGCTATAGGCTTTTTAAAGCCATTTCAAAATTCATCATAGCATTGCCTTTAAACAAATGCTAGTATCTTTTGCACTTGTGATTTTATTAATAAAATTTCTAAGTAGATAATTGTCATATCAACTCTTCTAGCTGCTACATACTTGTGAAATCGCATCAAAGTAAGCTGTTACATCCTTTTGCCTAAAAAACTTTACTACCGCAGTTTGAACGGTAGCATTCAAACCACAGTGTAAAGTTTTTTTCACCTTCAACCTTATCTTGTGAATTAATAAACGCTATTTAAAAATAACATTCTTTTTATAATTCACTCTCATTTGGGAAGAATATCACTTTTTGTTACATCAGGGTTATTCCAGTCCACCAGTGGGATCTCTTTTTTTCCTAACGTTTTAGAAATAACCTGATAAACCGTTTGCTCATTCAAAAACTGACACCAGCGTGCATCAGCTTGATGAAAAATATCATTCATAACTTGCTTTGCTTCTTGCGAAATAGGCTGAAAGTCCTTGAAAACAAGGTCAATAAAACCTAAATCCGGATAAGACTGGATCTTACCTTCAGTTGCATCGACAATTTGTAGTAAAGTAATTTGCTGAGGATCTTTAGCTAAGGAAAAGCCACCGCTATTACCTGAAACAGATGTTATCAAGCCTGCCACTACCAACCTACGCAGTAGTTTCTGCAAATAAGTCTGTGAACCGTTTATTCGTTGATGGATCATTTGCGAAGAAAGCGGAACTTTTCGTTCTTGTGTCGCCAGCAGAGCAATAATACATGCTGCCTGTTCAAAACCTTTTGTTAACTGCATCTTAAAACCTCACCTTTAAACTTATATAATCATTCGAAAGACTTACAATATTGATAGATTACTTTCACAGCGGTCCGCCTAATAAACGAATTAGGTTTACATTTGGCTACCAGTTGAAAACCGTTTTTTTCAAGAACTCTTTGTGAGCCCCTATTTTCTTCTGAGACCCAGCCTATTATCTCGGTTATTCCATTTTCCCGCGCCCACTTAATTAAGCCTGTCAATGCTTCAGTCATAATTCCTTGTCCCCAATAATCCGCATTAAGTGCATAACCAATAATTCTTTTAGCAAACAAAGGTTCACTATCTTCACCTGTCTGGTTATATAGACACAGGTTACCAATTACCTTACTCTCACTACTATATTCTATGACCCATGTATTTTCATTATCCAAAGTTTGATAGAAAGAGCGTGCCTCCACCAGTGTTTTACACAGAGTAAATTGCGCCTCTTGTGCTACATCTTTTTGTGAAGCATATTCATATAAATCAAGAAGATCACTTTTTTCTATCCGTCTGATCTTTAATCTTTTTGTTATGAGCATAAGTTCACATCTTTTCGTGTATCTTTTACAAAAACAAGCGCTTCATGTTCCACTTGTAAAAAGGGTTTTACACTTCTTGGAAACACATCTAACCTATCCACTTTTCTAAAAGTTTACTCCTATATTTTAGCATTTTTTCTAAACAATATCCTACTAGTTTGTCATTGGACTCAATTTAGCTCATAATAGCATTTGTCCTTATAGCCATTATGACAATAAAACGATTATTTATCTCAGCGATACCATCAGTTTAGCTGGCTTTTAGCGCTATTTATCTTTTTATGTAAGGACAATATCAAATATTATGTGGACAGATTTAAGGAGGATCTTTATGCTTAATGATATTTTAATTTTTCTGCTTATTGGGCTTTTTGCAGGGACGATGGGAGCCATTTTGGGCCTTGGCGGTGGAATTATCATCACACCTATTGTTACTCTAGCATTTGGACTTGATATCAAGTACGCGATCGGGGCTAGCATTATCGCCGTGATCGCGACAAGCTCCGGGGCTACGATTGCATTCTTAAAAGACGATGTTCTCAATTTACGTGTCGCGATGTTCTTGGAAATTGCAACAACAGTTGGGGCTATTGCCGGTGCATTCCTAACCGGTGTCGTTAGTTCGAGTTTTCTTTATGTTTTTTTTGGTGCTTTACTTGTTTTTTCAAGCTGGAACATGTTTCGTAAACTACGGACTGGAGCTGAGATATTCCATGAAACTAAAACAAATAGTTTAGCCGTCAAGTTTAAACTCAACAGTTCCTATTATGATAAAAACTTAAAAAAACAAATTGATTATCAGGTAACTAATATTCCAACTGGGCTATCAATTATGTTTGGAGCAGGTTTAGCTAGTGGAATGTTAGGTATCGGTTCAGGCGCCTTTAAAGTGATGGCTTTAGATAATGCAATGAAGATGCCGTTGAAACCATCAAGCGCCACAAGCAATCTAATGATGGGGGTTACAGCAACGGCGAGTGCGACCATTTACTTTTTTAACGGTTCGATCCGTCCTGATATTGCTGTTCCTCTAGCCTTGGGGATTCTCGTTGGAGCAGCTTTTGGCAGCCGCATCATGCAACTTCTCCCCGCTAAAATAATTCGCGGTGCTTTTATTCCTGTTTTACTTTATTTAGGATTACAGATGATCCTTAAAGGAACGGGGGTTATCTCATAATGAACAACGAAGATAAAGAAACTGCGGCAGAGATGCAGCAAATTGAGATTATTATCGGTAAGATTATGCGTGGTGGCGTCTTCTTAGCTACTTGCTTCATGGTCGTTGGCTTACTACTTCTACTGATAACCTCCAATACAGGTTACCCTGGCACGACTTTTCCAACTACAATAGCTGAAATTATAGCTGGTTTAGCCGCATTTAAAGCCTTCGCATTCATGATGACAGGTATTTTTTTCTTAATCTTAACACCCTTTTTGCGTGTCGTGATCTCGGTCTATGCTTTTTACAAAGAAAAAGATGCGCTTTATGTTTACATTACACTTACTGTGCTGATTATCCTTATTATTAGTTTCTTAATTGGTCATCATTAAATTAATTTGTTAAACTAGAAGTACTTATAGTGAAAAGTTCATAAGGGAGATGGTTGTAGTGGTTAAAAATGGGGAACGGCCTCCAAAACGGCGCTTAGAGAAGACGAAAACAACCCCCTCCACTCGATCTAAAAAAAGACGGTATAAGATTATCTTTTTCTGGATTTTATTAGGACTAGTCAGTTGTCTTGGCTGCAGCATATTTTACCTATCACGTATCTACCGAAATGCACGCCAAGCAACTACTATGATCTATAGTCCAAATAATGTAAATAAAAAAAGGGATACTACTTCACTCTTAAAAAATGGGGAACCAATTTCGATTCTTTTAATGGGGACTGATACCGGTGCTCTTGGACGAAACTTTAAAGGGCGAACAGATACGCTTATTTTATTGACCTTAAATCCCGATAAAGAGAAAATGACCTTAGTTAGTCTTCCACGTGATGCTAAAGTAGCTGTTTCCAATTACGCAAGCCGCTACCCCAGCAAGTTAAACTCAGCCTATGATTATGGTGGCTCGGCCGCAGCCGTTAAGACCGTTCAGAAATATCTTAATGTTCCTGTAGATTTTTACGCAACAATCAATATGGGTGGTTTAGAAAATATGGTTAATGCGGTTAACGGAGTCGATATAAAACCTACTCTGACCTTTTCTTATGGTGGTTATTCCTTTACAAAAGATAAAGTGGTCCATATGTCAGGGCCACAAGCTTTAGCATATGTTCGTATGCGCCATTCTGATCCATTAGGAGACTATGGCCGACAATTACGCCAGCGACAAGTTCTTACTCAGGTTGCGGCTAATGGTAGTAATCTCAAAAACTTGCTGAGCACTAAGTTTTTCAAAGAAGTCTCAAAACAATTAAAAACTGATCTCTCTTTCAATGATATTATGTTGCTTGCCCTTAAGTATCGTAAAGCAACTCATCATATGAACTCGGACCACGCTCAAGGCGCTCCCCAAATGATCAATGGGGTCTCCTTTGAAACTGTTCCTGAAGATGAGAAGCAGCGCGTAACCGACCTACTGCGTTCTTCACTAAATATTCCACAAGCTGAAACAGGCAATACGCTTCTAAATTCCGATGGCAGCAGCACCTTGGATACGCAAAACTAAATAAGAGTGTTTAACTCACTTTCAAAAATCCTACCTAGAGAATAACTCTATCTGAGATAAGCACAGGGTCCAATCAAGATTTGACTTTTGATTGGACTCTTTTTTATTTTTTATGCTGCTCTAACTTATGAAAACTATTTTTTAAAATCTATTGACACTATTCACTTTAAATAGTATATTTTTTCTTAGATAGTAAGCGTTTACATCAAGGAGGAGTTTATTAATGAATGAAGATAGTTATCTTGCTTGGGCTAAGTCGATGCCTCATACTTATGAAGTGAATTTTGACAACAGTATTTTAGTTCCACAAATCAATGATTTCCCTGAACTAAAAAATTTAGGCAATATTATCTCTGTCAAACCTAAACGTTGGCGGATTGAATCCATCGTCCCTGAACTAGACATCTTCAGCCAGTGTTTTCTTACCACAATGCAGAAACACCATGTTCCAGCTGAAAATTATACCATTACACAACTAACCGAAGAAAAAATCTAATTAATTAATTTGGTTCTGCCATTAGCTGCTGAAAGCTGCTAATAGCAGAATTTTTTTCGTTGGTCCTCTTACAGGAAGATCAAGTGACTCGTTAACTGCATATATAAAATAAATTAGCTAATAGTTACTATTATCTTCACTTGCCTAGCAGAATTTAAAACAGATTCCTAACAAAAAAACCTTTAGTTTTAGGTCACAGACCATATCCTAAAAGTTTAATTTATATCCCTATCCAATTTATATTAAACTGGTTCTTTTTATAAATCATTTTGCTTGTTTTCTCCCCCGCAACCCAGTCAGTAATAAGCTCGCGCTACCACTAATAACAACTAAGATAACCATACATACAAAAAGGACTTCATATGATCCGAATTCAATAATCAGACCGCCAAACAACGGACCAACTGCATGACCTAACGAAGCTGCAATACTGACGAAGCCTTGAAACCTGCCCTTTTCATCTGGACTGCTTAAGCGATTAACCAATGATGAGATGGTTGGAAAAGTAATTACTTCACCAACTGTTACAATAATCATTGACAAAATAAAATGTGGGTAATCTTTAGCAAAGATCAATGACATAAACGCGGTAGCAAACAGGAGAAAACCTACGTATATTTTAACATATTCATTAACTTTAAAATGTTCATCAATAAAGTTTATTACCGGTTGCCCTAAAACAATCAGCAACCCATTCAGTGTCCATAGTAAACTATATTTACTGATTGCAATACCCAATGTTTGCATATATACAGCTAAGTTACTTTGCCACTGGGAATAGCCAATTTGGATAGCTAAGTAAGTTAATAAAATCAATGCTATGATAATGATGTTACGCGTCGTTGTTTTCAAAGCTGTATTGGCTTTTTCCTTCCTAGATTGCTTTTGTTTATTCTTTTCAGGATTACGATAAAACTTCTTAGCAATTATAAAAAATAAGAAAAACAAAACGAAAGTTATTGCAAAAATATAACGAATATTAATTGCAATAACAAAACCTACTAGCATCGTTCCTAAGACAACACCAATATTAGCAGTAAAGTACAACATGTTAAAAACGTAACGGGAATCATACTTCTTAATAGAAGTAGCTAGTGAATTAATAATTGTATTCGTAATTGCTCCACCAAAACCATTAATAATCAGTAGGATCGGGTATGCTGGCCAGCCATTAAAGAAAATCAACGTGAACATTGATAGCATCACCAACCCAATTGCAGCCAACAACCACCGATGGCTGTTCAAATGATCATAGATATAGCCACCGAAATAACTACCACCAATCATGACTAGTGATTCAAGCGCCAGAACGATCCCTGCTGTTGTCAAGCTTTGATGTAAATAATCATGCATATATACCGTTGTTAGCGGCCAAACAAAACTTGTTCCAGTACTCGCAATTAAGCTTCCTATCAAGAGCCAGCTTAAGTGAATTTCCCTTGTCTTCATAAATTCTCCTAAAATAAAAAACCGGAGCAAGACAGCTGTCTTACTCCGGTTAAACTGTTTTAAAAATTAATTAGTCTTTAACAACGTTAACAGCTTGTGGGCCACGGTCGCTTTCTTCAACGTCGAAAGTTACATGTTGGCCTTCGTCTAAAGTTTTGAACCCGTCACCTTGGATAGCTGAGAAATGTACGAATACATCGCTACCATCTTCGCGAGTAATAAAACCAAAACCTTTGTCTGCATTAAACCATTTTACTGTACCTTGTTCCATAAATAAAATCCTCCTTGTGCCTAATGGCACTAAATTAGTTGTAATTCTTGATCGGCACAAATGGGGAAAGTTATTTGAAACAATCTAACCACGGTAACCCATACAAAAATACAAACATAGTATATCATGGCATTGTCAAAAAAGATAGTCAAAAAGATAATTATTTTACAAAAATATAATGTGCCGCCTTAAAACTAACATTTGTTTCTTGTCCTGTTCTTTCAATTAAAATCTTTACCGGCCCTTCAAAAGGGGCATGGCTTACAACAGTCAGTTGGTCACCAATATTTAATTCAATATCATCTAAGTAGGTGAGCAGGTCATGATTATCAATAAAGCGATCCACGACTACGCTCTGTCCATCTGCAGCATCTGCTAAGACCTGATGGCTGTCTTCCATATATTCACCATCTTTATTCGGAATAACTCCACCATGAGGGCAGTGTGTCGGATGCCCCAAAAAATCATCTAAGTGGTTCATCAAACGTTCACTTGTAGCGTGCTCTAAAACCTCAGCATCTGTATGCACATCTTGCAGCTTATAATTTAATTTAGAAACAAGGAAGCTTTCCCACAATCGATGACGCCTAACTAGGTTTTCTGCGATCTTAATTCCCTCAGGGGTTAGTGATATTCCGGCATAAGGAGTATGTTCTGCTAACCCATCTTTAACTAGTTTACCAACCATTTCTGTAACCGAACCAGCAGCAACATTTAGACTCAACGAAATCTGCTTATTTGAGACCTTTATCCGTGTTCCACCTAATTCAAAAATAATTTTTAAGTAATCTTCCTTCATTGGTGTCATGCTTTTCACCTCACTTAATTTGCATTGACAGTAACTTAAAAAATGAAAATACCAACGATAATTATACCAGAAAATCCGCTTAGCTGTTGATTTAAACACTTGATAACTACAAAAAGATAATTAGCTATTCTATTGAAGTTAAATCTAAAGTGAATTTATTACACAACTTTTGCATCTCCAACGGTAAAGGGGCAGTTACTTTTTGAACTCTTCTGGTAAAGGGATCTGTATATCCAATCGTATACGCGTGTAAAGCTTGTCTTGCTATCAGTGCCTGTTTTTCACCACCATAAAGCTCATCTCCCACTAAGGGATGACCCACATAAGCTAAATGAACCCTGATTTGATGTGTCCTTCCTGTATGCAGTTTAAGTTTAAGTAAAGATGCTTCATCATTTGCAGAAAGAACCCAATATTCCGTTTTAGCATACTGGCCTTTAGCCATTACTTTTCTTTTGATCTGCTGATCTTCACGACCAATAGGCTGCTCAATTACACCGTGTCTTCGCGGTAGTTGTCCCTTGATTACCGCTAAATACTGTTTTTCGAGCATTTTTCCTTCAACCTGTTTGTTGACCAATCCCTGTGCCAACCTATTCTTAGCAATTAAAACCGCTCCGCTTGTAAACCGATCTAGTCGCGTAATTATATGCGGAACTAAATCTTCTTCTTGGTTATTAAGCAAGTATCCTTTTACATAATTAACTAGTGTTGTCGTTCGATTACTTGGACCCGGAACGCTAGTCATCCCAGCCGGCTTAGCCACTACCAGCCAATTACTATTTTCTAATAAAATAGTAAGTTCACCAGTTGCTGCTGGAACTTCTGGATGATTTTCTGGTGGTAAACGCAGCATTATTTCCTCACCCTTAGCAATCGGCGTTGCTAAAGGTACTTGCTGTTCATCCAGTACGACCGTTCCTTCACCCTGTTTTATCTGTCGTAAGAGACGATGACTGACACCGCATTCGACTAAAAAACGTTTGATCGTCATTTCTTTTTTATTATTTTTCCATGTATATTGCATAAAATACTCGCTTTCAGCTTAAACTCTACCCTTTTTTCTAAATAACCCAATTATAATTCCAACCAAACCGCCTGCGGCTAATAATAAACCAGCATTCTGAAACTTCACTGCACTGGTTTCAAGCAATTTCTCAACCAAACCGCTTGCTTGATCCGCACGCTCCGCTATTTGCACGAAAATACCACTATTATTGATCCCAAAAACCACTAGCGCCATCAATAGACCGCTCCACAGCGCCGCTAACCCCCAATAATGGGCCCAGCGTAAGAGGGAGCGATCATGTAAAAGTAAGATAAACGTGAAAAACAATGTCAGCACCACATTAAGCCAAAAAATAGCGTTGATCGTTTTGGCGACACTACTTATTGTTGTCGCTGCTTTATCCAAATACTCAGCCTGAAGCGTTTGGTTAAGATAATTGTCAACACTCCCTAATAAAGCTGCTTGCACCGCGGTAAATTCTTCATTACTCGTTGAGATCCCCGCATTTTGAGCTTTCAAAGCTATATTCTGACTAATTTGCTGCTTGATTTTGTGATTATTGATTACGTCTGTTTTGCCTGCATAAAGATTTGTCACGACTTCTGTTACATCTTGTTTGATTTGTTCCGCGGTAACCAGATTACCGGTTAAAGTCGTTGGAATACCATTAGTAGACGCCAAATCGGCCACAACATTGTTAGCGGTCGTTGCGGCCTCATCAACATATTCTGCTTTAGTGATTTGTGGAACGACGAACTCTGAATTTAAAAGGGTCTTTTGCAGTGTGTACGCCCCGACTGCACAGAAAAGCGTTATCCCCAATGCAGCGACCAACCAGCGGCTTATGGCATAACTAGGGATCTTAACAAGGTTACGTCCACGTCTGTTTATTTGCTCCCCGTTCTTATTCATTGCTTCACTTCCTTATATTTACTTTATCTTATCAGTATAAACTACTGTTTATCTAAGACAAGTAGATTCGGTCGAAGCTTAAGAAACTATTCATTTCTAATTTTGAAACGTTTAATAACCTGTAAACTGCCAAAACAGACGATTATTCCCAAGAGTACCATGTCAATAAAAGGCATTGTTGGGTTTAACGTCCCACCTTTATCATACCCTACTAAGAAGTTTAGAGTATTAACAAACCATGGTTCTGCGTTAAAAGCAATGTGCTGATATGTGTTGGAAATGGTTGCTATCCCGACAATAAATAGCGTTATTAGTGCTAAAATTATAAGTCTCCGTTGTCTTTTAGTAAATAAGCTAAAAATACTGCCGACCAGAATACAACTTAAAGAAAAAACACCGGCCGATAAAATTGCAAAAATAAAGCTTACTAAATATGCTATCGTCGTATTTTTAAAGAACCCCCCATAAACTTGCATAAACAGAGAATAATCTTCCCAACGATTACCATTTAAAATTAATCTCATCAAAAAGAAGTATATAATTGCAATTGTCTGACTAAGTACGCTGATTCCAATAAAGGTAATTACTTTGGCCTTCCAGTAGGTATACCGCGAAACACCATTTTGAATCAGCAGTTTAAAATCATCATAACTCAGCAGCGCTAGGCAGCCGATAACAAGATAAAAAGTCGGTCCAAGTTCAAGGCTCCTGATTGCTTGCAATAAATTATAGTTACTGCCAGTTATGAGGGATAACGTCATTGGAAAAATAACTCCTCCAATCAAGAACCACATAAAGACAAACAATAGTTGGCGAAATACGCGTTTAAATAAGTAAAAGACCACGCTTTTCTCTTTTGCTGTTATCACTTGTTTTCCTCCTTCGTGTTAGTTAAGTTAATAAATAGTTTTTGTAAATTCGGCTTTTCCACTGTGACGGTGTCTGGCAGTACACGCTCGCTATCCAACTTTCCAAAAACATAGTCACCTTGAATATTGCCTAGCTTTTCCTGCCCGATAACATTCAATCCTGCAGTATATTGGGCAACTTCTTTAGCTGGTCCAGAAACAAGATAAGCTTTGTTCAAGACATCCTCCACATCACCATCAATAATTATTTGTCCGTTCTTTATTATAAAGATATGCTCTAAACTATTGGTAATCTCTTCAATAAGATGAGTTGAGATCACAAAGGTTTTTCCTGTTTTAACATAATTATCCACCATTTCGCGGTAAAACAACTCGCGATGATTCGCATCCAAACCTAAAACCGGTTCATCCAATAAAATATACTTTGCTGGTACGCACAGCGAAACAATCAGTTTGAAAATACTGCGGTACCCAGTTGAAAGTTTGCCAAATTTCTGATTCAAATCAAGTGAAAACTTTTCGGCTAATTGATATGCATACTCGTAATCAAAATTACCATACAAAAGTTCAGTGGTCCCTAATAAATGTTTTAGTTTGCTACTCTTAGAGTAAAGATTACGCTCACTCATCAGATACATCTGTCCCAGAGCCTTGTCATTTTCAAAAACCGTTTGTCCATCAAGTGTTATCGTTCCCATATTAGGAAAAATACGGTTAGCAATAATACTCAGCAGGGTGCTCTTTCCCGCTCCATTTCGCCCTAAAAGGCCATATATCTTTCCGGGTTTAATTTGTAAATCAACATCCTGTAAAACCGTCTTTTTGCCGAAATTCTTTTGGATCCCTTTAACAACAATTCCTTCCATCCCTAGAACCCCCTCTTAATTAATTCCATTAATTCTGTTTGTGAGATCTGTAGTTTCTGAGCCTCACTAATCAGTTTGACCACTTCATCCTGATAAAATAATTCTCTTCTTTTTTCCACAACTTTACTCTGTGCTCCCTCAGCTACAAACATCCCGATCCCTCGCTTCTTTTCAACCAAACCATCTGCAACAAGTAAATTCATTCCTTTTAAAACGGTTGCTGGATTAATATGAAAATCACGCGAAATCTCTGTTGTCGATGGTATTTGTTCACCCTCTAAGTATGTCTTAGTAAAGATAGCTTCTTGAACCTGTTGGGCTACTTGCAAATAAATTGGCTCTGAACTATTAAAGTTAAAACGCATCCTTTTCACCTCTTCACTACGTTTACAAGTCCGAATCCGTACTCAAGTTTCATTGTCTTATGACATCCGCTCGTCCTTCCTGCGTTACACTAGGTAATACACACAAACAGCAGTTATTCCTAAATATTTCTTAATGCAGCACAATTCATTAACATTTATTTTCAAAATATTAATCTGTCCAACCATTTTCTAGCCCTATTAAAGGCCATTCGCCTTGATTGGTTAGTTACTTATGCAGTTAACCATATCACTAGTTATTTAAAGTGTCAACTCCTACTAGTCTATGGGACTGCACTAAAGAATCCCATTCAATAATTTTATTTATGCAGTATTTTTACACAAAATAAATAAGGAACTACATCAAAAATACTTTTGATACAGTCCCCGTGCACTTCATAGGTCCTACTATTTAAATGTATCTAGTTCCTTCTTCACAACTACTTAATTCTAATTCCGCGCTTGAAACTCTTGAATAAACCAATATCATCAGTTTGTAAAATCAAGCCTGAATAAATTTTGCCAACATAAGCCGTTAACCCAAATGTGCTAATTACTAAGATAAGCAGTGAAATAACAACTTGGCTTATCCCCGCACTGCCATCGATTATTCTGATAGGCATAAAAAACGACGAAAGAAATGGGATGAACGATAAGATCTTCACGACGATATTAGTCGGGTCTTGTCCGAACGCTAATGCACCAAAAAAACCGATCATTACAATATACAGTGCAGGTTGAGTCGCCTTAGTTGCATCTTCTGGCCGAACGACCAATGCTCCACAAAGCGCCGCCAACACTGTAAATAAAATAACCCCCAGAATAACGTAAACTAAACTTAAAGAACCCAAATTGGCAATTACCTTATCAACTAATTCCTTATTGTTATTAAAAATCTCTCTAGAGACCTCAAGCCGTGGAGCAAGACTATAGATTAGTCCCCCGCCGAATATATATATCAAAATTTGTGTCGCTATAACACAGAACATTCCGCCGATTTTGCCATAAAAATACTTTTGCGCAGGCATACTTGAAAAGATAATTTCCATAATTTTTGTTCCCTTTTCGGAAGCAATCTCTTGTGCAGTAGCCGATGTGTAAGTTATCAAGATAAAATACATTACAAAGATTAACAACATAAATGAAATTGTCTTGACCGCTTCTTGATCTTCCTTGCTAACCTTAACTTTTTGTTCCAGCTGTGGTTGAACAGCTAATAAACCAACTTGTTCTTCCGTCAACTTAGCTTTTTGAATATTAAGTACCTGTTGTTTTTTAGACAGGACCTGTAAAAACACCTTTTTTTCATCTTGTGTTAAGTGCTTCACGCCATGATAGGCTGCTGTAAGCCGTTCATTCTTCTGTTCGATTTTTAGATAACCTTTGATCTTCTCATCCTTTACAGCCTTTGTAGCTTGCCGGCTTGAAGCATACTTCGTTGTAACCGTGTCCTTATCTTGCTGTAATTCATGACGTAAAGCGGCATCGTTTGTAACGATTGCGACTTTATCATTATCCTGTCCCACTGAAGACGCCAGGTAACCCACTCCAAAGGAAATTAAAATGAAGATAAAAGGTGAAACAACCAGTATCAGAAAACTCCAAGCCTTAACTTGCCGCCGATAGGTTTCTTTAAGTACTATTCCAACTTGGCTCATTTACCCTCACCTGCTTTCAGCTTAAATATTTCGTTCAATGTTGGCGGCTGCTGATCAAAGGTTTGGACATACTCACCTTTAGTAATAGTTTTAAAAAGCTCTGCCCCATAATTTTCATCATCAATTTCCAACCGATAACCGCCAGTCTTAGTTGATGTAACCTTAGTAACATGTGCCAATTCCGCTAATTGAGACTCTGTCCAGCTTGACTTGACAAAAAGCCGCGTTAATCCAAAGCTGTTCCTAACAGTTTGAATATTACCATTTAAAACAACTTTTCCATCATTGATCATAATCAGATCATCGCATATTTCTTCAACATTCGTCATATCATGATCTGAAAAAATAATTGTTGCTCCTCTTTTTTTCTCATCTAAAATAATATTCTTTAAAAGGTCTGTATTCAGTGGGTCCAACCCGCTAAATGGTTCATCCAAAATAATCAACTGCGGTTCATGTAATAATGTACAGATTAATTGAATCTTCTGTTGGTTTCCTTTAGATAAGCTCTTGATCTTATCATCTGGCTTACCCTTAACCTGTAATTTCTTCAACCACACATCCAAACGTCGTTGCACTTCCTTGGTTGAAATTCCTTTAAGGTTCGACAAAAAACGAACTTGTTCAAAAACAGTCAGTTTAGGCATTAGACTGCGCTCTTCAGGCAGATAACCTATTTGCGGATAATCTTGTTCCGTTACTTTTTTGCCATTAAAGGTAATTTGACCTTCAAAGCCAACAAAGTTTAGGATACTATGAAAAATAGTCGTTTTACCTGATCCATTCTTACCAACTAAACCTGTAATCTGCCCACTTGTGACTGTAAAGTCAATTCCTTTCAAAACACGTTTATCCGAAAAGTTCTTATAAAGGTTGCTTACTTCAAGCATTTATTTCCTCCTTGATAACGCAGTAGTAATTAGTTTTGTGCTAACAACCAGCTGCTTTTTGTTTTTTTAATTATAGCATATATAATTTAACGTTATTTATTATTAATATTCTTGAAAAGAGTTCGTCTGACATTATTTAAGATTTCACTTTGTAAACTATTAAAAAAATAAGCTTGCCGATATGCAATACTCGTTACAAAATGTGGGGTGTCTTTATCTAATAGATCAACCTTGACAATATCATCTCGCATCGGGGTAATAACAGAAGTTAAAAACCCGATTCCAACTTCATCAGCAATCAAATTCATTAAGCTATGGGTTCCATTCGAACGAAAAACCACGTGCGGTCTAAAATGATTTCTGCGTGCTAAAGCATTAATCGCTTGATTATGTACAAAACCGTCCTTAAACAATACAAAGTCCTCTTTTTTTAAATCCGCAAAATAGACACTCTTTTTATTGGCTAGACGATGATTGCGCGAAACAAAAATACTAAAAGGCTGGCGATCAAACTCCTCTGTAACAATTTCTTCATCGCTTAACGAACCGATTGATCCTAGTAAAGCTAGATCAATTTCCCCCTTCCGTAGAGCATCAAGTGTGCGCATCGAACCATACTCCATCGTTTTTATTCTATCCAAGAGATTCTCAGCTTTTAATCTCCGGGCAATTAGTGGAAAATAATTATTTTCAATAATCGGCGGTAATCCTAGCACTAATTTCTTTTGTTTAATATTAGTTATTTCTATCTTGGTTAGTTGATAGTGTTTCAGCATTTGCCGTGCATGCAATAATAGTTGCTGCCCGCTATCAGTTATTAACAGTTGCCCATGTGCACGGTGACGGATAATCAGTTTAGTCTCTAATTCTTTTTCTAAACGTTGCAATGCAAAAGTAACACTTGGTTGGCTCACCTTGAATTCTTGAGCAACCTTTGAAAAGTTCTTTACCTCAGTCAGCCTTATAAAATACTCCATATCCCTCGTGTTCATTTTTTCCCTCCAAAAGTGCCGATCTAACAGTAAATTAAATTTCATTATAAGCAATACTTATTATGATACTATGTTTTGACTATAAAAATAACCTTCGTCTACGATAGAGTTAATCTAAAAAAGGGGAGTAATACTAGTGGGAATAAATATTATTAATGATCCATTTAAAAATAAAGGTACCGCCTTTACGAAGCAAGAACGAAAAGATCTTGGTTTGGAAGGCTTGCTTCCGCCATACGTTCAGACATTGGATGAACAAGTAAAACGTGTTTACGCTCAATTTCAAACTAAGTCTTCCAACCTTGAAAAAAGACTATTCTTAATGGAAATCTTTAATGAGAATAGAACTGTCTTCTTTAAAATGTTCAGTCAACATGTTGTCGAATTTATGCCAATTGTTTATGATCCAACGATTGCTGATACGATTGAAAATTACAGTGAACTTTTTGTCGATCCGCAAAATGCTGCTTTTTTGTCAATTGACGACCCTGAAGCGGTTAAAAATTCACTGCGTAACGCAGCCGACAAACGTAATATTCGCTTGATCGTTGTTACTGACGCTGAAGGTATCTTAGGAATCGGTGATTGGGGAACTAATGGTGTCGATATTGCTGTTGGTAAATTAATGGTTTATACAGTTGCTGCTGGGATCGATCCTAGTCAAGTTTTGCCGGTTGTTTTAGATACTGGTACAAATAACGAACGACTATTAAAAGATCCGCTATACTTCGGTAACCACCATAAACGTGTTGCAGGTCCTAAGTACTATGACTTTGTGGATCACTTTGTCAAGACAGCTGAAGAACTCTTCCCTAACTTATATCTTCACTTTGAGGATTTTGGGCGTGACAATGCAGCTAACTTACTCAATAAGTACAAGGATCAAATCACAACATTTAACGATGATATCCAAGGAACAGGCATCATTGTTCTAGCTGGGATTTTAGGCGCAATGAATATTTCCAAGCAAAAAATGACAGAACAAACATATCTCTGTTTCGGTGCAGGTACGGCTGGTGCAGGTATTACCAAACGTATTTACGATGAATTCTTGCAACAAGGGCTAACGGCAAAAGAAGCCCGAAAACATTTTTATATGGTTGATAAGCAGGGGCTATTATTCGATGATGATCCAACCCTGACCCCTGAACAGAAACCTTTCGCTCGTTCGCGCAGTGAATTCGCTAACGCAGCGGAATTAACTAACTTGGAAATGGCCGTTAAAGCTATTCATCCAACCATCTTAGTTGGAACTTCAACTCAGCCTGGCGCTTTCACTGAAAATGTCGTTAAAGAAATGGCAGCCCATACAGAACGTCCAATCATCTTCCCGCTCTCTAATCCAACCAAGCTAGCAGAAGCTAGGGCCGCTGATCTCTTAAAATGGTCAGAAGGACGTGCTCTTGTTGCAACTGGGATCCCAGTTGCAGACGTTAAATACAATGGGATAACTTATCAAATCGGTCAAGCTAATAATGCTTTAGTTTACCCAGGACTTGGGCTTGGTGTAATTGCATCAACTGCTTCATTATTAAACGATGAAATGATTTCAGCTGCTGCTCACTCACTAGGCGGTATCGTTGATCCGAATAAACCAGGAGCTTCTGTTCTACCACCTGTTTCTAAATTAAACGTCTTCTCAACCACTGTTGCTAAAGCTGTTGCAAATAGTGCTGTTGAACAAAAACTGACCCGGACTGAAATCACTGATGTTGACCAAGCAATTGCTGACACCAAATGGACGCCGCAGTACTAAGAAAGTGTGACATAATTGCGTATCACAAAAATAAATTATAAAAAATTCCTTTTCCCATTGATTATTGGACTGTTAATTTGGTTCTTAACGCCCTTTAAACCACTAGGTGTTTCAGTTGCCGCTTGGCATATGCTGGCGATCTTTGTCGCTACGATCATTGGCTGTATTACACAACCATTGCCAATTGGAGCTGTTGCTATCCTAGGCTTCACTATTACCGTGATTACTGGCGAAGTAGAGATCGAGACTGCGGTTGCTGGTTTTGGAAATGACAGTATCTGGCTGATCGCTATGGCCTTCTTCATTTCACGAGGATTTATCAAAACCGGGTTGGGCCGCCGGATCGCACTTATTTTCGTTAGACTATTTGGCAAGAAGACCTTGGGGCTCGCCTATTCATTAATTGGGGTTGATTTGATCTTAGCCCCCGCTACACCAAGTAATACTGCCAGAGCCGGTGGTATTATGTACCCGATCATTGACTCCTTATCGCGTTCCTTTGGCTCTAGCCCTGAAGATCAGACTGAAAGGAAAATTGGTTCTTTTCTAACTTTTGCTGAGTTTCACGGCAACATGATTACTTCTGCAATGTTTTTAACTGCGATGGCTGGTAATCCATTAGCACAATCTTTAGCTAAAGCTGCTCATGTTAACATCACATGGATGGGTTGGTTTTTAGCGGCACTTATCCCTGGAGCTATCTCATTAGTTGTCGTTCCATTCTTAATTTATAAACTTTATCCACCTCAAGTTAAGAAAACACCTAATGCTAAAAAATGGGCTGATGATCAACTAACCGCGATGGGACATATGTCTTTGGCAGAACGTTTTATGTCTGTTATTTTTATTGTTGCACTCGTTCTTTGGATTTCAGGCGGAACCTTCAAGATCGATGCGACATTAACAGCCTTTATTGCTTTGTCACTCCTCCTGCTTACTGGTGTACTATCATGGTCCGATATTCTGCAGGAAAAAGGTGCCTGGAATACTTTAACATGGTTTTCAATTCTTGTTATGATGGCTAACCAGTTGAACACTTTAGGGTTTATACCTTGGCTAAGCAAAACCATTTCAACTAGTTTACATGGTTTAAGCTGGCCAGTCGTTCTGGTTATTTTAATTCTATTTTATTTCTATTCACACTACCTTTTTGCAAGTGCAACTGCCCACGTCAGCGCTATGTATACTGCATTGCTAGGTGTTGCAGTTGCAGCGGGTGTTCCGCCGCTTTTAGGTGCTTTAATGCTCGGTTTCTTCGGCAATCTTTTCGCTTCAACAACACATTACAGTTCTGGTCCTGCACCAATCCTCTTTTCATCCGGCTACGTTCTTCAAAAAGACTGGTGGGCTTTAAATGCCGTCTTAGGAATCTTTTACTTAGTTATCTGGCTAGGTGTTGGAACGTTGTGGATGAAAATCATCGGTGTATTCTAGAAAAGTACGATACTATTCGACCTAAAATAATATCTTATTAAAGTAAAGGAGTTAAGCCTAAAAAATTTGGCTTAACTCCTTTACTTTATTTTTTGATCATTAACGCGAAAGTTCTTTGCTATTGTGAACCGGGCTTAAATTAAAGACATCTCTAGCGATCATCAGTTCTTCATTAGTTGGGATCATCAATAATTTAGCACTACTACCTTGAGCAGTGAAATCTAACTCATCTTCAGCGGTCCAACTACCCTCAGATGCTGCCAAGACATGCAGCGGTACTAATTTTTCGGCAATTCGTTCTCGCATAACCGCATCCTTTTCACCGATTCCACCAGTAAAAATAATTGCATCAGCTCCGCCTAACTCAAGCCAATAAGCACCAATATAATCAACGATCCGTTTTACAAATATATCAATTGCTAACTGTGCCTGCTGGTCAGTAGGTGCTTCTTTTTCTAGTGTTCGCATATCGTTGCTAAGTTCCGAAATGCCTCGCAGACCTGACTTTTTATTTAGAATAGTCAGACACTCATCAACATCCTTAATTACACCCTTATGCATAAGGTAAAAGAGTGCTGACGGATCAACATCTCCTGCGCGTGTACTCATTACTAGGCCGGTAACGGGTGAAAAACCCATGGAGGTATCAACACTTTTGCCCTTATCAATAGCAGTTACAGATGCACCTGCACCTAAATGCAGAGTAATCAACTTTAAAGAATCAAGTGGACGTCGCATCAAAGCTGCTGCCTGCATTGCAACGTAGCGGTGGCTAGTCCCATGTGCACCATATTTACGAACTTTTAATGTTCGATAATATTCATATGGCAGTGCATATAAGAAATTCTTTTTAGACATTGTAGCGTGAAATGCCGTATCAAAAACAGCTACTTGTCGAGCCTGAGGCAAAAGACGCTTAGTTGCCCGAATCCCCTTAGCATTAGCTGGATTATGCAGTGGTGCAAATTCAGCTAAATCTTCAATATCTTCCAAGACACTATCTGTAATTACAGTTGATTTCGTGAACTTCTCACCTCCTGCAACGATTCGGTGTCCAATCCCACTAATTTCAGCGAAATCATTAATCACATGATATTTCTTCAATAATTTAAGTGCCAATTCAATTGCTTCAGTATAATCAATTCCTGTGTCTAAGTGCAATTTTGTTTGAAAATTATCTTGTTTAAAAGTTATGTTACAATCATCAGCATTGATTGGATCAAATAGCATACTAACTAGGCTTTCCTCTAATGGCATCGCAAAAAGCCGAACCTTAAGTGTTGAACTTCCTGAATTAACAGCCAATATTTTTTCCATAGTTATTCCTCCAATAAATTTTGGAATTGTTATCAGTAATGTGATTTACTTCACAAATATAATAATAATCATTTTCACTATAATGTCAACCCTATAGATGCAATAAATATAAACAAATGTTTTTTGATACATAAGATTGGTTTTACAGCCTTTATTGTCCAAAAAAATAAAAGCAACCTATAATAAACTTTATTTAAGCGAAATAAAGTAATTGCCAAACAATTCACATTGATACTCATTCTAAAAAACTAACCTGTTGGTTATTCCAACAGGTTAGTTTCAGAGTACTTATTCTAAGTCCTTATTTTTTAACTTATGGTAGGATCACGAACAAACCAGCTCCTAAAATACCTCCCACAAGCGGTCCAACTATCGGAACCCAGCTATAAGCCCAATCAGAACCACCTTTATTTTGAATCGGTAAAATAGCGTGGGCTAAGCGTGGCCCTAAATCTCGGGCAGGGTTGATAGCATACCCCGTAGTTCCTCCAAGAGAAAGACCGATTACTATGATTAGAATTCCAACAATCACAGGATTCAATCCTGCAGTGAATTGACCTCGTGTAAACGCCAATAATGAAAAGACTAAGACGAATGTTCCAATAACTTCACTCATAAAATTAGCAAAATAACTTCGAATCGCTGGTCCAGTCGCGAAGGTCCCTAGAATTGCTGCTTCATCTTTAGTTGCTTTCCAATGCGGCCCGTAGTGAATCCAAACTAAGACAGCGCCTACAAACGCCCCCAGAATTTGCGCGATTGTGAATGGCAAAACCCCTGACCAGGGAAACTTGCCCGCAAGTGCCATTCCGATCGTAACTGCAGGATTAAGATGTGCTGGTCCTAGAAAAGCTGAGGTATAGATTCCCATTGTTACAGCGAATCCCCAGCCAAATGAGATCGCCACCCAACCAGCACCATTGGCCTTAGATTTACTCAAACTAACACCAGCAACAACACCATCACCCAATAGTACTAAAACAAAGGTTCCGATAAATTCTCCTAATGCTTGAATTGGAATACTATTCATCTTTGTCACCTACCCTATCAATTGTTTTTGTTTGCTTTTTTTGAGATAGTCTAATCTAGTTTCTGCAAGTGTCTGTTCCAACTGTTGTTGCATTTTACTTTTTTCTGTACTCGACCAACGTAAAATCACAGCCATTTCTTCAATAATTGCTTCTTTTATTGCCTCTAACTGATCAGCGTGGAAGAGCATATGGTTCGTTCGTCGCAATAGATAGTCAACAGGTGTTAACGTCATTTCTTCCGTAACTGCGTAGTAGATGCTGAGACGTTCGGCCAGATCAAGTTTTGATTCTTTGTCAGTTCGGACCTTATTAATATTTGAAATAACACGTGGTGTATTCGACCCATATCGATTAGCAAGTTCAAGTGCCCGTTTTTCAGGTATCCCTTTTTCTTCCGTTATTGTTTTATAGAATGCCATTGTATCTTCAACATTAGTCGGGTCAAAATGTCCACCAGAAACTTGTAGTTTTTTAGAATCAATTTCACTACTTGCAATCCCATAATAATCTTGCAGCATTTTCTTAATTACACGTAATGCTCCAGCTGCCATCTTTCGATAATCAGTTATTTTACCACCTGACAAAGTAATTAGACGATTCTCACCAACATCAAGCGATGAACCACGTGAGACTTGTGAAGCTGACAGTTCAGTCTCTACTCGGGCTGTTTTCAGTTGACTAATGGCCTGTTCAACATCTGCACGTGCTGCTTCATTTCTATTGAATGAAGCAACTGTTTTCAGTAAATGTGCAAAACTTTCTTCAGATACTTTACCAGTGTTAGCCCCGCCACCATTGTAGTCTGAACTGCTATTACCAGCTATCAACGGCCGCAACCCCGCCCAGCTGGCTTCAATATCAGTTAGTGTAAGTGCAGCATTTGGGAAATGTTTGTTAATTGCTTTCAAGAGATAAGTTACATCTTCTTGTTCAACCCGTGGATGACGGTAATTACCATGATAATCAGTATCTGTCGTCCCAAAATACGTCTTCCCTTCGCGTGGAACAACAAAGATCATTCGCCCATCACCCATACCTGAGTCAAAGTAAGTGGGTTGTGGAACCACCAAACGTTCTTCGTCAACTACAAGATGGATCCCCTTAGTAGGACGCATCCGAGGAATATTGCTCTTATCTTCATTATGTGCAAAAATCTTGTCGACCCATGGACCAGTAGTATTGATTACCAGTTTGGCATGAATAATGAATTCTTCACCTGTCAATTCATCCCGTGCCTTTACCCCATTAATCGTTCCATCAACGTCATACTCTGGAGCAACGGCTTTTACACGACTGACCATAATTCCGCCTAATGCGTGAGCTTCTTTGATATTTTCAATAACAAGTCTGGAATCATTATTAACGTAATCAAGATAGACTCCTGCACCAAGTAATTTATCTTGTTTGATTCCCGGTTCTCTTTGGATCACTTCATCTTTGTCAATCGTATAGTTAGCGTATTTAGTTCCTTCAACACCAGCTAATCGATCATAGAGATCCATTGCGACCTTTAGACTGAACATATTAAAAGTTGAGGATGAGTCATCATAAATTGGTAGTAGCATGGGAAAGGGACGGGGAATATGCGGGGCTATCCCCTGCACAACTGCTCTTTCCTTAACTGTATCCGAAACTACTTCAACGTCGAAAGTCTTTAGGTAACGCAAACCACCGTGTACCAATTTAGTTGAGCGTGAACTAGTTCCTTCGGCAAAATCCTGCATCTCAATCAAACCTGTTTTAATACCTGCAGCTGTAGCCTGCACCGCCACACCAGCACCTGTTATTCCTCCCCCAAGTACTAATAGATCAATGTTTTCATTTTGCAAGCGCTTAACGTTTTTTGAACGTGTTTCACCTGAGAATGTCATTTACTTCTGCCTTCTTTCTAATCATCTTCATTTTCTGGTCTAAATTTAAACATTTGTGTTGCTTTGACCGCACTTTTCCAGCCCATATAAAGGTTCTCGCGCTTTTCTTGTCCCATCTTAGGTTCAAAAGTCCTACCTACTTCAAAAATTTGCTGAAGCTCATCAGTATTTTTCCAAAATCCGACTGCGAGTCCTGCCAAAAAGGCTGCTCCTATCGCCGTTGTTTCAAGATTTTTGGCTCTTTCGATCGGAATATCTAGCAAATCAGCTTGAAATTGCATTAAATAATTATTATTAGCCGCACCACCGTCAACACGTAAGGCTGGAATCTTGATCCCGGTGTCCTTATTCATCGTATCAACAACATCTCGTGTCTGGTAAGATAGCGCTTGTAGAGTTGCTTTGATAAAGTCTTCTCGAGTTGTTCCACGAGTTAGGCCAAAAACTGCTCCACGTGCTTCACTATCCCAATATGGAGCACCCAACCCAGTAAAAGCAGGAACAACGTAAACTTCATCCCGACTTTTTGAAGTAAGTGCTGCTTCTTCTGAATCGGGTGCAGTCCGTAGCATCTTCATGCTATCCCGTAACCATTGCAAAGCCGAGCCAGCCACAAAGACTGAACCTTCGAGCGCATAGGTCACTTTGCCGTTGATCGAATAGCCGATAGTTGTCAATAAATCATTTTGCGAGAGTGTTAACTCCGAGCCGGTGTTCATCACAATAAACGATCCGGTACCATAAGTATTTTTAACCATTCCCTTTTTCAATGCCAACTGACCAAACAAGGCAGCCTGCTGATCACCAGCCATCCCTGCGATTGGAATAGAGCTACCGTAGAAATGATATTCTTTTGTTTTACCATAGACCTCTGAATTCCCCTTGACTTCTGGCAGCATTAACCGAGGGATATTCAATAATTCTAAAATCTCTTGATCCCAGTCCAAGTCATGGATGTTAAAAAGCATCGTTCGACAGGCATTCGTATAGTCCGTTACATGGGCATCACCACCGGTTAGTTTCCAAACGAGCCATGTATCAACCGTCCCAAAGAGCAGTTCTCCTTTTTCTGCCCTTTCCTGAGCACCCGGAACTTGATCTAAAATCCATCTGACCTTAGTTGCTGAAAAATACGCATCTACAACTAAACCTGTTTTTTGGTGAATCATTTCTGCTTTGCCATCATGCTTCAGTTTTTCAGCTAGTTCGTTACTTTGCCGTGACTGCCAGACAACTGCGTTATAGATTGGTAAACCTGTCTTCTTTTCCCAAACAACTGTTGTTTCACGCTGATTAGTAATACCAATTCCCTCAATTTGATTAGGATGGATCCCAGAATCAATAAAAGCCGTTGCAACTGTTGATAAGACTGCATTCCAGATTTCATTTGCATTATGCTCCACCCAGCCTGGATGTGGAAAAAGCTGTGTAAACTCTTTCTGTGAATCAGCGACTTTTTTTCCTTCATGATCAAAAATAATTGCTCTTGTACTGGTTGTTCCTTCATCGATCGCCATTACATATGACTCAGTCATTAATAATTCCCCCTATAGCCTAAAATAATTTAGGTTGTTTAATAATCGCACGCTTTTTGTATGCGCTATCATAATAATTTAAGTTTTGCACAATATTTATTTTTATTCAACTTATTTGTCTTATTGTGACTTGATTATCAGTTTTTTCTTAGTTTAGTTTAATCTAAAATAAAATAAAACAGACCCCAAGTCAAAAGATAACCTTTGAAACCTTTATCATAAAAAAATACCTCCAAAGCTAAAGTTTTTACTTTAACTTCGAAGGTATAGGTCACTTAGTGTTTGTTTTATATAATTATTTGTAGTTACTACCCCAGCATTTAATCCTTAAAGACTGGCACTTATTAGCATACTTTTTCTTATGCATGCCGATAAACATAATAATATGGTTTATCATCATATTGCCAGTAACTGTAGTACGAAAGATCTTGAATAGCAGTATTTCGTTGCCCGTTTGTCCAATAACAAGTCGAAATAAACTTAGCTAGTGTATTAGGTGAACCCATGTAACCTGGTGAAGAAATAATTCCGGTATGCCCTGCGCCACCACTACTTGCACCACGCCTACCCCAGATAATAACATCACCACGCTGCACATTTATCGGATGATCCTGGGAGACTAGTTTGAAACCATTGCTTAGCAAATATCCATGTAAGCTATCAGTATTGTAGCCACCCCATCTTCTAGCCCACGACGCTGGCGTTCCTAAACCTGCACTCCATAAAGCCTGCGTTACTGAACCAGAACAATCAGCCGTCCCATCACGACCATTACGTGATCCCATCATTGAATAAGTAATGTGATTTTCACGTTCATAGAACCAATTTAGAGCACGCTCAACGATTCCTTTACCACCGGTCACTGCACCGGTTCCAGGTCTAAAATAATAGTGGACCCCATCTATTGTTCTGGGACCATACTGCATCTGACCGCTATTATTGTAGTAGACCGCCTTATGCTGGTTAGGGATATAACAAAAGCCTACCTGGACCGCGCCCGTATTGCCATCTAAAAGATACCAGTATCCCTTAATATGCTGTTGTCCATATTGCATCTGACCATTATCAGCATAGTGGACCGTCTTATGTTGGTTACCAATATACTGAAAACCGGTTTCCATTGCACCGGTATGACCATCAAATAAATACCAGTGACCATTCAAATGCTGTTGTCCATATTGCATTTGACCATTATTATTGTAATCGACTGTTTTATGTTGGTCACTGATATACTGGAAATTAGTTTTCATTGCACCGGTATTATTATCGAATAAGTACCAGTGACCATTTAGGTATTGCTGTCCATACTGCATCTGACCATTGTTTGCATAGTGGACCGTCTTATGTTGGTTACCGATATACTGGAAATTAGTTTTCATTGCGCCAGTATTGTTGTCAAATAAGTACCAGTGGTTATTCAGCTGCTGCTGCCCATACTGCATCTGACCTCTACCATTATAATCAACCGTTTTATGCTGATTACTGATATATTGAAAGCCTGTCTTCATTGCACCGGTAGCGTAGTCAAATAAATACCAATATTTATTCAGATATTGCTGTCCATACTGCATCTGACCATTATTACTATAGTAAACGGTCTTATTCTGCTCCTTAATCTTTTGAAAACCAGTTAGATATTTATTTGTTAATGTATCCGTCAAATACCAATGACCATTTGTATAGACTTGTTTATATGTATGTTGCTTTGGCTGTACATTTTTAGGCTTATCATTAACAGTTGGCTGTACGTTATTCTTCTCAGTTTCTGTTGCTGGCGCAGCTGTGGATTGTTGCGGCTGGTTAACAGCTGCCTTAACTATCTTAGCGGTTGTGTTTGAATTAGATGCCTGATCTGTCGCTACTTTCACACTTGAATTTGTTTTTTCATTGACTGTCGTCGTTTCTGCTGTCTTTGAGTTTGTCTGTTCTTTGACCGTATCTGAGCTACTTACAGCACTTGTTGTCACTGATGACTTAGCTGTATTCGAAGCTGCCGTCGTAGACTGACTGTTTTCTTCGACCGTAGTGCTTGCTGTTGTAGCTTGATCAGCTGTTCTAACTACTGCTTTAGTGTCCGTTGTTTTAGCTCGCATACTACTACTTTGGGCACTATCATTTTTAACAGTGGTAACTACTGCTTTGCTTTCAGCAGGAACTGTATCAGCTGAAACTACCGCATCACCGAGCATCAGCCCTGCAGCGGCCGCCAAAGTCATGACTGAAGCAAAAAACCAACTTTTACCAGCTTTATACATCTTATAATGCTTTTTACCAGACATCATTGCTTAAAATTTCCCCCATCTTTCTTCAACATAAAATTATAAATTTTACTCACCATATCTAATATTATCGCTTAAATTTATTTATTTTAAACAGTTTTAGCTTAAAAAAATAAAAAAATATTTTGGATATAGGCTTTCAGGCAGATTTTTTAAATTTTTGCAGTAACTCATTTATAATGAAAAGCGGAACTCTCTTACTAAAAGGAAGTCTTATTATTAATTAAAAAGTGGAAGAAGGTACTATTTATGTCCTTAAAAAGTAAACATTTTAACTATCTCCTTATTGGCGGTGGTATGGCTGCTGATCAAGCCGCAGCTGGAATTCGTTCTATTGACGCAAGTGGATCGATAGGGATTATTTCTGCAGATAGTGATGCCCCATATGCTCGACCTGCCCTGAGTAAAAAACTCTGGGTCGATCCTGATTTTACGGAAGACGACACAGATCTCCAAACAGCTGAGAAAAATAATACTACTCTCTTCTTGCAGACACAGGTAACTCAGATCAAGCCCAAGGACCATCTTGTTACTACTGCTGATAATAAGCAGTTCAGCTATGATAAATTACTGTTGGCGACTGGAAGTTCACCTCAGAAACTTTCTGGTCCAGCTAGTGATTTAGTTGTTGCTTTGCGTTCTAAAGCCGATTACCGACGGATTCGTTCTTTTAGTCAAACTCATAAGCATGTTATCGTCGTCGGTAACGGCTATATTGGTAATGAAATAGCTGCTGGGCTTATTCAAAATGACGTCCACGTTTCACTTGTTATCAGTGATCATCGCCTTTATGAGAAAAAATTTCCTCTTTTTTTAAGTAAGGCATATCAGCAACGCTATCTTGATGCCGGTGTTAAAATTTATCCCGAAACAAGGGCAGTTAAATATGAAGTTACCGACAAACACGTTAAGCTTTTCTTGGAGAATGGGACTATTCTTAAAGGAGATGGTCTAGTACTAGGTCTAGGTGCTCAAGCTAATCTTGATCTTGCTGAAAAGATCCCTCTGTCAGTAGATAATTATGGTGTAATTGTAGATGAGCAGCTCAAAACATCTGTTCATGATATTTGGGCTGCTGGTGACATCATCTCCTATCCAGATGCTATCCTAGGTCGCCAAAAAGCCGGCCATGTCAATCATGCAATCAAATCTGGCTACACAGCTGGACAAAGTATGGCTGGTGCACCAAAGACTTACGACCATACCCCGTATTTTTACAGCTGGGTCTTCGATATCAACTGGGAAGCTCTAGGCCATGTTAGTTCCAGTTCAACTATGTATGCTGAAAAAATGCAGCACTCAGATGGTAGTGTGATCTATTACTTTGACAAAGATGATTATTTACAGGGAGTCCTCTTGTGGAATACCAAGATCAACTTAGATCATTACCGTAATATACTGAAGAAAAAACCCCAGTTAGCGGTATTGCAACAAATCGTACCGCTGCAAAAAGTGTAGTGCGATAGCGATTAATTCAACCCTATATCATAGAAGTGCGCCAATCCAGGCTAAACTTTGTGGATTGACGGCTAATTATGTTCAAAAGAAGAAGGAGCTGTGCCAAAAGTTAACTTTTGGCACAGCTCCTTCTTTTGTTCCATATAAACGTGTTCCATAAGTCAAAATTCTCCGTCTAACTTCGAATTACTCATAGCAAAGTACTCACTATGTTCGTAATTTTGAGTTAGTACTCAAATTTTCCCGACTTTGTACTGCCTTAGAAAAGTTGGACATGTTTATTTTATAGCTGCAGCAATTGCCTTGTTCACCGCAGTTTTTTCATGTTCAATCAATGCAACCCGGCTTTCAATCACCGTAATGTCCATCGTGATCTCACGTGTTAAACCTGGTGTTTCTATCTTAGGTTCAAAGAAAGCCTTAAATTCTGCCAGTCTTTGTGGGGTCCGGAAAATACTTGCAATAACCGTAATATACGTTGTGAATTCCATGTCACCGCCAACCGTTTTTTCAAGCCAGTGCCATTCATCACGAAGCCAGTTCCACGTTGCTTGCTGGCCATCCTTATTAGCTAAAAGTCCACGGAACCACGCGCGCAGATCCTGTGGTTTGATTATATCAGCATCTTCGAACTTTTCAATTAGATCTGCAATTAAAGCTTGATCCTTAGTACTTGTGAGAGCCGCACTTAGGTCCGCTTTATAACTAGCATCAGCAGTCTCTCTGTATGCCGTTAACAACTTTTCAAATAACTGCCTATTCCCAAACTGTTTTACTTCATTACTCAAGATAAAGACTCGAATATCAGCTGGCAGTGCCACAAGTTGGTCCTTATTAGCCGTAAATAAAGCATGTGCTGCTACGATTGCAGCTGCATTTTCAGCATACAGAGAAGCACTTAAAACATATGGACGTGTTAATTGATCATCATTTGATTCGCCTGGTCTTGTCTCCCAGCCCAAACGTGTAAGTTGAGCGGCACTCAGCTTATCGAAGAAAGCACGTAGTTTCTGTTCTTCTTCAGAATCAGGAACCACAAATTTCTTCAAATTGCCAGCAGCTTGGTACAGTGCAGTGTTGACAACTGCAGCTTTACTCGTTGCGAATTTTAAAAGCAGTGGTACTAATTCAACATAAGATACTTGTTTACCTTCCGCAAGCAAACGTAGATCCTGTAAAAGCTGCAATTTTGAAATAGCATCAAGTTGGGCAGAATTTTCCACTAGATCTGCTAGCAAAGTCTTATCATACTTAACGATAAAGTGCGAGCTATTATCCATATTCAAGCGGAACGGAACACCATTATCCTTCCGTAAGGTGGCATAATTGCCTAAAACAACTTTTTGATCTCTTAAAATCGCTGGGGCAGCATCATAGTTGCTCTTCAACGGGATCTGCCATTGCCGTCCCTTTTCTTGACCCTTACCAATAAAGAACTGCTGTTGTTGAAGTACTAGTTGTCCCTCATCAACGCTAGCAGTCACTACTGGATACCCAGGTTGTTCCAGCCATGAGTTCATAATAGCTCCAACATTGATCCCAGCTGCTTCACCCAAAGCAGCCCACAGATCTGCTCCAGTTGCATTTCCAAACTGATGTGCTGCAAAGTATGCTTTTAACCCTGCACGCAGTGCATCATCACCAATCAAAGCACGAACCATCACTAACATTCTTGAACCCTTAGCATAAACGATCGCACCATCAAAAAGGGCATCGATTTCAGCTGGGTTAGCCACATCGACATGGACAGATTGGACACCGTCTGTTGCATCACGTTGTAAAGCTGCATGAACCTCGGATGTTTGGAAAGTTTCCCAGATATGCCAGTCTGGTTCGAGTGCATCAACTGCAACATATTCCATCATATTAGCAAAACTTTCATTCAACCATAAGTCATCCCACCATTTCATGGTTACTAAATCACCAAACCACTGGTGTGCCAATTCATGTGCAATTACTGTTGCAACGATCTGTTTCATTTCGAGTGCTGTATTTTCAGGATCAAGCAGCAGATAAGCTTCTCGATACGTTACTAGTCCCCAGTTTTCCATTGCACCTGCTGAAAAGTCCGGCAATGCGAGTTGCCAAGAATGTGGCAGTGGATATGGTGTCTGATAAAATTCTTCATAAAATTCAATAGAACGCTTGGCGATATCCAAACCAAAGTCAAGTTCTTTAGCCTGATGTGCTTTAGTAGCGAAGACCCCAATTTTAACCCCACTCTTAGTTGTTGTCTGCTTACTTTGCAATTCGCCAAAAGCAAAGGCCACTAAGTAAGTGGACATCCGCAGCGTTGTTTCAAAATAATGAACACCGTCTTCGACCTTAGCTTCTGGCATATTGCTTAGGGTAACTTCTCCTGGATGTTCATCAAATTTGAGTGCAATTGCAAAAGTTGCTTTTGCTTCGGGTTCATCAATACACGGAAAAGCTTGACGAGCAGAATTGGTTTCAAATTGCGTTCCAATAATTTGTTTCTTAACACCATCTACCGTGTAATATGAAGGGTAAATACCCATCATCGTGTCAGTTAATTTTGTTGCATAGGTTATTGTCAGCTTGACATCACCTGTCTGAGCCAAACTGATTCTGAGTGCGTCGTTTTCTGCATCGGTTTCAAACGGGACATCTTGTTCATCTACCTGAACAGCTAAAATCGCTAGATCTTTTTGGTGGATAGCGATCGTTGGTTCCATAGCAGTTCCCATTATCGTTGTTTTACCAGTAATCTTCTTGGTATCACGATTAATATCCAAAAAAAGATCGTAGTGCGTTGGTTGGAACATTTTATAAAAACGTGTCAATTCAGCCATAATTTCTCCTCTACTTTACTAGAATAAAGCTATTATACGACTTTCAGCCTGTTGGTGCTACTATCTAGGTGGCTGCTTACAAACTAGTTTAAATAAATTTTTCTTAGTCTTTAAGGTTGCTTTTCTAACTCTAAGTACAACCTTATACAATTTCTTTTAAAATATATATTTATTGTATAAAGTTAGTTCATTTAAGAGCGCTTAACTGTTCAAAGATTACTTAATCGGCTAAAATAGACCTATGGAGTACGCACTAATATCATATATCGTAATTCGGCTAAAAAGGGGGAGTCAAAAATGAAACGCTATCGGTTTTGGGGAGGAACCTTCCTTGTCCTTATTCTTACTTTTTTACTAGCGGCCTGCAGTCTTTTACCAGAAAAACAAGTACATTACCAGCGCTTTAATAATGGAACTGACACACGTTTAACTTACTACGCTCGCCAAGATAAGGTTACTCGGCAGGAAACCAAAAATACGATCCTCTATTCTGCCTTAGGTGCCGTCGATAAGGAAAGTGCACAACAGGTTCTTGACCCAATCTCCAAAAAATTTCAAGGAATCAAAGGCTTGAGCCAGAAAATAACTTATAAGAAAACCTACGCTGAAGAAAAATTAACGATCGATTACAGCAAAGTTAATTTAGACGACGTTCGTCATCTGCCAGGGATGCGCTATACTTCTGGCACGGAAAGCAATAATATTAGCCTAAAAAAGAGTGAGACTTTAGTAAAACGCCACAACTTTGTTAAGGTAACTGACAATAAGTTCCGCAATTTCAGCAAGAAGGAACTAACTCAAGCCCCATATTCAATTAAAGATTTCAACAACATCAAGCTAGCTTCGTCGACTATCGATACTAATGCAACGACTGTTGATGAATTAACTAAAGAACTTGGTAGACCGGATAGAACGCAAAAAACACAAGGGACCAGTGGGATGGAACGTGGAATGTACCTCTGGTACCTATCACCTAACAAGTTGGCATATCTTTCAGTTTCCACTTCGGGAAATCAAGTCCTCACCAAAACTTTGACTAGGTATGGAACTAGTCGTAAAAACATCAGCAGTGCAATTTTTGATTCGCTTGAAAATGGAACTGAGTATAGCGCAGTCATTACTGCTTTAGGTGAACCAACACGTGCAACTGCCTTTCGCAGCAGGACCACTTCTTATGCCACACTGACTTACCGCAACCGGGCATCTAAAAAAGACTACATCTTTTACTTTACTAACGATAAATTAATTTCAAAACGCGAAAGTAATTACTAAGTACTGCTATTCAATAAAGAGAGTGTGACATAAGCCGGGAAAATTTGAGTAATAACTCGAAATTACGAACATAGCGAGTACTTTGCTATGAGTAATTCGAAGTTAGACGGAGAATTTTGACTTATGGAACACGTTTATACGCAATAAAAGAGGGACTGTGCCAAAATTTAACTTTTGGCACAGCTCCTTTATTCCGAACTAAATTGTGATGCAGTGTCTATTTAAGCTCGGGTGCGTCTGTATGGTAATCATTCAAAAAAGTATGGCCCTTTTGCTTAGAGAAAAGTGAAGTTGAGCTCGTCTTCAGCCTTTTTTGAATACGTAATTCTCGTTCCAATAAATTTCTATAATCATATTCCTGCGGTTTGATTCTCTGAAACCCCGCAGGATGATAGAAACGCAACAGATTTTCTTGGTTAAGTATATCCGACATCTTCAGTTGCGTATGAACCTGTTTTTGTGCCACAGTTGCTTCCAGCTTCCATTTTCCTTGCGGTGTAAATGACTGACCATGTCTATCATAAAAAGTTTCATTTACTCTGCTAAAAGTCGGCGTTACGAAATCTCCATCTCTAAAAGCTACCGTCTGCTGGTGAGCCCGACTAAGTAGATCCGTTCCAAACTGGAGATATTTAGTTGTCTTGATGCCTAATAAATGCAGGAGCGTCGGTAAAACATCTATTTCACCACCATACTGCTTTAAAATACCTCCCTTTTTAGAACCTGGAATATGTATCATAAAAGGAACCCGCTGCAACTGAGCATTATCCCAGTTAGACCATTTCTGAACTGACTTTTTACCTAAGAAGTCAAAATGTTCTGGATCTTGTTCAAATGTTTTAGCCAGCTCAGGATTAGCTGAATTGGAGATCCCATAATGATCTCCATATAAAATAATGATGGAATTATTATACAGACCCGATTTTTTCAAAAAAGTGAAGAACTCTGCGACCGCTTGATCTAGGTAATTAGCCGTCCTAAAATAATTATTGACCTGTTTATTACCTGTCTGCAGAGTTGGAAAAGTCGAGTCTCGTTGGTCTAATTCAAAGGGGAAATGATTCGTCAACGTGATGAATTTAGCATAAAATGGCTGCTGTAAGTACTGCAGGTATTTGACTGAATCTCTAAATAACAATTTATCTTTTAGTCCATAACCTACGGAGTTTCTGCCCTTAGTATTGAAATAATCAGCTGAGAAAAAATATTGGAAACCCATATTTTTATAGACATTCGTTCGATTCCAGAAACTTGGAACATCCCCGTGGAAGACTGCTGATGTATAACCTTGCTGCTGCCTCAAAATCGCCGGTGCACTTTGAAAGACCTGATCGTTCCCCAGTTCGGTAAAGAGCGACCCTTGCGGTAAACCAAAAGTCCCTGTTTCTAGCATGTTTTCCGCATCACTTGTCTTCCCTTGCCCTACTTGGTGAAAAAAATTAGCAAAGGAAAGTGTGTTTTGGTCATGGTAAAGTTTATTTAAAAAAGGAGTTACTGTTTGTCCTGCAACTCGGTCATCAATTAAAAACTGCTGAAAACTTTCTAGGTGAACAATAATAACGTTTCTTTTTTTAGCAATTCCAAAATATTGCGGATTAGGTTGGACTTGTCTCCCATGAACATACTTAACTATCTTATGTAGATTTTTGTGGGTTGCACGTCCACGCATGGCAGCTTTCTGCCCCATATTAAAACTATCATAAACTGTAAAAACATTGATCCCCAGGTATTTAACCATATACCTTCTATCAAAAGTTCGCGTTAATAACTGCGGCCGGTCAATTTCTGCTAACGTCAAATTTAAAGTCATTAGTAAAAGGCTAGCTGAAAATAGCGTAAAAGCTTTCTTAAAACTAATTTTTTGTGTGTCTCTTTTAATTTTACGCAAACTAAAACCCAACATAATGAGCACTACATCAAGCCAGTAGAAAAGATCGTGGAACTTAACCAATGCCGCCGAACTGCCATCTAATCCCTTATTGACATCAGCGTATCCCATCACTGTACTCAATGTAATGAAATCAGAAAACTCGCGAAAATAGATCGCGTTTAAATAAAGAATTGCCGTCAGGCTAAGATACCCCGCAAATAATAAACCATAATAGAGTTTTGTTTTTCGAACGAAGAGACTTATTCCTAGTAGCAGAAGGATTGCCGCTAGTGGATTCAGTACTAGAATAAACCATTGAAAAAAGTTAGTTACACCAAGTGTAAAATCAACGGTGTATGCTAGAATCGTTTTCAACCATAGTAAAAGGACTAGCATCCAATAGAAACCCATTCTCGTATTAATTTTTTCTAAAGTTTTTCCCACAAGCACTCTTCCTTACTTCTTTAAAGTGTTATTCTTATCTATACCAAATAGTAATCATTACTATTTATCATAAAGCAAATAAATTAGCTTTGCACCTTTTTATTTCATTAGCAACTATTCTCATAGCTATTAAAAATTATCTTGGAGCTGGTCTTCCTTTGAAAATACGTCATAACCTTATTCACATCAATTGGTTTAAACTATTGCTCTTCCTCTTGATAGGAAGCGGTGGTTACATCTTTACGACTAATAATGCTCACTTGTATAAGAGTCCCATTGGACAAGTTGTTGCCGTCCAGAATCACCACCGAACCGCGCAGACTGATAATTTTAACAATAAGGATTATCAACAGACTCAAACGCTTAAGTTAAAAGTACTCAACGGCTCCTACCGTGGACATTTCATTAAACTTGATAACACTTTTTCTTATTCCAATGCATATGACTTACGTTATCACCGCGGGCAGCAATTATTTCTCAATCTGCCTAGTCTAAAAAAACCATCTGCAATTATGATTACCGGCATGAAACGTGATACGATCCTCTTTTCAATTACCTATTTGGCGATCGGACTATTACTGCTGATCGTCAAAGTTCATGGCTTGATGGCACTCATCAGCGTTCTCCTAAACGCTGTCTTCTTTTTTGCCGCCATCAAAATTGATGTTGTTACACATGCAACGACAACTAATGTTCTTGTTATTTTTGGTTTACTCGCTGTCTTACTATTGGGGATCACAGCCTTACTGACATTTGGTTACTCCAAGCAAGCGTTGATCTTGTTTTGTTCTTCGCTAAGCAGTACTTTTCTAGGCCTATTGCTTTCAATTATTATTCTCACTAAGACTGGCTACAATGGTATTAATTTTGAAATGATGGGCTATGTCACTCAATTGCGGATCCCACTCTATCTTGCCGGTAGCATCCTCGGTGCCTTGGGGGCTGTCATGGATGTTGCAACTGATATTACCGCCAGCTTGTTTGTTCTTTCTTACCAGAACCCCACTTTAAATTTTAAGGATTTTATGCGCGCCGGACGTAAGATCGGACAATCAGTGATGGGGCCACTCATCAATGTGTTATTTTTGATTTTTATTGCTGGTACTTTACCGATGGTCATTCTAACGATGCGTAATGGGAACAACTTCAGCTATACATTTGCCATGGTAATGTCGTTAGGGATCGTTCAAAGTATTATCAGTGGTATCGCAATCGCCTTGACAATTCCAATTACAACGATCTTAACTAGCTGGTATTGTTATCAAAAGAGGGAGGGTAAATAGCGATGAATTCAATCGTTATCTTAGCAGTAGTCTTACTATTAACAATGCTACTTGCAGGCGGAGTAAGCGGGCTTAAGGCTTTCATCAGCCTGGGTGGTTGTTGCTGTATTGTTTTTTTAACTGTCATTTTAATCGCATGGTATTTCCCTTATCTATGGGTCACGACCATCAATGCCGTCATTATCCTAGTTCTAATAATTTATCTGCGGGATACTGATCTTAACAGCGCCAACACTGCCTTTTGTTCCTCAGTAATTATTTTAACGCTTCTGATTCTTTTGATTATTCCGCTTGAGCACTGGGCACAAGTCCAAGGTTTCAGCAGTGAGAATTCAGCTGATTTAGAGAGTATGTCCCTCTTGATCGGTTTTAACTTTATGGATGCCGCTATTGCAATGACTATCCTAAGTTGTCTAGGTGCTATCGCCGAAGCAGCGGTATCTGTCGCAGCTGTATTAAGTGAACTACTGCGTCATAATCCTACTATCTCAAATACACGGTTAGCTCAAGATGGGATGCTACTTGGAAAACAAATTATTGCAACAGCCTTTAATACCCTTTTCTTTGGTTTCTTTGGCGGCTTTTTAGCGTTATTCATTTGGTTTATTCGGCTCAACTACACTTTCGGCGAATTTCTGAACAACAAAATCTTTGTAGTTGAATTTCTCATGACTATTATTTCAATAATCGGTGTAATCCTCGCCATCCCACTAGTTATCTGGATAACCATTCTTGGACGAGCTAAATCAACAACACACTAGGTGAGCTGTTAGTGCTCATATTCGTAAAGTTTCCTATTATTTCGAGTAAATCAACTTAATGTAGCATGTTCACTCACTATTCAAGTTTACTTTGAGTCTCTTGTTTTAGATGTAATTCCGCAAAATCACCCATTTACCTTACTTCAACTAATTTCAGTCTTTTTTGAAAAGCTCCCTCTTCAAATAAACGTTTCCCTTTACCTAACACAACTGGCGCAAGCTGGATCCAAAATTCATCAATCATATTTGCTGCTAATAAACGGCTAAACAGTCCTCCGCCACCCACGATCCAGATTGTTTTACCTACATCTTTTCTCAGTTTATCTACAATTGCCACTGGATCCCCCGCAACATAACGTCCTTCTGGAAAAGAGCCCGTTTTCGTTCGTGAAAAAACAATTTTTTCTTTTCCTGGGTAAAGAAGCTGATGTTTCATTAGCTTCCGTGTTTTCTGATACGTGATTCGTCCCATCACTACTGTGCTAATCTGTTTCTCGAACAGGCTATAGCTAGTGTCCCCACCAAGATTTGTCGCAAATAACCACTGCAGACTGTCATCTTCAGTCGCTAGAAAACCATCTAAACTAATCGCCCCATAGAAAACTATTTTTCGCATCTATATCCCCTCACTTTTTAACTGTAGCCTATCATTGAAGAGCTCCTTTTGCGAAGAATCTTACTCATATATGGTATATGGTCTTCAAATCGATTTTAAAAAACAATAATTTAAGAATACGTATTCAAAATATTTTTGCCAGTTAAAAAAAGCCATCCTATTAAAGTGAACTTCTGGAATCCACTTCAATTAAGATGCCTTTCACACTTATCTAACTGGTTTAAAACTGATGGTGAAGAAAATTTGCTGGTCATCGTAACGAATATTCATTCTTCCTTTGAATGAGTTTACCAACTTCTTTGCCATTGAAAGTCCAATTCCATAGCCTTTTTTCTGACTACTATGTGATTTATCATCACGATAAAAACGTTCAAAGAACTTGGTATAATCTGTTTTTTCCCCATTCTTATATGTGTTTCCGATCGTAAGCATGACTCTTTTTTGGTGTTTATCGGTGGTTAACGCGGCTGTAACTATCCCACCATCATCACAATATTTACTAGCATTATCCAACAGAATATTACATAGTTCATAAAAGCCATTTTCCTCAGCATTAATTTTTAGACCTGGTGTAATTTCTACCTGAAAGCTTTTCTTCTCCTGATCAATGACAGTTTTAAAACTATTAGCAGCCTTGGTAAATATTTCCGAAGCATTGATTGTAGTCAACGCCATCTGTGGTTGCTCCTCCATTCGAGCTAGCGAAATCAAGTTGTTGATCAAATGTGTCAAACGGTCTACTTGTTGTTCATTACTAGTCGTCCATTCAGACTCTCCATCCATCATTTCCTGCAGTTCTGTATTAGCTTTAATAATCGATAAAGGTGTTTTCAACTCATGCCCCGCGTTAGTAATAAATTCTTTTTGTCGTTTATCAGCTAAAATAATTGGTTTGATCGCCCGTTTAGAGAATGCGATCAATATTAAGGTAAAGAGGGTCAAACTAACTGCGCCAAGAAAAAGCCCAATTTCCATAATATTATTAGTACTCTCCATAATCACTGACTGATCAAGAAAAACGATCGTTGTTTTATCAGGTTTATTGGTCACTTTATACGCATAGTTCGCTCTTAATGCACTGATCGTCCCTGACTTACTATTGCTATTGTAAACTCGCCGGCCTAGATCCATAATCGTTTCTCTCGAAGCACTGACGATATGCGTGTCATCTAAGCTCGTCTGATTGCCGTCCTTATCAAAGGAAATGCTGAAATAACGGTACTGATAGAGACTTTCACGATTAAATGCCGGCCCAAATCTTCTTTTAACATTCTGTGTGTTAATCTGTGCGTTTATCTGCCCGTCATTTTGGGAGAGTATCACCAAAACATTATTAATTTGCTGTTTTGCACGGTAGACTGAGATCCCAATAATACTCCCTATCACGGTCACAAGGACCAAAAACAAAGCAGCCGTAGAAATAGCGATAAATCTATAACGAAACTTTTGAATCATTAGACTCCCCCCCACTAGTATTGGTAAGCTGGTACGGGCCACCTTTCTTCCCCTGAATCTCAACATGTGCATTAACTGCTTGGATTTTTTGACGCAGATAAGAGATATAGATCCATAAAGTATCTTGGTCAAGGTCGTCCTCATTTTCCCAAACGTGCGCAATCAAAATATCGCTATCTATCTTCTTGTCTGCATTCAAGATCAGTAGGTTCAAAAGTTTAGTTTCCTTTGCCGAAAGACTGATTGAATTAAAACTTTCTAGTCGTTGTTCATTACTATCGAGGGTAATATCGCCAAATTTCAAAATATCATTAGTATAGTTTTCACTGCGTCTTTCTAACGAACGCAAACGTGCTAGGAGTTCTTTTAGTGAAAAAGGTTTGGTCATGTAGTCATCTGCCCCCGCATCCAGTCCAGTGACCCTATCATTGATTTCAGACATTGCCGTCAGCATAATTATATATGTTTGATCACCAGCTGCCCGAATTTTCTTTAAGGCTTCAATCCCTGTCATTACGGGCATCATCACATCAAAGATCATTAGATCGTAGACTCCTTGGCTTGCCTTTTCGACAGCTTCCAAACCGTTATACGCGGGGTCAACACTATAACCTTTACTGTGCATCGCAGTAACTAAAACCCGAGAAAGCTCCTTTTCATCTTCAGCTAATAAGATCCGCATTTTTTATCTCTCCTCAATCCTCTTCGTGAATCAACTGCCGAATTGTCTGCATTTGAACATCACAAGACGCCAGCTGATCTGCACACCGTTTTAATTCCTTAACTATTTGCTTGGAGTTTGTAATACTGTGTTTATACTTCATCTCATGTTCCAGACTAGCCCAAGAATCCATTGCAATTGTTCGTAATTGAATTTCAACAAAATAAGTGCCAGCTGTATCCGCCAGAACGGAAGGATATGGTGTAGTAACTTTTAAAATCAAGTGATAACTTCGGTAGCCATTTGGTTTCGACCTAGTAATGTAATCCTTTTCCTTAACGATTTCACACCAGTCGGCTGCCCTTAAAAGAGTAAGTGCACGGTAAACATCATCAATGAAATTGCAAACGATGCGAATTCCAATAGCATCCCGGCATTCATAAAGAGCACTATGTGGTGAAAGTGGTAATCCTTTCCGTTGGCATTTTTCAATCATACTATCTTCAGCCTTAACCCGGCCAATTAAATGTTCATATAATTTAGTACTATTATTGTCGCACTCTCTCTGATTAAGAATAGCTAATTTTTTTATAACATCATCTTTAATCTGTGAGAGGTACGGACCAAACTCACCATATATTTTTATCATCGTCATTCCTTCAATCTATTAATTAACTATTATAACAGTCTTCACACTGATTACTATTTTTAAACAGAGCTCTTAGGTCGTAAGGATTTTTATTTTTCTGCATGATAACATAAATAATTAAATTTATTTGTAAGATAAAAACTAAATTACTAATTCAAAAACTACTTAATAATCAATTAATTACAAAAAAACTGGCAAGTCGATCTCATTAAGAGAATCCTTGCCAGTTATAACGACTATTCTATAAACTACACTAAAATTTGTTTATTCACCTTTTTCAGTTACAAGGGATGCCGGTAAAAATTTCTGCGTTGTAGCTGTACTTTCACCCACGTAGAAATAATTATCATACGGACTGCGTAAAACATACTCACTTCCGCGCCCTAAAATATTGGTTCCATTAAAATACTTAGCGGACCAACGCGTAATTTTAACGCTGGCGTCGATCGGCTCGTCAGTAGAAGCTTGTCTTTCTGTAAATAAAGTAGGATATTGTGTCTCCAATAAATCTAAGAAAGCTCCACCATATAATTTTTGATACTTACCACCGCCAATCGTATTCGCAACATATAAACGATTGCGTAACTGAGTGCCTGCTAACAAGTCACCTCTTTCATCTGTCCGGTCAACGGTAACTAGTTCTTTGGTAGGTAAATTATAAATTTGGTCAGGCACCCAATCAGCGATTGCTTGAATACCAACTGCATGTAACGCCTTGATTGCATTTCGTAAATCATCAACTGTTCCGTATTTTGTTGGTGTTCCAAAACCCAAGTCATAACGATCAGTAAACGCATAGCCATTATCAATGGTTGAATCTAAGAAAGTCTTATCGCCGCTTGAACGATATTGCGGTGCTAGTTCAAAACTCGTAAAACCTAATTTTTTGAAAAGGCCCGTATTTTTTGCGATAACAACATTAGTATTATTATCATGCATTGTTGGGTAAGAAATAAAGTTTGAGAATCCCTCAAAGAGAACATTTGAATCCAAGGCTGCATTCGAATGGAAAACCTTATTATCTGTTGCAGGTGTTGTTGTAGGCGTAGTCCGTGCATCTTGATCATCTGCTGCACCTTCTGGAACCCACACGGCTAGATATCCTGTCACCTCTGGATTAGCAAATCCTTGAATACCTGTATTTCTTTCGCTATTCCCATTCAATACGATCTCTTGCTTGGTAAAAATCAAGTCACCTTCATCATTGGTATAAGCAATTGGCGCACCTTCATCAGATGGATAGTTAATCACACCATCTTCAGTTGTTAAGATTACCGCTCGGTATTCCTGCTTACGGTGTGCGGCCCCCATGTGTAACACAACTTGCTCATCATCGGCCAGTTCCAGCTTAGTAGCGTTGCTGACAATAACACCAATTCCTTCAGTCCGTGTTTCATCTGTTCCCTGATCGTCTACGGTCATTGCTCCTTTTCCAAAACGGACACTGGTTAGAACATCATTACTGTCAACCGCCATTATTTGTCCACCCGCAACATACTTAATTCTTGTTTTCAGTAAATTAGTAATCGTCTCATAATAGATCGTTTTAGCTGCCATATATTGACCGCCCTCAAGGTACAGATCACCATAATAAACACGCGGAATCGTATCTTTATTAGTCAAAAGCATTGCATAAGTGCTGGGCATGTTATACCGATTATACTGTTTGTCAGTTGCACGCTGATCTTTATAGTAGAGCGCTAACCCTTGCTGTAGTTGTTGCCATGTGAACACACCGCGTTTTCCGCCTGTTGCTGCTTGGACTGCTGACTGAATCTGATCTTGTGAATTAGAATCGTGTGCTCGGACAAAAGTATAGTTCGGGATAGCCGTATTTTCAGTACTGTTATTAGTCCGATCAATCAGATACCACTCTAAAAAGCGTGCCATTTTATCGTTTGTTCCTGGTGCATTTTCCAAAGAATAATTCATCTGTCCAACAAAGTAATCATCCATTGTCAGCTGGTTAGCACCTTGGTCATAAATATATTGTGGATCATCTGCACCCCAATCTTCTAAAATTGATAAATGCGCATTAGCTGTCTTATCGTTTCGATCAACATGGTAAGCATTCTTAAAGTAGTCTGCTGCTATGTTCAATAAATCAGCATCAACATTATCAACTGCATCAACTCGGATACCATCAAAGTTAGCTGTTACATCATTTGCGGTGATTGAGCCAAAATTCAGCAGATAATGAAGCCAGTTCAGCTCTTCTGCTTGAACAACTGGATTAGAATTATCAATATCATTCGCCAACAAGAATTCTGAACCTTTATTATCATTATTCTTGATATAAGATGGAACATAGCCTAAGATGCGGTAATCTGAGTTAGCGTTTGGAGTTAGTTGACTATTCCGATAAGTCAAGAAACCGCCTTGGAGAGATTGTAATCCGTCTGAACTAACATCTTCGGAAGTCTTATTCCAAATTGCCTCGGTTTTAATAAAATTACGAATCAATTGCCGTAACCAATGAGTAGATGCAGTTATAGTCAGATTTTTTTCAAGCACAATCTGAATGTTTTGGACCGCACTGTTCAATAGTAATGAACTATCTGCAGCAGTATATCTATGTTCACTCTCAACCATTCCTTGTTCAATCATATAATTTATATAATCTGCTTGAATGTTTTTATTAGGCCACCATGACATTAACAGGGGACGAAAATCATTCTTACGGGTTTTCTCCCAGATCTGACCATCAACCAGCAGATCTTTAGGACGATACCATGAATCCGCCATTAAATAACCATCAATTTCCTCAAAACTCTTCTTGTTAGCTGAATGCGCAGTATTATGGGCCGCAAAAGCGGCAATTGCCTTACTCGAACTGGCTTGGCTTGGAATAACTTGTGAGATTAATTGGATCATTTGCCCCGTTGCTACATCAGAATAATATAATTTACCGTTAACTGTTTCTAACGTGTCTTTCGTTAAATGACCATTATCATCAAAGTAATAAACGGCACCATCAATCGTCTGTAATCCAACCGCATAAGAATTATCCTGCTTAAAATAATAAAGATCTCCATTTTGATCAGTAAAGAAGCCGGGCCCCGCCGGTATGCCATCACTTTGATAAGCTCTTGTTTTATTATTTTCTGTTAAAACGTAAGGAATAGCATTACCTGAAATCTTATCAAAGTAGTAGGTCATCCCATCAACCTTTTGAAACTCACCTTTGATTTGTGCCCCTGATGTTTGATCAAAATATTGTAATCTTCCATTGATCCTATGCAGCCCTTTAAGCTTTCTCCCACGGCTATTGATATAAAAACGTGTTTCTTTTATATTAAGGTATTTTCCGCCCATAATTTGAGAAATACTTCTTGTCTGAGCAGTCCTTTTCTCTTGAGCAAGCTGTTTTCGTTCAGTAACTGGGCTTATCTTTGAGCCCTCTTTATTAGTTGTTCGTTCACCCCGCTTTTTACCTAATCTATGTTGTTTTTCTAATACTAATTGAGTCATAGCAAAACTCCCTTTCCTTTAAGATTGATTTCATCTTAAGCCCGGTTTTCAAAATTATCAAACGTATGTTCGGTTTTTATGGAAATATTTGTGGGAATTTTATTACAAATATACTTATAGTTAGAATTTTTCTATAAAGAAAGCAGTTATTTAGCTATTGACTTGTTTTTTTGAATCAGTTAAATTTAAAAGAGGAAGAAAAACTCAATCTAGCGAGTATAAAAGCTGAACTACCAGAAATGGGGGTTCAGCTTTTATTTTTGAAATTAAAAATTAAGGGAGTTATTGTATGAACGAACGAGTTTCATTAAAGGACATGCTGAGCATCATGGCTGTGGCGTTAGTATCATTTTCTGGTATCATGGCAGAAACTGCAATGAATGTCACCTTTCCAGTATTAGCAGAAGAATTCCATACCGCTTTAAATGATATTCAGTGGGTCACAACAGCTTACTTATTGGCAGTTACAGTAATGATGACAACAAGTGCTTATCTTGTTAAACGCTACAGCAGCCGTAGTCTGTGGCTGGCAAGCATATTTATCTTCATCTTGGGAACATTAATCTGTGGTCTAGCACCTAATGTGGCATTCTTACTTTTAGGCCGCATCCTTGAAGGGATCGCTGCCGGAATCGCCATGCCGCTTATCTTTAATATCGTTGTCGCAACCGTCCCTTACACTAAAGTTGGAACATGGATGGGTTTAGCCGCGATGGTAATCAGTTTAGCGCCATCCTTTGGACCAACGTACGGCGGAGCTCTAGTTGACACATTAGGCTGGCGCTCAATCTTCTTTATCTTATTGCTTGCACCACTAACATCATTATTAGTAGGCTGGAAAACAGTTGGCGAAATAAAACGGCCTTCATTAAATAAGTCGTTTGACCTGCTAGCCTTTGTTTTATTAGCAATTTGTCTGACAGCGTCCTTGCTACTGGTCAATCAACTAGAAAATGGTGCGGTTAATTGGACTTGGTTATCCGTCGCACTTATAACTTTGATTGCATTTATTTGGCGAGGACTAACTTCTGTACAATCCTTTTTAAATCTAAGATTATTCACCAAGGTAAAATTCGTTTCATTACTGATTCCCATCGCACTTTATATGTTTATTATGCTAGGGTTAAATCTGATTATTCCAACGTATTTACAAACTTTTTTGCATACTTCAAGTTTTTGGGCCGGCTTTTCTTTGCTGCCAGGCACCCTCTTAGGTGCATTCTTAACACCTTTATTTGGAAGATTCTATGACTTTAAAGGTCCTAAACTGCCATTATACTTGGGCAACACAATCTTTACATTAGTAGTCCTGGGGATTGCTATCTGGTCGCGTCACTTATCCTTAATACCAATTATTGGGTTATATATCATCTTCATCATCGGTCGAAATATGGCTTATACAAGTGCACAAACCGCCGCAATTGCTGATGAAGATGAGCTTGAGAAAGCTGATGCAACAGCGATCGTTCAAACTCTTCAAATGTTTATGGGCGCATTAGGAACAACCGTGGGTGCACTTTTACAAGCTAAAAGCGGTGTCGTTAACGGCCTCCAGCACTTTACTTGGCTTGCAGTCATCCTAGCCATATTAATATTTGCTTTAATTACAGGCTACTTTTTTGAAAAAATCGCACTAGATAATAACCACTAACAGCTCATCTGTATTAGTTAAGACAACATAAAGGGCCAAGTCAAAAGGTTGACTTGGCCCTTTACTAATCAGTCTCTAGGTTTAACGCTGCACAACTGCTGATGAGGGCCCATAAGTTGTCTGGTCATTAAATGGCACAAATGTTCCTGTCTCAACGCTACCATACGCTGCAGTGATCTTAACACTTCCATCTGATTGCGGGGTTAAGGTAAAAATATCCTTCCCCTTTGCACCTGGGTAGGTATCCATCTCAAAACCACCATTAGATAATTGATGGCTGCCTTCAGAAAAGCTCTCTGCATTTTCAGCTTGAAAGTCTGTAAAACCGCCCTTTTGAATTAAGCTTGATGCTTCTTGAAAATCGATCGGTTTAACAGCTGATGATGATGAACTTGAAACACTGGAAGAAGACGAACTGCTGCTAGCAGTACTAGCAACCGAAGAACTTGCACTTGAGGCACTTGAGGCACTTGAGGCACTTGAGGCACTTGAGGCACTTGAGGCACTTGACGAACTGGTCTTTAACTCAGAATGCTTTTTGCTAGTTGCCTTATGTGCCACAGTTTTCTTTACACTAGTAGATTTAGCTTTACTACTTGAAGAAGCTGAGTCTTTGTTATTAGAACTGGAACATGCTGCCAATGAGAAACTTAATAATATTGCTGTAACTGCTAATAAACCCTTTTTCAAAAAAGACATCTCCTACTAATTATTGGATTCTGATAATAATTACTCTTTTTAGGTTAAATTTATTTCTAAAAAATGTCAAATCTTATGTGTCATAAATCAGCTAACCTGCCCTAAGAAAGGTCTTGTTTCAGAATTGTAACATATTACTTTAGTGTAGTTACTGTAACTATTCTGTCTCCATTAATGTTAGCGCATCCAAAAATACGTTATACTTATAGAAAATCCAATAAGAAGGAGACGACTTAGATGACATATTCAATACCCAAAGATTTTTTATGGGGTGGAGCAGTTGCAGCTCACCAATTAGAAGGCGCATGGCAAACAGATGGAAAGGGGCCAAGTATTGCTGATGTAATGACGGCAGGAGCAAATGGTGTTCCCCGTCAGATTACTGATGGTGTTCAGCCTGACCGCTTCTACCCCAACCATGAAGCAATCGATTTTTACCATCACTATAAAGAAGACATTAAGCTATTCTCGGAAATGGGCTTTAAGAGTTTCCGAACATCGATTGCTTGGGCACGGATTTTCCCCCAAGGTGATGAAGACCATCCCAATGAAGCCGGTTTGCAATTCTACGACGATATATTTGCAGAGTGCCATAAGTACGGTATCGAACCTGTTATCACATTAGCACACTTTGAGATTCCTTATCATTTAGTCCAGAAATATGGTGGTTGGCGTGACCGACGTGTAATCGACTTCTTTATCCGCTTTGCCACCACTGTTTTTAAACGTTACAAGAACCAAGTTAAATATTGGATGACCTTTAACGAGATCAATAACCAAACCACTTACACGGAACAATTTCTAATGGCTACTGACTCTGGGTTAGTCCTCGAACCAGATGACCCTAAAAGTGAAGCGTTGATGTATCAAGCCGCCCATTACGAGCTGGTTGCTAGCGCCCTTGCAGTCAAGATTGGCCATGAGATTAATCCAGACTTTGAAATTGGCTGCATGCTGAATGTTTCACCGCTGTACCCAGCAACGTGCAAACCAGAGGATAATTTTCAAGCTTTAAAAGCCATGCAGCGTCGTTATTGGTTTGCTGACGTTCATGCACTCGGGTGTTATCCAAGACACATGGAAGCTTTCTTCCAGACTAATGGTTTTCGTCCGGATATTACTGCAGAAGATCGGGTCGTCCTCAAAGAAGGAACAGTTGATTACATCGGTTTCAGCTACTACAATTCAGCAACTGTTGCTGCCCAAGAAAATAATCCTGAATTTCATTTTGTCGGGCCTGAAGCAGCACAAGAAAATCCTTATCTCCAAGCAAGTGACTGGGGCTGGCCAATCGATCCTTTAGGGTTACGCTACTCCTTGAATTGGTTAGCTGACCATTACCATAAACCACTAATGATCGTTGAGAACGGTTTAGGTGCTAAAGATGAAGTTACAGCTGAAGGCAAAATTCATGATGATTACCGTATCGCCTATTTGAAAGCACATGTCCAAGCAATGATAGACGCGATCGAAAAAGACGGTGTCCCAGTAATCGGCTACACCCCTTGGGGTTGTATCGACCTTGTTTCAGCTGGAACTGGCCAAATGTCTAAACGTTATGGTTTTATCTACGTTGATCGTGATGATAAGGGTAATGGGAGTAATAAACGTCTAAAAAAAGATTCCTTTTATTGGTATCAAAAAGTTATTGCAACAAATGGTAAAAATTTAGGTTAAGTATTACAAGACGACCAACTGTGGTAAACACTTTAGGTCGTCTTTTTGATGTTACCGTCGCCCAATATTACGGGCTAAAAGCTCTAAAACAAAGACGACTGGGGCTTGCGTCGTGATATTCAAAGTCTGCTTGATAACCTCTGGTTTAACATTATACGAAAAATTAATCTCAGAGATCTTCGCCAAAGTACTGTAATTATTATCTGTAATACTAATAATATGAAAGCTCTCTCCTTTTAAACTAATCGCTCGATTAACGATTTCAGCAGTCTCCCCACTAACAGATAACATAATAGCAATTTGATCAGTGTCGTGCTGAACTTCTTGCGGCAGTGGGTAAAATGGATCTACATTGTAAACCGAATTAACACCAAAATTAGCAAATTGGCGTGCACCATATTGCGCTAAAATACCTGAAGTTCCAATACCAAAAAAGAAGACATTATTCGTATTAGTAATAAGCTTCTTAAAGGCAACTAATTCATTAGAATATTGCTGTAATAAGGAACGATTAAAAAATTCACGCGCTAAATCAATAATTTCTGTATCATAGTTTGCCGCTAATTTATTTGTTCGCATTATTACTTTCTTTTGTTTCAGATCAAACTTAAATTCATAAAAACTATCATACCCCATTTTCTTGATACACCTAATAATAGATGCCGAAGAAACGTGTATCGTAACCGCTAACTGCCGAATACTTAATTTGATCGTTTCATCAGGATGTGCGATCAAATAATTATAAATTATAATTTCCGTTGGTGTAAAGGTTTTCAAATCAATCATTTATTTTATCCAAACCCTTTCTTAAAGTGCATAGTGCTTAAATTATAAAATAATAACTTAAAAAATACAAAGTTACAATTTGTTACATTTTCCGAAAAATGTAACCGTTTAGCCAGTAACTCTAGTTAGCGCTTACAATAATTGCTATAATAATCTTAGTTAAACAAAGGCATGTGTGCTAAGAAATAAAATTTTATCGTTCTATATATACAGATTTTAAAATTAGCTAGGAGGAGATAATTATGAGCGAAGAAACAAAAACCATTATGTTATGCTGTGCTGCTGGGATGAGTACAAGCATGTTAGTCAAACGGATGCAGGATACTGCTAGTGAAAAGAATATCGATGTAAAAATCTTTGCTTGTCCAGCTGCCGAAGTTGATGAGAAGTTAAAACAGGAAAAGGTTGATAGTATCTTATTAGGACCTCAGGTTCGTTACTTGCTGGATAATATTAAGAAAAAAGTTGCGGATACGTCCATCAAGGTCGATGTCATTGATATGCAAGCTTATGGCATGATGAACGGTGCTAAAGTTTTAGAACAAGGTTTGAAATTGATTGACTAAATGACATAGTTTAGGAAGGATGGTTCGATGGCTGACAACAACGAAGAACAACAATTAATGCAGGCGATGGGTCTCATTACTAATGCTGGTAATGCTAAATCATTAGCAATGGAGGCAATTCATGCTGCTCACAGTGATAACTTTGACGCTGCACAAGCAAAAATTGACGAAGCCAATCATGCATTGGTTGAGGCTCACAATATGCAAACAAAAATGTTAACGGCAGAAGCGAATGGGCACCATACACAGCTAACCTTGTTGACCGTGCATTCTCAAGATCATTTAATGACAGCTATTACGTTTATTGATCTAGCTCAAGAGTTAATTAGTGTTTATAAAAAGTTGGTTGCAACTAAGAAAATCTAAATCTTGCGGAAAGAGGCGTTAGTCTGATGAATAATTCTGATACATTCAAAGAGAAAATGACCAATATGGTCGGCAAATTTTCCGGGTCGCGTTTTGTTCGCGCGATTATGGAAGCTGGGTACAGTGTTATTGCTTTTTCTATTATCGGAGCTATCTTTTTAATTTTGCAAGTTTTACCCCAAGCTTTTCCAATTCCTGGTTTTTCAGGCCTGTATGCAGATACGCTAGGCCGTTTTAACGGCTTATTCCAAGTAGTTTATAATTCAACAATGGGAATCTTAGCATTAATTTTTGCAGGAACTTTCACTTATAGCTATACTAAGATTTACCAAGAAGAAGAACACCTTAACTTAAATCCACTAAACGGCTTATTGATGTTTTTAATGGCCATGTTTATCACAGTTCCACAGCTAGTTTGGCAAAATAGTACTGTCCAGTTTGTCCAAACATTGGATAAAGCTAACATTATCGGTGGCGGTTACGCTGTTTCGGCCTCAGGTGTTACACGTATTGGAGCAGTTGGAATTTTTACTGGTCTCGTTGTCGGGTGGCTGACAGTTCAGATCTACCGCTTCACTATTAAACATAATTGGTCGATTAAAATGCCTGCTTCAGTGCCTGCAGGTGTCTCTAATTCATTTAGTGCTTTGATTCCAGGTTTTTGTGTCGCATTTGTAATCGCAATACTTAATCTCCTTCTAGTCTTTGTTAAAACTGATATCTTTAAGGTTCTCTATATTCCATTTTCATTCGTCAGCAACATTGCTGACTCTTGGTGGGGATTCCTAATTATTATTTTCTTGATTCATTTTCTCTGGTGGTTTGGCATTCATGGTGCAACGATCGTTAGTTCCTTCTACACACCTATCGTGCTGGCAAATATGGCTGCCAATGTTAAAGGAGCAAACCATTTCTTCGCTGGTGATCCATTGAATGCTTTCGTTCTTCTCGGTGGTTCAGGCGCTACTCTAGGCGTAGCTATTTGGTTAGTTACTAGATCTCAGTCAGTTCAGTTACGTGAAATCGGCAAAGCAGAGATCGTTCCAGCTATTTTTAACATCAATGAACCTTTGATCTTTGGCTTGCCAATCGTGTATAACGTCAAACTTTTCATTCCTTTTGTTTTTGCACCGCTAGTTTCAGGTGGTATTGGTTACTTTGCGATCAGTTCTAATTTTGTTCACAAAATTATTATTCAACAGCCATGGCCAACACCTATTGGGTTGGGTGGTTTCACTGCTACCACTAGTTGGCAAGGTGCTATCCTCGCATTTATCTGTGCAGCAGCTGCTTTTGTAGTCTGGTATCCATTCATTAGATACTACGATCGTAGTTTACTAAAACAAGAACAAGAAGCAGCAGCTAAGGAATAAGTATTGTAGCAATCATTTTCATATATTCTAATTAGAGTGGTTATCAACTAATAGTTGATAACCACTCTTTTAAGTAATTAAACTAACTCAAATCTAAAAAGACTTAACGGTAAAATAGCTTTATTTTCATCTTTTGAAATATCAACTGATAGTTGACAGTTGCTTTTTACTAGGCTCCGTCCCCCTTTTTTCAAATAAAACATATCAAAATTTACTCATAGTGTGTATTTAAATAACATCATTTGAGAGTATAAAATATTCTTAACTAATTATTCCTACAATAAATCATCCCGATAGATGAAAAAAGCTCAACGAGTTGTCTGAAAGTTTAGCCATACAATTTTTTATGATCACTTGGCCTATCATTACTGACCTTTGTACAAAAAAGGTAGCTAAAACAACTATTATCATTAAATAGACCCGTATTAACTATAAAAAAGTTATTACTAAGGGCTTAGTTTGAAAGGATTCGATCAAAACTGATTTGATAGTTAATCTAATAAGAGTATTGTTTTTTAAATCATCTGACAATTCTTTTATCTCTGGGTGTGCCGCAATTTCAGCAGACTTTTTAGCATCCTCAACGATTTCTGCATTGATCTTATTTGAACTAATTCTTATTCCCTTTTTTTCATCAAACCAGGTAGCTAACGATGCCGTTCCATTTTGCTCAATATTTCTAACACGATTTGCTTTACTATCAGACATAATATAAAAAACATTCTCTTTAGCTCTAGACTGCTTAAAAGTAATAATACTTGAACTTATAACATTATTTGAGGAAAGCGTCGATAAAATTATGATATTATCAAGTTTGCTTAAAACATTTTTAAACTCACTATTATTCTCATTAGTTCCTTCAACGTTAAATTTCTTACGCTGTTTAAGAATAGTCAGGATGGTCAACGGTATCACCAAAATAATATAACCCACTAAAGTTAGAACAACTGACTGCATAAAATATCCCCTAATTCCAAAGAGGGAAATAAACAGCATTGACATAAAAATTGTCAGTAAAAATATTAAAAACAGCTGTACGAACCTTTTTACATACATACTATTACCTTCTTTTTAAATCCACCCAATCCTACTAGCCACTAAAAATTAGAAAGCTTTGCTGCCTCACTACTAATTAATTTACAAAATTAATTGTAGCAAATAGTTGATTGCTTTTCATAAAAAAAATACTGAACAGACAGGTATTTTTAAAGTTGCAACTTAAAAATTTTAGTTTGAAAATAACATTTCTACAGAGAGACGTACACGTTCCTCTCCAAATTATATACAACTTCAATCATTCTTTATAAGCAACCCTTACTAAGTTTAGATTCTTCAATATTAATATAGAAAAACCCCTACGATTAGATTTGATATCCAATCGTAGAGAAATTTTTTAAGAGTGTTATCACATTATTCCTTTGTTAAAATTAATCTTGACTAGCTGTTGCTGCGAACTTACCTGCTAAACGTCCAAATGTTTGCGCATGACTAGCCGTTAATCCTGGAACATGGTCTGGATATGCTCCCCAGAAGAAACCGCCTGAACAGTTACCAGCTGCATATAGTCCCGGAATTACCTCACCATTTTCACGTAAAACCTGCATCTTAGTATTAATTCTGAGTCCATCGAGAGTTGCTAAGAGTCGGCCACTCATGAAGGCCCCATAGTAAGGTCCTTGATCGATTGCGAGCATACGATAAGCTTCTTTGCCAAAATCCTCGTCCTTACCCTTGTGGCAAAGATCGTTATAACGGCTAACTGTTTTTATCAAAGTTGCAACTGGTAAGTTCAACTTATCAGCTAATTCTTCAATACTGTCTGCCTTCTGAACTAAATTTTCTTTAATCAGTCCAGCAATTTGTTCACGTCCTTCTTCCGCAGTCCAGATGCCTGGGAATCCAAGACGAGAACACCCCAAGGTGTGCACAGCCTTCAAATGTTCATCATCCATAACATCTTCATTCCAGATCATTGCCTGCATATAACCAGTTTGACGAGCAGCTGCATGCATCGCAAACTGATATGGTGAACTTTCATTATAAAAGCGTTCCCCTTCAAGGTTTACACGTAAGAATGGGTAACTACCAAACCAGAGATAGGCAGGATCATCCGGCGGAGTCATATCAATTTCATACATATCTCGAGCATTTGCACCAACCGGAACAGCAGCACGGTTAAAAACGATAGAAGCTGCTTCTTCATCTTTGGCAGCCCCAGCCTTTAGACCGGCTACAATACCTGACCCATCATCACGCATACTATCACTATAAACATTCGTTTTAAGTCCCATCGGGTTCCACTTTTGCATCAGAGCAAGATTTGAACCATAACCGCCAGTACAAATAATAACATTTTTAGCACTAATCTTATAACTCCGCTTTGTGGGAAGATCTTCAACTTTTACTCCTACAACTTTTCCATCTATGACTACCAAACTTTGCAACTTAGTTTGCCAACGAAGTTCTGCTCCCAACTTTTTAATCTCATCAAGAACCCAGTTGCCATAACCTGATTCCCAGTAAGTACCGTCAGAATTGGTAACTTCATTACCTGTTGGAAAAGACCTATTCATGGCTGATTCATAATAGGCATCTGGTGTAGCCTGAATGTGAGCTCCATGTGGTCGTAAAATTTTTTCATCAAGCCAATCAATCGTTTCGGCGCTATTATCAACCCAAGTGTTTAATAAACGTTGGTCAACATTATCTTGCGCAAATTCAGTTAAAAAATTAATTAACTCTTGCTTATCAATCTCAACTCCAGCTTTTCTCTGTGCCTTACTGCCGATTGAAGCAATAGTATCACGGTATAAGTACCCCGCACTTTTCATCTTGTCGATCATCAATACTTTAGCACCTTTTTCGGCTGCTGCTGCTGCAGCAAACCCACCGGCATTACTTGCACCAATAATAACCACATCATATTCTTTTTCCATGATTTTCCTCCATCATTGACATTTATAGTCTATCTACTAAGCCGCCCTTTTATCTTCAAAGTGATTCTTTCCTCCAAGTATAATTAATCCTATTGAAGCCAATACTAAAATTCCAAAGAAAACGTAAACGGCATTAAAGCCACCAAACTTCTCTACAATTAAATTATTTACTGGCATTGCAAAGGCTCCAATTATAAAAGAAAATGAACCTACCAAAGAAAACCCTTTAGCAAAAGCTTTTGATCCAAAAATTGACTGTGCTAAGGCTGTAATCCCAGTTCCTAGGAAAACATAGATAATATCATTAATTCCAGCAGCCGCTATTGCTAGACCTGCAGAATGAATGTTAGTTGCTAGTATTAACATTCCGAGTGACCCAAGTCCTACAAACATCCAACCAATACTTGATTTTTCGGCTCCAAATTTATCACCTGTTATTCCAACCAACGGATTAAGAAAAATATCAAAAATCATAGCTGCTGTAACCATAAAACCACCGATAGTTGTTTTAAAACCAACAGCTGCTACATAAGTTGGAAACATTTGATTCAAGACCGCTGGAAATTGCAAAAGACACATTAACAAAGTTACGATCCAGAAAGATGTACTGTGCAATATTACTTTAGTCGAAACTTGAGTTTTTTCAACTTCAGCTATCTCTCCCTGCTTTTTACCAAAAGCATGTGAACAAGCTAACTTTGGCGTGAACTTAATTAAAAATGAGCATGGAATACTCAAAATTCCAACTATAATTGCTAAAGTATTTAAGGCCTCTTGCCAACCCACTGAACCTATCCATACCGATAATACTGGGCTCATGATTCCTTGAAAAGCCGAAGTAATTGCCCAACAAATGCCAATTGCCAACCCAATTTTCTCATTAAACCAGTTATCAATTAAAATTCCAACTGGTACAAAGTTCATAAATGAAATTGCGACTCCAATAATCACCGCAATGGCGAAAAACATCCAAATCTGGGTAACATGACCTATTAGGATAAGACTAATTGTGATTGCGATTGTTGCTATCAAATAAATAACTGTATTGTTGACACTAGCCAAAGCTTTCGGAACTACTGGCATCATAAGTGCCATAATCAAAACTAATACTGTATAATAGTATGAAACAATTGCAATTGAAACATGAGTTGCTTCACTAATTGAACCCAAAAACGATCCCATTAAAACCATACTTGATCCTAAACATGTAGCTGAAATCAAGCTAATTGCCAACATGACCACCCATGGACGAAAATTAGTTTTTTTTGATTTCATTTTTTCACTTCCCTTCTTGAAGTTTCTTACACTTAGAATACTACCTGATTCTGGACGTAATGGCTGAAAGCGGTTAGAATACCACTATAACTTTTTGGAATAGAGGAAAACATGAATACTACACAAATTGCCTGCTTCCTATCATTGGGAAGAACTTTAAATTATAGTAAAACTGCAGATGAGCTCTTTATGTCTCAACCTGCAGTTTCAAAAAATATAAAAAAATTAGAAACAGAATTAAAAGTCAAACTAGTTGAATATCGCCATCATCAAGTATCTTTGACCCCCAATGGGAATTATTTCTGGAATAAAATGCTTACGGTAGACTCTATTGTCGCCGAAGCTATTGGTAATATTCGGAATAACGATCTCAGTGATATCATTACCATTAAAGTCGGTTTTTCTGACATCTCATTCGAAAAAAGCTATTTGCCTAAGTTAATTTCAAATTTAAAACGAAAGTATCATTATGATGTGCAGCTAGTTTTCACTGATCCTAATGGTAATAAGAAAATTATTGATGAATTAGTTAATAAACACTATGATTTTCAACTCTTTCAAGATGATTTGTTTTTCAAACAGAAGGACCTAGCCTCTACAGCATTGTTAACTGGAGGATTTTCGGTTGTGATTTCTAAACGAAACCCCCTTAGCAACAATGAGTATCTTACTTTAGCGCAATTATCAGGGCAAAAAATTCTTATTTGGGAAGGCAATGAATCAATTCCTGCTATCAGCAACCTTAAATACGAATTGAATACAAAATATAATAATCTTGATATTACACCCATCTATGATTCTTCAAGTCTGGAGATTTATGCAGCAGCCAATAAAGTAATTGGAATCGTCCCTAGTTTTCTTTACAATCCCGCTAGCAACGACGTTAATTATGTTAAGTTAGATGTAGCAATATCTATTAATTACAGTATTGGTTACCTTAGAGAAACAAGCAATAAGGCTTATTTTGAAAATGTAATTACTTCTTTCAAACAAGCCGTTAATTTTGAGAAGCAAAATTGGTAAACGGTATAACGGATGTTACTAGCTAGTAATAGTTTCAGATTAAAATTCAAGTATCCATAAGGCTTTTGACGTAAAATCAAAAACTAGCGGCAGGAACATAAAAATATGTTCTTTCAGCTAGTTTTTTATTCTAAAATTTTATTCTTTACTACATAAGTTTTTTTGCTTTTCTACTTCTAAATATCAATCTCAAAATTTTGATAACGGAGAAAACCAATACAAAAGGCCTCGCGGTGTTAGTGACTGAGTTAAGATCGGAATTTCAAGTTTTAATTAAATTAGTCCTTAAGCCTTTCACATAACACGTATTGTTATGCCAAGAATCATTCTAGATGCTTACTTGACAATGATCAAATCGTTCCGCTACCAATGGAATGCAGCAACAAGCTTCCGAGTATACTCCAAAATATCGATATCGTAAATTAACTAGTGTGTTATAAGAACTGAGCCTTCAAAATAAATAACAAATGTGTCTTGCGCGTTATGTTAGACTTTTAATTATCAAAAACAGAAATATAACTCTTAAAAAAATAGTTGATAATCTAATTCAAAGAGTAATATTTACGAATGTCACACTTACCAAATTATAAAAAAATTTTCAAGCAAAATATTCTATAATTTAGACAGTAAGCAATAAAGCATTGGAACTACTCAAACCCTAACTTTCTCAAACTATGTATACTCAAAATTAAGCCAAGGATTGTAAACAAAAGAACCACTCCAAAGAACAGTAAAAACTCTAAAGGATTTAAGCCGACGTAACTTCGTGCGTGTAAACCAATCATAATTTGAGCAAATGGATATAGTTTAAGTAAAAAGGGCTCGACAGCGAGCAGTGCAAAGCTCATCAGGCTAAGAATCAGCGCTATAATAATCGGCGTTGTGAAATTTTTACGCTGGATAGAGAGCCACAATTGAATTGCCAAAATAGGTAGAGTCCCCATCCATCCAAGAATAGCCCAAGCCACAAAGATAAATAGGTTATGAGTACTAGGCAAATGTCCACTTAGAGCCACCAGATAGAAAAATACGACATAAATACCCAGACTTAATGCAGACAATACAGCTAACATTAAAAACTTGGCAATAATGAATTGTTTTGCCATAACTGGCAAAGAAGCCATTCGGGCAAAATTATTTCGCTCTTTTTCAGAATGAATTGCGATAGCTGTTACGATAGCTAAAAGAATTGGTAAAAAGACCTGCGAGGAGAACAAACCTGTTTCACTCCAGAGTGCAAACCATTGGGTATGGTAAGCAGCAAAGACTTTTTGGTTCTGAAAGTACAGCAGAGAACCAATTACAAAAGCTAGAGCATTAATTGCAATAATAATTAATGGTAAATGCAGTCGTTTCAATTTTAACAATTCACTTTTGACTGCCAGATTCATAGAACCACCTTCTTTTTATTCTTCATCTTATTTCTAATTATTAAAATCAGTAAAAGACCGATCAACATAACTAGGGCTAGGTAAAAAAGCCAGATATTAGAGTATTGGAGACCAGTTGCTCCAATAGATAATGGATTCAGCACGGAGACATACTGCCATGGAATGAAAATTGTTATCCACTTAGGTAAAAAGCCAGAAGTAATTAGGCTTAAAAAGCTACCTGCTAAACCTAAACACAGTGGAATTGTTGGTTTCTTGAAGTAAAAAGCAAGGCCTAATTGAATTACTGAAATAACTAGACCACTAATCATGAGCGGAACCAAAAAAAGCAATAATCTACTCCACGGTGTCAACGCTGCCCCCTTAAGTATAATGAACACAATGATCATCAATGTTTGTAGTAAAATCCCGCCTAAAAGTACCAGCATATTTGCAGTTAGCTTAGCTAAAAATAGCGTCCAGGGTTGTTCACCATTCAGGATTAGAACTTGAAACATTTTATTGTCATGCTCGGGCTGAACCAAACGCACAGTTAATAATGCGATTAAAAAAGGAAATATTAAGTTATTAATGGTTAGCATATTAAATATGGTAGTTTCTAATATTTGAGTTGGGCGTCTAATTAATTGAACGTTTGTCGTTATACCACCCCAGACTAGTGAGAATAAGAACAACCCGGCAATTGCCATCCAGAAGTTACGCCGTTTATTTTTATAAAATTCGCTCTCTAAATATTTCATCTGTCCGCACTTCCCGTTAAATCAAGAAAAACATCCTCTAATGACTTCTTTTTACCATAAAGCGAATACACACTGACACCTGCGTTTACAAGTGCTTTGATAATAGACGCAGTTAACTGCGGATCGCCTAAGTTAAAAGTCAGAACATGACTTTGACTTTCTAGAATATCAGTCCCCGTATACTTTGCAACGATCTGTTTTGCAATAACTTTATTATCAGTTTTCAAAAAGTATTTTTGCTTTCCTGTCAAAGAGTCCATACTCCCTTGATAGATCAGATTCCCATCCTTTATAATTCCTACCGTATGAGCCATTTGAGACATTTCAGATAATAAATGGCTAGAGATCAATACTGTAATACCATACTTAGTTGGCAAACTTTTGATCAATTCACGCATCTGGTGCATACCTTCAGGATCTAACCCATTAGTTGGTTCATCCAGAATAAGTAATTTTGGAAATTTGATCAATGCCATCGCAATTGCTAATCGCTGTTTCATACCTAAAGAATAATTTTGGACTAATTTATCTTTGGCATTCTCTAAGCTGACAATTTTAAGCACCTTATCAACATTTTTGGCCGGTAATTCCAACAAGTTCTTTATTAGGTTTAGATTCTCAGCACCAGTTAAGTTGGGGTAAAAAGATGGTTCTTCAATTAAAGCACCAATTTGTTTTAAAATTTCATTCCTATTAGTATTTAGTGCCTGACCAAAAATCTCGATGTTTCCAGCATCTGGTTGTAATAGCCCCAATAAGAGCTTCATAGTAGTTGATTTACCAGCCCCATTAACACCTAAGAACCCATAGATATCACCTGGCGCGATCTTCAGCGAAACATCATGCAATACTTCCTGTTTACCGAATTTTTTTGCAAGATGATCCGTTGCCAATATGTAGTTAGTTTCATTTGTCATTTCTTATAACCTCCCAATATTATATTCATTTTAAAGCTAATGTCAGATTACAATTATCTATTGGCGTACTTTTATGACTCACATTAAATAGTTGATGAGTTCTCAATAATCCGTCTATAAATAATCGTTGTTGCTAAATAAATACCCATATAACTGATAATCAGTACCGAGCCTATGATGAGAACAACAATTAATAAGATCCTCAAATCATACATTGAGAATATTGTTAGTACGCTTTTGATTGCCGGTAAGGCAAATACCAAATTAAGGATCGCTCCAATAATTGGAAGCAGGAAAACCGTTAACACCTGACTTCGGATAGCTTTCTTAGTTTCATTTTTGCTCAGTCCGATCTCACTCATAATCTGATAGTTATCTTTATCTGCGTATCCTTCAGAAACCTGCTTATAATAGATAAGCATGCTTGTTGCACCAATCATGATGATACTGGTTAAAATACTCGTAAAAAGTAGGCTGCCAAACATTGCTTTTAAGAGTTCCCCTGTGACATATTTTGAGGTAAAGTTATCTAGATCTATATTTAGAGCTACTTGAATGGCTTTTGCAAACTGCTTTTGATGCCGCTTAGTTCCATGGGTATCAAACCCTTGAGCATAAACGTAAGGACGAGGGTTAAGTTGCTTGGCAATTGTTTTGTTGGCAGCTACAATAAAAATGGGTTTATAGATAGTGCGACTATAAACAAATGATCCGTTAAACTTTTTAACCGGTTTAACTTTATAAGTTCTTCCTTGAATCTTCAAATCGCGTCGTGAATAGTTACTTCTAGGCATATATACCAATATTTCATTACTTTTCAAATGATAATTGGTGTTTTGAAGATGGTTATATTGTTTAAGATCAAGTGAAGATAATGTATATTCAGTTTTAGTATTGAATTGTGGTTTGAACTGGTTGCCCGACAAGGCACCCATAACAGGTGTTGTAACCATCACCGTTTGCGGTTGACTTATAGTAACTTGATAGTTATTCGCAAACCTATATATCGTCTTTTTCTCAGTTATTGAAAATGGGTTCTTAGATACAATTTGGATGTCTCGTGGGCTCCAAAAACTAATCAAAGTTTTTTGTCCTGTAACTAGTGATACCGCCGCAATTAAGGCAACTAGAATTGATGTACACAATAAACTGATTGAAGCCAATCCCGCGCCATTTTGTTTCATTCTATAAAGCATGTTTGAAACTGAGATAAAATGATTAGACTTATAATAATATTTTCGATTCTTTTTGAGTGCTTTAAGCAAACTAATACTTGTAGTAATAAACACTAAATATGAACCAATAACGACAAAAACAATAGCGATAATAAATTGCCCAAATGCAGCTCCGGTTGGCTTAACCGTTGCTGAAATGTAGTATCCAATCAACAAAATGATAATGCCTAAAACCGAGAGTAAGATATGTGATTTTGGCTCTTTTTCAGATTGGGAAGATTTAGCCCATAAATTAATTGGGTCAACCTCTCTTAATTCCCAGAAATCAAAGAGAATGATCAATATAAAGATGCCAGCAAAAACGATGGCAACATATACCAAAGGCAATAACGTAAAGCTTTGCTGGAGTGCGGTAGCCCCCACAAGAAATTTCAAACTCATAAAAGCCAATTTTGAAAAAGTTATACCTAAGATACTGCCAATAATGATACAGATCATGTAAAACAAGCTATTTTCTAATACAATAATTTGGCAAAGATGACGTTTTGTCAGACCAAGCATGCTGTACAGACCCAATTCCTGCATTCGTTGTTTACTAAGTAAGCGTTCAGCGTAAAACATTGATAAAGTAGCAATTAGGATAACAAATACCAAACCCAGTTTTAGAATATAATTTGCAGCAGTTCCATAAGAACTGGTTTTAATATTCGTATTATAAATTATTGAAAAAAATATATACGTAATCATAATCCACATTGAATTTGAAAAGATAAACGGTAAACTTTGACTTTTACTTTTAACTAAATTATGAAAAGCAAGCTTTAGTTGAATCATTAGCCAACCTCCTCTCTATTTTCCAAGAACATCAACCTATTAATAACTTTTTGAAAATACTAATTATTACTTTAGTCACCATAATAAAGTTCGTTGTAAGTTTTATCATCTTTACTGAATAACTTTTTGCGTATAAGCTTACCGTTATTCTTTAATACTTGGGCTACACTTTCATTGCTTGTTTAAAATACTCTTTGATATATTTTAAATTTAGTAAGCTTATCTTCCTCTCCACTTAAAAGTCGTTTCACAACCCTAGTATAAAAAAGATTCCTTAAGCCTTGTAGTTACAATGCATTAAGAAATCTTACAATCTGTTATTTTATTGTGATTTTTTGAGGATCAAAAACAAATTTGAATATTGTACCAACGTTTTTAGTAGATGAAATTTCAACTTTTACATCTAGTATTTTAGCGATTTTCTGAGTCATATACAGACCCATACCGGTTGCTTCCCCATGTGTGCGCCCATTACTACCAGTAAACCCCTGTTCAAAGACCCGCGGCAGATCAGCTTTGGCAATACCGATACCATGATCTGTAATAGTTAACGTGTCATCGTTAAAGTTGATCTGAACAATACCATTTTTATCCGAATATTTGACAGCATTAATAATGACCTGTTCTAAAATAAAGGATAGCCACTTTAAATCAGTTAATATTTTTACTGATGGTACAGTGATTTTGGGCATAACCTCGTGAGATAAAAAGAAAGAAACATCTTGCTGAATGATCTTTCTAATACAGTCGGACAAGTTGACCTTTTCAAACTCCAAATCATTATTAAAATCATCCAATCGATCAAAAGTTAGCAGTTGTTTAAGCTGATAATTTACTAACTCAAGTTTTTCGGAAACCTCTTCACTTGAAACAGTGGGATTATTTTCAGCAATCATCAATAAAGAGGTAAGTGGCGTTTTCATTTCGTGACTCCACAAGGTTAAGTAGTCTTCTCGTCTTTTTAGCGATAAAATCAGGTTTCTATTTTCAGTTAATTTATGCTCCATAAAATTCCGAAGTGCGTGGGAATATAAACGGCCATAAAAACCATGAAGGTGAATTTGCTCAAAATTTTCTTCCCTAATCAGCTTGTTAATTGATTTGGCATTGACGTACTTTTGGTATACTTGAAAACCAATAATCATAAAAAACGGTATTATTGTGTAACGGACCAAGTCACCGATAACGTTTAAATTTATTTTGTACAGAATACAGATAAAATAGAACAGAAATAAAAAGAGGAGATAAATAACAAGGTTAGGCCATTCAAAAACAAATATTTTTAAAATAAGTTTTAGGTTGTTTTTAATCATCCAGTAACCTATACCCTTTACCATATTCTGTTACTAACTTACCTGCTAAACCGATTTGACCTAATTTATCACGCAGCCGACTTATATTGACATTTAAGATATTTTCATCAGTAAAGTCTCCATTTTGCCAGATTGATTTGATTATTTTCTTTTTAGAAACAACCTGGTCAGGGTTTAAAAATAACAGTTTTAAAATCGTGCTTTCCGTGGTCGTTAATTTAACAGATTCATTTTGTGACCTCAGCAAATTTGTAATGATATTTAAAGAGTATGTGTTGAAGTTGATAGTTTCAACTAAATGGTCATTTTGATTCGTTCGTCGTAGAATAGCTTGGATCTTTGAAACAAAGACCGCGATTGAGAATGGCTTAATTAGGTAATCATCAGCCCCGATAGAAATAGCTCGAACAGCATTAGGATCCATTTCTGCCGCTGAGACAAACATGATCGGAATTTTAGAAAATTCCCGAATTTTCTGTGTCCAGTAAAAACCATCATAAAATGGTAATGTAATATCCATAACGATAAGGTCAGGTTTTTGCATCTTGATCTCAGAATCAATATTCTGAAAATCTTGGACCAAGTTTGTCTGAAAATTCCATTTTCTCAAAGATTCGGCCATCTCGTTACGGATAGTATGGTCATCTTCAATAATAAAAATTTTTTTCATTTTTATTTCCCCATTTAAGTATTATCTTTGCATGTTGGATAAAAGTCATCCGTTTAATATTACTACTCTTAGCGATATCCATATTGCTCATGTCTGATCGCTAACGTTTAAAAGTATTTTATAACTAAAAGTCGTCTTTAGAGTATCACGGCCATCATACTTACCTTATTATTTCAGTTCAAGATTACTTTCTGCTTAATATAATTTACAATAGTCAACTTAGTTAGCTGTTGTTTTAACATAGTGTTCATGATTTGCGTTAGGTCTTGATTCTTTTTACCTAGTCAATCTAATTTAGTGTGATCATGACAATATCTCTCTCACTAATATAAGTTGCCATCTTTTACAGTTTAGACTGGTTACTTAATTCAGCAGCAAATATTTTATCACTGCTTTTTAAAGTAATTAATTACTGCTCTAAATGTCGGTCCGTTAAACTAACTCTACTATAACCAAGCTTGGCATCCTTAATACTCCCTCGGGAGAAATTATAATAATCACTCGTAAATCTGATTATAGCACAAAGCCTAAATGCCTATTAACATCTACACTAGTAGCTAGTCTATCACAACCATTGAGTTGTTGACCGTGTCCTTTAACCTGTCATCGTTAAAAAGCATAAATATTTTTTGACTATTCAATAAAACACCTAAGGTTGGATACTAAACCCAGCCTTAGGTGTTTTACTTTAGCTACATATTCTCTTGAATAATTTTTATCTTAACACTTTGCTGACTACATAAAGTGTTTTGCTTTTCTGCTTCTGAATATCAATCCCATGCTGGCAACACTAATCAGTAACCCTAAAAGCTTGATAAATGGGGTAGTTGCTTCACCAGTTTGTGGATAGATACTCTGCTTTTTAAGCTTAAGAGTCCCTTTTGGTGCATTATTACTTCGCCGATATTCCGTACTTTTTACGTTATTCGCACGGGTTTGTGTTTCAAAGCCAGTCTCAACAACATTTGAGCTATCCTTTTCAGGTACAGTAACTTCTGCATTGCTTTTCAAAACTTGTTCAATAGCTTCATCACTATAACCACGTTTCTTCAAGGTTTGCACAAATGCTTGAACCTTTTTGTTGCTTGAATTAATAGTAAGGTCACTCTTAGGAACATTGACTAATTCAGGGGCAACTATTTGGTTGCTATTTTTAACATTATTAGTGGTTGGCCTAGGAATAACATTTTGAGCAGGCTTACCTGTTATAGCTTGATTACTATTTTGAGCTTTCTTAGCATCTGCTTCTTTAGCCTTTTGTTCAGCTTCTTTGACAGCTTGTTCAGTCTTTTCTTGTGCAACAATTTTGTTTAATGCTGATTGAGCATTTGTAAAAGCTGTTTTCTTAGCCTGTTCATTGGCTAAAGCATCATCATAAGCCTTTTGAGCCGTTGCCGTATTTCCTTTTGCTTGGGTCAAGGCTGTTTGAGCGTCCATTAACTGAGATTTAGCTTGGGTTAAGGCTGTTTGCGCAGTTTCAACAGCTTTTTGAGCCTGTGCTAATTTACCATTAGCATCAGCGAGATTTTGGTCAGCGTTCAAGTAGTTGTTCAGCTTCGTTTGTGCAGCAGCCTCTGCTTTTCTATCAAGGCTGACCTTAGCAGCCAGCTTAGCAACATTAGCTTGTAATACAGCTAATTTACTCTTAGCTACCGACAAGTCACTTTGCCTCTGAGCAAATACTGTTTGAGCACTATTCAAAGTTCTTTTAGCAGCTTCTAAAGAATCTTTAGCCGCATCAATTTCAGCTTGCTTTTCTTGTTGACTCTTCATAGCATCAGCTAAGACAGCCTGGGCTTGTGCCAATTCATTCTTAGCAGATAACAATTGAACCTGTGATTGAGCTAATAATGCTTGATTTGATGATGATGCCCTTTTAGCATCATTAAGTGCACTAGTTGCAGCATCTACAGTTGCTTGAACATTATCTTTTTGAAGTTGAGCCAATACATTTTGAGCAGCAGTTAATTTGTCTTGGTCTGATTGAAGTGTCTTAGTTTGACCTGATAATTTGATTTGCAATTGAGAAACTTGATCTTTCAATGCTTCTGTTGGATCTGTAATTACAGTTGATTGATTCAAAATACCGTCAAAATTTAAAATCAAATTACCATCATTACCAATACGATAGCTAAATCCATAAGAATAAGCATCTGGATTTAAGAAATTAAATGCATGCCCGTAATCAGAACTTGCATCATCTAACAACATACCATTAATAGCGGTATAGATATCACGTTTGAAATCATTAACTGTATAACCCAATGGGAAAGCATCTTGCATATTGTTTAAGAAGTCATAAGTACTACTCCATGAAATATTTTCGCCAACCCAATCGACATTCATTTGTGAACTAGTCTTATTTAACATGCCGACATCATGTGCAAAATCATACTTTTCAGCAGTATAGTTGTCAGATACTTGATGTGCAAAATCACGTGCAAGTTGTGAAGCAACAAGGGGTGCCAAACCATTTTTAACACGAGCCTGATTAATCAAATCAAGAGCAAATAAGTTGTAATAATCACGATCAGCTTCAGACATTGGGACTGATGCATCGAATTTAACATTGTCTTGATCACTAGCTACATACTTATTGCTATTATATGCATCGGTATCTTCTTGACTATTAGCATATTTACCAGTTGATTTATACTCATTTACTTTAGATGCCAAATCAGAAGGAACATCTAGTGTTTGTTTCGATGTCTGTGTATTTAATTTAGCATTTGTTTCATTTAACTGCTTTTGTGTGTCTTTCATGTTAGTTTGATCATTAGTTACAGCAATTTTAGCCTTAGTAACATTATTTGTCGCATCAGTTACTTTCTGGTTGTGGTCATTCAAATTAGCATCGGCAGTGTCTTTAGCTTTTTGAGCGTTTGTCACTTTTTGATTTAATGTTGACTGTGCGGATGTTTGTTCATTAACCTTTGCTTGGATATCATCAACTTTAGTTTGTGCGGTATTAACATCTTGCTGTGCTTTAGTAACATCAAGATTTTGTTTATTATTTAAATCATTTTGTTTATCAGTAACATTTTGCTGCGCTTTGGTTACCGTAGAACTAGCATCAGCAACACTTGATGAAATAGCTGCAACTTTAGCGGCTTGTGAGTCAGCTTGAGTTTGCGCATCTGACACAGCTTGTGAATCAGCCCGTGTTTGGGCATGAGCCTGGGAAACGTTTTCTTGTTGTTCAGTAACAGCACCCTTAGTATTTGCTGCAGTGGCAATATCTTGCGCCTTAGACTGAATATTTTCTGCAGAGGATTCATTAGCTTTAGCAGTATCAGTAATTGTTTGAGCATCTTTGACACTTGAACTTGCTTGATCGACTTTTGCTTGTGCATCTGTTTGAGCAGAACTAGCACTTTCAACTGTTGATTTAGCTGATAAAGTTTCACTTTGGGCTTGTGAATAATCCGTTTGAGCTTTGTTCACCTCCGCAGTTGCCTGTTGTTTCTTGTCAGTTGTTGATGAAGCTTGACCCGATGATTGAGCTGTTGTTAGATTTGAAACTGTATCAGCATTAGCTTTCAGCGTACTGGAATTAAATGCTGCAGCGCCCAGTGCTCCTGATACCGCCGTCAATGTTACTAACTTTTTACTATTAGTGATTCCTCTTTTTACCATACATTTTCCCCCCATGTTTACTTGCATATCGTTTAGTTAATAGAAAACTAAATATAGATTTTTATTTCACACAACTAAAATATCTTATAGTACAAAAAACTAATTATATTTTATAAAAAATACTTAGTTAGCATTTTTCTCGAAGACTTCCGTGTAACTATTGTTACTAGTCCAAATTACTATGCGGTCTTTGGAATTATTAATTGATGTTGGCATAACGTTACCTAAATTAGATATGGCAACGTTTTTGGGATAAAAGTAAATAGCATAGTTGATCGAAACACTCTGATCAGCAAGATTAGCACTCAGATAACTATCCTTTTGCTTAAATACTATGGGTTTGGCGGTTCCATCATTTAAGTTATTACCTTGCAGTGTCAAAGAACCATTAGTAATTTTATCTTTAGCTATTTCAAGAGCATCCGTTCCTTGAGGTGTTTGCCATTTACTTCCTGTCCCATCATGGTGGTTTCCAGAAGTCGCAACCTCCTGCCAGCTACCTAGTAAGCTTTCGTAATTGCCCTGCTGAATCTGAGAAAAATTCATTTGTTTTGTTGCAGTTGCCACTTTGTTTTTTACAGTTGAGCTTGATGTCTGTGAATCCATCGATTTAGTACTTGTTTGTTCAGACTGCTTCTTTGATAAATTCTTTTGACTGTTTTGATTTTTATGTCTTGTACTGCTTGTCTTATTCTTACTGCTCGTTATCTTATCTTTTTTGCTATCTTGCTGCTTAGCTTGATTGCTACAGGCTGCCAAGCTTATAGTAATCAATGCAATCATAGCAACAATCCCAGCTCTATTACTGAAATTCAAAATACTTTTCCGCCATTGTCTGCTAGTCATCTTTTTTAATATTCTTCCTCTAATTTATTTAGTATTCTAGAATTTTTTCTTCCAAAAACCTACACAGTCTCTTTGTGTTACTAAAAATAACTTGAAATTTCATACTAAAAATTAAATTTAATACAGAATCCTTGATAATGATTTAAACTGTATTATTTTCGGGTATTGAACGCCGTAAAAACATTTGCAGCAGCAGAAATTTTTGACATAGAGTTGGTGGATTGTGCAACTGCAAGGTTCTGTTGCTGCAGTGAGAGTTGATCATTTTGAAAATCCTGTGCCTCAGCAACATTAAATGCATCTTGAAGCGTTGTTGCTCGATTCTCCTGTACAAGATGCATCAAACGATCAATCGTCCAGTAGCTGTAGAATTTCTCTGGAAAATCTTTCATCCCATTAATGTAAGAAGGTTGATTTCGCGCATCCACAATTTTTTGGTTAGCTGTATTAATTTGTTCTTTTGCTTGATTTCCTTGTTGAATCCATTTAACGATAACCCAACCCAACAGTGCCAAGCATGCAAGCTCTAAAATAGCTCTAATAATACTATTTGTACCGACAATTGAAACGATAGCGATTACAACCAGTGACCAAATTAAGCGCTTTTTAGATTTTTTCTTTGTAGCTAAAGAATTCTCATTTGCTACATACAAATCATGGCGTGCATTTTGCAAATCAGCCGTCAATGCCTTTTTCTGATCTAAATAATTTAGAATTTCCTCTTTACTCATTATAAATTTCCCCATTCTTTTAATAAGTGCAATATACTTTAGAACAATTTTTACTTATAAAATCAACTACTTATTTGATTTAGTATATTTAAATCCCTTAGCTAAAGATGACATGCCTTCCGCAGATTTTATCACAAAAGATTTTTTGTCGTCTGCAAGTTTGGCGGTCATATTTGTACCACTGATTTTCATTTCCAATTTATCACCAGAAATCTTATACGTTCCAGAATTGGTTTTCTTTCCATCTGCATATTCAATGACTTTATCTCCATCAAACTTCAACGTATCGGTTGATGTGATAAACAAAAATGTAGAAGTATGTGAATATTTCCCATCCAGCTGCTTTGGAAGAACCAACATTACACCAACAATAATAATTACAACAATTATGGCAATACTACCAATTAACCAATTTTTCTTAATTTTTCCATTTGCATCTTTAAATGAATTCATTAACTTTCTCCTATTTACATTTATGAGCGGACTTAACTCATCAAATCAAAATTACGCTAAGCAATCGAAAGAACCATTACAGTCTTAATTTAATTCACTATTAATTACTCTAGGTGAAAAGCTTGCTAATAAAGTAAAAAATATAACTTAATTACGCACCTTCTTATGTATAAAATTTAAAATACATTCATATTTTATTTATGTATTATTTTATTACTCATTTTTAAACTGTTATTAACATAGCATTTCAGCCTTATGTCTCCCTTCTAGTATAAAAATATGCTATAAATTATTTAATTAATCCACAGCGTTAATAATAATAAACTCCAACAAAAATGTCAATATTACATGTACTTAGTAATGCTATTTCAGGTATATATTTTTGCTACTCTATGGTGAGGGTGAACTTATGACCATAGACTTTTTTGGAGAAAAGTTAAAAGCAGTACGCAAGTCAAAACATCTGACACAGTTAGCCTTGTCAAAGCGATTAGATGTTAGTAAAGGCACCGTGTCAGCGTATGAACAAGGATTATCGTATCCATCTCTTGAAACATTTGTTAAAATTTGCGTTATTTTAGACACTTCTGCAGATTACTTACTTAGTGTGTCCGACAGTTTGCCATTTAAAATGGGTGGTTTAACTGATGAACAAACGGATAGCATATTACAGTTCATTTCACTAATTGAGTGTGCAAACAGGATCACTGACCAACAATAAATATGCTAGAGTTGCAGTAAAAGAGAGTATAGAAAAGCCGTGATGAATATCGTCATCACGGCTTTTCTGCATAGTTTATGTATCTATGCCGGTTTTAAAAGTACATTAAAAACATTATAAAGATAATGCATATATTTATTAGGATATTTTTTTTAAATTATAGTTATTCTATAATAATATTCATGCCTGTTCTCTACATCTATAAAATCGTCTTGATGGCTAACTTCTCTTTAACCAAGCACTAAAGATTAAAAAAATTTGTTATTTCTGACTATAGCATTTCAAGTAGTAGTATATTACATTTTTATAAATCTATAATTTATTTTTGATTTTTTAACTTATAATTTAAAATATAAACCATGGTATAATTCTAGACACACATTATGATTACAGAGGTGATTCTTATGAAACACATTCTTTTCTATGTTTTTTCTATTTTTATAGGTATAGTGTACAGTACTTTTATTTATATTTTCTTACATATGGAGCCGTCAGGTTTTATAAACTTTTCGCTACAATACATTGATCTACTTTTATGTATTAATGTTCTCTTTATTTTTCCTTATTCTTTTAAGAATATTAGATTTTGTGTCGCAAAAAGGGATAAAAAAAGAAACTATCAAAGTCGAAGGACGCTTGATAAAAATACTAGTTTGAATCAATTAAGATTTCAATCACAGAGTACTTTAGGCACATGGGATACACGCAATGCTGGCAATATTATAGGTGATATCGGGCTTAAATTTTTTTTTATTTAATTGTATTTTTACTGGCACCTGCCATAGCACTTGCTTTTTTATTAAAAAGAAAAATATTATAATCAACCAGAAATTTTAAATCCACAGCGGTACTACTGCGCTTATAGTTATTTAAGAATCAAACCGGCATTAAACAACCGATCATCCTAGGTGTTTATGGCATAATTAGGATGCATAAGATTGTAGCGCTAAAGTATATAACGCTGAATAGCTATTGAAATAAAAAAGCCATTGCAGCGTCCTGAACTTTCTCTAAAGTTTAGATTCTACAATATCTGTTGTTGGTAATAGATTTTTCTATTACTAATGACAGATTTTTGTATGACAAATTTACAATTAAAGTGTAACAAGTAAGAAAATAAAAAAAATCTCATAGCCTCAGTCCTGTAAGATGATTATTTTACGGCTTACTAAAGATCGAAGTATTACTGATATTGCGGAGGCGTTAAATGTTTCACCAGTCGCGGTTAATCGCGTGCTTGATTCATTAGCGATTCAAACTAAGACCGCCTTACTTACCTTACCAACTTTGACGAGTTTCGTTCCACTGGTCATCAGATGAGTTTTATTGCCATCGATGGTGATACGCGCCGGAAAGTTAAACGCGTAGTCATTGATTTCAATGCACAATACCAATCTGTAATTCGCAAAATCTTTCCAGAAGCAAAAATGATTGCCGATAACTTTCATCTAGTCCAAATGGGACTCCAAGCGTTGAATCAGACCCGCGTCCAATTAATGCATCACTTCGCCCAAAATTCACGAGAATATCGCATTCTCAAACATCATTGGCGCTTATTTTTAAAGACTTATTCTGATTTAAATCAACGCACTTACCTCGTTGCGCATTTTCTAGTTGATATCTTAAGAAATCACAATTATTCAAACATTAAATCAAGCTAACAGCACCCGCCCACAGCTTGAAACGACAATAAAAGCCTATCGTAAATACTTACTATTAATTAAGAACATGATGGCAAACAACTATTTGGATGGTCCGCTAGAAGGGGTTAATCGCAAAATCAAACAAATTAAGTGCACAGCATACGGCTACAGAAACTGGTCACATTTTTACACTCGAATTAGAATTGAATTTATGATTCGAATAAAAAAGAAAATCAATTCGAAAATGAATTGATTTTCCCATAAAAGTTTCTCATCAACACCCGTTGACGAAATGCGCGGGGAATACTAATAAATTCTCGCCTAAGATACCAGCCTGTCGGGATCACCCCCGCATGCGCGGGGAATACTAATCGCTAAATACGTCTTGTTGTTCATTGTCAGGATCACCCCCGCATGCGCGGGGAATACGCTTGTATGAACTATATTACCAACGGCACGAAGGGATCACCCCCGCATGCGCGGGGAATACCTTTTGAAAAAATCTAAGAAAGCGTCCAACTTGGGATCACCCCCGCATGCGCGGGGAATACTGATTACTTGGGCTATTCAGACGTGACAATCTAGGATCACCCCCGCATGCGCGGGGAATACGAATAAATATCGGTTGAGTAATACCCAAGCTTGGGATCACCCCCGCATGCGCGGGGAATACTTACAGCTATAGCAGCTGTGATAGCAGCATTAGGGATCACCCCCGCATGCGCGGGGAATACCTGCCGAAAACGTCACATAAATACTGTTTGATGGGATCACCCCCGCATGCGCGGGGAATACCCCTCGCCCATCTCACTCCCCCGACCTAGTTTAGGATCACCCCCGCATGCGCGGGGAATACGTTTTTCGTAATACTTGCGAATATCCATATAAGGGATCACCCCCGCATGCGCGGGGAATACTTTTCCTCATACAAAAAAAGCAATCTACTTTAGGGATCACCCCCGCATGCGCGGGGAATACCCAGTGCAACTGATTTAACTAATAATAA
>NZ_AZEF01000042.1:76716-118029 GCF_001434915.1 Liquorilactobacillus capillatus DSM 19910
TCAGCAGCTTTTATCTTGTCATGAGATAGTCTAGGATCACCCCCGCATGCGCGGGGAATACGAGCAGAGATTTATAAATATCATGAAATTGTAGGGATCACCCCCGCATGCGCGGGGAATACATATTGATGGTCAAAAAGATGGATCGGCAGTTGGGATCACCCCCGCATGCGCGGGGAATACCGTTTTTTCGAATGCTTGGCAGAACTTCATTTGGGATCACCCCCGCATGCGCGGGGAATACTCTTTTAGCCAATTATTTATTTTGTCACAAAGGGGATCACCCCCGCATGCGCGGGGAATACTCAAGCACGAACCACTGTACGGAGTCCAGTACAGGATCACCCCCGCATGCGCGGGGAATACCAGAAATCAAAGACTGTATTATGTCACTTGGTAGGATCACCCCCGCATGCGCGGGGAATACTTAAAGCGGCGAATATTCCAGCACGTCCGTTTAGGATCACCCCCGCATGCGCGGGGAATACACAAAAGACATAGTAGCAAAAGGATATTGCATGGGATCACCCCCGCATGCGCGGGGAATACTGTTGCCGCTCCCCACCGTGTCTTCGTGATTGAGGATCACCCCCGCATGCGCGGGGAATACCAAAATAGTTGTACGGCACACCAAACTCATCTAGGATCACCCCCGCATGCGCGGGGAATACCTGATAGGCAGTATAGCCTGCAGCTGCCTTTATAGGATCACCCCCGCATGCGCGGGGAATACCTGCAGGGGTTAATTCAAATGAGCAACTAATGAGGATCACCCCCGCATGCGCGGGGAATACTAGAATTTATCAGCACGATGCACTGGTCAAAGAGGATCACCCCCGCATGCGCGGGGAATACTCAAGCTAACCTATGACTCAACGAGCGGGATAGGGATCACCCCCGCATGCGCGGGGAATACTGAACTTTTATCATTTCAGTCATCTTACCAGTGGGATCACCCCCGCATGCGCGGGGAATACCCAAAATGGCTTGAAATAGCATAGTCACAAGTAGGATCACCCCCGCATGCGCGGGGAATACTTAGTCCAATTAACTTTAACCGCCAAGTAAAAGGGATCACCCCCGCATGCGCGGGGAATACTAAAAGAATCAGGATTGCATGGTGTCTATTCAAGGATCACCCCCGCATGCGCGGGGAATACAAACAGACTAGAGAAGATGAAAAGAAACAAGAAGGATCACCCCCGCATGCGCGGGGAATACCTAGCACCTCTTCTCACTCTTTAATCACCTCAAGGATCACCCCCGCATGCGCGGGGAATACTCAATGCAATTTCAAATGGTGACAACGTCACTAGGATCACCCCCGCATGCGCGGGGAATACTGATAGTGAAGATAAGAATACCGTAACGATTCGGGATCACCCCCGCATGCGCGGGGAATACGCTTCTTGTGTGGCCGGATTATCTAGTGCTTTAGGATCACCCCCGCATGCGCGGGGAATACTCCAATAACTTTGCCCGTCATGTCTTGAAGTGGGGATCACCCCCGCATGCGCGGGGAATACTGCTTTGGAGGGTCCTTTGATAGATGCCCACCGGGATCACCCCCGCATGCGCGGGGAATACGCTGTAATTTTAATTGTTGTAGTAACACCCGTAGGATCACCCCCGCATGCGCGGGGAATACAGTGTCCAAAGCCGATCAAACATCTACTGCTAGGGATCACCCCCGCATGCGCGGGGAATACTATCGACAAAGATGGTAACTATCACATTATATAGGATCACCCCCGCATGCGCGGGGAATACTGTACTCATCATTTTTAGCACTAAGTAGCTTAAGGATCACCCCCGCATGCGCGGGGAATACCAAAAGATAAGTATGAAGCACTGAAAACACGTAGGATCACCCCCGCATGCGCGGGGAATACGTATAAGTTTGAGTAGCGTAAGGAGTAAGCATAGGATCACCCCCGCATGCGCGGGGAATACTAATCGCAGTGAAACGAAACGCGAGCAATACAAGGATCACCCCCGCATGCGCGGGGAATACCGACAGGGAAAATTGTCAATGAAGATCTTGGTAGGATCACCCCCGCATGCGCGGGGAATACTAGTAACAGTCTGAGTAAGTGAATCTACAGAAGGGATCACCCCCGCATGCGCGGGGAATACACTAAATTAATCCTATTAAACCGGCATCTTTAGATTTTCAAACACTGTTTTTTTATGAGTTGTGTCGCCAATTCAAGTGTTGCTTTTGCATCTGAATCCGCACGATGAGGATGCTGATTTGAAATTTTATAGTCTTCTAAAACTGTCTTAAGACGATAATTATCCAAAAACTTATTTGTCTTTTTAACCACAGGCATTAAGTCAACTATTTTATTCGATAGACCAACTTCTTGAACATCTTTATACCCTTTTTTCAGGAAAGCTTCATCAAAGCGAACATTATACCCTACTATTGGTAGACTTCCAATAAATTCTTTCAATTGGACTAGTGCCACTCTAAAATCCAAACCTTCGTCTAACAAAATCGTGGAAGTTAGCCCCGTCAAATCAGATATCTTTTTAGGTACTATGGTATTTGTCTTAATTAAGGAATAAAAGCAACTATCTTTTTTAGCTGCACCAATAGCAATTATTTGATCTTTCGTAACATCCAAACCGGTTGTTTCAATGTCTATCGATACAATTGACTCACTTAAATCTTTCTCCAATTTATCCTTCACTTTCAGCCTTTTATGTGACATCACCTTAGCTTTATGAAATTTCGCTGCATCACTAAAACCATGTTTAACTGCCCTATTGGGCACATTCAAGTGCATCATCAACGGAATTCCATCATAATCTATCACATCACGGTCTGAACGAGTCGTTTTAAACGTATATCCAAGTTCGTTGTTCATATTATAAGCCATTGTCGCTTGACCATTTCCAATATCACGCATAATTCTATCCCATAAGTTATCACGGATTTTAGCACTAACATTGCCAACATAAACACCAGTTTGAATTTCTTGACACCATTTGGTTAAATCGCCCCGAAGAGAGTTAGGAACTTTGGTTAAAGTAATCACTATCATACCGATTCATCCTCTTCAACCTCATGATATTGAACGCCCATCTTTTGTAAACCAAGTTTATCATCCCAAAGACTTAGAGAATCAACATCTTTTTCTAAATTTACTTCACCTAGAAGATATTTTAAATCTACAACCATTTGAGATAAAAGATTTCCATCTTTAAAAGCATCTCGCATTGCTAAGCGTGTTTTAGAGGCAATATTTTTATCATCACCGAACTTCGCTGTCATTTTAAAAGCAATTGGAATTGAATATTTTGCTTTATATAAATCTGCAAAATCGTACACAAAAGATAAATCGTGTCCCGTATGTACGAATCCTAATCCTGCTGACGCACCTAGAGCAGAAATAACACTGTAGCTTAACCCATAGAGAGCCTGATGCGCTGCAGTCAAAGCTTTATTAATTGGTGTACCTGCATTAAAATCATCTGGGTTATATTCTCTACGTGACCAGTCTACTTTTGACTGCTTCGAATGTTCCCGATAAACCCGACGAACCCTTGCACCTTCTTTTCCTCTTAATTCTTGCATGGATAAATTTGAGACATCTTCACCCTTAAAACGCATTTGATACATTTTTCGTGCAACTGCTATTCGAGTCTTTGAATTGCACACCAGTTTTGCTTGAGCTTCTAACAGTGTTGAAGCATGATTTAACGGACGCCCATAGGCATACTGTCTTACACCATATTCACCGACCCAAACAACACCCATTCCTGATGTACCAATCAGTTCCATGGCACGGTGAGTTACGTCAACACCCGGCCCAAGCATTAAAACACTGACAACTGCTGCCGGTACATACACCGTTCCCCTATTATCTATTACACTGATAGCACTATCTTGACGATTCAATTTTGCATGCTCTAAATAAAGAAAAGTCAGTCGGTCTCTTACCCGCCCTAATTCAGACCGCTCAGGTTTCTTTGCACCTATGTTCTTACTCATTCCTCACACCTCGGTAATTACCGTCATTAATCCCATCCCAAAAGCTTTCTCACGACCTAAACCCTTGGTAAGTGTTTCCTTAAATACAGTCACATCCTGAACTTGTAACAGCCCTTCAAACGTTACGCGGCTCAATCGCATAGCTCGTCCTTTTTCACGATATAGAACTGGATGATCACGACTGACGATATCAAAAGCAAGACCGTCATCATCTTTACTGTCCAACAATCGCTGTTGAACGAGTTTAAACCCTGCCTTTTTAGCTTTTTCTTTTAACCATTGACGCTGTTGTTTAACAGTAACATGTGGATACACTCGCCCTCGTTTTTTTCCTGGTTGCAAAACAGAATAGCTTGGATTAGCAGTTAATCTAAATTGCATTACTTCACCATTTCTAATTGCATCCAAAAATTGATTATAAGGTTTAACTTTAACAGTGCCTGAAACACCATATTTTTTCAAATACTCTTCATCTGGTCGGTTTTCACTTAATACTAGCAAATAATTTTTACCCGCTAACTGATCAAGCCGCCACAGATGGCGCTTTCGTTCACTAAGGTTGATCTCATCTGGAAAACTTTGTTCAACCCAATTATGATAAGCGCCCAAATGCGTTAAATCCTTAATTTTTTGCCGATTTTTAGTTGCTATTTCGACCCTTGCTAAGTACATAGGGCAACTCCTCTCTAAAGAAAATTCATGACATCATGCTCAGTACCTACTATTTGTTTTTTAAACTTATCATTGTTGAGTTGAACTTGTGTATGTGAAACAGCTCGAAATCCAATTTGCCGATATCGCTGGTCAAGAGAAATAATACGGTCTTTTACTAGTTCGGGATCTCCATTAGAATCCGACAATAGTTCAGCATCCGCAATCATTTCCAGACTAACAAACTCTTTTTTTGTTTTTTTACGAAACCATTCAGATGCCTGCCACTTAAAATCCGTCAAAACTTGAACCGGGTTTTGATGGTTAAATAAATATAGTTGAAGTGGCCCAGCCGGAGTATTTGCACGGCGCCCAATAAACAACTGGAACTTTGGATGTCGAAGTGCTGTCCTTAAAGTGTCAATCAGCCTCTCGTCCTCACTCCCAACTGCTACTACAAAAATAGCATCTTGCAAATAATCACGATAGGTTATTTTTCGTGTATCAGATTTCCATTCAACAGTTTGATAATCAGTCATTGTTTGTCCAGGTTGATCAATGCGGACTGCAAATTTTAATCTATTAAGATCAGCAATTCGTGAATTATTACGTCGATACCCCATTGCTGCTGAGAGCATTCCGATAACAGCACTTTTTGAAGGATATTTCCAAGTAGTCCGACGTGCAAATGTAGCTTCATTGCCAAAAGATTGCAAAGGTGCATTTAATCTAATCGTTAACGTCTTCATTTTGTATCGCCTCTTTAAGTCCAGCAGTAACTCGTTGTAAAAGCTCTGATAAATTAGCAACTCTTACCCCAGTATTCGTCTCAAACTTACTCAGAACAACATTTAATTCTGGCATATCAAGATACTGCCCACTTGCTTCAAATTCCTTTTCAAATTTTTCAATAGATTTTCTAAGATAACCATCCTTTGATCTTACTGGTTCTTCAAAAGCAGAAACTAAATTAACTGGCGTATCAGTCCGAAGATTAATCATGACATAACTAGGTAATGTTTTGTTAGCAAATGTATTCTGCTTTCCTGATGGCATCGTCAACAGAAACTCTTTAATAAAAGCAACTGCACCTGTTATGCCACTATCGATATCCATGTTATATATCAGCTCATTTACGTTCACATTTGCGTAACGATATAAAGTTGATGAGTTAAATTCTAAGCTGCCAAGCATTGCAGCCCCCGCATTATTTTTTGGTTGTAAATCGTCTAGAGCAGTAAAGTAATCATATTCTGGAACAACTTCATGCGTAGAGATAGCGTGCGCTACTTGAGTAGAGGCGTCAACATTTAATTCTGGATTATCGGCCACCATACGTCCAAACAATGCAAGATCAAGAGATTGGTCACTCTTTAAAACTTTTTTGATTTCTTTCTTACTTAGATCGACATTGCTAAGTGCATACTGAGCTAATTTTTCAATTTGCCCACGGCTCACTAAAAGCAATGCACCTGTCTCATTTGTTTTCTTATCAATTTTGATACCTGCAGCTTTAAAAACTTCAATTGCCTTTTCGAGTGCATTTTTCTCATCTAAGTCTCCATCTAATTTCATCAACTGGTCAATTAATAATTGAGCAGCTTCTTTTGTCCGAATACCAGCTGTTATATTTTCGGCCTTAAACCCTTGACGAACTGCTCGTTTCCAACTCTGTGAAGAAACCCTCGCTCGAGTCACGCCACCGTACAATGCGGTTTTAGGTGCACCTGTATCGTCACGGTTAAGGTTTGCAGAAGGTACAGTCTGTAAAACATGTAAGTCAATGTATAAATTTGGAGTAATCATTAATTTTTCTTCCCTTCATTTTGCTCTTTTTTGGATTTATTATTTGAATAAAAATATTGGCGTCCCCAATTCAATCGAACGCGATTGGCCTGTTCGTAGCTAATTTGAAATTGAAAAAGATCATTTGCCAAACGGGCATAATCAACTTTACATGTACGTTGACTCCCCTTAAGGATAGCAACTAAATGTGTAAGTGAATTAATAACACTATTAACATTCGTTGTCGCAAGCAGTGGCTGTACCCGCCTGTCTAACGCAACTTTAACATCCTCATTTTGTCGTAAACCAGCTAAAGCCACGAATAACGAAACTCCCTCTGACTTCTCATTGTATTGATTAACCGATGGCGAATAAACACAAGTATCGATACTCTGTTGATGAATTGCATATAGTCGAACTACCGCATAAGTTGCTATTTCCGCGTATGTTGGTTCACCATTTTGACTCAACATCGGCTTTTGCAGTTCTGCCATCATTACTGGCCAAACTGATTGCGCTTGTGGGCTTGCCATAGATACAGCGTGTCTCGCACTTGCAAGAACTGCTTTATTAATATTTCCATTTCTGTACAAATTATAAATGATATTATTAACGGAGATAACAATTGAATTTTCCATATATTTGACCACCCTTCCTAGAGGTTTAAATGCCGTTTCAAATTATACCTCAAATCATTATTTACCGTAAAAATGTTCTGAATAATTGGCTTATTCTTCCTAGTAGTCGTAATACCTCTAATGTCTCTTGAAGTACTTGAATTCATAAATTCTTCTGCCGACCGCAATACAATTTTTCTCAAAGTTCGTTGCCATTCAAGCTCTTTTTCATCACGATTATCATCATTTGATAATCCTGCTAGCCATTGTTTAAATGGTTCATTTAATCGATCATAGAACTTGGTACTGTACTCACTTGCAAATTGACGAGAATCAAGATTTCTAATCTGTCCTACACTTGCAACAAATTGCCAATAATCTCTACCAACTTGTTGTGTTAGCTCAATAATATTTTCAATTCGTTCAGGCCACCGCTGCGTCTCTTTACTATCAAATAATACCTCCGCTTTAATAACCAAATCATCAGCTATTTCTGCGACAGGTGTCTGAGACGTAGCATTACCATCACTTACTAAAACAGCAGTTGCTAGATTCAGTCGTTTGTTTGGTGCTAACAGCCCCGTTTTCTCCAGTGTGTGTAACCACGAAACGATTCCAGGTTCATGAGACTTACTCTTGTCAATATTGACATATTGACCAAAATTACGCCACATTGCAATTCCCAGAGAACGAGTACTTTTTACAGCCGGCTTATGATCCCCTTCGCCTCCTTGTGAATCTTTTTTCCAAGTCGTCATCGGTTCAATAAACGCGTTTTTATTACTAAACATTGGCAATCCTGCACTGAAAATAGTCGGCTGATTTTGCTCATCCCATTCAATATGTAGTACCCGTGACCATGCTGTATATAGACTTGCTAAATCATCTGGTAGGATTACCTTTTTACGATTCGCTACATAGTCTTGGAAATTTTTGTACTCCCAAACTGGTTTTTGAATAACATATTCTTTTTTAGTAAATAAAACAAGGTTCAACATCAGAGTTTCAAATAAGGTGAACCCATTTGCAAAGACTGGATTTAATTTATATAACCACCCTGATGGTGTCGAAAATTTTTCATTGGTGTCAACCTTTGTTTTGTCAGTTACACCCGTGAAGTTTTGATACATAATTAGCCAGCGTACCAATTCATCTAACGAGACTTGATTTTTTTGGTTATCCGTTTTGGGTGTAAAAATATCTGGTGTATTATTACTTTCCGAAATAAGGCGATTGATTTGTTTAACTGAAACTGTCCCAGCCCCTGTTGCAACCTTCTTTTTTTCAGATACTACAGCATCATACTCATCCGCTGTCACTTGATAAAACGGCTGTTCCCCAAATAAATCAAACCGTTTTTGGTGTTGCTTTAAATATTGAATCACAATTCTTGAAAAATGGCCTTGCTGAAATAGTTGTTGCCAAGTCTTTTGCAAATCCTTTTGGTCATAGTCATCCTCGTCAACTAAATTGATTACTTTTAAGGTCTCTGTATCAATCTCCAACCATTCATATTCCTCGCCACCAACATCAACTCTCGAATAAACAGTTGTCAAGATTGCTAATAAAAAGCGTAGGACAGCTAAATCTTGTGACTGCATTTCCCCTGCCAGTCGTCTATAATGTTGTGCATTCTCAAACAGTTCAGTTAGGGACACTTTTTTATCTTGATTTGTTGTCTTATCAATTACTTTAATCCATGGATCAGTAACTAAATTAAAAACTTTGTCACTCATCTTTACCCTCCCTTTCATAACTTAAGCCTAGTATTGGGGAATAATGTAGTTTCCAGCCATCCAATTCTCCCGAGAAATTTTTATCAAGGAGCAATACTAATTCTCCTCTTAACCAATAACTATCTTGCCAATCTGAAAAATAATGACTTGTTTGTGTTTCAAGTTGAGAAATCACTTGATCTATTTTGTAATTTGGCGTAATAGCTTGGGGGATTTGGATAACTTGCTGGGCGATTTTAATAGGTGAACAATCTTTTAAATTTTGTCCATCCATCAAAAAATTACCTGTTTCAAGATGTTGAACTAAGATAACTTCTAATGTCTCCTGAATATCACGTACAGCGGCAGCAGCTTTTCGTTCGTCAGTATCAACGTGATTCTGTCCTCGACTTAGCCAACCATGAATCGTCATGTCATCATCCATCGCTGATACCTCTAAATTTGGATTATCAATTTGAAAAATCTTAGCTTTTTTCTTTTTACATTGAAAGTCAGTGTTGAACTTATCCCGTGCCTCCGTTAACTGCTCAATTTCACTATCGGTGTTATTATCATAAACATTTTGCACCAACCTTGAAATATCATTTGGCAATTGAATTTTATCACTTAAAAAATGGTCTGTCTTCATTAAAAGATACTTTTCATATATCGCCTCATTTCCAGAACCATAATCACCAAATTCATTAATTCCCATAACATAGAGCAATGGTTGCTTTAGCATTTCAGGACGTTTAATACAGTGTCGATGTAGGCGTCCTGCCCGTTGAAGCAAAAGATCCATTGGTGCAACGTCAGTAAACAGGACATCAAAATCAATATCTAATGATTGCTCCAAAATCTGTGTCCCAATTACAATCATTTTATATGGCCGCTTAGCGTTTTTCCCAATAGTCTTTTCAAGGATCTTCTCAAGTGACACACGGTCTGTTGCCAAAAAAGCTGAATGCAGTACTATTAACTTAACATCGTCTGGTACCAATTTGGCCAATACTTGCGCATGTTTAACAGTATTAACAATAATACCTGCAATACCACCACTACATATTTTCCGCAAAACGACTTGAATTACCTCTGTATCAGTAACTTGAAGTCGCTTCACTTGAAGTTCGACAGACTCCTGATTACTTTGGACATTAAAATCAGTTATCTGCTTAATTTCTTTATCATCAAGAATACTGAGCAGGGGATACGCTTGCTGATTCTGCCATCCGGTTGGAGCAATAACGTTCTTTTTAAAATGTTTCCCATACTTTCCTTTATAATAGGCTTTTAACAGTGCATTGCGCTTTAGTTTGGGAAGGGTTGCAGATAAAATTATCAAAGGAACATGATACGCACCTAGCCACTCGATTGCTTTATATAGATATTGATTCATATAACTATCATATGCATGGACTTCATCAATAATCACAACTTTATTGCTAAATCCCAGATGCCTTAAAAAAAGATGCTTTTGCTTAAGCCCCATTAGAAGCAAATTATCGATAGTCCCAACTGCAAACTTAGTTAAAATTGATTTTTTACCTGAAAACCAATTATTGATAACTACTGCACCTTCGTCATCTATATTAGAAGCATTAGGGATTTGTCGATAATCTTCATTAAATTCAGCTTTGCCATGCATTAATTTAATAGCAAAGTTTTCATCTTGCATTTTAGCCAATGATTCCAGCCAGTCTTCCACTCGTGCAAACATTGCGTTCGTTGTTGCTTGAGTTGGCAATCCCATAAATAAGCCATCCTGTCCAGTTTTAAATGCTAATTGCTCGGCAGCTAAAAGTGCAATTTCAGTTTTCCCTATCCCCATAGGAGCTTCTATAATCACTACACCAGGATCTTTTGTATCAGCTATCGCTTTTGTCATAATCTGTTGAACTGGTCGTGCATCAAATCCCCAATATTTCTTATAGGGATCACCTTTAGTAGCAATCTGGGCTGGTACCCATTCTCCCGTTTGATACCAGATCATCATGGCACTTCTAAATCGCTTTTTCATATCTATCTCTTCAAAAGTTTGATCGAGGCTAATCAGTGGAAATAGCGGTACTTCAGTATCCTTACCCAAATATTCACTTGAAGCAAGCCAGTCCGCCATGATGAGTAGACCTTCTAATAAAACAGCCTCAGGTTGATTAATATTTGGAATTTCATCGACTATTTCGTAGCCAGCTAATTTTAACCCATATTTAAAAAGGGATTTCTGTACTTGTTCCCAATTTTTCTGAATTTTCTTATCTGTAGAACTTTTTCCAATATCCCTTTGTAGATAATTTGCAGTATAAATTGCAATCTGTTTGTTCTGTGATCTTTCCTCTGGTTTACCATGATGGGCCCCAATAATCGCAGTAACCGATTCAGGAACACCCTCACGATCTAAAATAGCTTCCCCTGCGCGTGCATGTTGGGATTCCTGAGGTGCTGCTAAAGTTAACTCATCTAACCCTGTAAAGCCGTTGTTAACGAGCTTTTCCAATAGTTCGACATCTAATTCACTATCACCATCAAAAGATCTCTTCACTTGAAACGCAGGTGTTGCTTTACCGATATCGTGGACAAACCCAAGAAATTTAACCAGTTTTTCAACATTTTCCTCGCCTAATCGTTGTGCGAGTAATTGTCTTTGGCCTTCACTAAACCAGTGGTTAAAAAGCCAGTTAATAGTATTTTGTGTATCAAGTAGATGTGTAATTAATGGTAACCAATAATGTTCTCCTTCTTCAGAACGTTTTTTGGCCCACAGAGTCGTTACCTGTTTTGATAAAGACATCAAAAATCGTCACCTCCATATATAGCTTCATTCTATGTAATTATTATATCTTAATTAGCCTAGTTAAAATCATCGTTCTATATAAAATACGCTAATCATCAGATCTAGCTGTTAAATCAGGCTAGCAATAAAAAAAATTCGCTACTAACTCCTCTCCACAACGATCTTCAACATTTTTAGAAACTTCACGCGTATAGATGTCTAAAAAAATCGTCCCCCATCACATGTTCTAGATACTTAAAAAAGAGTGTAAACATTTAATTATAGTATAACCCACTTCATACTCTTGATAGCATCCAACCATTCATAAACAGTGACTTAATTGAAGTATCAAAGAAACACTTTGAAAATAACTGTTCCTTGTCCGAACACAGAACAGTTAAACGCGTAGTTATTGAGTTCGATGCACAGTATCAATCCATATTTCCAGAAGCAAAAATGATTGCCAATAACTTTCATCTAGTTCAAATGGGACTCCAAGCATTGAATCAGACACGCGTCCAATTAATACATCACTTCTCATAAAAATATCGCATTCTCTAGTTGATACCTTAAGAAATCATGATCATTCAAAGTTCATTCAAACATTAAATCAAGCTGACAACATCAGCTCACAGCTTGAAACGGCAATAAAAATCTATCATAAATATTTACCGCTAATTAAGAATATAATGGCGAGTAACTACTCGAATGGTCCACTAGAAGGTGCTATCGCAAAATCAAATAAATTAAACGCACGGCATACGGCTACAGAAACTGGTCACATTTTTACACCCAGATTATAATTGAATTTATGATTCGAATAAAAAAAGAAAACCAATTCGAAAATGAATTGATTTTCCCGTGAAAATTTCTCATCAACACCCGTTGACAAAGAGCCATAAAAAAGTAGACTTTTGGTAGACAAGTCTGTTTATTTGAATATTTTTTGCCTAGTTATTACTCTTAAAACGTTGATAAATTGGGATTGCCTCTTCAAGTTAAGTTGGCTCTTTATTCCCACTCAATCGTTGCCGGTGGCTTCGACGTAATATCGTACACTACGCGGTTAACATGTGCAACTTCGTTAACGATACGGACGGAGATTGCTTGCAAGACATCCCATGGAATCTTGGCAAAATCGGCTGTCATACCATCGATTGAGGTTACAGCACGAATGCCGACGGTGTAATCGTAAGTCCGACCATCCCCCATGACACCAACACTTCTGATGCCGGGTAAGACAGTAAAGTATTGCCAGATTTCACGTTCAAGGCCATGATTGGCAACCTCTTCGCGTAAGATCAGGTCGCTGTCACGAACGATTTGCAGTTTCTCTTCTGTAATTTCGCCGATAACGCGAATCCCTAGACCGGGACCTGGGAATGGCTGACGCCAAACCAATTCAGATGGCATCCCCAGTTTTTCACCCAGTTCACGGACCTCATCCTTAAATAAAGTATTCAAGGGTTCGATCAGTTGGAATTGGATATCTTCTGGTAGCCCACCAACATTATGGTGCGATTTGATCGTCTGAGCTGTATCTGTTCCAGATTCAATTACATCCGTGTACAGTGTTCCCTGTGCAAGATAATCGATGCCGTCTAACTTAGCAGCTTCATCATCAAACACACGGATGAATTCATTACCAATAATTTTACGTTTCTTCTCTGGATCAGAGACACCAGCAAGTTTATTCATAAAGCGTTCTTTGGCGTTGACTTGGATAATATTCAAGCCAAACTTGCCTTCTAGACTCGCCATCACTTGTTCGACTTCGCCTTTGCGTAGCAGACCATGATCAACAAAAATACTTGTTAATTGCGGACCGATCGCCTTATGCAGCAAAACACCGACAACGGATGAATCAACCCCGCCTGACAGCCCCAAAAGAACTTTCTTGTCACCGACTGTCGCACGAATCTTAGCGATCTGCATATCAATGAAGTCATCCATTGACCAGTTGTCGCTGGCTCCGCAGACATCGAAGGCGAAATGACTCAGAATCTCATTACCGTATTCAGTGTTGCGAACTTCCGTATGGAATTGGAGACCATAGAACTTCTTGTCATCGTTTGCCATTGCGGAAATTGGGCAGTTCTCACTCGTTGCTGTTGCCTTAAAACCATCGGGCACTTGGGTAACCAAGTCACCATGGCTCATCCAGACAGTTTGTTTTTGTGGTAGATCATGAAAAAGAACGGCTTTATCATCAGTTACCTTAATGACAGCTTTACCGTATTCTTTATTGGTTGCACCTTCAACTTTTCCACCTGGTAATTCAGTCGCCATCAACTGCATCCCATAACAGATCCCCAGGATCGGAATCCCTAATTCAAAGATTGCTGGGTCAACATGGAAGGCTTTGCCATCGTAAACACTATTAGGTCCACCGGAGAAAATAATTCCCTTAGGCGCCATCTTTTTGATCTCTGCCGCTGTTGTTTTATGTGATAGTAATTCTGAATAAACACCGAACTCACGAATTCGGCGTGTGATCAATTGATTATACTGACTTCCGAAGTCAAGAACGATGATCTTATCAAAAGCCTGCATGTCAATATTTGTCAAAGCATTCACCTCGTCTTATTTTTACTACTACTCTCTCACTTATTTTACAGATAGTTAAGAGACTGGTCAAATCAAATTACAGTAATTCCGTACATTATGACAGTTCTTTAATATTTACGTAGAAATAGTTCGTTTACTAGGTGATTTTTGGTCTTACGCACAATTAAATCTGCGCGATTTCTTGTTGGAACAATATATTCGTGTAGGTTAGGCCGATTGATCGATCGCCAGACACGCTTAGCCATCCTAAATGCCGTTGTTCGATCACCGATAGCATATGGGTAATAATAATTTGTTGGATCTTGAAAAGCTGTATCCAGCAGCATCTCAAATCGTTCCAAATACCATTTTTGGATCAAGCTCTCTTGGGCGTCCACGTAGATGGAGAAATCAAAGAAATCACTAACGTATAACTGCTGCTTACTCGGCAGCTGTAAAACGTTGATCCCTTCAACAATTAAAATATCTGGATTATCAACGACTTCATATTCATCCGGAATAATATCATAGACCTTATGCGAATAGACTGGAGCCTTAGCAGGCAACCCATTCTTGACGTCATTCGTAAACAGCAGTAACCGCCGCATATCATATGACTCAGGGAATCCCTTACGCTTCATTAGGTGCCGGCGCTTCAGTTCTTTATTTGGAAAAAGAAAACCATCCGTCGTAATCAACTGGACTTTCTTGTCCGGGTAAATTCCACGCAGCATCGTTTGTAAAAGACGTGCGATCGTACTTTTACCAACTGCAACACTGCCAGCGATCCCAAGTATAAAGGGGATCTTATGTGGCTTAATCCCCAGAAAGCCAGCTTGTCTCTGCAACAGCTCACGACGCGCATCCATATGCAATCCCAAAAGATGGACGAGAGGAACATAAACATCTTGTACATCTTGGAGTGAAATACGGTCATTTAATGATTTTATCCGCGCCAGTTCGGCTGCACGTAATGGTGAGATGTGATCCTGATAAAATTCACGCCATTCTTCACGCGGAATCTTGTAGTAATTCATCTGATTATACATTAGCGGCTCCTATATCTGCTTAAATAATTAAGTCGATTATAACATTTTTTATTAGTAATCCAATTATAAATTAGCAGTCTTTTCCTAAACTAATACTCGTTATCATCAGTTAGTCATTCTAAAGATTATTTCTACTATTTAAGCTGGTAAAATTCCGCTGGAACTTGGTTGAATAACGGTGATAATCGTCCCTCTGCATAGATATTTAAGCGGTGCATTGCCCGCGAACAGATCGTGTATACTAGTTGTCGTTCACTCTCAAGCGCATAGTTCTTATCATTCGCATTCCACATAATTACAGCATCGAATTCAAGCCCCTTCGCTAAGAAGGCGGGCACAATGATCGTTCCTGCTGCTAAACGCTGGTTTTCCGTCTTGATCAGCGTTACTTTGACATCATCTTCTCGTAAAGCTTTCAGCAGCTTTTCACATTCGTCTAATGTCTTACAGATAATCGCCGTCGTTAACTTGTCTTCGTTATTCTTTCTGACCTGTAAAGCCACATCTTTGGCAAGAGCCGTAGTCGTCTTATCCACCATAATTTGGGGCAGATCTCCTCTACGTTCAAACGATTCCACAGCCGTACCGTCAACTAGGATCTGCTTAGTAAAATCTGTAATCTGCTTGGTTGAACGATAAGACTTGGTCAGTTGAACGACCTTGGTCTTATCTTGGGGGAACATTGTGCTTACATCTTCTAAAAGGTTATAGCTGTTCATCTTAGTAAAAATCGCTTGGTTTAAATCTCCCAGAACCGTAAATCGTGCTCGGGGAAAGTTCTCTTTCAAGAAAGCCAGCTGATATGGCGTGTAATCCTGAATTTCATCAATAAAGACATGGCGCATCTCTGTATTACCGCGTTTACCAGTAATACGGTCATATAAACGTAGATAGGGTGTAACATCTGTCAGTTGCATTTTTCCCGCCTTAAACCGGGCTATCACATCTAACACACTGTCCTTCCATTCAGCTTCTGATATTCCATATTTATCCAGGTCAATCAGCTCTGGCACGTTTTTAAGAAAATGTACATACTGTGCATTAATATTGATAAACCGAGTATGGATAATGTCTGCATGGATTTTTTTATACTGTTCCATCACCAGCTGCCGCGCCAAGTAATGCATCTCTTTATCACCATTTTCAAAATTGCGCGGATGGTCACCATACAACTCATTTAATTGCTGTTGGCTTGCATCTTGAATCGCCTTTTCAACCCACTCTGTCCGTGACTCACTTTCGACCCTACGGTTAAGTGTCTTCAACAAGCGCTCTTTGGTTGCGCTCAACCGAGTACGCAAATGGTAGTTTTCATTAAAATTATAGTAGATCTGACTTATTTTTTCTTTTCTAAAGAATGGTTTGCCCCGGAACATAATGTTCTTGAAGTGCATCCCCTTCTTCTCCAGATATTGTGTATATGTTGTTGCAGCATCGAAGAAATACAGGCTGTTTTTTAGGTTCAAGATTTTCTGCTGGGTCGCAGTCCGTTGAGCTTCAAATCTTTCCTGCAGCGTTTCCACCTTGATCCGCGGTAAGCGGCGTTGAGCATATTGGTAGTACGTCATCTGGACCATGTTATGTTCACCTAATTCAGGTAAGACTTGGTCAATATAGTCATTGAACAACTGATTGGGTGAAAATAAGATGACTTGGCTAGAACTCAACTTGCCCCGATAACGATAGAGCAGGTAGGCAACTCGTTGCAAAACAGCCGACGTTTTTCCTGAACCAGCTGCTCCTTGTACAAATAATAACTCAGCATCTGTTTCACGAATAATCTGATTTTGCTCCTTTTGAATCGTCGTAACAATACTCTTCATCTTGGTATCAGATGATTCATCTAAGACATCCAGTAACATCTGATCGCCTACAGCCTCATCTGTATCAAAAACGGTTTTAATTTTACCGTTCTCAACGACGAACTGTCGTTTCAAAGTTACATCTACTTGTTGTGGTCCGTCAGGCGTCTGGTATGTGATCTGACCAATTCCACCATCATAATAGATACTTGAGATCGGAGCCCGCCAGTCATAGATCAAAAAGTTATCTGGTCGGTCAGCAAATGAACCTAACCCAATATAAATTGATTCGGCTTTTTTTTCACCTTTTTCTTGAAAATCAATACGGGCAAAATACGGTGTTTTCTCTAACTTTTTTAATATATCCAATCGTTTAGTCGCATGCTGCCAACTGTTCTCACGTTCTTGCAGCATTTGCTGCTGCTGCCGTACTGTGGCTGCTGTTTCAAAAATCCCTGAATATGTTTCAGTTTTCAGCCGTAAATTATTTGAAAAATCATCTTTTATGGCGTGGGTATCACTTTCCGCTTTCTTAATCTCTTTATGGTGTTCCCTCTCTGCTATCTTTATCTTACTGATAACATCATCCATCCGCTGTTGTTCTTGTTTTTTGACCGTCAAATCAATCCCCCGCTCTCTCGCTTACTAATCATATAATTCTATCATTTTTGCCGTATCGCGACAATTAAAGGCTATTTAAAAAAGTTTAAAATTAGTTTAACTAACGGCTCTATTACTAGTAATTTCTACCGAAACCAGTTAGAATTTAACTAAATCTATTGTAAGGGGAGTGTTGCTTTGGTCAGTCAGGCTCTATTTTTTCTCTCACACTTTCATTTGTATATGACACCAATGATCGACATGCTCGGTGGCTGGATTTATCTTACCTTGTTCGCGCTTGTTTTCATGGAAACCGGGCTCGTTGTTTTTGCCTTTCTCCCAGGAGAATCATTGATTTTCTTCGCCAGTACACTCGCTGCGATTACCGGCTCAACGCTGGATATTCGCATCCTTATCCCGGTATTCTTCTTTGCTGCATTGATCGGTGATACTGTTAACTTCGAAATCGGACGCAACTTGCATAGGCTTCCCCTTTTTAGACGTTTGATATCCGCGGAAAAACTTGCCAAGGCCCAGCGCTTCTTTGATAAGCACGGTGGAAAAACGGTGGTTTTCGGGCGCTTTATCCCATTAATCAGAACTTTTATTCCCTTGATCTCTGGTAGTGCTAAGATGAACTATAAACGTTTCTCTATCTACAATTTACTAGGAGTTCTCTTATGGGTAACTAGCGGTTCTTCCTTAGGTTATTTCTTCGGGCAGATTGATTATGTTCAAGAACACTTTTCGTTGATCTTTATCGGGCTTGCGGCATTGACTGCTGTTCCTGGCTTGATAATGTTCCTCTACCGTTTCATGAAAGATCGAGCTACACCAAACTATTAATTTAATTTTCACAAGACTGGCACAAAAGCTTTTTGGTACCAGTCTTTTTATGTAGTTTTGTTTTGATAGTTCCCCTGCACTCACTTTTCTCAAATTAATTTATTTTTTAAACAAATTAATTTCAGTCAGAACACAATTCAAGGTATACTGTTTGATGTAGCGTTAATTATTTCGTAACTAACTTTTAGGAGGCAAATTGATGTCGTTTACTATTTATTTTGTACGTCACGGGCAAACTTTTTTAAACCATTATCGCCGGATGCAAGGTTGGTGTGATTCTCCGTTAACTCCGAAAGGGATTGAAGACGGGCATCGTGCGGGGCGCCACCTTGCACATATCAACTTCTCTAACGTTTATCACAGTGATACAACCAGAGCCAAACGGACTTGTGGTTATATCATTGATGAAAATGTTGCGTCAGCTGCTTTGCCGCAACCGCGGATCCTCCGCAACTTCCGCGAACAGAGTTATGGTTATTTTGAAGGTAATGATTCCAGCCAAACGTGGTTGATGGTTGGAGCAATGCATGGTTGTGAAACGTTTGAAGAATTGATCACAAAATATTCCATTGAAAAATCACGTGATTTCATGAAAGAAACTGACCCTTTCCACGATGCTGAAAATAACACTGAATACTGGTCACGTATCGATGCTGGCTTCGACTTCTTACGCGCACAGCAAAAAGATAACGATAAAGTCCTGCTGGTTAGTCATGGTACAACGATTCGCAGTATTGTCCATCGCTTTGCGCCTGACATTGACATCATTTCTCACGGGCCGGCTAATGGTTCTGTCACCAAGATGCTCGTCAACCAGGATAATGTTGAAATTGATTATTACAATCATTTTCTTGATGAACAGACCTATTGATCTTTAAAAAGACAAAAAGCTATGCTAGTAACTCACAAAATATATTTTATTATGATATTAAAACAAGCGGCTGGGTCAAATTATCTTTGACTCAGCCTTTTTGTGTACTTGAATAGAACTATTAACTACTAATAGCTTTTCCATCAGATTCCTCTTTCATATTATATTAGCCTTCTTCAAACCATTTCGACTTCAGTCTTACCTAGTCCATCCAACAGTAAGTACCATTGTTTGATAACACGGTTGAGTAAGAAAGCCTGCGATCGCTGAATAGAGAGATGACTGAAATAACGCCGCCATGCCATTTTTCTTAGTAATGGATTGATCACTTTAGCAAGATCACTTGCATCATGGTTTTTAATTAATAACCCATACTTTCCATCTTGTAAATACTCTTGAATTCCCGTGTTCCACATTCCTGCCACCGGTAAACCAAAACTCATTGCTTCCCCGATCACTAAGGGAAGACCTTCCCATCTGGAAGTGGTCACAAAGATTGCCCCTTTGCGATATAAAGTTCGCAGATCCTTATCCGTTAGTTTTCCTAATAAATGTAACTTGGTATGCAGTTTTTTATTCTTGATCTCAGTTTTCAGCCACTCTTTATCTGGACCATCACCCGCCAGCTTGATACACCACCCTTGCGGTAAATACTGGGCTAGTTCAACCAAATAATCTAACCCTTTATGTTTAAGGTCTAAGCGTGAAACAGCCACAATATTCTTATGATCTAACTTACTTTTTAATTTATTCTGCAGTGTAATGGGGTTATGGATTTTTATCGTGCTCTTATTATATCTTGAAAAACCGATTCGATCATTCTCAGTTAAGGTCACCACTGTATCCACCGCTTTTAGACCTGCAATAAACTCAGCTCGCATATCTTTATAATATTTTTTCAAATACGTCTGATAGTTATTATGCATCCAAGCAACCAACTTGATCTTTGGTACCTCTTTTTTAATTAGCGGTGCAAAACTAGTAAATAATCCAGCATTGAGAACAACAACATCAATCTCCATTTTCTTGATGATATTTACCAGATCCTCAATCTGCTGACTATTTTTCTGAAGCGGCTTTCCTTCACGAAAACTCTTTCCAGTGTTGACTGGATGCTTTGCCTTGATCAGTGGTGCGTCAAGGATAAAGAACGATTCCGTAGTTGCAAGCGAATAGTAATACAAATTATACTTCTGTGATAACTTGTTTCCGACAACTGTTGCTACTCTTTTAACCCCATCCATTTGTAGGTTCTCAACACCAATTAAAATATTCATAATTTTACGCCCCTTAACTAGTAAAACTGACTGCAGCTTCTCATAAATCCTCTTTGACTTAGCTAACGTTCTTCAAGTTTTCATAGTTAATAACAACTGAGCTGATATTGTTGAATGCCATCTTTTTAATCAGTTTAGCACCTTAAAATAACTAGCATAATTTGCTTATCTCTTCTTTCACCCCCTTAATCTAGATTTCATCTGTGGGTAATTCTTGATAACTATTTCGTGTCTAAGAGACTTCCTGTCTTGTTCTATACTTAAATGAATACTTTATGATAGTTTACTTATTCTAGGTTAAAGTTGTAGCTAGCATATTCTTTTACGTAAACGTTGTCAAAAGATGTGCTTTTATACCAATACCCTACGCATAAAAAATAGACGGTCCCAAAAGCCCCTAAAGTAGGCTAATGGATCGTCTATAGAAAATACTCAACTAATTATAAGCAGCTGCCTTTTTCTTATACAGTGCAACTTCTTCTTCTGTACAACGAACAAAATGGCCGGGAACAATCTCACGCAATTTACGTGGATTGCCTGGATGATCTTGCTCGCCTGCAGCATCATAAGGAATTTGTTTACGGGTCCGCTCATACTCTGGGTCAGGAACCGGCACGGCTGAAATTAAACTAGCTGTATAATCATGCAGCGGGTGTGCATAGACTTCATCAGCAGTTCCGACTTCAAGTAGTTTGCCGTAATGCATAACTCCAATACGATCCGAGATATATTTAACCATCGAAAGATCATGCGCAATAAAGAGATATGTCAAACCATGTTCACGTTGTAAATCCTTCAACAAGTTAACGACTTGAGCTTGAATCGAAACATCCAAAGCTGAGATTGGTTCATCAGCAATAATAAACTTAGGCTGTACAGCTAGTGCACGCGCAATCCCAATCCTTTGTCGCTGACCGCCTGAGAATTCATGCGGATAACGGCTTGAATGATCACGGTTAAGCCCAACGGTCTCTAATAAATCTTCAACCACCTTGCTACGTTCTGCATCATTCTTAGCGAGGTGATGAATGTCGATCCCTTCAGCAACAATATCCTTGATCTTCATCCGCGGGTTCAATGAAGCATATGGATCTTGAAAGATCATCTGCATTTCTCTTCTGAAGCTCAAAAAATCGGTCTTAGTTTTTAGCTTACTGATATCTTTTCCTTCGAATAAAATATTCCCAGCTGTTGGTTCATAGAGGTGGATAATACTTCTACCTGTGGTTGTCTTTCCAGAACCGGATTCGCCAACAAGACCAAAGGTTTCACCTTCGTAAACATCAAAGGTAACGTCATCAACCGCCTTGACTTCATCGGCTTTACCCACATTAAAGTATTGTTTAAGATGTTTTACTTCCAAAATTTTTCTTTGTTTTTCTGACATATGGTCTTCTTCCTTCCTCAGTCTCTCAAATTGCTTTATGAGCCATTATGTCTTTAAAAGTTTGTCTACGTCGGATGATCTCATCTGGCGGTGTAACTTTTGGTGCATTTGGATGTAACAACCAAGTTGCAGCATAATGTGTCTCTGAGACCTTGAAGAATGGCGGTCTCTGTTCAGCATCTATTTTCATCGCGTACGGATTACGCGCCACGAATGGGTCACCCTTAGGTGGATCCAACAAATCTGGCGGTGTTCCCGGAATTGCCTCTAATTTTGTGCTCGATAGTGTCGGCATTGAATTTAATAAGCCCCATGTATATGGGTGTTGCGGGTTGAAGAAAATCTCATCAACCGTTCCATATTCAACAATTTGCCCTGCATACATTACAGCAACACGATCAGCCATTCCAGCAACAACACCCAAATCATGGGTGATGAAGATAATTGAAGTCTCGATCTTCTCTTGCAATTCTTTCATCAACTCTAAAATTTGAGCTTGGATAGTAACATCTAGTGCGGTTGTTGGTTCATCAGCGATCAAGATCTCTGGGTAACAAACCAGTGCGATCGCAATAACAATCCGCTGTCTTTGTCCGCCTGAGAATTGATGCGGATAATTTTTGATCCGCTCTTCAGCATCCGTGATCCCAACTAACTTTAATAAATCTAAAGCTTGCGACCAAGCTTTTTTCTTATCAACATGTTTATGTTTGATCAGTGGTTCAGCAATTTGTTGCCCAATACGCATCGTTGGGTCAAGTGACGTCATTGGATCTTGAAAAATCATCGCGATATCTTTTCCACGAATATTCTGCATTTCTTTTTCAGACTTCTTCAAAATGTCTTGATCATGGAACATGATCGATCCGCCAGTAACTTCAGCATTATTAGCCAGCAAACCCATTAAACTCTTAGTCGTAACAGATTTCCCTGAACCAGATTCACCAACAATTGCTAAGGTCTCACCCTTATCTAAGTGGAAGCTGACATCCCGAATGGCTTTGACATCTCCAGCATACGTGTGAAAATCGATTTTTAAGTTTTTTACATCTAAAATTCTTTCAGCCATTATCTCATCTACCTCCTAGTTTTCGGATCGAATGCATCACGTAATCCATCACCCAGCAGGTTAAAGGCAATCATCAAGACACACAATACGATTGCGGGATACCACATCTGATATGGTAAGAACTGAAAGTTCTTCTGACCATCATTCAACAACACACCTAGTGAAGTCTGCGGGGCACTGATCCCGATTCCAATAAAGCTCAAGAATGCTTCGAAGAAGATTGCTGTTGGAATTGTATACATCGTTTGAATAATGATAATGCTGGATAAGTTAGGCACTAAATGCTTCCAAGCGATTTTCCATGGTGATTCGCCTAACGTTCTCGCTGCTAGCACATACTCCTGCGACTTCAGCTGCAGCGTTTCGGCTCGAATCATCCTGGCCATTGTCGTCCAACTGGAAATAGCGATTGCGGCAATAATTGAAGTCATTCCGGGCTTCAAAACAATCAACATCAACACAACGATTACCAAACTAGGAATAGACGAAATAATTTCAATAATCCGTTGCATAACATTATCGACTCGCCCGCCACGCCAGCCAGAAACTATACCGTACGCGACTCCGAGGGTCAGATCAAAGAAGGTTGCGACCAGCGCTACGATCAATGAGATCTTCGTCCCATAAATAATCCGTTCAGCAAGTGAATGCCCTAAATAATCCGTTCCTAAAACAAAATACTTGTTATCGGGAACATTATTTTGTTTGTATTCATCGACCCATTCACCAGAAACCTTCAGCTTGCCATTTAATCCATTAATAGGAACACCAGGTATCTTAGCTGGCAAGTTGGCGTATTTTGGTGCTGACTTAACCAACGAATCATGGTTGATAAATGGGGTTGAACCAAATGAGATGATAATCATCAAAACAATGATGATGAATGAGATCAACGCACCTTTATTCATCTTTAAACGGCGCCATGCGTCTTGGACAAACGTTAGTGATGGTGCAGCAATTTTTTCATTGTCCAATTCTTCTGCTTTGGGCAAAGCCTCAAAGTTTTCTGGACCTAATTTCAATTTTTCTTCCATTTTATTTAATCCCCACTTCCACTAAGTCGAATCCGCGGATCAATTATTCCATAAATGATATCTGTTAATAAAATAACAGCTACTAATCCAGCAGAAAACAGCATCGTGACACCCATGATCGTTGGATAATCATTGGTCAGGATAGATTTAACAAATTGTTCCCCAATCCCTGGAATCGAGAAGATATTTTCAATAACCATTGAACCTGTCATTAACGCAACTGTATATGGTCCAATCAGGGTCACTAAAGGAATCAAGCTATTACGAAGTGCATGGTGCCAGACGATACCGTACCGGCTCATCCCCTTAGCCTTAGCCAACTCAATATAGTCAGAATTAAGCACGTCGACCATCCCAGTTCGGATAAAACGAGCTGTTTCAGCAAGCGGTCCAACTCCGAGTGCAATCGTCGGCAGAACCGTGTAGCTGAAACCACCCCAATCCGCGATAGGGAACCAACCGAGTTTTAATGCAATATAAAACTGCAGTAAAACGGCTAAAACAAAGTTAGGGACTGACTTACCAATAATCGATAAGATAGTACACAGTGTATCGATCCATGTATTCTTATTAACCGCTGCAATTGAACCAATAACTATCCCTAAGACTACCCCGAAAATCATTGCTTGAATCCCCAACTGAGCCGAAGCTCCGATCCGACTAGCGATTAAGTATGATACGGGTTGATTACTAAACTGGAATGAAACTCCTAAATCACCGTGGAGCATTCCGCCTAAGTAGATTAAATACTGCATCCACATAGGTTTATTCAAACCATATTGTTCATTCATGATTTGAATCTGTTGTGCCGTCATTTTCTGCTGATTTGAATAAGGCGTCCCTGGCATTAACTTCATCAAGAAGAAGGTAATTGTTGCAACCAGGAATAACGTCAATATCATATAGAAAACGCGCTTAAGAAGATATTTCCGCATATTATTTCCTCACATTCTAAAAACAAGATAATTAACTAACTGCTTTTTTGCAGCTTCCACTATTATATACCGTCAAACAGCAATTGGGGGTTAACATTTGCTGTTAATCCCCCAATCGATTTTAAATTCTAAAATAGACAAACATATTTACTTAATATATGCATCCTTAAAGTTGTAATTTACACCAGCAGCATTGTAGATAACACCCTTAACCTTAGACTTGAGCATAGTTGCATTTGCTTGTTGATAGAGTGGTGAGATTCCTTGATCTTCCATCAGAACTTTGTGTGCTTGCACCAAATCATTCCAACGTTTGGTTGTATTGCCCGCATTTGTTGACTTAGAAGATTCAATCAACTTGTCATATTCGGCATTCTTCCACTTACCATTATTGTAAGAGTTATCTGAAGTAAGTAAGTCTAAGAAACTGATTGGGTCAGCAAAATCAGCACTCCAAGCCGTAACAACAACATCAAAGTTTCCTTTGACTGAACGATCTAAACGAGTCTTAAACGGTACGTTAGAAACAGAAACCTTTGCTCCAGCCAAATTCTCTTCAATCTGACTTTGGAGAAATTCAGTTGAATCCTTAGCTTTATCAGTATCATCACTTAGTAAAGCAAAACTCAATTCTTTCACGCCAAGTTCTTTCAAGCCTTCACTCCAAAGTTTCTTAGCTTTAGTGACATCATTTGCAGTCGCATCTTTTACATAAGCATCATCTGCAAAGTCTTTGCCGTTATGTTTAGCCATATCAGAAGCAACTAACCCTTTTGCGACCGTTGAACCATCACCTAAAACTTTGCCTGTGAATTGTTTACGGTTGATAACCAAGGATAACGCCTGACGAATCTTCTTGTTTTGGAATTCTTTCTTCGTTTGATTGTACTCCAAGTAGAAAGTTGAAGCACCATGACGGATAACTAATTCTTTCGAATCAGCTAACTGTTTTGCCTGTTCTGAGTTAAGGTAAGTCATATCAAGTTTACCCGATTGATATAGGTTGTAACCAGTTGAGTTGCTTTTGTTAACTTTATAATTAATAGCTGACAATTTAACATTTTTCTTATCCCAGTAATCATTGTTTTTCTTCAATGTCCAGCTCAAGTTAGATCCAGTCCATTTTGTTAATTCAAATGGTCCATTGTAAACCATATATTTTGAAGCAGTTCCGTACTTGCTGCCATATTTGTCAACAGCTTTTTGACTTTGCGGGTAGAAACTTGGGAAACCCATTAACAATTTGAAATATGGAACTCTCTTATCTAAAGTAACTACTAATTTATAATTGCCTTCTGCCTTAACCCCTAAAGTTGAAGCTGATTTCTTTCCGGCTGTGATATCATCAGCATTTTGAATTCCGCTGAAGAGATACGCATACTGTGAGCCGGTTGAAGGTTTAACGGTTCTCTGCCATGAATAAACAAAATCTTTTGCAGTTACCTTATCTCCGTTGCTCCATTTAGCATCTTTACGCAGGTTAAACGTATATTTCAACCCATCATTGGCAACAGTTGTCTTAGTCGCAATTCCAGGTTCGATCTTACTATCCTTGCCCAGACGATACAAACCTTCATTTGTATTGTTCAAAGCATCAAAACTGACACGGTCAGTTGCCTTGGAAAGGTCCATTGTTGGCAATTCAGCCGTCTCATCCCAATTCAAAACCTGCTTGGATGAGCTGTCTTTTGATCCACAAGCTGCCAAGAAAACCGCTGACAGCATTGCAACTGCTCCAAGCTTAGCGAATTTATTTATTTTCATCGCAAAACTACTCCCTTTTTTGTCTCTTACGAAACATTATTTATTACAGTGACTAAATTTTATATGAAATTTAAATTAAATACAAGAAAAAATTCTTATATTCTTACTAAAAAGTAAATTTTCACTCAGTTTTATCGTCATATCTGCACTTACAACTTATTTTTGTTAACATTTTTCTAGTTTTAGTTACTTTTTTAAAGTAAAACACTAAATTTTTTTCCAATCACAAAAAAGTGTTTCTAATCAAATAATAATCAAATTCACTGCTTTTTTAGTTATTTTTAGATATTGTATGCCTAAACGACTTTCTTTATCTTTATAGTTGATCAATGCTTGTTATCTGCAAAAATATGTTTACATCTTAGTACTATGACTAGTATCTTTAAATGTTATACTATTTAGGTATTCAAAGGAGGGGTTATTTTCTTATGATTAAGGTTATTATTGCCGGTATTGAAAACCAGCAGTCTAATTTTGACTACTTAATGCAAGAATTAGCAGAATTAGCTTATGCAAATAACATGCAAGTTGTCGCAGATATCCGCCAAGGACTACAACGCCCTGTAGCAGCAACTTATTTAGGTAAAGGCAAGATCGAAGAACTTTCCCGACTTGCAGAGGTTAAGGGAGCCGAGATGCTTATTCTCAATGATGAACTCTCGCCAACTCAGATTCGTAATCTTGAAAAAGAAACGGCCTTAGCTGTCTTAGACCGGACAGAACTAATTCTCGAAATTTTTTCATCTCGTGCACGAACGAAGGAGGCTCAACTTCAAGTTGAAATCGCGCGGCTTAAATATAAGTTGCCACGTTTACGGACTTCTTCAAATGAAAAACTGGATCAGCAAAGTTCTGGTGGTTCCCTTGCTAACCGTGGTGCTGGTGAGACCAAGCTTGAAATTAACCGACGGACGATCCAGAAACGAATCGCTCAGTTAAGCCGTGATTTGAAAAATCTTGATAAGGAACAAGAGATCCAAAGTAGTTCCAGACGTGAATCAGGCCTCCCAAGTGTTGCTCTAGTCGGTTACACTAACTCGGGTAAATCAACGACTATGAACGGTCTACTCAATTTGCTGAGTGATACTGATATTCCACCAGCTAAGCAAGTTATGACTAAAGATATGTTGTTTGCCACCCTCGATACGTCAGTCCGTAAATTGCGCTTTCAAGATAAAAGAGAATTCTTGTTAAGTGATACTGTCGGTTTCGTCAGCAAACTGCCACATAATTTAGTCAAAGCTTTCCAATCGACCTTAGCTGAAGTTAAAAATGCTGACTTACTACTCCATGTCGTCGATCTTTCTGACAAGCATTCTGCTGAAATGGTCAAGGTTACTACTGAAACACTTAAAGAACTAGGGGTTGAAAATACACCAACGATCTATGCTTTTAATAAAGCTGATAAAACTGACAGCCGCTATCCTGTAATAGAAGGTCAACAGATCACCTATAGTGCACGTGATGCCAAATCATTGCATGCGCTAGCCGACCTGATAAAACGTGTCCTCTTTAAAGATTATAAAACACACAAGTATTTTATCTCTTTTGAACAGGGACGTTACTTAGAGAAAATCAATCAGCTCGCGTTGGTAACAGACACGACCTACAACGAAAATGGTGCAATCATTACAGCTGAGATCTCCCCTGCACAAGAAGAGTATTTCGCACGTTTTCTAACAGAATGACCTTTTTAATTCTTAAACGTTCTCCTTTAATGAAAGGATTTAGCTAATGAAAAAACAGGTAACGCTCAAACGCACACTTGGTTTATGGTCGTCGCTTGCACTCGTTATTGGAACTGTTATTGGTTCTGGAATTTTTTTTAAACAAGCATCTGTCCTCGACTACTCACACTCCACAACAATGGCTTTATTTGCCTGGCTATTGGGAGGTTTGCTTACTTTAGCGTCTGGGCTAACTATTGCTGAAATAGGAGCTCAGATGCCGCATACAGGCGGACTTTATGTTTATATGGAGAAGATTTATGGCAAATTATGGGGATTTCTTTCTGGTTGGATGCAAATTATTATTTATGGACCGGCAATGATTGCTGCTCTAGGTTCATATCTTGCGATTTTGCTGGTTGCATTCTTTGACTTACCGGCTTCTTGGCAGCATCCGCTAGCTATTTTTTCTGTAATGCTGATTACACTTTTCAACCTCTTATCGAATCGGTATGGTGCAGCCTTTCAAATTATAACTACTATCGGCAAATTCATTCCGATTATCGCCATCATTATTTTTGGTCTCTTTTTCGGTGATCACAACGCTTTAGGGCAAGTCGCTTCTCAAGCATCGACTAGTGCTGGTGGTAACTTTGGTGTTGCTATTCTAGCAACACTCTTCGCTTATGATGGGTGGATTCTGATCGCTAACATGGGTGGTGAAATTAAAACCCCCCAAAAGCTGCTACCATTAGCTATTATCTGGGGCTTAGTAGTTGTCCTACTTGCCTATGTACTTGTAACTTGGGGCGTCTTTAGCGTTATGTCGGCTTCTCAAATCCATCATTTTGCTGAAAATACGACACCACACTTTGCGACAATTGCATTTGGCGACCTAGGCGGTAAACTGCTTAATATTGGTATTATCATCTCAATTGCTGGTTGTTTAAACGGTAAAGTCATGTCTTTCCCCCGGATTATGTATGCGATGGCTAAAAATAATGAATTACCGTTTTCTAAACAATTATCCTATCTGAATGCTAAGACCCATAGCCCGGTTTTTGCAATTCTGACAATCTTTGCAATCGCCGTATTAATGATCCTGACAGTTGACGCCGATCGCCTAACTGAACTGTGTATTTTCACAGTTTATTGTTTTTATGTGATGGCATTCTTTGGACTTTTCAAGCTGCGGTTACTTCGACCGCGTTTGCCACGCCCCTTCTCAGTCCCGTTATATCCGTGGATTCCTTTAATTGCTATTGGCGGGGCGATCTTTGTTTTAATTAGTGAGATTATCTTTGATACACAGGGTGTCTTCGTTTCACTTGTCATCGTTATTGTTGGGATCCCAATTTACTTTTACAAACACAAATTCAACCGACTTGATAAGCTTTAAGATATACAAGCACCTCTCATATCTCACCGTCAGAATTACGTACTGACTCTAAGTTTGGAAGTATTTCTTAGTTTAAAAAATTATTCTAGCAAAGAAGAGCGTGTGACATAAGTGAAGTGCCTTCCAAAACTTGATTTACATGTCCAACTTTTTAAGGCAGTACAAAGCCGGGAAAATTTGAATAATTCGAAGTTAGACGAAGCATTTTGACTTATGGAACACGTTTATACGTAATAAAAGAGGGACTGTGCCAAAATTTAACTTTTGGCACAGTCCCTCTTTTGCTTTAACTTATCTACAGTACGTTCAAAGTCGACCAGCTATTACGAATGCTTCTTAATAATTTAATTAGTCCGTCTCTCCAGACCACTCGCCACCAACGATAAGGCATAACAAACTACGAAGTACATCACTGCTAGTGCAATAAACATCGGTACCATGTAACGTGTATTTTGCCCGTAAATAATTTGAGCCCGATATAACAATTCAGGCAGGACAATAATGGTAGCAAGTGAAGTATCCTTTATCAGTGAAATAAACTGACTAACTAACGGTGGGATCATTTTTTTCATTGCTTGTGGTAAAACGATCACACGTAAACCTTGCCAGTACGTCATCCCGACCGAACGCGCACCTTCCATTTGCCCTAGATCGACTGCTTGAATCCCGCTGCGGACGATTTCTGCAATCATCGCTGATTCAAAGACCGTCATCGCTGCAATCGCAGCCGTCAAAGGGTCCATCTTGATCCCCACTTGTGGGAGACCGAAATAAGTAAAGAACAATAGGAGCAGCAACGGCAGGTTTCTAATCAAATCGATGATAAAACCAACAATGGCTGAGACAAAAGGAAAACGGATATAACGAATTATTCCCAAAATTGAACCTAGAATAAAACTTAAGATAATTGAAATAACCGAGACTTCAATTGTTACCAATAAACCTTGCAGTAAATAACGCAGGTTAATCCACGAATAAGCTTCAGCTAAACTTGACATTTAAGCACTCTCCTTCCTTAAGCTAATTTTTTCTCCAAGTAACGCATATAGTAACTTAACGGTAAAGTAATGATCAGGTACAATATCCCGACTACGATATACGTATTAAAAGTATCAAAAGTTGTCGAAGCAATCGTATCGCCCTGATACATCAAATCAAAACCGGCTACAAACGCTAGAACAGAAGAATTCTTCACTAAGTTGATAAACTGATTACCTAACGGAGGAATAACATATCTAAATGCCTGTGGAAGAATAATATGCCACATTGCTTGCATAAATGTCAGCCCGTTTGCCCGAGCACCTTCCATCTGACCATCATCAACGGCTTGGATCCCAGCCCGTACAGTTTCTGCAATAAAAGATGACGTATATAATGTTAATCCAATCGTTCCTGCTGTAAAACCATCTAATGTAACGATAAATTGTGGAACAACAATATAAAAGAACATACCGATCACTAATAACGGGATATTCCGAAACACTTCAATATAGATACGTCCAATAATGTGTAATAGCTTATAGGGCAAGACTTCAAAAATTGCAAAAGTTGACCCAATAATTAAACTAAAGAATAATGCGATCACACTGCAAAGAAGCGTATTTCCAAAACCAACCAGTAGCTCCTGCCAATGTTGCGTAAAGACATTTATCATTGTTGGCTCGCCTCCTTCAAATCAAATCCCGCGATTCCGCCAAACCATTTCTGCAATAAGTGTTCATAAGTGCCATCTTTTCTCATCTCAGCAATCGCCTGATCGATCTTATTTTTTAACTGTGTTTGCTGTTTATCAACCGCAATCCCATACGGTTCGTTGGTAAATGCTCCACCGACGACATGGTAACTTGGATTTTCCGAAGCAATCCCAAATAAGATCCCATTATCAGTTGTCATTGCATCGCCTTGACCAGACTTCAAAGCGGTAAATGCTTGTGCATAATCCTCTAATTCTAAGACCTTCGCCTTAGGTGCATATTTCTGGATATTAACAGCTGAGGTCGATCCCTTAACTGCCAAAACAGTCATTCCATCTTTGTTCAGATCCCTAACATCTTTGATAGGACTCCCCTTTTTAACAAGTAAAGATTGTCCAGCAGCAAAATAAACTTTTGAAAAATCAACCACCTTAGCTCGATCTGGTGTAATCGTCATCGTCGCTATAATTGCATCGATATTTCCATTTTTTAACAACGGAATTCTGGTTTTACTGGTAACTTGAACAAATTTCGCGTGTCCTTTTTTACCAAGGACCCGCTTAGTGATCTCTTTTCCCATGTCAATATCGAAACCTTTGATCGTCCCTGACTTGATATCCATTAAACCAAACAAACGTGTGTCAGCTTTAACACCCCAAGTCAGAGTATTATTCGCTTGACTTCTTTTTAAAGCATTTTGCTGCGTGCTTTCAGCTGAACAAGCACTAAGTGTCAGGGTCAGTAACAGCATCCCCGTTAAGACGAGGAGCGCTTTTAATTTCTTCATCCTTCTTTCCCCCTCTTAATGCTTAATGATTTTACTCAAGAATTGCTGTGCTCTTTTTTCTTTAGGTGCTTTAAAGAAGATATCAGCTTTCTCATCTTCAAGGATCTGACCATTATCAATAAAAATAACTCGATCAGCCACTTCACGAGCAAAGCCCATTTCATGGGTAACAACCACCATTGTCATCCCTTCTTTTGCGATCTTTTTCATAACATTCAAAACATCATCAATCATTTCAGGATCAAGTGCAGAAGTAGGTTCATCAAATAACAATGCTTTGGGTTTCATAGCTAAACTGCGGGCGATCGCTACACGTTGCTTTTGTCCACCTGATAATTGGCGCGGGTAAGAACCCGCTTTATCAGCTACACCAACCGTCTTTAACAAGCGCATCGCCATTTCTTCATTTTCTTTAGGATCACGTTTTAAAACTAGCTTGGGAGCTAACATAATATTTTCAAGCACTGTCTTATTATCGTATAAATTAAAATGTTGGAAGACCATCCCAACATCTTTTCTAATTTGATTCAAATCTGTTTTCTTATCCGCTAAATCATACCCGTTAACCAGTAGCTGCCCTTCCGTAAAATCTTCAAGTCCATTGATCGTCCTGATCAATGTACTTTTTCCAGAGCCAGAAGGCCCAACAACAACAACGACTTCACCCTTATCAACTTTTAGGTTAATATTATTCAAAGCATGGAACTTATCATAGTATTTTTGTACATTTTTAAACTCAATCATTGCCATTTCTTTCTCCTCCTTGAGAGCAATCATTAATTTCCGGTAACTATAATATTAAAATTTAATTTGATTTTGCGCAAGAATTTAGAATTAATTTTATTTAAAATGTTATTTTTTACCCATTTAACTTTGTTAAACAAAGTTAAACGTCTAAAAAGTTAAGATATTATTTATGATTAACAAATGTTTTTCTATAACTAAAGAAAAAGCTGAACCCAAAATTAAATTTTGGTTCAGCTTTGCTGCTTCTTGTCATTTAGGTATTTTCCTAAATGACAAGACTTTAACGAGTTTAAAGTCTTACTAGATTATATTATATTATCTTTTCCCTTATTTGCTTTTTGACTATCAAACTTGGGAATCATTCTTCTTTCGATATGCAACTTGGATCTTCAAATCATAAGGACCCTCTTCATGCATTGCTGTTGAACGTCCCGCAAATTTATATGCTCCGCCTTGGATAACTGCTGCCGCAACAAACAAACTATATTTCCGTTCAACTTCTGCAACCGGCATTAAACCAACTGATTGAATTCGACCGAGCTTTCGTTCTTCAATTTGGTTGATTCCACCATATAACTCTAAATGATTATCCTCATGTACCAATTCAAAATAAGGTAGTGCAACAGGATCATTTAAGGCATAAATATTCTTCTTCTTTGTCTTAGCTAATTTAAAAATTTCACGGTCACTGTAGCCGCCGTAGTTAAGCTTAAGGTAACCCTGCGTTTCTAGCTGTGCAACGATTTCATTCAAAGCTTGTTTCTCAGCTGTACTGCATTCTAATTTAGCTGGTAAGGTCGTTTCGCCTTCAAAAAGACCATTTGTTTGAACAAAGCCCGCTTGGGGCCCGCTCCGTCTTTTATCTGCTGGCTCTTCCTTGGGTTTCATTCCCAGCTTAGCTTCAAGCCAAGGTGAAAAATCAAATCGTGCTCTCTTAGACGTGAAGAAATAAAAAATATTCAAATATAAGAAATAGGCAATCACAAAAAAGGCTAAGATAAACAATAAGCCACGAACTAGAAAGCCGTTAACCAAAAAGCGGTAGGCTACATATAATAAATAGAAATTGCCGACTGTTCCTAAAGCCGTGTAAACACGGTTCTTTAGCTTAACATTAATATTGATGTAACCTAAGTAACTATTAATTAACCCGATAATACTGAACAAGTCGTCTCCTCCTATTCCGCGGTATTATTCTGTGTATTTTGATTAGTCTGATTAGTTTGGTTAGTCTGGTTAGTCTGATTCTGACTACTTGTAGATGAGCTTTCAGACTGTCTACTTCTAGTACTTGTTTGTGAACTCGAGTTCTCTGAACTTGTAGCTGAGTCATCATCATTTGTAGAACTGCTTGTTTGTGAGGCTGATGTTGCATCTTCCGCTGAACTTTGATCTCTTCCTTCTGAAGTATCATTTTCATCAGTTTGGCTCTCCTCAGATGAGGTTGAACTACTGGTCTCACTGGTCGACTTAGCAGATGTTTCTTTACTATCCTCGTCTGAACTATCCTTTTTACTATCGTCATTACTTGATGTAGATGAACTGCCAGCTCCGTTTGAAACAGAGCTAGTATTTTCAACATTCTGGGTCACTGGTCGACCTTCAGAAGTGTTTGTCGCTTTATTCACCGCGACATTGGTTGCACCTAACGCCAAGACAACTGACATAATAGCAAACGGTGTAATAAAAGGCGGTGTTCGATAAGCCATTAAAATCTCTCCATTTCTTGCTCTTTAACTTAACACTATTAAACCAAAATAAGCCCTAAAAAGATATAAGTTAGGCTAATCTTTGCTTAATTTTATACAATCTGCACATAGGCCGTATAGTTCAAAGTGGTGCTCCTCGATCCGACAGCCTGGCAGCTGTTTTTCAAAATAATCTAACGGACACATCTCGACTTCTTGAACCTTACCGCAATGTGTACAAATGAAATGGTGATGATGCTGGTGAACAAAGTCACATTGGTATTTAACACTGGCATTACCATCTTTTATCCGCTGCTCCACGATTCCAACTTCTTCAAATTCTTTTATGTTTCTATAGATCGTATTATGACTCATTCCTGGGTAAATACTGTGCATATATTTATCAACAGCTACAACATTAATATACTGCTCCTGGAAGTGACTTAAATATTCTAATAGACTGAGGCGCTGCTTAGTGATTTTATAGTTGTTTTTCTGCAATAGTTTAACGGCAACATCTATCATAGTTTTTCTATCCCTCCGGAAAATAATAATTATTACTATTAAGCACAGTATACCATAGCTGCTTAGTAATAAAAATCAATTGCTGTAGCCTTATTTTGACAGTAGTTTTGCAATTATTTTTTTAGTTTCCTGCCACTCATCATTACGAATAAGATTGCAAAAATCTTTGAGTTTAGGTGGAACATGCAGATCCCTCTGGGCTTCAGAACTTGCTAGCCTTGCAGCTGCATTAGTATCTCGTTCTTCTAACCGTGCTGCTAATGTGCTTTCACTAGAAACATAAATATACCAGCATTTCAAATCAGCAGTTACTTTCTGCTTATAGGCAGCTGCCCCTTCAGTATCTAACACAATTACCGCCCAATCACTAGTTTGCCATGCGCGGTTAAGCCCTTCAGCTGAAGAACCATATAAACAGTGATCGTACTCAACGTATTCCAAGTAGTTATTCTTAAAAAATGAGGACCGCGTCTCAAAGTAATAATCGCGACCGTCTACCTCATGTTTGCGTGGCAAGCGCGTTGTATGTGTCAGCACACGTTTAAAGCCATAGTTTTTTACTAAGTAATCTTGAATAGTCGTCTTGCCTACTCCGGATGCACCACAAATAACTAATAGGTGTTTCATGTATTTATTCCCCACTTTAGTAGTCAATTTCAAAGATCCTTCATCTTTTACACTGCTATTATAGTTTTAAAAATACTGTTTGACTATGAATTTAGATTTTTTCAATCAGATAATTAACTTTACTCATAATAGATACCAACGGCCAATTATTTAAAAGATAATTAACATGTCCTATCATTAACATTTAGCTCTGTTTTGTACTTTATGACGGGTTTTAAACATTCAGCTTTTATTAAAAAAGTCTTTTTTTTCAAATATAATTGACATCTTACTCTAATGTTGTATATTATCAAGACTGTATGTTTTATTTTTTAGAAAGAAATGGAGGGAATATTCATTGAGTTTAAAACAAAGGATCTTCAAAAAAGAAAGTCTATCACGTTACCTTGATAAAGACAACCGACTTGCTAAAACTCTAGGGGCTGGCGACCTAATCGCCTTAGGAATTGGCGCTGTTATTGGGACCGGAATTTTTATCCTGCCTGGAACAGTTGCTGCGTTGCACAGTGGGCCGAGTATTATTTTATCATTCGTTGTAGCCGCTATCATCTGTTCAACGGCAGCCATGTGCTACGCGGAATTCTCATCCGCACTTCCTATTGCCGGTAGTGCTTATTCCTTTGGTAACATCGTTTTTGGCGAAATTGTCGGCTGGTTTCTCGGTTGGGCGTTGATCCTAGAATATATGCTAGCCGTCGCTGCCGTTTCAACCGGCTGGGCGGCCTACTTTAATTCTTTTATCGCCGGTTTCGGGCTTCATATTCCGAAAGCTCTTAGTAGTAATTTTGATCCGGCACATGGTACCTATGTTAATATCGTTGCTATTTTAATTGTCCTTTTTATATCTTTTATCCTCTCCAAGGGTGTAAAAACCTCTATTCGCATCAATAATATTATCGTTGTTATTAAAATCGTTATTATCTTCCTCTTCTTGCTGGTGGGGATGTTCTACGTTAAACCTGCTAACTGGCAACCTTTCTTTCCATTTGGATATGACGGCGTACTAAAGGGTGCCTCCTTAGTCTTCTTTGCCTATCTGGGTTTTGATGTTGTTTCTTCAACCGCAGCTGAAGTTAAGAATCCTCGTAAGAATATGCCGATTGGAATCATTGGCACTTTATTAATTTGTACAGTCTTATACATCCTAGTTTCAGTTGTTTTGACAGGGATGACTTCCTATACAAAATTAAATGTTGCTAACCCTGTTTCATTTGCATTAGAACTTGTCCATCTGAACTGGGTTGCGGGGATTATTTCAATTGGTGCGTTAGCTGGAATGTTTACTATGATGGTGACGATGATTTATAGTAGTTCACGCTTGATTTATTCTATTGGACGTGATGGTCTACTGCCTAAGTTTCTGGGTGAAGTCAATCCTAAACACCATACTCCAAATAAAAGTATGTTATTCGTTACGATTATCATCAGCTTCATGGGTGGTTTTGTCTCCCTAACTCAGCTAACCAATTTAGTTAATATCGGAACTCTAATTGCTTTTACATTTGTTTCAATTGGAATTATTCCTTTGCGTAAACGCAAAGATATCTCAAATGATGGTTTTAAAGTACCCTTCTACCCTGTTTTGCCAATCGTATCAACACTTCTCTGCATCTTAATGCTGACACAGTTATCAAAAGAAACCTGGATTGCTTCAATTATCTGGTTCATCATCGGTATGATTATTTACTTTACTTATGGAGTTAAACACAGTCAGATAACTAAAATTAACTAATACTCAAGAAACTAACTATTTCCTAAAGGTACGGTCTTGCTGTTAGGTCATTCCTAGCGCAAGACTGTACTTTTTTCTTTTCTTAAAGACACTCTTTTTTTATTCACTGATCGGCTTTTACGTTATAATTAGGAACTAAAGATAACTTCTGGAGGATATTAACTTATGCGTTACAATCAATTTGCACATCTCAAAATGTCTTTAAGTACCAAAATCAAAGAACTGAAAGAAATACATTACCTTGATCATAATTCAGCCTCAGTTACAGACCCTACCGTTCTATGGCTATATTTGATCAAAAAGGCCTTCCCACAAGCTCATTCAACAGCTGTCCAACAGCAAAAAATAGCTGGCTTCTTGGCAGATACTCAGACATCGCTCCCCGCTTATGCAGCTAAAAGGACTGTTAACGAACAAGTCTTCTATAACGTAGCCTTGCAATTACTGGGCTTTGAACCCGGAAAAGACTTTAGTCTTGCGGATCCTTTCAAAACTATGCGTAAAAGTAATTTACCTTATCAAAAACAGGTCTTATCAAGAGATGATGTCTTAAGTGCTTGGTATGACTTACTCTGCACTTACACGGTAAATGGGCAAACTCTATTAGATGCTTTAGCCGCACAAGGTTACTTCAAGCCTTTTTGGGGAACGATCTCTAACCCTATCTTCTTTAACGGTAAAGCCCAACCCGTCTTTGATACTCACAAATTAATTCGTGAAGTCGTCTATGTCGAAGCTGACTTAGATACCGATCATGATGGTCAACGTGATTTGCTAAAAACAGAAATCATTCGCCCCGCTGAAACAGCCGCCGGTCTAAAAGTCCCAGCAGTTTTTACAGCCAGTCCCTACAATCAGGGAACAAATGATGACGATGGCAAGAAAATGATGCATTGCATGAACGTTCCATTAGAACACAAAGAACCCACTGATATGACTTATACAGACATCGAATACCATTCAAATAATGAACAAACGATTCCTGCCCCACGTAAGGTTAACCACCATACACAGACAGCAGAGGAGTCATTTGGAAGAGAGTTCTCATATACACTGAATGACTATTTATTGGCACGGGGGTTTGCTGCAGTATATTCTGCTGGGATCGGGACCTTAGAATCAGATGGTCTTAAAACGTGCGGTTCACCTGCTGAAACAGCCGCTGCCGTTGCCGTGATCGAATGGTTAAATGGTCAACGTATCGCTTTTACAAATAAGACTGAGCAAGTGGCGATCACGGCTTGGTGGTGCAACAACAAAATTGCAATGACTGGTAAATCATATCTAGGGACTTTGGCAACCGCTGCCGCAACCACCGGTGTTACCGGTTTAAAAACGATTATTTCAGAAGCAGCTATTTCCAGCTGGTATGATTACTATCGTGATGGCGGATTAGTTGTTGCTCCCGGTGGCTTTCCCGGTGAAGATGCTGATGTTTTAGCAATGGAATGTTTTAGCCGTAAAAAACAACCAGCTGATTATCTAAAAGTCAAGGAACGCTTTGCTCAGCAACTAGCTGACATCACTGCTGGTCAAGACCGTGCGAGCGGTAACTATAATTCTTTTTGGGATGCACGCAACTATTTAAAAAATGCTGCCCACATAAAGGCTGATATTATCATGGTTCATGGTCTGAATGACTGGAATGTAAAATTACGAAATGTCTATAATCTATGGCAATCATTGGCGCAGATACCTGTAACACGTAAACTTATTCTTCACCAAGGTCAGCATATCTATATCAATAATATGCGCTCACTTGACTTCAACGACATGATGAATCTCTGGCTTTCCTTCAAACTTTATGCAGTCGATAATCATGCTGCTGAAGTTTTACCTGACGTTCTCGTGCAAGATAATACTGCCCCAGAAACGTGGAATACTTTTACCGACTGGATCGATCCAAAATATACGGTTGAAAAACTTCGTTTGCGTCCACATGAATTAGTCTCAGCCAAACTTGCCCCGGCAGCAGGTGCAGCTAATTTCCAAGATAAATTAACCACTACTGATTTCGAATATTACCAAAAACATTTAGCGGATTGGACAAAGGACTTACTGATGCCAGAACATTCGCCGCTCAAACATAATCGCCTACTCTTCAGAACAGCAGCAATGACGCAAGATACCTTGATACAAGGCGAACCAACAGTAAGCATGAGCGTTGCCACCAATAAGGATCATGGTATGCTGAGTTTTATGCTTGTTGATTATGGAAACGCCAAGAGATTAGGTACTAGTCCCACAATATTGGGACGAAAAAGTCTTGCTTGCGGTTTCCAATGGCGTGAAGACGATCTAGTCGAATTTACATTAGCTCCTCAGACTCCTTGGAAAATAATTTCTAAGGGTCATATCAATCTTCAAAATAGGCTTTCTAACTGGCAAAATGATGTCTTACAGCCGAACTGTTTCTACACTGTTAAAACCAAGTTGCAGCCGACCTTTTACCACTTACCACAAGGTCATCACTTGGGACTCGTAATTTATGCAACTGATATGGGAATGACTGTCCGTGGAAATGAAGATTTGGCTTACTCCATCAGTCTTGGCGCTAGTTATCTAAAACTAAATTTTGCTGAACTGTAGTAATTTTATTATTCTTTACTATATTTATTCCGTTTAATGCACTTAAAGTGCTATTATAAAATTATCTTTAAAGAAACTAGGTGTTTAATTATGAAGCAAGGTACAACCATTCTCACTTTAGATAATGGCTATCATTTATGGACACATACAGAGGGACAAGGCGATATCCAACTACTTTGTCTGCATGGTGGTCCTGGAGGAAATCATGAATACTACGAGAATTTTGCAGAAAAACTTGCAGATCTCGGTGTCCAAGTCTCAATGTATGATCAACTAGGCTCTTGGTATTCAGACCAGCCTGATTTTACGAAACAAGAAAATATCGACAAGTTTTTAAATATGGATTATTTTATTGACGAAGTTGAAGAAGTACGCCAGAAACTCGGCCTAGACAACTTCTACCTTATCGGTCAGTCATGGGGCGGAATCTTAACACAGGAATATGCACTTAAGTATCCTGATCATCTTAAAGGAATCATCATCTCCAGCATGACAGATAATATTGAAGAATATGTTGCTAATGTTAATGCTATTCGCGAAAAAGAATTTTCAGCTGACGATCTTGCCTTTATGAAAGATTGTGAAGCCAAGAATGATTATGCCAATGAACGTTATCAAAAACTGATCGATACATTGAACCGTGGATACGTTGATCGGAAACAGCCGCCAGCAATTTCGCATCTGATCGATACTATGGCTACTCCTGTTTACAACTATTTCCAAGGCGATAACGAATTTGTTGTTACTGGTAAAATGCAGGGGTGGGATCGTCGTGAAGACATCCATAAAATTAATATGCCAACATTGATCACTTATGGTGAACACGAAACTATGCCACTTGCAACAGCTAAAAGAATGGCCCAAGTAATTCCACATGCTCGCTTGGCAACAACTCCTAACGGTGGACACCATCACATGATTGATAATGCTCCTGTTTATTTTGCTCATTTGAAACAGTTTTTACAGGATGTTGAAAACCAAACTTTTACCGACTAAGAACAGCAATACGTATAACTAAATAAAAATATCAGTTACACTTTAGTAGTAACTAACAAGCTTCAAAAGAGTACCTGGCTAAAAAATATGGGTCTAAACTTTCTGGTATTGATGGAAATCATCAATGCCAGATTTTTTTGTAA
>NZ_AZEF01000043.1 GCF_001434915.1 Liquorilactobacillus capillatus DSM 19910
TTTTTCCAGAACAGGGAGCACCCATAACGACTATTATTTTTTTCATATCACTCGTCAGCAGCCCCATTCTTATTAATATTTACAAATATATTGCCATCGTCTGTTGCTGGAAGGTCTAGTTTATCTCGTGCCTCATTTCTAGTTAAAACTCCACCAGAATAACCAGCAGCGGCCATTGTTTGTTGGTCTTGCGGGTCTAAACTAAGCAATTTATCGGTATTGAAGTTAAATGTTTTATCTAACTTGAAAGCTAACTCACTTGTAAAGCAATCAAAATAATGCTGCAAAGTACCTTTAAGATATTGAATATTACTTTGCTCGGTGTTTGAGTGCTCATTCTCTAAGCCTAACCGTTCAACTGGTAACTGAAATGCCTTAGCAATTTGTCTAGTTGTCCAGTCATTAGAGTTGACCAGTTTTAAAACATCAGTATTAATTTGTAAATTTGAAACGTCCATACCATCATCAACCACAACGGAATTAAGTGAGTTATTTCCTGTTGTCGCTTCATCAAATTTCTTCCTAATGTTTTCCTTAGCATCTTTCCCCAAATCTGATTGGTGGACTTTCACAATTGTTGTGCCATGAACTCCCTGATTAAAGAAACCAGTCAACAATTTATTTCCAGCGGACTGAATATTTTGTTCATCTTTTAATGAATACAATGGACTAATACCAGTAACTCCATCTCTAGTGAAATACTTGAAATGAAGTATGCTGACAGGCGCAATCTGCTGCTTAGTTCGTCCATCAGGTGAGTAAGTGTATGTTAAAACTCCACTCACATCATCTTGTTCAACAACCATTTTGTTATTGGGTATGAATTTAAGTTGGTTGCCTGGTAAAATCTGTGCAAATGAATTACCATTCAGCAACATATTTACCGCCAAAGCATATTTAAAGTGATAACCGTCCATAATACTGTTTGGCTTTGAGTTAATCATCTTATCTATTGCATCAGTACCACATAAGATTGGATTACTTGCAATATCACTCGCAATGATATTAATTGCTGCGAATATGTCGGAATTTTTTAGTACGCTGGCACTTACAAATGTATTTGTATTGTCACTCGACAAACTTACCAACGCATCTAAAAACGGATCTTGTGTTGTGCTTGTGGTCTTGGTTGT
>NZ_AZEF01000044.1 GCF_001434915.1 Liquorilactobacillus capillatus DSM 19910
TAAAGGCAAAAAACGCCTTTATATCAACTTATAAGTCCTCTTAACTGTTGAATCATTGACACTACTTGATATGGTGTGTTTTTCATATCTATTGCTCTATTCTGATACCAAAATTGAGTTAATAAACTTACTGCAAACCAGTATTGGTTATAATCATTAAGCTGTTCTTCTGTTGCCGATACCGCTGTTTGAATATAGTTTGCAGCACTATCAATATATTGTTGAATCATAGCATCATCATCTGAAACATCTATTCTAAGACTTGCTTTAATATCTGCTGGCGTTATTGTCATATAATCACTTCCTTTGGGACCTGTTGGGTTTGGTTATTAAACAAAGTATCAATTTGATACTTAGTCCTAGAGGTTAGTCCATAACATGGTAAATTCGAGGACGATCTCCAAAAGGTTTTTCGGATTTTTCCGATAAACTCGTAAAATCAACATTCTCAGCAAAACCATACTTAGCCCTAGAGATTAGTCCAAAATTGGACAACCCCCGAATATGTATGGGGTGGCTCAAAATTAAGCCACCCCTTTAATACCATAACGAATCGTTATTTATAAAATGTCCTCCATTTTAGCGTACACGAAATTCCTTTAATACCGTCGTGAATCGTTACGCTACTTCTTAACCTTATTTTGCTGGTGCACTAAGTGAAATATTTATTACTGCATCTTTAGAAATTACTTCGTAATCGTTCCGAACGATAACGGATAGGCCTTGACTGAATTGATCGAATTTATCCCATTGTGCAGTTACCTGGTTACGTCTAAATACTGCTACCGCTTGGCTAATATCCCCACAAAGTACAGGGAATGAACCATCTGAATTGTTAGCAAGCACCTTATCACTAATTAACGCTACTGGTGCGCCTAACAAAGTAAAGCCACTTGGTGCAGTTGGATTTGGTTGTAAGAGGTAACGACCCTCGGAATCTTTCAAGGTATCGAGGTAATTAAATCCTGATTGGTTCACAATGAACATCTTATCTAATGCTGGGTCTAAGGTTACATTAAAGACTTTCTTCAAATCATCTACACCCGTTGCGGTTGCCTTAGCAAAGTTTGAACCAGTAAGCAGTGTCATAATTTGAGAATTATCAGTATTATCAACTAACTGTTGTAACTGGTTTTTAACTTCACCAACAATATCAACTTCTGCATCTTCGACAACTTCATTAGATAGTGCAATCTTGCCAGCACGTGTTTTTACATCAAAGGGAACATCAGCAAACATATTTGCGTCAACATCCGCAATATCTGCAAGTTCTTCCTTAGTTGCTAAAACTGCGGTTTGCTGACTTGTTGCAATTGGATAATGACCCGAACCAGTAGAAACTTGTTTAACCGTTGCATATTGTGCAAGGTTGTATTTTGATTGTTTTAACT
>NZ_AZEF01000045.1:0-760 GCF_001434915.1 Liquorilactobacillus capillatus DSM 19910
CTGAACTATGATATATCGAGATTAAAACAAAGAGTTGAGTTTGGATCGATTAAGTCAGTTGAGGACGATAATACAGGCGACTATAAGCAAGAGTTTGTATCACTGTTCAAGTTATGGTGTGGTGATTATACATTGTCAACGAATCAATCAATAAACTTACTAGGAATACAAAGAACAACAAGCAAAGTTATTGTGATAAGGCATAATGATGTTCTTGATGAACAATATATAGCTAGAATAAACGATAAGGAGTATCAGATTGTTACTATTGATAGCGATAGTGATATCAATGGTTTTGATGTGATAACGTTGCATAAAGTTAGTGGCTTTAAATGAAGCCAGTTAAACAATGTAATCATGCAGGTTGTAGAGAATTAGTACCATTCAATGAAAGGTATTGTAGTAAGCATAAGCAAAATTATAACAAGCAAGTATATTATACAAGAACATATGATAGTGCCGAGTCTAAGAGGCAACAATTCTATCATTCTGCAGCATGGCGAAGATTAAGCAGGCGATTTTTGGAAAATAATCCAATTTGTGTGAAATGTTATGAAGATGGAGTAATAAGAAAAGCTGATGTTGTCGATCACGTACAGGAAGTTAAGGATAATTGGTCAAGACGATTAGATGAAAGCAATTTACAAGCATTATGTAACGTTCATCACAATGCAAAAACACGAAATGAACGAAAAAAGCGAAGTCAAAAGCCTTAGAAACGTTGGTATATCAACAATAAGGGGGCTATGTGTCAATGACT
>NZ_AZEF01000045.1:850-2702 GCF_001434915.1 Liquorilactobacillus capillatus DSM 19910
GATTTCAGATATATGTGGGAGTAGTCGTTGCTAGAAATGGTAACGGCTTTTCTTGTAGATAAATTTAAAGCGAAAGGAGCTGATTGCATGGGTAGAAAGGTGAAACAACTTGCGGATATGAGTAAGCATCTAACCAATGAAGAAATTGAGCAACGTAAGGATATGGAAAAGTCTTTATTTGAGTATCCCGAACTTGATAATAATGCGCCTGATTGGTTGAGCGGCAGAGCCTTAACAGAATGGAATAGGATAGTGCCTTATTTAAAGCAAAATACGCCCGTATCAGAGCTTGATAGAAGTTTATTAGCTACTTACTGCAAACTATATTCAGTTGTTCAGACATGCAATACAGACATTACAAAGCATGGTTTAGTAATAACCAATAAAAGTAATGGGTCAAAGAAGAAAAATCCATACATTGAAATTATGAGTACAGCTATTAAAGATATGAAAGCCATCGCCAATGATTTAGGAATGACTATATCTAGTCGGTCAAGAATGGAATTGCATAAAGCCAAGTCTGATAAACCAAAAGATGAATATGAAGCGATGCTATCATGATTAAATACGTTGATGAAGTGCTTGTTGGTAATATTCTAGTTGGTAAGAAGATTAGGCTAGCTTGCGAACGTTTTAAGCGTGATTTAGAGCGGTCTAAGACAGATGAATTTAATTACTACTATGATGAAGAAGAAGCTACAAAAGCTGTTAAATTTATCGAGAGCCTGCCAAAAACGGACGGTAGTAAGTTGGATATGCAGCCATTTCAAGAATGGATAATATCAGAATTATACGGCTGGAAAGAAAAAGATACAGGATTCAGGCGATATGATCGTGCTTTTATTTCAATGGCCAGGAAAAATGGTAAAACTTATCTAGCTAGCGGGATTGCTGCTAATGGTTTACTAAGAGAAAAAAGCCCTGCAATGAATAGACAAGTCCTATTTGTTTCCAACGGCTTAAAACAAGCAAAGCTAGGTTACAATATGCTTTCAAGTGGTTTAAACCAAGTTCGTAAAAAGTCTAAATATATGCGACAAAGAGTTAAGGTGCAAAAGCAAGAAATTGAAGATGTGGAAAGTGGCAGTAAGGCACTTGCATTGGCCAGTGATACTAGTACGCTTGATGGTTTTGCAGGAACTACAATTGTTCTTGATGAATGGCACGAAGCCAAGGATCGAAAAGTATATAACGTTTTAAAATCAGGGCAAGCACAAGAAGATAATTCTTTACTTGCAGTTATTTCAACATCAGGGCTTAATTTGAATGTTCCAATGCACGCAGAATATGAAATGCTTAATGATGTTTTAAATGGCAAAGCAGAGGCAGACAGGTATTTTATAGCTATTTGGGAACTAGATGATAGAGAAGAAGTATACGACCAGGATAATTGGGTAAAGGCTAATCCATTGTTTAGTGAGCCAAAAGTTAAAAAGAAAATGACTGAAAAAATAAAAGCTGATGTAGATTTAGCGATTAAGCAAAATAATATGATCCCAATTCTAGTTAAGAACTTCAATATGTGGCTACAAGCCAGCGAGGATAGTTATGTAAGCGCAGATGATTGGAGTGCTGGCAAGACTGAAAGCATTAATTTGAATAATCGTGATATTTATATTGGTGTTGATTTATCAAAAAGTAATGATTTGACCGCGGTTAGTTGGATAATTCCGACTGGTGACGGTCATTTTTATTGTGATAGTCACTCATGGGTTGGTACTAAATACGGCTTAGACAGCAAAATAAAGCGTGATGGTATTGATTATCGCAGTATGCAAAGAGCTGGAGAGTGTACCATTACACGTTTAGAGAGTGGAATTATTGATTATGATGCAGTCTTTGAATATATCCA
>NZ_AZEF01000046.1 GCF_001434915.1 Liquorilactobacillus capillatus DSM 19910
AACGCCGATAGTAGTTGGGGGATCGCCCCCTGCGAGGGTAGGACGTTGCCGTGCACAATGGAGGATTAGCTCAGTTGGGAGAGCGTCTGCCTTACAAGCAGAGGGTCACAGGTTCGAGCCCTGTATCCTCCATTGAGTCGTTAGCTCAGTCGGTAGAGCATCTGACTTTTAATCAGAGGGTCGACAGTTCGAGCCTGTCACGACTCATT
>NZ_AZEF01000047.1 GCF_001434915.1 Liquorilactobacillus capillatus DSM 19910
GTCAAAGCGCTTTTTGTTCGTTAATCTTTGTTTTACGTTAGGCGGGCTGAAATGCCCGCCCTCCTTATACATATATCTAGGATCACACGAAAGGTGATTCCTATGAAACAAGAAATAAAACATATTCGTAGTATATTAAAACGATACGCGCAGTTGAAACATGATATAAAAGCATTTAGTCAAGTATCTAGTCCAGTATTAAGTGGTATGCCTGGTCATTCATATGGTAATGGGACCGAAAGAAGTAT
>NZ_AZEF01000048.1 GCF_001434915.1 Liquorilactobacillus capillatus DSM 19910
GAGTGTTTAAATAATTATGTGTAAATGAATTATTGGGAATTGAAAAAGGGAAGCCTCTCCCTTATGATAGTTAGCGTCTAAACAAACATCACAGGAGGCTTCCCCATGAATCAGTTTACCAAAGAAATTGTCACAGCACTAGCTCAGAATCAAGATTTAGACCTCATTTTTAAAGATCACCTAGAAATTGCCGTTAATGAATTACTTCAAAATGAGCTTTCCGCCTTTTTAGGCTATGAACGCTATGATAGAGCTGGATTTAACTCTGGTAATTCACGCAATGGCAACTACTTAAGAACCTTCAAAACTAAATATGGCGAGTTGAATCTCACGGTTCCACGTGATCGTAATGGCGAATTTATTAACCACACCTTACCTGCTTATCAGCGCCAAACAGACCAACTGGAACAGACGGTCATCCAGCTTTATCAAAAAGGCATTACTACCCATGAAATCTCCGATCTCATGGAAAAAATGTATGGTGCTTATTACACACCGCAAACAGTTTCTAACTTAACTAAAGTCGTTAATGAACAAGTTGAAGCTTTCAAAAGTAGAACATTGTCAGAAAAATATGCGGTTATCTATCTGGATGCCACTTATCTGCCGTTAAGACGCGACACCGTCGCAAAAGAAGCAGTCCACATTGCGATCGGTATACAGCCTAATGGGCATAAAGAAGTCTTATCATACAAAATAGCGCCTACTGAATCTGGTGCAATTTGGACAGAGGTATTGGCTGATCTGAAACAACGAGGGGTGCAACAGAATTTACTTTTTGTGGCCGATGGCTTAGTTGGATTGGCGTCTGCGGTTGGCAAATATTACCCCGAAGCCGTTATTCAACAATGTCTCGTTCATGTAAGTCGTAATATCTCGCATCGTATTCGTGTGAAAGACCGTAAAGAAGTCTTAGGTGATTTTAAATTAATCCATCAATCATCTGATAAACAGGCGGCAGAGCACAGCCTAGCTAACTTTATCAATCGCTGGCGCAAACGATATCCTAAAGTTACCCAAGGGTTATTAGAAAATCAGAAATTATTGACGTGTTTTGATTTCCCAGCAGCTATTCGGGCTAGTATTTACAGCACAAACCTAATTGAATCATTTAATAAAAAATTCAAGCGGCAGACTAAAAAACGTGAACAGTTTCCAAATGAGGAATCCTTAGAAAGAACCTTGATGACGGTTATTCTGGATTACAATGACAAGTTTGATCAGCGGGTGCATAAGGGATTCAACATGGTTGAAGACACATTAGAATCTATGTTTTAAAAAAAGGACGAGAGGCTTTTCTATTTACACATAAAATTTGACACTCTC
>NZ_AZEF01000049.1:0-565 GCF_001434915.1 Liquorilactobacillus capillatus DSM 19910
ACCACCCAAAGGTGATGCCAAGATCTCCATCAATACGATTTGACTTTGACCCACAAAAATAATATTTAAAAGTTACGGTCCTAGCCGGATTTGAACCGGCGATCTCCTGCGTGACAGGCAGGCGTGATAAACCCCTACACCATAGGACCATAATTGCGGGAGAAGGATTTGAACCTCCGACCTTCGGGTTATGAGCCCGACGAGCTACCAGACTGCTCCATCCCGCGATAATTATTAAAGTGACCCGTACGGGATTTGAACCCATGTTACCGCCGTGAAAGGGCGGTGTCTTAACCACTTGACCAACGGGTCAAAAAACGGAGAAGGAGGGATTTGAACCCTCGCGCCGCTTTCGCGACCTACACCCTTAGCAGGGGCGCCTCTTCAGCCACTTGAGTACTTCTCCATGTTATAGATTACTATATATAAGCGGGTGACGAGAATCGAACTCGCGACAACAGCTTGGAAGGCTGTGGTTTTACCACTAAACTACACCCGCATAATTTTTATGGCGCGGGACAGAATCGAACTGCCGACACATGGAGCTTCAATCCATTGCTCTACC
>NZ_AZEF01000049.1:659-1572 GCF_001434915.1 Liquorilactobacillus capillatus DSM 19910
AAAAAGGAGGATAAGAGATTCGAACTCTTGCGTGGTTTTACCCACCTGACGGTTTTCAAGACCGTTCCCTTCAGCCAGACTTGGGTAATCCTCCATAATTTAAAGCGCCAATTATACCTAACATGCATTATACAATATTTTAGTATAATGGACCTTGTAGGACTCGAACCTACGACCGGACGGTTATGAGCCGTCTGCTCTAACCAACTGAGCTAAAGGTCCAAGCTCTATACAAATGACTTATCGCGGCAAAGGGGATCGAACCCCCGACCTCCCGGGTATGAACCGGACGCTCTAGCCAGCTGAGCTACACCGCGATTTGATTTATTTAAAAATAAAAAGATGTTTTCTCATCCTATCGGGAAGACAGGATTCGAACCTGCGACCCCCTGGTCCCAAACCAGGTGCTCTACCAAGCTGAGCTACTTCCCGATGAAATATGCACCCAGTAGGAGTCGAACCTACAACCTTCTGATTCGTAGTCAGACACTCTATCCAATTGCGCTATGGGTGCAATATATAAATGAAAATGCCGAGGACCGGAATCGAACCGGTACGGTAATCACTTACCGCAGGATTTTAAGTCCTGTGCGTCTGCCAGTTCCGCCACCCCGGCAAAACTCTGACAAGCGGAAGACGGGATTCGAACCCGCGACCCCCACCTTGGCAAGGTGATGTTCTACCACTGAACTACTTCCGCATAATATGGTGCCGACTAGACGATTCGAACGCCCGACCCTCTGATTACAAATCAGATGCTCTACCAACTGAGCTAAGTCGGCAAACTTTCATTTGCTCTTACAAACGACTTAATTATACTACCATATATGTATGTTACTGTCAACTTTAAATTGACTAATGAGTCGTGACAGGCTCGAACTGTCGACCCTCTGATTAAAAGTCAGATGCTCTA
>NZ_AZEF01000050.1 GCF_001434915.1 Liquorilactobacillus capillatus DSM 19910
AACAAGTGCCAGTCAGTCTGGGTCAACAAGTACTAGTGAGTCAGCCTCAACAAGTGTGAGTGAATCGTCTTCGACGAGTGCGAGTCAGTCAGGCTCAACGAGTACTAGTGAGTCAGCCTCAACAAGTGCCAGTGAATCAGGCTCAACAAGTACTAGTGAATCGGCTTCAACAAGTGCCAGTCAGTCAGGGTCAACAAGTACTAGTGAGTCAGTTTCAACGAGTGCAAGTGAATCAGGCTCAACAAGTACTAGTGAGTCAGCCTCAACAAGTGCCAGTCAGTCAGGGTCAACAAGTACTAGCGAGTCGGCTTCAACAAGTGCCAGTCAGTCAGGGTCAACAAGTACTAGTGAGTCAGCCTCAACAAGTGCCAGTCAGTCAGGGTCAACAAGTACTAGCGAGTCGGCTTCGACGAGTGCGAGTCAGTCAGGATCGACAAGTACTAGTGAATCGGCTTCAACGAGTGCCAGCCAATCAGGGTCAACAAGTACGAGCGAGTCAGCCTCAACAAGTGCCAGTCAGTCAGGGTCAACAAGTACTAGCGAGTCGGCTTCAACAAGTACTAGTGAATCGGCTTCAACAAGTGCCAGTCAGTCAGGGTCAACAAGTACTAGTGAGTCAGTTTCAACGAGTGCTAGCGAATCGGTTTCAACAAGTACTAGTGAATCGGCTTCAACAAGTGCCAGTGAGTCTGAATCGACAAGCACTAGTGAATCGGCTTCAACAAGTGCCAGTCAGTCAGGGTCAACAAGTACTAGCGA
>NZ_AZEF01000003.1 GCF_001434915.1 Liquorilactobacillus capillatus DSM 19910
CTGTACTATCGTAACTACGTGGAGAGAGTGCAGTTTCAAGCAGGCGACTGGCGGAAATCTTAGAAATAAAGGAAAATTTAGCGTGAGTTTTTGAAAGGTACATCATCCAAAATTCAACTAAATTATAAAATAAATTCCACAAAAAATCAAAAAATAGAGTTCAAGGTCAAGCCCTGATGAACTTAGAAACCGTTCATCTAAACCCCAAAAACAAAAAATTTCAGTTCTTTCAGAACTTCCAATTTTCTATTTTTAGGGTTGCTATTTAACATCAATTTTAGTATTTATCTCTTAAAAAAATATGTAATCTCTCTTGTGTTTTATGTTTTGATGAGCTATCAATTGAGCTGGTAGTTCAGGAGGAAGGCAGACTTTCCCTATCTGAATGTATAGAAAGTCTTTTACCAAAACTTGTGACGATTATCAACGTCGCAGTATAGCCCGATCGTTTTAGCACGTTATTAACTTGGATAACATTTCAGTTACCCACTTAGCTTTTTCCACGCTCCTACCTTGCCCCGCGTGTTGACCTTTCGGCTCTCTGTTTGCTAAGCTCCCTATCAAGGTTCACTTTAGTCCAATCGACCGCTTACGAGTAACTAACTAACTTTCTTGATTCACTCACGCACAACACTACTTGTTACGTCAATCTTCCTGTTAGTGACAACTCCAGTCGTATCTTTCGGCGAAGTTCAGCCATAATAAGTGCATGCACTACCATTGCTTTTTATCCTGCTACGCTCTACTCTTCTTCGTGCGTAGTTTAGACTTCTGATCTTTACCAGTACAGGCTTGCAACATTTACCCGTTGACCTTAGATTACTTGCAATAACGAAACACGTAACCCACGTTTACTATTTGTTCAAGCGGTGTAACTTCCGCTTTTTAAGTAATTTTCATTACAGTTACCCCCTGCAGATTGACTTTTTTTTGCATTAAAAAACCGTCAACCAAGGCGTTTACCTTAATTGACGGGTCTAATTTCATCATTAAATCTTGAACTTCTAGCCTTTTTCAGTTATTCTATTACTGCCGCTTATCTTGCGGACAAGCTTGTTAGCTTGTATAATAAAGATAACCTTTAGCGCTAGAGCTATAGTTTTAATTGATGCGTTCTCATCAATTAAGGCTCTCAAGATTCGATTACCAGTCGAATTTCGAGCTAGCGTTTTTTGTTTGTCCAAAAAACACTAATGCCTTTCTTATATGTATTCAATTTTTATCTCTTTAAGAATACCCTACATAAATAAAAAAAACAAGTCTAAATGCCGACACAGCAACCAATATAACAGTTAACTATCCGCTTAATATTTTAAAAAACGCTTAGAACACGTCTCTCAGCACTGAATTAATAGTGTTTTTAAACTAAATCACAATTTCTAATTTTTTCTAGCACAGCTTCCTCAAAATTCAGTTACTATCTTTCAATATATTTAGATTATCACTATTTTCATACTCGAAATAACTCTATTTTAATTGCAAAAGAGTTGCAGTAGTTCATTCTTTTAGTTCGTAGGAAAGAAAGCAAAATGTTAATATTAATAATAACTGTTTATAAACTACTTTACTTTTCCGATTTGAATGGAGTGTATTTAATGTCTTTTATTGGTTCACTAGTTGTTATTTTGATAGCTACCACTCTCGCTGGGCACTTAGCTGCAAGAGCTGGGATTCCTGCAGTTTTAGGTCAACTTTTAATTGGTATAATAATTGGGCCCGGAGTTTTAAATCTTATCCGTTCAACAGAACTAATAGAACAATTTGCTGAAATTGGTGTAATCTTGCTGATGTTTATGGCAGGCATAGAAAGCGATATACAACAACTTAAAAAATATTTCAAACCAGCTTTATTAGTCGCAGTATCTGGTGTTTTATTACCCGTAATTGCTATGGGTTCAGCCAGTTTATGGTTTGGCTACCATTTTCAAGAAGCTTTGTTCATAGGTGTTGTTTTCTCCGCTACTTCTGTCAGTATTTCTGTAGTTGTATTGCGTGAATTTAAAGCTCTAAACGGTAAAGAGGGAGCAACTGTTCTTGGAGCAGCTGTTGCTGATGATATTTTAGGTGTTTTACTGCTGAGTTTAATGATAACTCTCATTGGTAGTAGTGGCGTAACTGGCCATGGTAACTCAAATAACATTTTGGCCCAACTGGTTTTCCAAGGGCTTTTCTTTGCTGGAGTTTTCCTCCTTGTTCGTTGGATCGCACCAGCAATCATGTATTTAAGTAATAAGTTATTAATTCCTACTAGCAACACTATCTCCGCTATGATTATCTGTTTATCAATGGCGTATCTAGCTGAATTAGTTGGCTTGTCTGGAGCAATCGGAGCTTTTTTCGCAGGTATAGCCGTTGGGCAAACACCTACCAAAAAAATTGTTGATACTAATATCGAACCAATCAGTAATACACTTTTTGTTCCTGTCTTCTTTGTTAGTATTGGGCTAAGTGTTTCGTTTAATAATTTTCTCACTTCTTTACCCTTCATCACCATTATGACCATTCTTGCTATTTTAACTAAATGGTTGGGGGGCGAACTAGGTTCGATATTAGCTGGTTTTGATAGAAATAGTGGACGAGTCGTGGGAACAGGTATGATTGCACGTGGTGAAATGGCTTTAATCACAGCTCAAATCGGCTTTAACGCACATTTACTGGATAAGTCTTTGTATGTAGATATCATCTTTACAATCGTCATTGCCACGTTATTAGCACCATTACTATTACGTTGGTCATTAAAAAGATTACACAAAGCTATTTAGTTTTATTTATAAGATTATTATTAAAGTCGCTATACCTTTCCCAGTTTACATAACCTACCTTATCAACACTAACAACTATACCAGTGCTTCACGCGCCCTTGTGCATTGACCCCCAATCACAAACTCGCCGCAAGCCTTTAAGTTCCGTTTACACACACGCATTTTTTTAGAAATGCACAATCTATACCATTTATAAAACATTTGAAAATCAACTAACCATAGTGTTATTACCGAATAGACATTATAATAATCTATACTACTTTGAAATTTAATAATACCCTACAGATTAGGAGAAGGTAACATGACATATACAGTTAGACGTGCTATTCAAAGTGATGTCGAAAGCATCCAAACTTTTTACAATGACTCACTTCCACTTATTAACATTCAACAAACATCTTGGATTCCTAATGTATATCCAAACTTTTCCGATGCATTAAATGCAATTTCAAAAAAAGAATTTTTCATTTGCCTTGATGAACAAGATATTGTGGTTGGTTCTATGATACTTAATCACGAATCAGATAAAGCTTACCAAAAATTAGAATGGTTAAAGTCTGAAAAAAATTCTAAACAGGGTAACTTGATTGTGCACACATTAATTTCACACCCTAAAAAACCGAAAAAGGGTATTGCGAGTTATATGATAATGTTTATAAAAAAATACGCAGCTGAGAATAATATGGCTTCAATAAGGCTTGATACCTTTGTAAATAATATTCCAGCTCGTAAATTATATGAGAAAAATGGTTTTTCATATATTGGAAGGACTGAACTAACAAGTTTCGATAATAATGGAACAGATGATTGCGTATTCTATGAATTTCAGGTATAAGAAATAAAAGTTTCACATGTCCTAACCTAATCAACTAGGTTGTATATTCTGTACCTTTAGTTTTAATAATACTTCTTTGCACTCTTTTTTTGTTTCATGTTATAATGAACCTGCAAAAAGATGTGAACATTTTGAACACCAAAGCCCCTAACAGGTTACGACTGTTAGGGGCTTTTTAGGTGGGCTAAATGTCGCCTATTTCATTTTACTTACGGTGTTTCCGTTTTAGCCAGTCCGTAAACCACGCTGTTATTAGCGCAACCGCAAGTGGGGCAAAAAGATGTGAAAACATTTTGGAACACCTCCCAACCGTTGCAGATTGGATAGGCAACTTTTTCATTATACCTTATTTATCGTCTTTGCCACCAGTGCCGTTTTTTTGCCGTTTCTGATGTTTTAGGCTCGTTCCTAACCTTTTCTACTTCTTCCGGTTTATCCGTGCTTAAATCGTTTCCTGTTTCCAATGCTTTTAATCTCTTTTGTGTTCCTAGTTCTAATTGTTGTTGTTGATCGAGCAATTTATAAACCTTGCTTAATTGCTCGTCTTTCTCGCTCATTTGTTTGTCTTTCGTTTCGAGTTGTTTATCCTTTTGCGCTAATTGTTGTTTTAATACCTCGAATTGTTGGCGGTAGTCTTCCAGTACTGCTTGTGCTGCGACACTATCCCCCTTAACCCCTTTATATGTAAGGCTTTTACTATCTTCTTCTATGTCACTATCCTGTATCGCTGTATCATTTTCCTGTACTGACACACGACTTTTTGTATCGCCCTTTTTTGGCTCTATATCAGGTGTTTGCACCGTTTTTTCTGTTTTTCCTGTGTCACTAGCGCTTTTTGCTCCTGTATCACTGACACGCGCTATCGCAACAAAATGCTCTCTAATCCGCTTGATAGTAGGCTCTCCGTAGTAATTCACGTTCTTTAGCTTTTTATCGTAATCAATACGGCACTTACTAATATAGCGATACACGCGTTGTCGGTTTACCCCTAGTTCTTCCGCGATTTCTGGCACCGATAACCACCTTTTAGCCAATACAATACACCCCTCTTTTGCAGTACAGCTTTATTATAGCAAAAAAAATAGCCCTTAGTGGGCTACTCTTCTTTTTTATCTATTGAATAATTTCTTGATTCCACCAATCTTTTGCGCTCCTGCGATTAACCCCGTTACAGCGATCAATATTGCCCCTGCTACGCTCATGCTCATACTTTTAGTATTATCATCGCCAGTTTGTGGCAAAGTCGCTCTTACGTCTGTTTTTTGCGCTTTTACGCTACTCTCCTGGACTGCCTGTGGCTGTCCTGCTTTTGCGTTTTGTGTGGTAGCCGCTGTTGTACTTGAACTTGCCGCGCTTGAACTTGTCGCACTTGAATTATTGGTACTACTTGCGCTTGGGTCTACTGGTGTTGTTGCGGCTGTTTGTTTCGTTGTGCTTGAATTTTCTGTCACGGTTGAGCTTGCTTGGGTCTTACTTGTACTGCTCTTCTGTGTCGCTTTTTTGGCTGATGTTGTGTCACTTGCCTTACTACTTGTATCACTCGAACCCGTTGTATTAACAGGGTTTACAGGGGTTACCGTGTCACTTCCTGTACTGCTTGTGTCACTACTGCTTGTACTGCTATTTGCTGACGTTGTATCGCTTGTATTGCCTGTCGGGTTAGTTGGGTTTACTGGTGTGGTAGTGCTTGCGCTACTGTCGTTATCGCTTGTACTGCTACTACTTGAACTACTACCCGTTGTATCGCCCGTTGGTGTTGTCGGGTCTGCCGGTACTATAGCGCTACTTCCAGTACCATTGCTTTCACTTGAACTTGTATCACTACTTGAAGCCGTGTCACTCGCTTGATTGCTTGTGCTTGTTGGGTCTGTTACTGTCGTACTTGTATCACCTGTCGTGGTATTTGTTGGGTCTAATGCTGTTGTTGTCTGGGCTGACGATACTTGATCGGCGCTCGCAATCGTTGTTCCTGCCGTTCCAAAAACTAAAAGCCCTGCTAAAGTTGCTGACGCTACACTAACTGTTTTTTTCATTAAAATTTTCCTCCTGAAAAGTATCTTTTTCAATTTCAAATTTACTTATTTTTTTGAATAAGAAGATGATCAATAGCATTAAAAACAACCCTTTATTTTCAAATGCTCCTACAACGAGTATAGGAATCGATAACCCACTATATAGATTCTTCTTTATGTTGCTAAACAGATTTACCGCTTGATAATAGAATGGGTCTTTCCCCTTAGTTTTATAAAAAGTTTCAGCTACTGATATAAAAAAGACTATTTGAGCCCAAATCTTTAACCCAGTCTGCAAAAAATGTGTGTTGTTCACTTCAAAGAAGTTTGCAATCTCGGTTACTCCACCTAACAGCAAGCCGAAATATACTAGGGTCTCAAAAAGAGTAAACAAAACTAACATTTGCCTATATACTGTTTTTTTCATTTTTACCCCCTTATCTAATTACTCCCGTGTGGCTCATAACCTGTATTGTATTCAATCTTGCTAATTAACCACTCTTGACCGCTCTTGACTAACTTCGTTCTCATTACCATATTAACTTCTTTTGTAGTATCACCTACCTTGTTCTCCATTTTATAGAATGTGACCGCCTCTTGATTCTTGCTATCGCCACTATTAAAGGTTTCTATATCTCTAATTGTTGTTGGTGTGTAGCCGTCGTCTTGGCTGTCGCTGTTATCTGCACCACTTGGCTTTAATTGATTCACTGCGTCGCCTGTTAGAAACGGCGAAATCTTTTTATATCGTTCTTGTAAGTTCTTATTTTTGGAAGCATATAGATTCTGTAAAAATGCTGCGAGGTTGCTACTAATATCTTTTGTGTTATTAGTTGTAAGTGACTTTTCAACTGTGCTACTGCTTTTGCTGTCGGTCACTGAACTTTCTTTTGCGTTCGCAATCGTTACCTCTTGTTTTTTTAGCTGTCTTGATATGTCTTGATTTCTCCCTCTTTCACGCTTTAAGGCTTGCCCTGTTTGCCAGTTTGACACCAATAACAAGCCAATGAATACAGCTACTAAAATTAGTGGTATTCTGTTCTTTTTCATCTTCTCACCCCTTTTACCTGGTCTTTTTTGTCCTGGTCTTTTTATCCTGGTTAATTTGCCCCTTTGAGTTTGCCGAAATGTGTCTTATAAAGCTTTTGCCACGCGGCAACGTCATCAACTTTGACCCCGTTGTCTTGTGCGTCAAACATTTTTCCATTTCCTAGATAAATACCAACGTGCGTCATTCCGCCTTGGCTGTCCGTTCCTTCAAAAAATACTAGGTCGCCTGCTTGGGCTTGGCTCTCTGAAATCTCCGTCACTTCTTGCCATTGTTGCTGACTTGTTCGCGGTAAACTTATGCCCGCTTTCTTGAAGCTCCACTGTACTAACCCTGAACAATCGAAGCCCGTTGTTGGGTTTGACCCGCCCCACACGTACGGGTTACCCTCGTACTTCTTAGCTTCGGTAATCACTGCATTATAGTAACTGTGTGACTTGCCGCTTACTGTAACTGTACCGCCGCTAGTATTCTGTCCTGTGCTTGGGTCGTAATACTGTAAAATCTTCTTCCAGTAACTACTATCGCCCGAACCTGCACCATAACTTGGTAATACGTTCTTGTAAAAATCATCATTCGCCGCCTCGGACCATTGCCCGCCGTGGTTTTTCTTCAACCACGGACCAAACGCGGGAGCATTATACAAAACCGAGGTTATGTTAACGTCTCCCTCGTTTGTCGGGCTTGGGTCATGTCCTGTTATGCTCTTAACGCTCGCTAATTGATTCTTAAAAGCTAGTACCCCGTAATGAATACTTTGCTCTGTCGTTAAAGCATTCGTGACGTTTGCGCCTTTCACACTCTCGCTTGCTTGGAATATATCGGGGTACTGCTCCGCGTTTCCGTGTGTTTCAACTTCCACATGCGCCAACAAAACGCCTAACCATGAATCTGGTACATTTTGTTTATCCATTTCAGCTTTAATCTGATCTTTAAACCGCAACGTTTTAGCTGATAAACCTTTCGAGCTTCCCGTTGCTAGGGTGTTTGTTGACGTTGTTTCTGTCGTTCCAATTCCGCCACCGCTCAACGAAACCATTAAAGCCGTGCCAACCAAAAGAAAAGCAATTAGGATCAACGGTAAAAAGATAAATATTAAGCTGTGTTTTGCTTTTTTCTTTATCACATTTTCCACCTAATCAGCTCCTAACGGTCGTTCCTTACTAGTCTTACGTCCTGATTCCTCGCGTGCATTGCCTTGTTTACTTTCTGCGTTTGCTCCGTGTGCCGCTCGTTGTTCCGAGTTCTCGCGTGCGTTGCTCTGCTCGTTGGTTTTAGGTTCTTCGTTTCCGTAACTACTTTTTCTTTCTTCCGCGGCTTTTTGCTCGCCCTGTTGCTCGCCGCCTCTTGGGTTTTCTTTTGTCTGTGATTCTTTTGCCTGTGGCTCATTCTCACGCTTTGGCTTGGTCTTTTGCTCTGATTCTGCCCGTGCGTCTGCTTTGGGTTTCTGTTGTTTTTGCTGTGGTTCTGTTTTACGTCCTGATTCTTCGCGTGCATTTGGGGTCGCTTTTTTACTACCATACGGCTGTTGTTCTTGTCGTCCCTGTGGTTCGTTAGACTCGCGGTCGCTTTTATCTGGCTTATTTGGTCGCGGTTGCTCGCTTCTATGGTTTGTGCGCCGCTCAATCTTTCGACTTGCCGCACCTGCCATTTGTCTAATGTTATTGCTTCCTGCGCCTACGGTTGCCACTCTTCCGCCTGTAACCGTTGATATTATCCAATCACGCTTTAAGATCATTAGAAACGCTACAATTATCAATAATGCCGAATTTGCGATATAGCCACCAACTGAATTAGGACTAATAAAGCTGTCTACGATTTGAATTATCAGCAGTAAAAACATAATAAACATTGCTGTAAATGCCTTGAAAAAGAATAGCCCAATAATTCTTGCGAGGTTCTTATAACCACTGTTCCCAAACCACGGTAACAGTGACACGAAAAACGACAACGGCACTAACAACAATAAGGCTAAAATACCAATCTGAATTATCAAGTTAAACAATGATATTAACAGTAACGGAATGCCTAAGCCTAGGGTAATCATGGGGGCTATTAGCCCTACTGCAAGCTTGGTATTAATACCCTCGTCTCCGTCTTGCATGTACTTATTGTTTAGCTTTTTATTTTCATCTTTAACAATCTTGTCTGAACCACTATCTTTTTTCTGTTTTAAAAGATTATCTATCCTATCGCTATTATTCTTGGTTATTGTCTTTTCATCAGTCGTGCCGTAGTTCATCAATAAGTAAGGACGATAAACCGCCGTATCAAAATACGTATTGCGTAATACCGCGGTTGTGCCTGCTTCTGGTTGGTTAGAATCAATATTCTGTGAGCTACCGTCAAAAACTAACCCCGCTTTTAAAAAGCTGCCCTGCAGTCCGCCACTAATCGTATTAACGCCTTTCATTAGACTTGTGCCAAATACTAAAAACACACTGCAAAGCACAAAAACTAATGCCGTTTTACCAATCATGGCAAAACCACCGACCAAATCATTTTTTAAAGCGAATGTATAACCTGCCACAATCGCCACGATTACCAAAATCAGCGCTAAGAAGTTATCAATTAAGGTTTGCCAAATGCTTGCCGCCGCGCTATTTATCTGATCGATTTTCCCGTTTAAAACGTCCGTTGTTGATAATAGGTTTATTACCTTATCAAACCCCTGCCAAATTAATTTATTGATATAGAAAAAGGTATTTCCTACCCCTCTAATCATGTCTTTAACGGGGTGCGTTGTGGTGTTTAAATCGGCATACCCTTTATACTGATCGATTGGATAACGTTCACTATTTAAGGTCACGCCGCCTTGTTTAACGTCCTGTGCGGTGTAATAATTTTCTTCGCTATATTTTTTTGCGGCTTGTTTAGCTAACTCGGTAGCCGCCTTTTTCACGCTATCTAAACCATTATCCGCGTGAACCGCTGTACTTCCGATAAACAAGAAACCTAATGCAATTAAAACTATGGGGACTAGCTTTTTTATTTTCATGTGTTTGCCCCCTTAGCTTGTACCTTTGTGTACATAAACCTTTTTCATTTGTAATACCTTTGCGGCTTGGTCGTTATTAGTTAATTGTTTCCAACTACCATTACCAACCTTTTTGTAAAAACCTGTATAGGTTTCACTATCAGTGACCTGTACATAATAAGTGTTTTTATTGTTTTCGTCATGATAAACGGTTGCTTTCGGGTGTCCGTATGGTACTCCGGGGTCTACCCTTTGTGTGTCCGCTTTATCAATCTTCAAAACCTGCGATACCATTTCTTTATAGTCTGCCGTTGTTTTTCTTTGGCTACATGCCGTTAATATTAGCGTTATTCCTAATATCGCTAATATTAATACTCCCTCTTTCTTTTTCATGCAAACGCCTCTCTTCCTGCAAGTATTCCAATTGCCGCAATCACAAGCCCTGTAATTGCTAACACGTTTGAACTACCTGAACTACTTAAGATACTTGCCACGTTTACAACTTCTATCATTAAACCAACAAGGCTTACTACTGCTCCGATAATTAAAAACTTCCATTTAACCATTAGACAAACTCCCTTTCTGCCTTGGCACTATGGCTTTTATCAACTGTCTTAAATGCTCTTAGCCATTCAGGAAAGACACAATCAACACTTAACGCGTCTACTCGTCCATAAAAATCTCTAAACAAGCATTGCCCCTTTTTCATATCTGCCAAAAGCTCTTTATTTTCCTTAGTTACAGGCAAGTCCATAAACTTCAAAATATCTTCTCGCTCTGATCTCTCGTCAAATGCAAAACATGCTCCAAAGTTTCCGCGGTCGTCCTCGCTCTGCGCGTCTTTAACCGATTGTGTAATCATGATTAATTGATTGTTATAGCTTCGTCCGGCACGCCGTAACTCTTTAACTAATCGCTTACCGCCACGGGTTGCGGTCAACGTCCACGCTTCATCAAAGATAATTGAGGTCTTTTGCTTGCGGTCACGTTGTCCGAAATACTGACAGAACTTTGCCAACGGTATCATTACCGCTAGCGCCTTACGGTCGCTGTCGTTCATTTCCTCAAACTTTGTACCCGCCTCTGGCAAGTCCAAACCTTGAATACTTAAAATCGTGTGCTTGTAATCAATGTTTAAACCGCGGCTTGTTCCGTCTGAAAAAGCTAACTGCAAAATTGAGTTTTTTACTAACTGACCGATTAACCCGCCCGCTTCGGCAATGTTTTTAACCTTGCTTGTTTTTAACATCTCGATTAAGTCCATTAAGCCGACTTTTTCGCCTTTTTGCTTGCGCTCGATTAACATGTCTAAGTCTTCCAAAATCTCGCGTTTTACGTCATCTTTGCCCTTTAGGTTATACACTTGTTCAATCAATGCTACGGCGGTATCTTTTGCCTGTGCGCCGTTTAAAAAGCTCAACGGGTCAAGTACGCCGTAATTATTTTTGTCGTTTGGGTCAAGCGTTACATAATGAAAAGTCTTCATTAAGTCGATAAAATACGGGTAATCTTTTCGTATTTCAGGGTCTTTGACCGCTTCTTCAAACCATGCATGATTTTCATTTTTCGGGTCGGTCATTAAAATTTGAACATCAAGGAACGTCATATAAAACATTAAAAGCTTCGCTAAAAATGACTTCCCTTTTCCAGTTTCTCCCGAAATCAGACAATGCGGACTATCCGTCATTGCTCCGACAATACCCTCATTGGCAATCATTGGATGATATAAAACAATGTCACGGCTGTTTTGAATAGCCGTATTTGTATCTGGCGCTGTTCCGTGTGTTACTCTTCCGAGATAGAAACCAATGTTTGAGCCTAAGTTACTTGTTAGCCCAAATAATAATTCTGCGATTCCACTATCCTTTGTATACTGCAACCAGTAGCGCTCAAACTGTATTGAGTTGCCGTTTAACAGCGTGTAGAACAAGTTAATCTGATCGGCTAATGGTCGCGTTAATTCAACGTGATAATTAGCCATATAGCTTTTAAGTGCATTACACCTATTTTGACACTGGGTTTTGTCTTTTCCGCTAACCACAAAAACCCCTAGCCACTTATAAAACGGTGTTTTTTTGTTCTCAATGTCATTTCGCAAGTCGTTTAATAGTGGCTTCCCTTGCAAAATAATACTGTCGCTATCTTCGTTGGCATACATATCCTTGTCGGTTTCCTTGAAACGGCGTGCGGTAAACTGCGTTTTCCGAACTGCTGAACTTGGTTTCATCTGCAACGCCTTAACTTTGAACTCCACAGGAAACGGCATTTTTTGAACCACCCTAAATATTTCTGCATAGGTCATATTTACTTCTGTGTTCGTGATTGGCATTAACGCGATACAACTTTCGCCATACTCATTTGTAAGCCTTAAAAAACCTGTATGCGTCACTGGGTCGATTGTGGTATTAGTTGTTTGCAAGTTTGCGGGTACTTCCGCCCCTGCAATTCCTCGCCTAAATGGTTCGGTTGTGTTGCGGTAAAGTTGTTTATCCGTCAAGCGCTCGCCTTTTAGAACTGATAACCCGTCAAATACTTCTTTTTCGCTTACTTCGTACGGCTCAAAGGCTTTCTTTGTATCAGCTACGCTTAACCCTAAGTAACTTAAAGCCTGCATTGTGACGCTATCAAATGCCGTTTTAAACGATTCTTTTAAGGTATCTTGCCTTAAATACGCGGTATTGTGTAGCTTCACGCCGACCGTGAAGCCGTATCTTGTAACTTCGCCTAATTCCTGCCCTAAAACGTACATTGCGCGCTCGTCGTAGCGTTCGCCTATCTTGCCTGTTTCACTGCTAAAGTCTTTCTCTAACTGCTTAAAACGCTCATTTAAGCGCATATCTTCGGGCAATAACTGCAAGTCGATTTCATAATAAGTTTTCAGCTCCCACAACATTTGTACCAACGTTCTTTTATAGCTCTCGATCTCCTCGGCGTTGTTTTCACTGATTGTTCGGCTCGGTATTCTGTAGTACGCCCACACTTGCCCCGTGTTCGTTAGCAGCATGTTCTTTAATATCGTTTTGAACGGCTTTTTTAGGTTTTGCATTCCCTGCCCCCCTTTCTTTCATGATTGCTAATTTCGATTCATTAAAACTAACTTTTTCTTCTTGATATGGTATCGAGCGTTCATCATTAAACCTTTTGCGTGGGCGTTTAACCGTCCACCAAAAAACTAATAAATCTTTCGTAAATGCAAAAACATTTTTACCATTGAACGCGGCGCGTTCTTCACTCAAAAACCCACTACCAAACCACATTGGAACTAAGAAATAAATCAATAGAATAAATTGCTTATTGATTAGCCCAAACGTGATATAGTCCAGTAAAACAACTTTTAGCAACCACAATAACAACCCGATTACAATTGCGATTGCCACCCTCCTAATTTCAACTCCCACGGGTAACTTAATCTGGTCGTTTAAGCGATAAATGACAATCGGCTTTTTAAATATTTTTCTGTAGTTATAAACTTGCTCTTTCGTCTGTTTTTCGCTCATACTCCTCACTCTCTATCCTTGGAAAAGTTGTACAAGTGCCTTTAATGCTCCGATAAAACTATCAGTAAAGTTGATTATCCAAATTAATAATGCGGCTCCTAATAAACTCCCAATAACCATGCCCCAACGTTGTGTAAAAATACCTCTGAATACTTGAACGATTAAATAAATGATTACTAAGTTTCCTGCAATGGTTTTGATCCAGTCGGTTATTCCGCTTCCTGTTGGTAATGAACTATCTGCCGCAAAAACTGGCGTTGTTGCTCCCAAAGTTACCGCACTTGCCGCCGCTGTTTTGTAGGCTACGTCAAATAAATGGTCTGCCTTTTTTAAAAATTTTTTCATGTGTTTTCTCCCCTTTTATTTTCCTAACGTGTGCTTCAAGCTTTCTACATAAAACTTGTTGCCACCGTCTTTTCTTAACTTCAATGTCATTTCTTGCGTGCTGTCGATCTGTGTTGTTGTGTCCTCAACGTCTGCCGTTACTTTAGCTATTAAGTCGTTGCCGTCCTTGTACACATCAACTTCATTAATGTCTTTATACTGCTGTGACCCACCTAATAAAGCAGGGTTTTTCATGATATATTGCACGTCTGTTATATCTTTTGAATTGATATATTTTGGTAAGAACGTCTTATCTAACCAATCTTGTACGTTCTCTTTAATTGTTGCTGATACTTGTTCTTTTCCGTCTAAGTTATTTGTTGCTTTCTTGGCGTTTGTCGTCTTAAAGTTCGGTACATATTGCGTGTATGGTACTGAAACCACGCTATACTTGCTATTCCTGTTCTCAACTTCGAAATGGATAATTTCAGCCCCGCTTGTTTTGTCCTTGTTGTCCTTTGAGGCGTAATTGTAATTAACCAAATAAGCTAGTTTAGTTGTTTTGTCTTGCGTATCTTGCGACCACAACATCACTGACGCAGGTGTTTTTGTACCTTTCGCATTATCTATCGTTGGCGTTTCTACGCCACTCGCTAAATACTTGCTTAAGCTCTTTTTGTAGTCGTCTCCGCTTTGATTAGTGTCGTAATAGGCTTGTACGAAGTAACGTCCGAAAACGTCTATATTTCCCGTTTGCTTGCTTTCTTCTTTCAGCTTTCTTACTTGCTTATTCATGGTTTGCACTTGCGTTTCTAGCGCACGTTCACGCGCGATTGTTCGCGCCTGTCTGATAACTGCCATTAAAGCTATTAAGAAGACAATTACAATTACCACCCAAAGCGCAATTTTAAAGACTTTATACGATTTTTGAGCAGGAATTTCAGGTATTTTTTTCTTCTCCTGATTTTCCTTTACTTGATTAGACATTGCCTTAATTTTTTCAAGCCACTTTTTTATGATTCTCGCCTCTTTTCCTAAAAGTATTAACAAATGATATTCAAATATTCTCCGCTTTCGGATAAAATGTTAAGAGGCGTTGCACAAGACTGTTTTTCTTGTGCTTAACTCTAAGGAAAACTTCACTTTTTCTTAGAGCGCCAATTTTTTTTACTTGTAATTCCACTTTTTCCAACTGATCTTTGTTAATTACCTTTGTTCTTGTCGCACCAATCTTTTTTACCTCAACTCCTTCAAAATATTCTGGGTGTATTCGAAACAACGTACTTAGATAATGCGGGTTTTTCCCGATTAGCTGACTAGCTTCTCGAAAAGTTAACCATTTCTCTTCCATGTTCAACCTCCTTTCTGACTATATTTTAACGCCAATGTTCCACATGGAACATTACAGATTAAAAAAATTTGTGTTTCATTTGTAAAATAACCCCTTAAGGAATTATTTATAATTAAAATATAACTTTTCTTATTATTCTGCAACCAAACCCTCTCTAAAAGGGACTTTGAAGCTATTTAAGTTATTTGTTTCTTGTATTTTGACCCACACCCTTTTTTCTTTAGATGCTTTTCTGAGCCGGTTTTAAAAAGCACTTATTAGATTTTTTCAGTTCTACCACCTTTCTATTTTTAAGACATGTTCTTTTTTCTTCAGTGTGCTATCTTCGCCTGACTAGCAAGAACAGCGTAGTGCAAACGCCACAAGGGTATGCCGTAGTAAAAATTTTGTGTTTAGGCTTTGCCTACAAAAATTTTACGCCCCTTGTGGCGTTTAAATGTAGCTGTATGCTACAAAGGGCGAAGATAGTCCACGGTTATTGAAGAAAAAAGAACTTAAAAAATAAAGTGCTAAAGGAAAAAATCTAATCGCTTTAGTGCTTGTTTTTCTTCTAGCAGCATTCACGACTTTTCAATTTAGCTATGCTATAATCTGCTTATAAAGTTGTTTTGTTTTTGCTTGCAAAAACGGGGCGGGAAAAGCAAAAAGCGTTAGCGTGCCAGCGCTAACGCCTTGCCCGCTACTTCTTAAGTGCTATGATGATAAGCAGAAGCAACGCTAAAATTAAAATTACATCAATCATAAAAAAATACCTCCTTTCGGGGCGTACCGTGCACAACTTGTTGTGCGACAATGGTCGTTCCGTTGGAGGTATTTTTTGTTAGTCCGCCGTAGCGGGTTTTTGCTTGGGTGGGTTAGTTGGCTTGCCAACTAAAAGCTTTAAACTCCTTGCATTGTATTGCGTGTATATACTTTGCGGGCGTACTCTTCTTCACTCTTTGCCCCTTTGGTAATTAAATAAAATGAATGGTCTTCTAAACGCTTGATACTATCAGGCTTAACCACAAATTTGTTTACACTTCTGACCGTACCTCGTGCCGCTTTGGTATCAATGCGGGCAAATATGCCCCCTTTATCTTCGGTCATGATTGTTTTGTCGAGATCCTCATAAGTTCCGACTAAATTCGCAACATAATCAGCACTTTCAGGGTCATTTGAACGCCCTAGCATAAATGTATTTACATTGTCTCTTATTCGTTTGTCTAAGCCCGGACCATTGGTGTTTAAATCTTCCATGGACTGAACACCTAGAACCGCCCCAAACTTAGCGCTACGTGCCTTTGCAAGCACATCTATAATCTTATCGTTGGCATAACTGCCCCACTCGTCAAAAAAGCCTACCGCACCTTTAAAATCGCCCTTATTAAACTTTTGCGTAACTGCGGTTGCTACATCACTAACCACGAAACGCCCTAATTTTGGTATTAATGAACCATAATTATTGCTATTGAAGCTAAATAAAATCACATCACTTGTATCTAAGAACCTTGTCATATCAATACTATTTTCTGTCTCACTCAATTTATACCCTAAATCAGATATAACCAGTAACTCTATTTGGACTTTCAGTCCATAAATATTTTTCATGACGTTTGATTGATTTTCTTTAAACTCTTTAAAATCTTCATCATCAAAATTTTCTTTTTCAAAAAATAGTTTTGTATACTCTCTCGCTTTTTCGCTTAGATCATAAACAACTACCTTTTTATCAACGTATTTTACTTCTTCTTTCTTTTCAGCTCCTACAAGCCCTGTATCTCCTGTTTTTCCGCCTTTTGGTTTAACTTTTTGCTTAACAGTTATTTCACGCTTCGTACTATCTGATTTTAGCGTTTTCCAAATATTATCAAAGTTTAGATACTCTAATAACGTTGGTAAATCGCGCTTTATTTGGTAAGCGTCCATAAATTTAATAACTTTTAGCAACATGTTATCACTAACATTTTTATAAAATGGCTCGCTCCAGTCGAAAACGCTCATTAATCTTTCTTCAACCCCTGACGGCGCACCATTTTTAATCGGGTTATATGTCGTTTCTGTGTTATCCGAAAAAACTTTAAATTTCCGCCCGTATTTTTTGGCCAACTTTCCTAAATCATGTTCAATTTGTGGGTCGCCTTTGGCTTCCACATAAATTACAGGCAAACCAACTTTCATACATGCTTCTGCTTGTGCCAACATAGCTACTGTTTTACCTGAACCCGTTGTACCTTGTATTAATTCATGCGTAAACAACTGTTTTAGGGGTAATTCTACAGCATTACCTTTTATATCAATTCCAAAATAAATATCGTTCTTCTTTTCGCTCTTTCTCCATTTTTCTTGCTGTTTATTCGTTATACTTTCGCGCTTATTAAAAATTTTTTGAAATTGACTAGATTTCAAAAATTTACTTTGGCTATCCTCTTTCGTTTTAACGAAGTAATTTACCTGTAGTTTATTAATTACTAGCGCAACGATAAAAGCTACTGCAATGCCTAACACGATTTCCAATACATAGCTTTGCCACGTGATTTCAAAAGACTTTCCATGGTTAAAAACGTTCTCCACTATCTGCATTAATTTTGCAGGGAACATATTTTTGTAAATACCCAAAAACTGAAATAATGCCGTGACTTTAAACTTCATCAACAGTAAAACAAATACAATTAGACTAATTCCACTAACTAATGGCAGCCACTTCATTTTTTTTAAAGCGACTGCAAGCCCTCCAACCAAAAAACTAACGATTAAAGCGGGTAAAAACAGCCCTAGCGCGATTAATAGTACAATGCCACCTATCAAAACACCTGCAAAGATTCCAATTTCACGATCTGTATTACTTTGTCCGTTGCCGCCTTTTTGGTTGTCATTATCTGGGTAATCAAACATTTTCACTCCCCCCCAACATCTCATCAAGGTTTCCAAAAGTAACCGCTATTCCCACCTCTGCCGCACATTTTGCGACTAATCGGCGTACATTCAACGATTGATATAAATAAATAATATGCGTGTACTGTCCTGCCTCAATCATTTTTTTATAATTAAGCAACTTCTTCTTTATCCGCGCGGGGGTCTTTCTTGTTAATTCAACTTCTACTGCCTGTCTTGTTTCTTCTGTATCTATTACAAAATCAGGCAAATTTTTTAATTCTCTTCTATCCTGTCCAATGTCACTAACTTCATTCACTAACAATTCCCGTTCCGTCTCGAAACTGACTTCTTTCAAATGCTCCTTATAAAAAATCATGCTCTCATTTACCAACATACTATGTCTAAAAATTGCAAAATTCGGCGCTTTATTATCTCTTGAAAAACCAAAATTTAATTCTCCGACAAACTCACTGCCAGCTTTAGTGATTAAAAAAACCGCCTGTCTGATATTTTTAAACTCCGTAACTAAACCGTTCTTTTTTAACTCTTTTACTGCATAATATGCTGTCGTTTTTTTTGAACCTGTCAAACTAACAATCTGCTCTATATTTGCAATTCCCAATCTATCTATTATTTCTAACACTATCTGTCTTTTTGCTGTTAACCCAATAATCAACTTAAACACCTACCTATATTTTTTATCTATCTGCTCTTGAACTTTCTTTTGAACTTGACCTTGAACCTGCTCTTGATCTTGACTCTTCTCTTGAATCTAATCTTCTGACCTTGAACTCTATTTCTCTCTTTCTCACTTTTACTTACTATCTTTTCTTATCTTCTTTTTATCTTACTCACGCTTACTTTTTCTTTATATCCTTTGTAGCCAGTCGCCTGCTTGAAACTGTACTATCGTAACTACGTGGAGAGAGTGCAGTTTCAAGCAGGCGACTGGCGGAA
>NZ_AZEF01000051.1 GCF_001434915.1 Liquorilactobacillus capillatus DSM 19910
CCATTCTTATTAAGATTATTCTTATCACTAAACCAATTAATTATTACTTTTTCTAATCGCTCATGATTAGGCCTCTTGGTATCCTCTTTTAGCCTTTTCAAACAAGTTTCCTTACTAGTTTTCATAACTACTAACTCATATGGTAAAAATCTTAGTTGGTTGCGAATCATAGGTGTTAATTTTGTTGTTATTAAAAATAAACGAGTATAATTGTTATTTCTGATAAATTCATTTATTATGTCTAATCGCAGCTGTATTACAAATGAAATTAAGTTTTTACTCATTCTAGTATTAGTAAATGCATACATTAATTTATCAAAATCATAAAGCAAATCATTACTAGTAAGATGTCTTAAAACATATGTTGTTTTTCCAGAACAGGGAGCACCCATAACGACTATTATTTTTTTCATATCACTCGTC